>JAUNJF010000068.1 GCA_030533405.1 Eubacteriales bacterium
TCCATACACAGATAAATATAGCTGATAATGGTGCTGGTATTTCTGAAGAAGATTTCCCGCACTTATTTGAACGATTCTATAAGGGAAAAGAATCAAATCCCGAAAATGCAGGTATAGGGCTTGCCTTATCACGAATGATTATACGCAGACAAAATGGAACAATAAAGATAAAACATGTCAGTCCACATGGCACCGAATTTGTTATCACATTTTACAAGGGAGCTATTTAAGCTCCTTTTTCCTTTTATGACAAAATTGTAATGAAATAGTCACGAACCTGTCATACGGAAATGATAGAATAGATATGCGTTAAGAAGAAAGGTGGAGTTGCTATGGAAATATTGAAAGTCGAAAACCTATGTAAAACTTATGGGATGGGGGAAACAGAAGTAAAAGCCCTTGATAATGTTTCTTTTTCTGTGAATAAGGGCGAATTTATTTCTATTGTTGGACAGTCAGGCTCAGGGAAATCAACACTATTACATTTGATAGGTGGTGTTGATCAACCTACAAGCGGAAAAATATATGTAGATAAGCAAGAGATTTTTGGAAAAAATCAAGAAGAACTTGCCATTTACAGACGCAGACAAGTGGGGCTTATTTATCAGTTTTATAACCTGATTCCCATATTGAATGTGGAGGAAAATATTGTGTTACCATTGCGATTAGACGGACAGAAAATAAACGATGACCGCTTGAATGAGCTAATTGCTACATTAGGATTGGAGGAAAGAAGAAAACATCTTCCCAAACAGCTATCTGGGGGACAACAGCAGAGGGTTTCCATCGGTCGTGCAATGATAAATGCTCCTGCTCTTGTTTTGGCAGATGAACCTACCGGCAATCTTGACAACCAGAACAGCAGGGAAATTATTGAACTGCTTAAATATTCAAATAAGAAATATAATCAAACACTGATAATCATAACACATGATGAAGAATTAGCGTTGCAGGCAGACCGTATGCTGCATTTACAAGATGGGAGATTGGTGTCTGATGAAAGGTTGAAATAGAGGTGGCTATATGTGGAGGGAATATTCGGTTAAGCATATTAGAAATAATAAAGCAAGCAGTATCTTTCTTGCTGTTATTTCCTTGATTTCTACCATGTTTTTAAGTTTATTGTGTAGCATGGCTTACAATTTGTGGATTGACCATGTCAACCGGATTATTTTTTTAGAAGGTAGTTATACCAAACGTCCGGAACCACTTGTCATGGCTTATGGATTTGTTATTTTAGCTGCTTGTATTTCACTTATCATTATGATACATAATGCTTTTGAAGTACCCATGAACAATCGGATTCACCAGTTGGGTATCCTGCAAAGTGTTGGTGCAACACCCAAACAGATAAAAAGTTTTTTATTACAGGAAGTTATGATTTTGTGCTTTATTCCTGTTCTATGTGGAATTTTATTGGGAATAGGTTTGAGCTATCTGTTAGTGGAAACCATAATAACGATTACAGCAGATATTCGTGAATACCAAGCTGCATTTCATTTTCATATCATTGTATTTGTGATGGCATTTGTGGTATCGACTTTGACTGTTCTATTGTCGGCATGGATACCGGCAAAAAAAGTTAGTAAGCTCACACCACTTGAGGCTTTGGGTTATGGAATAGAAACAAGTGTTACCAAAATGAAGAAGTTTCGGTTTTCCAAGCTTTTGGGAGTACATGGAGAATTGGCAAGAAAGTCTATTTATGCAAGAAGAAAGGAATTGCGTACATCTACATTTTCGCTGTTCTTTGCCTTTTTTGCATTGATTGGATTTCTCAATATTGAAATAATATCAGGAATTAGTACGCAATTTACCTATTTTGAGCGATATCGTGATAAATGGGATATGGTCCTTACCACGAAGGAATATTCTGAAAATCTGTTGGAAGAAATAGAAAAAATTGAGGGAATTGAAAGTTGTATTTCCTATCGAAAGGTAATGACAGATACTACTATTTCAGGGCAGAAGTTCAGTCAGGAATTGAAGGCAACAGGCATTGAAAATCTGACTGAAATGATAGCTTCGGATATAGATAAGAATTATGTGTTTTCTGCACCGATTTATATTTTAGACAATACAAGTTTTGAAAAATACTGTATGGAACAGAATATCGTTCAGACAGATGTTGTTGCGATTAACAAAATATGGGACAGCTTGCATAGCAACAGAAAATATCGGGAGTATATTCCGTTGGTTGATACGCAGTATCCACTAACTATTGTCCTTGCTGGTAATGAACTAAACATTGATTCCTATGCCGATGAAATGCCAAGGATAAGAGATGAATATAAACAGTATTCGCTGACTTTAATTGCTTCACAAAATTTTTATAATGGAATTGCGAGTGCATTGCCAGTGTCAGAAGCAACTTACAACATTTTTCTGACTGCAACGGAAAAGGACAAAGAGGTGCAGGAACAACTAAAAAGTCTGTTACAAGGATATGGAGAGTATTCTTTGGAGAGCAGAATGGAGGCAGAACAATCTGAACAGAAAATGAGGAATGGCATGAAAACATTTATATGGTCTTTTGCTGCTATTATTGCCTGCATTGGTATAGCGAATATTTTTTCGTTCACATTGGGACAAATCATGCAAAGAAGAAAGGAATTTGCCAGATATTTTACTATCGGTCTGTCAGGAAAGGGAATGAAGAAAATACTGTTTATGGAATCAATTATCATCTGTTTAAGACCATTGCTTCTTAGTGTGATTATCAATGTTCCAATGGTGGGATTATTGTTATCGGCAGCTTATATTTCTGTACCGGAATATTTGTCGAAAGCACCTTTTATGTTGGTATTTCTTTTTGTAGTTGCTGTGATTGCATTTGTAGTGTTTGCCTATTATTTAGGAAGCAAGAAAATATGTAATAGTGATTTGGTCGAAGTCATTAAGGATGAAACAATGCTGTGATACAGCAACGATTTTTTGAAGAATAAGTAAATGGAGGCAAGTTCATTACGAACCTACCTCCATTTTTGATTACCAAACTTCTAAGCTATCTTCTGCATCTACCCACATTTGTAGATTGCCTTCAAGTGCCAATCGAGCATATTCAAGTG
>JAUNJF010000069.1 GCA_030533405.1 Eubacteriales bacterium
ATTCCTTGGCAAATCATAATAATTCACCGCATAATTCATGATTGCTGAGAGTTGATTATTGATGGTTTTCAAGTATGTCTGAGAATACCCGTTCTTTTTGTCCATAAGGATGTTTTGCCATTTTCTGACATCGGCAGCCGTAATTTCTGCCACCTTCTTCTCTTTGAAGTATGGAAGGATTTTCAGCTCAACAATATATCGTTTGCTCCGGATAGTATTCTCCCGAAGGCGCTGCTCCATGTCTGCAAAGTAGATTTCAACAAAAGAAGAAAACTTCATGTCTAAATTTCTTGCCTGCTGAAGCTTAAACTGCTCCACCCAGGCGATGGCTTCTTTTTTCGTTTTAAATCCCCGTTTGTGCTTCTTTCTTTGGATTCCCTGCCAGTCCTTATAATAGAACTGAACCTCCCAGTAATTCCTTTCTACATTTTTTGTCACTGTCAATATATTTCCCTCCTGTATCTCTTGAGTGTATCTTTTGAGGGATTGCCCTGTCGGCAATCCCCCAAAATATTATGCCTCTAATAGTTTGTCCGCCTCGACCATATCAAGACCGTAGTAGTGTTCTGCCAAGAATTTCTTAGGTATTCTTCCCGAAACCGTAATGAATCCCTTCTTTTGAAGTTCATCGTTCAGATTCTTGACAATTTTGTACGCATGCCCACGGGATACTCCCAGGAGCTTCGATACGTCCATTGCTGTGTAGTACATTCCTGCCATATTGCTCACCTCGCTTAATCCTATTAGTTTTCATTTATGGTCATTTTGATTACATCCATAGTTATAGTATACAATCAAAACGTTTTTATATTTCTTTCTGCGTTCTATGCTGATATTATAAGTTTGCCTGTTCAAAAAGCTCCTTTTTATTAATTTCCACATATCTCGCATTTCCAATTTTTCGCCCTGTTCGTACAGTTTTCCCTTCATGGATTCTCCGAGCTATTCCAGCGTCACATAGCATATTTGCTAACGTAGCTGCCTTATATTCTGCTCGAAAAATTCCATTTTCATGGTCATAACTATTCTTCATAGAATAAATGTCTTCTGCCCGAATATAGTAGGCGTCCTCTGTTTCAAGAATCTGGTGGATCTCATTATTAACCTTGCTGTTCTTTGGAACAACAGCAAACATATTGGAATCTATCTTCATAATGATTGCCCTGCAAAGCAATGTAATAGGAGATTCTTCCATCAAAGCATGGTCGTTATATTCTATTGCCTGCTGAATAGAGTACATGAATACCTCCAATTGCTGATCACAGTCCGCCTGACTCAACTGTCCAGTTTCATAACCATACTTTTGAACCAACAGCTCCGCTGCTACAGCCAACTGGGCATAATATTCTCCGTAACGTGCATTAGAAAATTTACCATTCAGATTAGCTCTATAATGCTTCCCTCTCTCACGGATGTACGAAACGATACCTTGATAATTCATGGCCAGATATTCAATAAATTTTGCCATAAAGTTCGGTAATAATCCCTCATCTTTTTGCAATTCCGTCATCAACATAACATCTACATCTGCCAGAGCTAAAGGTAATATGAGACATCTTGCCAGAGAAGATTCGCATCCGGTAACAAATTCTCCTGTAATGATCGCCCCTCCTTCCGCCTCATACTGTTCCAGCTCCTTATCTGAATCACAAAAATCAAAGTTACGTTTTATCCCCGTCCCATCTCCAAAAGCACGAACGAGCCGCTCTACATTCGATTTCATATTATTAAGTTCTCGTAATTCTGTACAAGGTGCCAAGTCATCTACTAACATTACTGCATCCTTATACTTTCTGTATCCCGCTTCTATGCCAGCTGCCGTTGCTTTCAGACTGTATTCAGGACTATCTCTCCTCTCAATCTGCGTCATCAAAAGAGAAAGACTTGTCTTGTAGCATCCTCTTTTTCCATTCAAAAATAGAAGAAATTTAGGCAACAGGCCAGCCTTTTTGTACAAGCTGTACGAAAAACACATAACATCATAAAGAAGTATTATTGGAGCAGTCCATGTACGTGGTGTTAACCTTGCCATAGAAAGAAAAGTTCTTACATTCCCTCTCTCTGGATCTCCCACATTTCCAAATCTCTGACCATATACCGACACTATTTGCAAACCAACATTTGGGATTGTACCGTCCGGCGTGACATAAATCATATATCCCTCATGTTCAGTCCAGCCAGGCTTGTTACATTGATTACAAATATTTTTTCCCTGAGTTTTTTTAACCAGGCAATTAAGATACTTGTAAATCAACTTCATAGCCTTATTTTTTTCAACACTTGTGGCAAATCCCGGAATGGAATCCTGTAGCCATAATCCGGTGAAAAAAATATTAGCTTGAATAGTCTTATGGTAAATCTTCCCATTAATATAAACACTGCACTCATAGCAAGTTCTCTTATCTGAAGCTACAATATGGTCTATACAGATAACACAATTCATAACCTCTTCTCCTTGATAATATAACTTTCCATCAAAAAGCGTTTGGAACTCTCCATCATTGAACATAAACTTTGAAAGTTCGACTGATTTGTACATCATCGCGCCAGTATTTATTGGTGCTCGTTGGATATTACTGACGCCAACGCACGGAATCTCCTTAATTTTCTCCATGTCCTCTACATATGGCAGCCCTTCCTTACCGCCCTTTTCTCTTTGTGCACATTCCCTAGTTTGCTCGACAGCCAACGGCTCATGCTCCGTTATATTAGCCATTACCCTCAAACACATCACTTTCTTTTCATCGTGCGGTGATGCAGTTACCGAAATTATTTTCGTACCTTGCTCAAATTCGTGAGCATTCTTATTTAACTCGGAGCCATTTATGATTTTACACATTTCTTTTAACATAATATCTGTTATCCTCCCTATTAAGTCAAGTCTTTTTTCCTTATTTTTCAAGGATTTTTTAGTTC
>JAUNJF010000070.1 GCA_030533405.1 Eubacteriales bacterium
TCATAGGAATGGCGGCAGGCTTCCAGGATGTTATAGAAGCCGATGAGGTTGGACTCTATGTAGGCGTCCGGGTTGGTGATGGAGTAACGAACACCAGCTTGAGCGGCTAGGTTGACCACAATATCAGGGGGGGAGGTGCTGAAAATCTGGTCAATGACGGTCTTGTCCGCAATGGAGCCCTTCACAAAGGTCCATTTGGAGTCGGGATGAGCGGCAGCTTCTTTTTTGATTTCGGATAGCCGCCAATCCTTGATGGATACATCGTAGTAGTCGTTTAGGTTGTCAATGCCGACGATATTGACCGACGGTTGGGTGCGCAGCAGTTCCAACACCAGGTTTGCACCAATAAATCCGGCTACACCTGTGATTAGGATGGTTTTGTTATTCATATTCATCTTCGTTTTATCCTTCTTTCATGACTTTTCTTTTCACTCTATGAAGTAATGCAGTTATGCTTTCTTTATAGAACACATAATTTATAGCCAGCGTGATACAAAACCAGATTGCAAAAACTTCCACGGCACGAATAAACCATGATAGATAGGTCACCGAAAGCAATGGAATCTTAAACGATGCAAGACTGGCCATAACAACCGTTGCGAAATCGACAGCAAACTGCTTCAAAATTTTTTTAAACGGCCAATTGATAATATTTTTCGAATCATACCAGGCCATCCATACTGTTTGATACGCCATAGCTACTAACGTGCCAATAGCAACACCAACTAAACCCCACAGCCGTACAGTTGCAATAGATATGACAATATTAAGAAGCATTGCTGTAATATAGTTGCTTTGTGTTTGCTTATAGTGTCCCGCTGCAAGGATAAGGATATTGTATGGAAGTCTAAGACAATGTCCTGCATTTGCAGCTGTAATCAATACAGCAAATAACGGCTGTATATAATCAGCGTCATGTATTCCATTTGTATAAACTTGAACAAACGACACAATCAGTACTCCGGTACATCCAAAAATAAGCGTAGTTCCGGTATGCAGGATCCACTCAACATAACCAAAAAAAATTCTTAATTTATCAAATTCCTTTTTGGCAAGCATTTCCCCTATCAGAGACTGGAAACCACCTGTCAAAGATAAAAATGAATTTTTTACACCGCTGATGACAATATTGTACACTGAGTATATTGAGACATTTGCCAGTGTGGACAAGAAAGTAAGAACGATATTATCCGTCCCACTAAGAACATACGCAGCAAAATGCTGTGCCATGCCATTCCACTTTTGTTTAATGGGTTCTTCGGTAAGTACTATTGTTCTATCGATTTCGTAATATTTATTTACGTACCAATCCAAGAACAGCGGCCTTATAAGGAATATAACAGAAGTGGTAAGTTTTACGATATGAATCGAGCAGCCCGCAAGGATTAAAACCGAACAAGCAGCTGTATTTAATATAAGTGTTATAATTTGAACTGTATATTGAATATACCCTTTTTGGTCTGCACTCAAAAGCAAGCTATTCACTATGCCAAAAAAATACTGGCCAAAGCTGCTTATACTGATTACTGCAATCAACAGCGATGTATACCCATAGTCAAAATTTTTGTTTACAATAAGCGGATATACTACCATTATTACAACTGCATACGCCAAAAGGATCAATGCAAGTCGCGTGAAAAACTTTCTTGCGGATACATAGATTTCGCTTATTTTTTTATGGTCTTTTTCAGCAAGGGGTTTGTATAACGTTGACTGTACAACTGCGCCCACCCCCAAATCAAGAAGCGTAATAACCCCTAAAAACTGCGATATACTGTTAACAAGCCCATTAACCTCTGAACCATAAGAACTGAGTATTAACCGAGGCAGTATAAATCCACATATAAGCGTGACAACTTGACAAGTTAACGATGCGATGGTGTTAAACATCAATTTTTTTTCCCTAGTCACATAACCTCCCCTTCTCGCATGACTATCGATGCTGAAATTTAATAATTTCTTCATCAATAATATCTCCGTATTCAACGATGAGAGCATCTCTCAACACTTTTCCGATATTATCCAACATCAATTGCTGTAAAAAAGGCGTTATCACTTCGGAATTGTTTTTAGTAAAGGTTCTATAAAACAGTGATGGTGTATGATCCACCACGTAATGTAACACGCCGTTTACCTCATAAATGGGATTCTCAATAGATGTTGGGACGCTTGTTTCTATTCCGCCATTTCTGTCACAGCTTACGTCAATAATCATGGATTTTCTTTTCATTCTAGCTAAATCTTCTTTGGAAATAATATGATCCTTTCTCATAACATCCCATAATACGCAGTTTACAATAACATCATACTGTCCAATTTCATCTCTAAACAATTCTTCGGTTTTACGGTCATACTGAACCACTTGAGCACCTAGCATATTTAGTGTTTTAATAGCCCCCCGTGCAGTATTCCCTCTTCCAATAACAGCAACTTTTGATTCATATGGCATTTTTCCATAACATTGAAAGGCATGCATGACGGCTGCCTCTCCCGCCAACTCATTATTTCGCCAGAACAAGTGGCGCCCACCATAATACATCTTCTCCCAAGCATAAGCGGTCAACTTACTGGTCACTATTTTATCTGTAATGTCTCTGTTCTGCGTAGCGTGAATCCAACCAAATATTATTTGTCCTTCATGCAAGTTTTCAAGGTAATCCGCATCACCGACTTTGGGATCACAAATAATATCCTGCACCAGAACCACATCTCTATCTACAACCTTACATCCAAGCCGATCAAATTCCTCATCTTCTACCCCTAAAACATTGCCGTACCCTTTTTCAAAATACAAACACTCCGGGTTGGAAATTGATTTTATATCGCAGGGAAGAATAGCTCTTCGGTTTTCGTTTTCCTTGTGGCTTATCGGAAATCCGATTGTACGTGTCATATT
>JAUNJF010000020.1:0-35480 GCA_030533405.1 Eubacteriales bacterium
TGTCATGGATTGGGTGAGAATACACCTGTACGATTTGATGTTGCAGCAATTGTAGGTGAGAAGGTAATGTATATAAAAAATGCGTTTGGTTATAGATTGTGAGAAATAAGAGAGGTAATATGTGTGAAAAACAATTTATTTGATAAAAAAACATTATCATATATTCATAAAGAAAAAACGACAGTGATTAACGAAAAAAATGAGGTGTATTACATTACATTTCCAAAGTTAGATCAGTATAAAACAGATATGATACATGCTTTTTCAACAAGATTAGGTGGTGTATCAAAGAATCATTTTTCTTCTATGAATTTAAGTTTTACAAGAGGTGATGATGAGGAATTGGTACGGGAAAATCATCGATTATTTGCAAATGCTATAGGATATGATGAGAAAAAATTGGTGTTTTCTAATCAGGTACATTTGACAAGATTTCATAAAGTTACAAAGGAAGATGCAGGAAAAGGAATAATCAAGGAAAGTGATATTGTTGAAATTGATGGATTAGTTACAGATGAAGTGGGAATTCCATTAATTACTTTTTATGCAGATTGTGTACCGTTATTTTTTTATGACCCAGGTTGTCATGTGATTGCAATGGCGCATTCTGGATGGAGAGGCACGGTGCATGAAATTGGAGCGAAAATGGTTGCGTATATGCATTCTGAATATGGTAGCAAGCCTCAGGATATCATATGTGCAATTGGTCCTTCCATTTGTCAGAGTTGTTATGAAGTAAGTGAAGATGTTGCAAATGAGATTTATGCAGTATATGGAAACGATTGTGGAAAAGAGATTATTTATCCAACAGGCAATCAAAAGTATCAGTTAAACCTTCATCAGGCATGTTTGCGTACTCTATTAAATGCAGGCATATCGAGAGAACACATTGATGTAACAGACTTGTGTACCTGTTGTAATTCGGATTTTTTATTTTCTCACAGAAAAAGCAATGGAAAGCGAGGAAATTTGGCGGGAGTAATGATGTTACAAAAAAGATGATTGATTTTGTTGTTCATTTGTGAAATATGTAAAAGTAAGTGAGTAATGGTTTACAAATAAGTTTTGGTATTGTAAACTATTGAAATATATGTAATCATGAAGTCACGTGTATGAAGGAGATATGACAATGAGTAAACCAATTGTTGCCATAGTAGGTAGACCAAATGTTGGAAAATCCACATTGTTTAATGTATTAGCTGGTTCGAAGATATCGATTGTAAAAGACACACCAGGTGTAACAAGAGATCGAATTTATGCAGATGTTAACTGGTTGGATTATAATTTTACAATGATAGATACAGGTGGTATTGAGCCTGAAAGTGATGATATTATTATAAAAAGTATGCGTAACCAGGCACAAATTGCGATGGATACAGCAGACGTTATTATGTTTATTGTAGATGTACGTCAGGGATTAGTGGATGCGGATCATAAGGTTGCGGATATGCTTCGTCGTTCTAAAAAGCCAGTTGTATTGGTTGTAAATAAAGTAGACAGTTTTGAAAAATATATGCCAGATGTATATGAGTTTTATAATTTAGGATTAGGAGATCCATTTGCAATTTCAGCAGCTTCTCAGCTTGGACTGGGAGATATGTTAGATGAAGTGGTGTCTCATTTTCCTAATGATACCAAATCGGATGAAGAGGATGATCGTCCCAAGATTGCAATTGTTGGTAAACCAAATGTTGGTAAAAGTTCGATTATCAACAAATTATTGGGAGAAGAACGTGTTATTGTTTCTGATATTGCAGGAACAACAAGAGATGCGATTGACACTGCAATTGTAAGAAATGATAGGGAATATGTTTTTATTGACACGGCGGGTCTTCGTAGAAAAAGTAAAATCAAGGAAGATATTGAGCGTTTTTCGATTATTAGAACAGTAACTGCGGTAGAAAGAGCTGATGTTTGTGTACTTGTGATTGATGCAACAGAAGGTGTGACAGAACAGGATGCTAAAATTGCTGGAATTGCGCATGATCGTGGAAAAGGTATGATTATTGCGGTTAATAAATGGGATGCTATAGAAAAAGATGATAAATCAGTGTATAAATTCGAAGAAGAATTTTGTCGTTTTTAAGTTATGCAGAAATCATCTTTATCTCAGCAAAAACAGGACAAAGATTACCGAAGCTATTTGAACGAATTGATATGGTAATTGATAATCACGCCCTTCGCGTAGGAACCGGTGTGTTAAACGAGATTTTGATGGAGGCAGTCGCAATGCAAGAACCTCCAACAGATAAGGGTAAGAAATTGAGATTGTATTATATTACAGAGGTTTCTGTAAAGCCACCAACATTTGTTATTTTTGTAAATGACAAAAATTTGACACATTTTTCGTATACGAGATATATCGAAAATCGTTTAAGAGATGCATTTGGTTTTAAAGGTACGCCGCTTAAGTTTATTTATAGAGAACGAAAAGAGAAAGGTTGAAGCGAATGGAAATATTAGTACGAATTTTATGCGTTTTAACAGGTTATTGTTTTGGATTATTTCAAACTGCATATATATATGGAAAAGCACATGGAATTGATATTAGAGAACATGGAAGTGGTAATTCAGGAACAACAAACGCCCTTCGTGTGTTGGGTAAAAAGGCTGGATTGATTGTATTTCTTGGTGATTTATTTAAGGCGATTATTATTTGTGTCATTGCTAGAATTGTGGGAACTATTTTTTTCCCAGATATATTGTATCCTATGATTTTATGGAGTGGATTGGGTGTTGTAATAGGACATAATTTTCCGTTTTATATGGGATTTAAGGGAGGGAAGGGAATTGCTGCAACCGCTGGAGTGATAGCAGGACTTCTTGATGTTCGTATTATTTTAATTTGTCTTGTTGCATTTTTAGTATGCGTTATAATTACTAGATATGTTTCGCTTGGTTCTCTTGTTGTTGTTAGTTTGTTTTTGCTTTCTTTTATTGTTTTAGGATGTCGAGGATGCATTATAAATCCAGTATCCAATGTTGCATATCAGGGAAAAGAATTAATTGAAAGTTATTTTATCATATTTTTGTTTGCCTCATTGGCGTTTTATCGCCATAAGGCCAATATTGTTCGATTGATACATGGAGAGGAAAATAAGTTATTTGCCAATAAAAAATAATACAAAAAATCTGTTATAAGGCAATTTAGGAGGGTGTAATGAAGAAAGTTTGTATATTAGGTGCTGGAAGTTGGGGAACTGCATTGTCTATTGTACTTTGTGGAAATGGTCATGATGTCAGAGTATGGTCCATTGACCCAGAAGAAGTGAGAATGCTTATGGATTTTCGGGAGCACAGGGATAAATTACCAGGTGTCATGATTCCAAGTAGCATTGAGTTTACAACGGATATGGAATATGCATTGGAAGAAGCAAATATGGTTGTCTGTGCAGTACCATCTACATTTGTACGTACTACTATGAAAAGTGCAGCGCCTTATTTAAAGGAAAATACAATTGTTGTTGATGTTGCAAAAGGAATTGAAGAAGATACACTTTGTACAATGACGGAGATTATTAAACAGGAGTGTCCACAGGTAAAGGCAGGTATTTTATCAGGACCAAGTCATGCAGAGGAAGTAGGACGAGGAATTCCAACGACGATTGTTGCAGGTGCATATGAAAAGGAAGTAGCAGAATACATTCAGGATACGTTTATGAATGATTATTTTAGAGTTTATACAAGTCCGGATGTGATTGGTATTGAATTGGGTGGTTCGCTAAAAAATGTTATCGCCTTGGCCGCAGGTATTGTTGATGGTTTAGGTTTTGGTGATAATACAAAGGCAGCGTTGATGACAAGAGGCGTCACTGAAATCATGAGATTGGTTGTTGCGCTAGGTGGAAGTATGGAAACAGTTGCAGGATTGTCAGGAATTGGTGATCTTATTGTGACTTGTACATCAAAGCATTCTCGCAATCGGAATGCAGGCTTTTTGATCGGACAGGGAAAAAGTTATCAGGAAGCAATGGATGAGGTTAAGATGATTGTGGAGGGTGTTTATTCTGCAAAGGCAGCATTGGCATTTGCACATAAGATGAATGTTTCTATGCCAATTGTTGAGGCTGTGAACCAGGTTTTATTTGAAGGTGTTGACGCCAGAGAGGCATCGATTAAATTATTATTAAGAGATCGTACCAGAGAGTCTCATAATTTAAATTGGTAAAAATAGGAATGATTTAAGGTTCTTTTGCATATATTCTTTTTAGGATGATTGGATACAAAAATCTCTTAAGGAGGATGTTATGAAAGAGCAGTTTGATGTCTACCAAGATATAAAAGCAAGGACGGGTGGAGATGTTTACATTGGAGTTGTTGGACCAGTCCGGACTGGAAAATCAACATTTATTAAGCGTTTTATGGAATATTTAGTCTTGCCACGGATGAAAGATGACGCGGAAAAAACAAGAACAATTGATGAGTTACCTCAAAGCGGATCGGGTAAGACGATTACGACAACGGAACCAAAGTTTATTCCTAAGAATGCAGCAGAAATCATGATTGATGATAATACAAGTGTAAATATTCGGCTTGTAGATTGTGTGGGATATATGGTAGAAGGTGCTACTGGTCATATTGAGGAAGAAAAGGAACGACTGGTAAAAACACCCTGGTATGATTATGATATTCCGTTTACGAAAGCTGCACATATTGGAACCAAGAAAGTTATGACGGATCATGCAACAATTGGGATTATTGTGACATCAGACGGTTCGTTTGGTGATATTTCACGCGATAAATTTGAATCTGTCGAACAGGAATTGGTAGCTGAAATGGAAACATTAGGAAAGCCATTTGTTGTTGTGTTAAATAGCATGAAACCTAGGAGTCCAGAGGTACAGGAATTAGCTGTTTCTATGGAAAAAACACTTGGTGTTCGTGTTTTGCCTGTTAATTGTAATCAACTAAAAGGCGATGATATTTTAGAAATCCTAAAAAGTATATTATTTGAATTTCCAATTAGTCAAATTCAATTTTATATTCCAAAATGGGCTGAAATGTTACATAAAAATCATCCGATAAAAAAAGCTGTTATAGATTATGCAAAGCAGGTAATGAAAGATGTTACGGAAATGCGAAAGGTATATCAATTACCTCAAGTGGAAGGTGAATGGATAGAGGATGTTCATGTTTCGAATGTTAATTTAAGAACAGGAACTGTCCGATTAAAGGTATTGATTCCGGAAAGCAATTATTACGATATGCTTTCGGATTTATTGGGCGCAGAAGTAGATAACGAATATGATTTTTTGAAGCTGTTAAGGGAAATGTCGGTAAAACGAAAAGAATATCAGAGAGTTGCAGATGCGATGACGAGTGTAAATATGAAGGGTTATGGTCTTGTAATGCCTGAAAAGGAAAGCATTAAACTAGAGGAACCTGAATTGATCAAGCATGGAAATAAATATGGTATTAAAATCAAAGCAAATGCGCCGTCGCTTCATTTTATTCGTGCGAATGTTACAACAGAAATTGCACCAATTGTTGGAACGGAGGAGCAGGCAACAGAATTTTTGGCAAATATGAAAGAACAATTAAAATCATCACCAGAAGCATTGTGGAATATCAATATATTTGGAAAAACAGTAGAACAAATGGTGGAAGAAGGTCTTTTATCCAAGTCGAATAAAATAAATGATGATTCTCAAATGCGTTTACAGGATACGATGGAAAAAATAATAAATGATAGTAATGGTGGTATGGTATTTATCATTATTTAAGCATTTGCGTTTTTAATCATTTTATACTATAATGAGTAAGCTATTTGCGTTGTGCAAATGGCTTACTTTGTTATTAGAGGATTGTGATTATGGGAATAGCATACAAATTACAAGTTTTTGAAGGTCCTTTGGACTTGTTATTGCATTTAATTGAAAAAAATAAAGTTGATATCTATGATATTCCGATTGTGACAATCACGGAACAGTATTTAGAGTATGTCAGTCAGATGCAGGAAAATGATATGGATGTTATGAGTGAGTTTCTTGTTATGGCTGGTACGCTTTTGCAAATTAAATCCAAGATGTTGTTGCCAAAAGAGGAAAAGGAAGAAGTCGAGGAAGATGATCCAAGAGCAGAACTGGTTCGTCGTCTGTTAGAGTATAAAATGTATAAGTATGCTGCCTTGGAATTAAAAGATATGGAATTGGATGCTTCAAAGAATTTGTATAAAAAAACAACAATTCCGAAAGAGGTATTAGATTATAAGGAAGAGATAGATCCAGCGGAGCTTGTTGACGGAATGACACTTAGTATGTTAAATGATATATTTAAGTCGATTATGCGTAAGCAGGTGGATAAGATTGATCCGATTCGTTCTAAATTTGGTACGATTGAAAAAGAAGAGATTAATATAGAGGATCGAATGGTTCAGATTCGAGAGGAAGTTCGGGGATTAAAGGGAATTAATTTTCGTACATTGTTGGAATCGCAGCCTACTCGTATGAATATCATTATTACATTTATGTCAATTTTGGAGTTGATGAAAATTGGAGCAATTACAATTCGACAGGAAAAAATATTTGGTGAAATTGTAATTGATTCGTTAGATGACATCATGTGTGGCGAAGATAAGACAGAAAAGGACGAAACACAGGAGTAGAAAATGAAACAAGATATTAAAGTGATAGAAGGACAAATTGAAGCAGTTCTATTTTCAATGGGGGAAGTGGTGAGTAGAGAACAACTTGCGCAGGCATTGGAAATAGATGCAGATACTGTTGTTAAAATTATTCATAACATGATGGATAAATATGATGAGATAGATCGTGGAATCCGAATTGTTGAAATTGAAGACGGATTTCAAATGTGTACAAAGTCTGAGTGTTATGATACGCTTGTTAAAATTGTTAATATTCCTAAGAAACATGTTTTAACGGATGTTTTGTTGGAAACGTTATCGATTGTAGCGTACAAGCAACCGATTACCAGACAGGAAATCGAGGCGATTCGTGGTGTGTCGTGTGTGCATGCAGTGAATAAATTGGTGGAGTACAATTTAATTCAGGAAGTTGGAAGGTTAGAAGTGGTTGGTAGACCGATTTTGTTTGGAACAACAGAAGATTTTTTGCGTAGTTTTGGAGTACAATCTACGGAAGAGTTGCCGTTGATTACACCGGATAAGATTGAGGATTTCAAACAACAGGCTCTAGAAGAAGCACAATTGACATTTGCACCCGTTAAGGATTAAAGAAGTATATTTATATGTTCGATATGGATATATTGGTATCTGTCAGCATATATTATTAAAAAACTAATTGGAACAATCAGCTTGATTCGAATCATAAAACATAGAAAGCGTTTGTGGCTATATACTGTATTGATTGCATTTTTTTTATGTGGCATGAATGCAATTGGACGATTTAGTCATTTATCAAAAGATACGAAGAATACATTCGTATCTTTTTCTTTTTTAGAAAAAAATGGAATTGCACAAACAGATGCGGATGTCCAAAGTATGCCGGAATTAAATGCAAAATATGCCGTTTTAATGGATGCCAGTAATCGCAGAATTTTGTTTGAAAAAAATGCAAATGATAAGGCTGCTATGGCGAGTACAACCAAAATTATGACATTGATTATCGCGTTGGAAAATGGAAAATTGGATGATACAGTTCTGGTATCGTCCTACGCAGCAAGTATGCCGAAGGTGCATTTGGGAATGAAAAAAGGCGAACAATATCGTTTGGGCGATTTGTTATATTCGTTAATGCTAGAGTCACATAATGATAGTGCTGTGGCAATTGCAGAACACATAGGAGGCAGTGTAGAGGGATTTGCAGATTTAATGAATCAAAAGGCGACAGAATTAGGTGCAACACATACGCATTTTGTTACACCAAATGGATTAGATAACAAACAACATTATTCTACAGCATATGATATGGCACTGATTACAAGCTATGCAATAGAAAATCCAGATTTTTTGAAAATTATACAAAAACCAGATTATGTTTTTCATGAGCAAACAACTGGAAGAAATTTACATGTATATAATAAAGACCGATTTTTGACAAGTTATAATGGGGCAATTGGGGTAAAAACTGGATTTACGGGGAATGCTGGGTATTGTTTTGTTGGAGCGGTAGAACGAGATGGTAAAAAGTTAGTGAGTGTTGTTCTTGCATGTGGATGGCCTCCTAGAAAAAATGCAAAATGGGAAGATACAAGGCATTTGATGGATTATGGATTAAAGAACTATAAAAATAAAGAAATTGTAAATCATAATTTTGAATTTCCAGCGATTCCTGTAAATGACAGTGTAAAGAATACGCCAGTTCAACCTTATGTGAAGGATGAAATTCATCTGTTATTGCGTGATGATGAAAAGGTTCATGTTGATGTAAAATTACCCAAATCGCTAGAAGCACCTGTGAAAAGGAATCAAAGAATAGGAGATTTAAAAGTGACGATAGATGGTGTGTTATATAAGGAATTGGCTATTTATGCGGATTGTGAACATAAAAGAATTACATATCCGTATATTTTAAAACAAATTATGAAACGTTTTTTGTTTGTATAAGTAGATAGAATAACAAGTGATTGTCATGGGTTTGCACTTGCTTTTTTCAGATGATGGTGCTAAACTGTCACACAGAATTGATAGCAAGGAGATTTGATATGGGATTACATTATATTTCAGAGGTTCCATCGGCAGAAGAAATTAAAGAGTTATTTCCAATGGGACCAGAATTAACTAAAGTAAAACAGGAAAGAGATGCAGAAATCGCAAAAGTATTTCGTGGAGAATCCAATAAATTTTTAGCGATTATTGGTCCGTGTTCGGCAGATAATGAGGATGCGGTTCTTGATTATATTTGTCGTTTGGCAAAGGTGCAGGATAAAATTAAGGATAAAATTATTGTGATTCCTAGAATATATACAAACAAACCAAGAACAAATGGTTCAGGTTATAAAGGAATGTTACATCAACCAAATCCTGAAGAGAAACCTAATTTTATTGAAGGATTAAAAGCAATTCGTAAGATGCATATTGACTCTATTGCAGAAACAGGCTTAACTGCGGCAGATGAGATGTTATATTCGGACAATTGGCCTTATATGTCAGATATCTTATCCTATGTAGCAGTAGGCGCACGTTCGGTTGAAAATCAGTCGCATCGTTTGACTGCGTCAGGAATTGATGTTCCAGTAGGTATGAAGAATCCAACGTCTGGCGATTACGCTGTAATGATGAATTCTTGTATTGCAGGTCAATCAAAGCATACATTTATGACATCGGGTTGGGAAGTGAAATCAGATGGCAATCCGTTAACACATTGTATTTTGCGTGGTTCATTGAATCAGCATGGTATTTCTGTACCGAATTATCATTATGAAGATTTAATTATGCTGGCAAAGGCTTATGAGGAGTTCCCAGATTTGAAAAATCCAGCGGTTATCGTAGACGCAAATCATAATAATTCAGGTAAGAAATGGCATGAGCAGCCAAGAATTGTGAAGGAAATTTTACACAGTATGAGACATAGTACAGAGGTGGCAAAACTGGTAAAAGGTGTTATGGTTGAAAGTTATATTGAAGATGGTAATCAGCCAGTAGGAGGCGGTTGCTATGGAAAATCAATTACAGATCCTTGTTTGGGGTGGAATAAGTCAGAACGTTTGTTATTAGAGATGGCAGAATTGTTATAAGAGAACATCAGAAGAAAATAAGAAGTCATTTCTACACATGATTGTGTAGAGGTGACTTTATTTTTTTACTATAAATCAAGTGTAAAATTTGATATAATATAAATAATAAATTGTGAAGATAAACACTTATGAAACGAAAATTCATGACAGGAATGTGTTTCGACGATTAGGTAGGATTCATGAAGTGAATCGTGCCGTTACAAGGAGGGGTGGATATGTTTAAGAGAGTAATTTGGATCATATTAGATAGTGTAGGAATTGGAGAGGCACCCGATGCAGTGCAGTTTGGAGATGTAGGCGCGGATACACTGGGAAATATTATAAAAGAAAAAAAATCTTTAAATCTTCCGAATTTAGAAAAAATAGGATTATATGCAATTGATGATACAACCATAAAAAAAGAAGATGTGCAACCAATTGGTATATATGGAAAATCAAGAGAGATTTCTGCTGGAAAAGACACCACAATTGGACATTGGGAAATGGTTGGTATTCATACTGCACAACCATTTCCGACTTATCCGAACGGTTTTCCGAAAGAGCTTATGGATACATTTGTGAAAGAGACTGGATGCAAAGGTTATTTGGGTAATATTGTTGCAAGTGGAACGCAAATCATTAATGAATTGGGAGACGACCATATAAAAACGGGTTATCCGATTATCTATACCTCTGCTGATTCTGTTTTTCAGATTGCAGCATGTGAGGATATTGTTTCGTTAGAACGATTATATCAAATGTGTGATACTGCAAGGGCAATATTAAAAGAAGAACATGCCGTTGCAAGAGTGATTGCAAGACCGTTTATTAAGCAGGGAAATCAATATGTTAGAACAGCAAATCGTAGGGATTTTTCATTGAAACCATCAGAAGAGAATTTGCTTAGTTATATGAAAGAAGCAGGGTATCGAGTGACAGCAGTCGGTAAAATTGAAGATATTTTTGCTGGGGTAGGAATATGCGATGCTGTGCATACAAAAAATAACATGGATGGTATGGATAAGACATTAGAGTTCATGGATACGCAAAAAGAAGGTTTGATTTTCACGAACTTAGTGGAATTTGATTCAACATGGGGACATCGCAGAGATGTGAATGGTTATGCAAGAGGATTAGAGGAGTTTGATACAAGGTTAGGAGAAGTATTGCAGGCTTTGAAAGAGGATGATTTATTGATTATCAATGCTGACCATGGATGTGATCCAACATTTAAAGGAACGGATCAT
The DNA here is from genome assembly GCA_030533405.1 of Eubacteriales bacterium. Taxonomy (GTDB): domain Bacteria; phylum Bacillota; class Clostridia; order Lachnospirales; family Lachnospiraceae; genus CAG-590. Next base: position 10,881 of record JAUNJF010000020.1, read on the forward strand.
ACAAGAGAATTTATTCCTGTATTATGCTATCATAAAGGGTTGGAACAAAGTGTTAACTTAGGAACTTTATCCACTTTTGCAGATATTGGAGCTACGATAGGCGAAAACTTTGGGGTGAAATCATTGGCAGTGGGTAATAGTTTTCTCAAATTATTATAGAATTGCAAAAGGGGTGAACAAATGAATACATATGATTTGATTATGAAGAAAAGAAATGGTGGTATTTTAGATCAGGAAGAGATTTCGTATATGGTAAACGGATTTACAAATGGGGAGATTCCTGATTACCAGATGGCAGCATTTTTAATGGCTGTTTATTTTAAAGGTATGAATCACGAAGAAACGACAATGCTTACGATGGCTATGGCAGATAGTGGGGAGCGCCTAGATTTGTCTCAAATTGATGGAATCAAGGTGGATAAACATTCTACAGGCGGCGTGGGTGATAAAACGAGTTTGATTATCGGTCCCATTTTGGCGAGTTTGGATGTTCCGGTGGCAAAAATGAGTGGACGAGGACTTGGACATACAGGTGGTACGATCGATAAATTAGAGGGAATTCCGGGATTTCAGACTTCGATAGAAGAGTCGCGTTTTATACAACAGGTGAATGATATCAAATTATCAATTGTTGGTCAGACGGCGAATCTTGCTCCGGCAGATAAGAAAATATATGCATTACGAGATGTTACAGCAACAGTAGATAATGTATCATTAATTGCTGCAAGTATCATGAGTAAAAAATTGGCAGCAGGTGCAGATGCGATTGTGCTTGATGTTAAAGTAGGATCTGGTGCTTTTATGAAAACGGTAGAAGATGCCAGATTACTTGCAAAAACAATGGTTGCAATTGGAACACTAGCAGGTCGAGAAACAATTGCTGTCTTGACGGATATGAATGAACCATTGGGAAATGCTGTTGGTAATATTTTAGAGGTAAAGGAAGCCATTGCATGTTTAAAAGGATATGGCGAACAGCGACTAATGGAGGTGTCAAAAACATTAGCAAGTTATATGTTGCTTGCGGGTAAAAAGGCAAAAGATTTAGAAACTGCAAATCAAATGATTATGAATGCTATTACATCAGGGCGTGCGTTGGATAAAATGAAAGAATTCGTACAGGCACAGGGGGGAGATGCAAGCTATATTACATGTGAAGAAAAATTTGAAAAGGCAAAGTTTACAGTAGAAATATATGGTAGGGATCTTATGCAAAGTAAGGAGATAGCTGCAAATCAAACAAAAGTATATTTAAATTGCTGCAATAATCAAGAAATTGGTATGGTTTCTTTGATTTTGGGTGGTGGACGTCAAACCAAAGACAGTACGATTGATTTGACGGTTGGTTTGGAACTCAAAAAACATTTAGGTGATTGGGTTGAAATGGATACATGTGTTGCTGTTTTGTATGGAAATGATATGGAAAAAATGCAAGAAGCAAAAAAAAGGTTTGTTTGTGCATATGAATTAACGCAGGATAAACCAGAGCATAATCCGATTATATATGAAATTATTACAAAAAGTGATTTGGAGAATGAATAAAAGAGTATAAGATATAATAAACTGTTATAAATAGAGTAATTGGTGTAAGCCTGTGAAAAAATTATGCATTTATGTACTAGTTATTGCATTCGCTTTTTCTGTTTTGAATGTGAATATGGGATGCAATCAGGTGGTGGCAAGTCCAAATTTGAATATAGAGTCACCAGCAGTTTTGTTGATGGAATTAAATAGTGGTCAGGTTCTCTATGAAAAGGATGCAGATACACCACATCGTCCCGCTTCGGTAACAAAGATTATGACAATGTTACTTGCATTTGAGGCATTAGATGCCAAGAAATTGCATTTAGAGGATTCGATATCGATATCTGCAAACGCAGCTGGGATGGGCGGTAGCCAGGTGTATTTGGAGGAGGGAGAGACACAGACATTTCAGGATTTGTTGAAATGCATGATTGTATCTTCTGCAAATGATGCTGCAACAGCAGTAGGGGAAGCCATTGCAGGAAGTGAGGAAAGTTTTGTTGCACTTATGAATAAGCGTGCAAAACAATTAGGAATGGAACATACACATTTTGAAAATGCCTGTGGATTAGAAGCGAAAGGGCATGAAATGAGTGCGAGAGATATTGCGATTTTGTCCAGAGAGTTATTGTTAAATCATCCAGAGGTAACAGATTATACTACAATATGGATGGATTCCATTGTTCACAAGACGAAGCGTGGAGAATCTGAGTTTGGACTTGCGAATACAAATAAGTTTTTGAAGAAGTATAATGGTGCGAATGGATTGAAAACAGGATATACATCTGCTGCAGGTTTTTCGATGTCTGCAACAGCTACAAGAGAAGGAACAACATTAATTGCTGTTGTAATGGGGGCGAAAACGAAAGATATTCGCTATTCGGATGCAGCAAAGTTGTTGGACTATGGTTTTGCGAATTGTAGTATTTATGAGGATAAAAAGGTTTTGGACGGAACAACAACCTGGAATATTTCGGATGGTGTAAAAAAACAGATTGCAATAAAAGCAAAAGCACCTTTTCGGTATGTTTTTATTGGAGAATCGTCTGATAAAAAAATAGAAAAAAAATGGGTTGCGATAAAGAATTGTGCTCCAATCCATAAAGGAGATATTGTTGCAAAGATTGAATACAAACAGGGAGGTAAGGTGTTGGGGCATGCAAATGTTGTTGCATTAGAAACTGTTGAAAAACAAAAATATCGGCATGCATTATGCAAAATTTTCGAACAATATATTCATATTTATTAATATATGTTTTTGTATTTAGTAAAAAAATAGGAAAGATAAGGGGCATACAATGAAAATGTGCTTGAACATATTATGGATTCTTAGTATACTATCTAGTGTTTGTCTAGGTATTGTATGTTTAATTAGTTTTTTTGAAAATCGAAAATTGGTTATTCATCAATACAAAATAAAAAATAAAAAAATAACAGGAAAATTTCATGGGCTTAAGATTGTGCATTTATCAGATTTACACAATGCTTCTTTTGGACGGGAAAATGAGAAACTCATTGATAGGATAAAAGCGTTACAACCAGATGTGATTGTTGCGACAGGAGATTTTGTGATTGGGAAACCAAATCAAGATGTTTTTCATGCTGCAAAAACATTGAATCGTTTATCAGAAATTGCAACCGTATATTTTAGTTTGGGGAATCATGAGTTACGTATGAAGATTTATCCAGACGTGTATGGTGATATGTGGAATCAGTTTTATAGTGCATTGAATCAGGATATTATTCTGCTTCAGGATCAGACAGTATGGTTGCAAAAAGAAAATGATAAGATTGCAATACATGGATTATCGTTAAGTCCGGAATTATATCAAAGATTCCGTAAAATGCCGATGAAAGAGGGGTATTTAGAAGAACGTTTTGGCAAGTGTAGTGAAGATGCATTTCACATTTTTATGGCACATAATCCAGACTATTTTGATGAATATGTAAAATGGGGTGCCGATTTAACATTTGCAGGACATATTCATGGTGGAATGATTCGACTCCCTGTGTTGGGTGGAATGATTTCGCCTATGGTTCGTTTTTTTCCAAAGTATGATAAAGGAATATTTAAACAAAAGAATAAATATATGATATTAAGTGGTGGATTGGGAAATCATACGTTAAAATTTCGTGTAAATAATTTGCCTGAGATTGTGATGGTTTTGCTTGAATCCGCATCAAATTAGGAGGTTTCAAATGGAACAAAAGAGGGATGAACTAAAAAAAGAGGAGAAACAAAAGAGTTCGATGTTAGAGGAGAATTATGACGAAATATTAGATTTTGATGCGATAAAAGAGCAGGATTTATCTGAAATAAAAAAGGAAAAAGACGATAAAACGACAGAAAAAGAGAAAACAGAAGAAAAAAAGGCTGAAGAAAAAAAAGAAGATAGTAAAGCAGAAGAGAAAAAGGCTGAAGAAAAGAAAAAAGAAGATAGTAAAACAGAAGAGAAAAAGATTGAAGAAAAGAAAAAGGACGATAGCAAAGCGGAAGAGAAAGAAGCAGATCATGCAAAAAAAGATAAAAATTCTAAATCGTCAAAACCAAGTTCCGAAAGTAAAAAATTAGCAGATATTAAAGCTGCAGAGGAAAAGAAACAATCCGAAAAGCAGAAAGAGGGTGCTAAGGAAGAAAAAAAGAAAGATGCTACAAAAGACAAGAAAAAAAGTAAAAAAGGAATTATGATTGCGTTTGCTTCCTTTGCCGGGGTATTATTGATTGGTTATTTTGTAGGTGTTTTTTATTTCTTTCAGCATTTTTATCAGGCAGTTACCATAAATGGTGTAAATGTTTCTGGAACAGATAAGGCATATGCTAATCAATTATTAAATGATTTTTATAAGAATTATCAGTTAAACATTGCTTTGATTGATGGAACAGAAGAAATAATCAAAGCACAGGATATTGCGATGGAGATTTCTTTGAAAGATGATCTATCAACTTGTATTAAGGGTCAGAATCCTTTTTTGTGGTTTGTAAATTATTTTAAGAAGTTTGATTTTTTGATGGACGCAGATGCAAAATGGGATGAACAGTTACTAAATAGCAAATATGATAGCTGGAAATTCTTTGAACAGTCCAATATGGAGAAACCTGAGAATGCTTATGTAGGTGTAGAAGATGGAAAGTTTGTAATTGTAAAAGAAAAGAATGGTTCTACATTATATGTCAATCAGGCAAAGTCTGCAATAGAGGACACGTTGTCAAAGGTTGTACCAACAGTTGATTTGGTTGAGCAGGATTGTTATTTTCTTCCGGAGATAAAAGAAGATAATGAAGCGTTAAAGCAAGAATTAGACAGTAAGAATGTATATGCAGAAAATGAAATTAAATTACAATTAGATGATTTGTTGTTGGAGCCAGGCATGGAATTATATGAGCAGGTGCTTGAGAAAAAAGGTAACGATTATGTGATTTCAGAAGCAAAGGTACAAAAATATGTTGCAGATTTGGCGAAAGAATATGACACATTGGGTACAGATCGACAGTTTACAACTTCCTGGTCAAAACGAAAAATTCTTACACATGGAGAAAAGTTTGGCTATCTGATGAATCAGGATGAGACAACAAAAGCATTGACAAATGCTTTAAATGCAAAAAGAGCTGCGACTGTGGAAGCAATATTTGATAATAAGGGATATACTTTACAGGGTGAAAATGATATCGGAGATACCTATATTGAGGTAAATTTGTCCGAACAGCATGTATATGCTTATAAAAACGGAAGAAAAATCGCGGACGGTGATTGTGTATCGGGATGTGAGGCAGCTGGACATGGAACCTGTATTGGATTATATGCGATTCAGAATAAATTGAGTCCAACTGTTTTACGAGGAGAGAAAAAGCCTGTTACAAAAACAGTAAAGAAAAAAGTAGATGGCAAGACAGTTGAAGTGAAACAAACGTCTTATGAATATGAATATGAGTCACCAGTAACATATTGGATGCAGTTTAATGGAGGAATTGGTCTTCATGATGCAGCTGGATGGAGAAGTGCGTACGGTGGAAGTATTTATTATTACAGTGGTTCACACGGTTGTGTAAATTTGCCTTTGTCCTTTGCAAAGGAATTATACTCAAATTTTGATGTTGATACGCCAGTTATTGTATATTTTTGGGATAACGCAAACAGAAAATAATAGTAATGTGAATTTACTTAAGTATGGGGGGGATGAATATGGGAAAACAGTATGAACGTGTAACAAAATGTTTGAAGTGTGTACGTGAAAAAACAGCATTTGTTCCTAGAGTGGCATTAATTCTTGGGTCTGGATTGGGGGACTTGGCAGAACAAATTGATATTGTCGATACGATGGATTATTCAGAAATAGCTGGGTTCCCGCAATCTACGGTTGCAGGACATAAGGGGCGTTTTGTATTTGGATATATTGAGCAAACACCTGTTGTGATTATGCAGGGAAGAGTTCATTATTATGAAGGATATGCAATGGAAGATGTTGTTTTGCCGATTCGATTGATGAAGGCAATGGGAGCAACAACCTTATTTTTAACAAATGCTGCAGGTGGACTTGGAGATGGATTTGCTTGTGGAGATTTAATGTTGATTACAGATCACATTAGTAGTTTTGTGAAAAACCCATTGTTGGGTGAGAATGAAGAAGAATTTGGCGTTAGATTTCCTGATATGAGCGAGGTGTATGATAAAGATTTGAGAGCAATCATCAAGGAATCTAGTAAAGAGTTGAATGTAGATTTAAAAGAAGGTGTTTATTTACAGTTTACAGGACCAAGCTATGAATCACCTGCTGAGATAAAAATGTGTAAAGTGTTAGGTGCTTCCGCGGTTGGTATGAGTACTGTTGTAGAAGCTATTGTTGCGAATCATATGGGTATGAAAATTTGTGGCATCTCATTTATTTCGAATTTAGCTTCTGGAATCAGTGAAACGTCATTAAGCCACGAAGAGGTAAAGGCAGCAGCTGATGCTGTCGCACCAATTTTTCAGTCTCTTGTGAAAAGTGCTATTTCAAAAATGTAATCGAAGATAAGTGATGTTATCGCTATCACCTATAAGGATGGTGACTATATGAGAATACGATTATATAATGCCAGGATATTAACAATGTTAGATGGGGACATTGTGCGAACTGGTGAAATTTGGATTTGTAATACAAAAATTGAAAAGGTATATTGGAGTGATAAGTCAAACGAGATTCAAGATGAAATGTTTGATCAGCAAATCGACTGTATGGGTAATTTGCTAATGCCTGGGTTCAAAAATGGACATGCGCATGGTCCGATGACCTTTTTACGTTCCTTTGCAGATGATTTACCTTTACAGGAATGGCTTAATCAGAAGATTTTTCCTGCTGAAGCGTTAATTACTGCTGAGGATATTTATGTATTAATGCAATTGGCAATATTGGAATATATTCGTGGTGGTATTACAACAAGTTTTGAAATGTATTTTCATCACGATATGATTGCAAAGGCGTGTATAGATTTAGGTTTTCGTGTTGTTTTATCTGGAACAGTTACAGGAATGGAAGAACAGGTAGATGATGCGATTGCCTTGTTAAAAAATGATTTTGCTAAATTTTCTGATATGCATCCATTGGTTAATTATAAGTTTGGATATCATTCTGAATATAGTTGTTGCAAAGCGTTATTAGAGCAAATTGCACGATTATGTGATGCGTATCAAGAACCTGTTTATATGCATAATAGTGAAACAAAAAGAGAAGTTGAGGAATGTGTAAAGCGATACGGAGTTACACCGATTCAGTTGATGGATTCACTTGGTATGTTTACAAATGGTGGAGCTGGACATCATATGGTTGTGACAGATGAAAAAGACCGAGAGATTTTAAAAAATCGAAATGTTTATGTTGTTACAAATCCGTCATCCAATTTGAAACTAGCCAGTGGGATTGCACCAATCCGTGAATATGTAAATTTTGGAATCCCTGTTGCGATTGGAACAGATGGACCAGCTAGTAATAATAGTCTCAATTTTTTTAAAGAGATGTATTTAACGACTTGTTTGCAAAAGGTAAAATATGAGGATGCGGCAGCGCTGTCTCCTTTTGAAGTGCTAAAGATGGCGACCGTTAATGGAGCAAGAATGTTAGGTCTGACAGAGTGTGATGGTATTGCAGAAGGAAAACAGGCGGATTTGATTATGATTGATTTATTGAAGCCGAATATGCAACCAATGAATCATATCATTAACAATTTGGTGTATAGTGGAAGTACGGATAATGTGATTATGACAATGATTGCTGGACGTATCCTATATGTAAATGGAAAGTATTGTGTAGATGTGGATCCGTTAGAAATATATCAGAGAGCAAATCTGATTATTCGTAGAATTGAGTGTAGTTTGTAGATTTTACTTTTTTAGGAAATTATGATATAATTTGTGTAGATTTTTAGATAAAATGTCTAGGCGCGTGTAAAGACTCGCATATAGCGAGTCTTGAATTTTGATTTGAAATGGAGAAGATGAAATGGAAATTCAGCTTTGGAGGGAAATATTAGATCCTTACCGTTTGGCGGTAGATGAATTAGTTGTAAAATTTAATCATATTATTGAAGAATATCATAATGCAGGTTCTTATTCGCCGATTGAACAGGTTACAGGACGTGTGAAAAAAATATCAAGTATTCTTGATAAAATGCAAAAAAAGAACATTTCTATCGAAGAGATAGAGGATCGTATTTCTGATATGGCAGGTATTCGTATTATGTGCCAGTTTGTTGAGGATATTGAAAAGGTTGTTGAAATCATTCATAGTAGAACGGATATGGAAGTAGTAAAAGAAAAGGATTATATCCGTAATATTAAGGATAGTGGTTATCGAAGCTATCATATGATTATTTATTATGATGTTTATACATTGGATGGAACGAAGCGTATTCAGGCGGAGATACAGATTCGTACCATGGCGATGGATTTTTGGGCTACCATTGAGCACTCATTACAGTATAAGTATAAGGGGAATATGCCAGAACATATCAAAGAAAAACTATTGCGTGCATCGGATGCAATTACAATTTTAGACCAGGAAATGAGTTCGGTTCGTGATGAAATCATGGATGCACAAAATATATTCCAGATTAAAGCGCAACTTGTTGCAGATATTTTAGTGAATATTCAGAATTTATTTAAAGTTGCAAGTAAACGAGAGGTTATTAAAATCCAGGATGAGTTTTTTAAAGTGTATGAAACAGAGGAACTAGAACAACTTGAACGTTTTTCAAAACAATTAGATATTATTTCAGAAGGTTATAAAGCACAAAGTTTACGTTAGAAAATAGGGGGAACCATGAAAATTGATTTACCAATCGCATTTGAACAGAAGATGAGAGAGATGTTAGGAGCAGATTATGATAAGTATCTGGCATCTTTTGATAAGGAGGCATATCAAGGGCTTAGAGTTAATACAGCAAAGCTTTCTGTTGAACAGTTTTTGTCTATGTCACCATATGAATTAAAGCAAGTGGATTGGTGTAAAAATGGTTTTTACTATGAAAAGCATGAAAAACCTGCAAAGCACCCATATTACTTTGCAGGTTTATATTATATTCAGGAGCCTTCGGCCATGACAACTGCTAGCTTATTACCAGTTGAAAAAGGGGATGTTGTATTAGATTTGTGTGCTGCACCAGGTGGTAAGTCGACAGAACTTGCTGCGAAACTGGATGGGACTGGTCTTCTCATTACGAATGATATTAGTAATTCCAGAGCAAAAGCTCTTTTAAAAAATATTGAAGTGTTTGGTGTTGGAAATGCCTTGGTAACGAGTGAACCGCCTAATGTTTTGGCAAATCGTTTTCCTGCATTTTTTGATAAGATATTAATTGATGCGCCATGTTCTGGAGAGGGTATGTTCCGAAAACAAAGTAATATGACGAAGGCGTGGGAAAATAATGGTGTAGATTTATTCGTTGGACTGCAACGTTCCATTTTAAAAGAAGCAGTTACGATGTTAAAGCCAGGTGGAATGATTATTTATTCAACCTGTACTTTTTCGAAGGAAGAGAATGAACAGTCGATTGAATACTTGTTGTCGCTTGATAATTCTTTGGAATTGGTCGAGTTGCCACTGATAAAAGGATTTGACAAAGGACATCCTGAATGGGGATTAGAACATAATGAAGCTTTGACAAAATGCAGAAGACTTTGGCCACATTGTATTGAGGGAGAAGGACATTTTGTTGCAATGGTACAGAAAAGAGAAGATAATGTTTTGAATGCAAATGTTGCGCCATATGTTTTTTCAAAAGAAAAGCTTTCAAAGGAAGCAGAAGAATTTATCACATCATTGAGATATCCATTTGATTTGAAAAGAATGGATGTACAAAAGGAGAGAGTGTATTATATTCCAGAGCAGATGCCATTTGTAAAGGGACTTCGTATTCTCCGTTGTGGATTATATATGGGTGATATGAAAAAAAATCGTTTTGAACCAAGTCAGTCTTTGGCAATGTTTTTGAAAAAGGAACATTTCCCAAATGTATTAGATCTTAGTGTGGAAGATGATAGAGTGATTAAGTATCTAAAAGGGGAGACGATTTCGTTAACATCAGAGGAAGAGGATGTTTTAAAGGATGGTATATGCTTGATATGTGTAGATGGTTTTTCGCTTGGATTTGGTAAATTGAATCGTGGAACCATGAAGAACAAGTATTTGCCGGGATGGAGATATATGTAATATGCAGGAAATAAAGATATCGAAGGATATGGAGGGACAGCGTCTGAATAAATTTCTAGGGAAATATTTAGATGCTGCCCCTAGTAGTTTTATATATAAAATGCTTCGTAAAAAAAATATAAAATGGAATGGAAAAAAAGCGGAAGGAAATGAACTGCTTGTGGCAGGTGATATCATCAATATATATATGACGGATGATACCATCACAAAATTTAGAAAGGATGGTTGTGTTCCAGGTGTAAATCAGGAATCTGATGATATAAAGCAACCATTAAAAAATATTCCCATTATTTATGAAAGTGAAGATGTTTTGATATTAAATAAACCAGTTGGTGTGTTATCACAAAAAGCACAACCATCTGACTATTCATTAAATGAAATGATTGTTGATTATTATCGAATGAGAAAAGAACAATCTTCGTTATTTACACCATCAGTTTGCAATCGATTGGATCGCAATACAAGTGGAATTATATTAGCTGGCATGTCGTTAAAAGGTTCACAGGTTCTTTCGAAAATGCTTAAAGAGCGTACCGTGGAGAAATCCTATTTAACCATTGTGTGTGGGAAAGTGAAGGAAGCATCGACGATAAAAGGATTTTTAACGAAAAAAAAGAACCATAATCAGGTTGTTGTTTTTTCATCACTTGAAGAGGCGAAAAAGGCAGGGACGGATAAGCCTGCATTTATTGAAACACGCTATGAACCAATTGCAAGTGATATGTATGAAGGATTAGAATACACATTGCTAAGGGTATGGCTTATCACAGGGAAAACCCATCAGATTCGCGCGCATTTATGTTCCATTGGTCATCCGATTGTTGGAGATGGAAAATATGGAAATAAACCAATCAATGATCGGTTACGAAAAGATTTCTCATTGAAACATCAATTACTACATGCATATGAGATGCAGTTTCCAAGAAAAAAAGAGGAACCGATGATTATGGATGAGATTGAACTTGCCAGATTTCAAGCTGAATTGCCAGAAGAATTTTGTCTTGTAAAGGAACAAATTTTTAAAAAGAAGGATTAAAACAATGGCTACATGGAATTCAAGAGGATTGCGTGGTTCGACGTTAGAAGAGTTTATTAATCGTACCAATGATTTATATAAAGAACGAGGTATGGCATTGGTACAAAAAATCCCAACACCGATTACGCCGGTTGCGTTTGATAAAACGACAAAACAGATTACAAGAGCATATTTTGAAAAGGATTCTACAGTCGATTATATTGGTGCTGTACAGGGAATCCCGATTTGTTTTGATGCAAAGGAATGTAATGTTGATAAGTTCCCGCTACAAAATATTCATGAACATCAGATACAATTTATGGAACAATTTGAGCTGCAGAAAGGGATTAGTTTTTTTATTATTTATTTTACGCACAAAAATATCTGTTTTTATGTTCCGCTTCGTGTGGTGCAAGGATTTATAAAGCGTGTAGAAGAAGGGCATCCAAAGTATTTTAAAATGGAAGAACTGGATGAACGTTATTTGATAAAAAAAGAGGGACCTGCGCTCTTGCATTATCTGGAAGGTATCAATTTAGATTTGATGGAACGTAAATAATCTATTGAAAATAATCAATTAAGGCAGCATTTAAATTTTTTCGGATATCAGGAAAATTTTCGCTGCTTTTTTCTATGAATTCCTTTATTTCCTGGCGTTTTGTTTTACCATCAGCAGGACATGGATTGGAAACCACAGGAATTTTATTTCTCTTAGCAAAACCACTAATTTCACGTTCGTTTATATAAAACATTGGGCGTATCACATCTAATCCAGTTTTATCCAAATGCGTAACAGGAGGAAAACAATAATAATGACCTTCGAAAAACAGAGACATTAAACTTGTTTCAATGAAGTCGTCTTTATGATGTGCGTATGCAATTTTATTACAACCAAGAGATAAAGCTTTTTCATTTAATGCGCCTTTTCGCATTTTTGCACAAAGAGAACAGGGATTTTTTTCTTTTCTTTCTTCAAATGTAATGTCATATATTTGAGTATTTACGACATAAAAAGGAATATCTAATGATTGACAATAGTTTTTCAAAATGTTTTGTGATGATAGGTCTTTTGTAATTCCTAAATCCACATAGATGGCACAGAGTTTAAACGGTACAGGGTAAAATTTATTTAAATGTGCTAATCCATGCAATAATGTCATGCTATCCTTACCGCCAGATAACCCGACTGCTATATAATCATTTTTTTCAATCATCTGATATTGCTTGATGCATTGTCTTAAGTAGCTTAATAATTTCTGTGTATCCATTTCTACCTCGATTCTAAAATACGCATTCTCGTTAAATTTTTCACAATAAATACTGAAATTGTCTTTAGTTTATCAGTTTTTTCACCACTTTACAAATACCTATTATATAGAGTATAATATTTTTCAGTGTTTTTTGATATAAATAAAAAGATGAAATGAGAGAATCAAAGCTAAGGAGAGTTAAAAATGGCAAAAATAATTTTGACAGGTGATAGACCAACTGGAAGACTTCATGTAGGACATTATGTTGGATCGTTAAAGCGTAGAGTGGAGTTACAGAATTCTGGAGAGTTTGATAAAATTTATATAATGATTGCTGATGCACAGGCACTCACAGATAATGCAGATAATCCAGATAAGGTAAGAGAGAATATTATAGAGGTTGCACTTGACTATTTGGCATGCGGACTTGATCCTAGCAAATCAACAATCTTTATTCAATCAATGATACCAGAACTTACAGAACTTACATTTTATTATATGAATTTGGTTACAGTTTCAAGATTGCAAAGAAATCCTACTGTAAAAAATGAAATTAAAATGCGTAATTTTGAAGCAAGTATTCCTGTTGGATTTTTTAATTATCCAATCAGTCAGGCTGCAGATATTACAGCATTTAAGGCAACTGTTGTTCCAGTTGGTGAAGACCAGATGCCAATGATTGAGCAGACGAAGGAAATTGTACATAAATTTAATTCAGTGTATGGAGAGGCATTGGTGGATCCACAAATTCTTCTTCCAGATAATGAGGCTTGTTTGCGACTTCCAGGAATTGATGGAAAGGCGAAGATGAGTAAATCTCTTGGTAACTGTATTTATTTAGCAGAGGAACCAGAGGAAATCAAGAAAAAAGTAATGAGTATGTATACAGATCCAGATCATATTAAGATTACAGATCCTGGTAAATTGGAAGGCAATACGGTATTTACATATTTGGATGCATTTAGTAAACCAGAGCATTTTGAACGTTATTTGCCAGAATATGCGAATTTGGATGAATTAAAAGCGCATTATACAAAAGGTGGATTGGGTGATGTTAAGGTGAAGAAATTCCTCAATAATGTAATTCAGGAAGAGTTAGAACCAATCCGTAATAGAAGAAAAGAATATCAAAAAGATATTGCTTATGTTTATGATGTTTTGAAAAAAGGAAGCGAAGAAGCAGAAAAAGTTGCTGCGCAGACATTAAGTGATGTAAAAGCTGCAATGCGAATCAATTATTTTGATGATGAAGAATTGATTGCACGTCATATTGAAAAATATAAAGAACAATAAAATCAACGGAATGAAAGAATAAAAGGAGATTTTGAAATGGAAAAACTGTTATATACTCCAGAGGGAGTGAGGGACATTTATGATAATGAATGTAAAAAGAGACGCAAGGTGCTGGATAAGATGCATCATGTATTATCCCTTTACAGTTATAATGATATAGAAACACCTACCTTTGAATTTTTTGATATTTTTAACCGAGATAAAGGTTCGGCAGCGTCTAACGAAATGTATAAGCTTTTTGACAGAGACAATAATACCTTGGTATTGCGTCCGGATATGACACCTAGTATTGCAAGATGTGTTGCCAAATATTATGACAGTGAAGAATTGCCGATTCGTTTGTGCTATCAGGGAAATACATTTTTTAATACTCCAAATCATCAGGGTAAGTTGAATGAAATTACACAATTAGGTGCGGAGTTGATTAATGATGATTCTTCCGCCGCAGATGCAGAGGTGATTTCAACGGTTATTGACTGTTTTTTGGCATCTGGAATCAAAGAATTCCAGGTTGAAATCGGTGAGGTTGATTTTTTCAAGGGAATTTTAAAAGAAGCAAAGTTAGATGATGAAACTGGAAATGCAATTCGTGATTACATTCATAATCGTAATTTCTTTGGTCTGGATTCTTTTTTGAAAGAACTTTCTTTAAGTGATGATATTAAAGAGGTATTGCTTAGTTTTGATCAATTGTTCGGTGGAATTGAGATGCTTGAAAAGGCGAAAGGACTTGTTTCAAATTCTATTTCCATAGAAGCAATTGAGCGTTTGGAAAAAGTCTATAAGGCGCTTTCGTATTCTGGATATGAACAGTATGTAAGCTTTGATTTTTCGTTATTGAGTCGTTATGAATATTATTCCGGTGTTGTGTTTAGAGGATATACATATGGTACTGGTGATGCTGTTGTAAAAGGTGGAAGATATAACAACCTGTTGAAGCAGTATGGTAAGGATGCTCCTGCAATAGGATTTGCGTTTTATATTGATGATTTAATGATGGCAATTTCACGTCAAAAGATCGAGGTAAGTATTGATAATTCTGCTAATATCATTTTATATGAAATTGATAAACAGGAAGCTGCTGTAAAGATGGCAACCAGTCTTCGTAAAAGTGGCAGAAAGACACAGTTGATTAGAATGTCTAAGAAAAAACAGGTAGAAGATTATATAGAATATGGTAAGAAAAATCATTTTTCTGGAATGTTTTTCTTAACATCAGATACTTCGGTTACTGTATATGATTTTGTTTCTGAACAGGAACAGACCGCTCAGATTTCAGACATTGTTTTTTGTAAGTAGTATACGACGCATAATTAAGTATATTGGAGATGATAACATATGAGATATTTAACATTTGCACTTGCCAAAGGGCGTTTGGCGAAAAAAACATTAGGATATTTAGAGCAGATAGGAATTACCTGTGAGGAAATGAAAGATCCAGATACAAGAAAATTGATTTTTACGAATGAAGAGTTAAAACTTCGATTTTTCTTGGCAAAAGCAGGTGATGTACCAACTTATGTGGAGTATGGTGCTGCTGATATTGGTGTCGTAGGAAAAGATACGATTATGGAAGAGGGAAGAGATAATCTGTATGAGGTGTTAGATTTGGGATTCGGAAAATGCAGAATGTGTGTATGTGGACCTGAATCAGCAAGAGAGGTATTGCAAAAGAATGAAATTATTCGTGTTGCAAGTAAGTATCCGAATATTGCTAAAGATTATTTCTTTACAAAGAAGAATCAGACGGTTGAAGTTGTTAAACTAAATGGTTCTGTTGAACTTGCTCCAATTGTAGATTTGTCTGATGTGATTGTAGATATTGTTGAGACAGGAACGACTTTGAAAGAGAATGGCCTAGGTGTATTGGAAGAGATTTGTCCGCTTTCTTGTCGTATGGTTGTGAATCGAGTTAGTCTCAAGATGGAACAGGAAAGAATTATGAAAATTGTGAATGATTTAAAGAAATTGATTTACGAGGTGTAAGGTATGAGAATTGTTAAATTGACAAATGATACAAAGAAGAACCTTTTAGATGATTTATTGAAAAGAAGTCCTAATAATTATACAGAATATGCAGATACTGTACAGGAAATTGTAAATAATGTAAGAGAAAACGGTAATAAAGCATTATTTGAGTATACAAAGAAATTTGATAAGGCTGATATTCATGAAGGTAATATTTTAGTGACAAAGGAAGAAATTGAGGAGGCATATACACAGGTAGATGCACACTTAATTGAAGTCATTCGAAAAGCATTGGCGAATATTCGTACGTATCATGAGAAACAGCGTCAGTATAGTTGGTTTGATACAACAGAGGATGGAACAATGCTTGGTCAAAAGGTATCAGCATTGGCATCTGTTGGAGTATATGTACCAGGTGGAAAGGCTGTTTATCCATCGTCTGTTTTAATGAACATTGTGCCAGCAAAAGTAGCTGGTGTTAAAAACATTATTATGACTACACCATGTAATGCAGAAGGTAAGGTATATCCTACTACATTGGTTGCTGCAAATGAAGCTGGAGTAGATGCAATTTACAAAGCAGGTGGCGCACAGGCAATTGCTGCGTTGGCTTATGGTACAGAGTCGATTCCAAAGGTTGATAAAATCGTTGGCCCAGGTAATATTTTTGTTGCATTGGCGAAACGTGCAGTATATGGTTATGTGAGTATTGATTCGATTGCGGGTCCTTCAGAGATTTTAGTATTAGCAGATGAAACCGCAAATCCTAGATTTGTAGCTGCTGATTTATTATCACAGGCAGAACATGATGAATTGGCATCTGCCATTTTAGTAACGACATCAGAAACTTTGGCGAATCAGGTATCTGCTGAGGTAGATGGATTTATCAAGGAATTATCTCGTGGAGAAATTATGCAGAAGTCTATTGATAATTATGGTTACATTTTGGTGGCAGACAGTATGGATGAAGCAATTGAAGCAGCAAATGATATTGCAAGTGAGCATTTAGAGATTGTAACCGCAAATCCTTTTGAGGTTATGACAAAAATCCGAAATGCGGGTGCGATTTTCATTGGTGAATACAGTTCAGAACCGTTAGGTGATTATTTTGCAGGGCCAAATCATGTACTTCCTACAAATGGAACGGCAAAATTCTTTTCACCACTTAGTGTAGATGATTTTATCAAGAAATCGAGCGTAATTTATTATTCAAAAGAAGCACTTGAACCAATTCATCAGGATATTATTGATTTTGCAACGAGTGAGCAATTAACAGCCCATGCAAATTCCATTAAAGTGCGTTTTGAGTAAATACTTCGTATAGAAATATTGAGAAAGGGTGAGAATATGGCAGGAAGAATAGCGTATGTAGAAAGAAAGACAAATGAAACAGATATAAAACTAGAGTTACATATTGATGGAACTGGTCAGACGAAAATTGATACAGGGATTGGTTTTTTTGATCATATGCTGAACTCTTTTGCAAGACATGGTTTTTTTGATTTAAAATGTTTGGTAAAAGGAGATTTATATGTAGATTCTCATCATACAATTGAAGACACAGGTATTGTATTGGGAGAGGCAATAAAAAAAGCATTAGGAGATAAAAAAGGAATCCGTCGATATGGACAGAGAATCCTTCCGATGGATGAGACATTGATGCTTTGTTCTCTTGATTTATCAGGTAGACCTTATTTTGTTTATGATATGAATTTAACTGTGGATCAGGTTGGTTATTTCGATACGGAAATGGTAAAAGAGTTCTTTTATGCACTGTCTTATGGTGCAGGTATGAATTTGCATCTGAAACAATTAGAGGGAAGCAATAATCATCATATTATTGAGGCTGCATTTAAAGCATTTGCAAAGGCGCTTGATGAAGCAACACAAATTGATCCTCGCATGAAGGATGCAGTATTATCTACAAAAGGAACTTTATAAAAAATCGAGAGGATAATAGGATGAGTGAAATAAAAACGATTGCTGGAGCAAAATGTGCATTGGATTTTGATACATTTAAGTTGGACAGTGCTGGATTGATTCCATGTATTGTACAGAGCGCCGAAACAAATGAAGTATTAATGATGGCATATATGAACAAAGAATCCTTTGAAAAAACATTGGAAACGGGTTACATGACATATTTTTCAAGAAGTAGACAGTCACTTTGGTTAAAGGGAGAGACAAGTGGACATTTTCAGCATGTGAAGGAATTGACAATTGATTGTGACAAGGATACAATTTTAGCAAAGGTAATTCAAATTGGGGCAGCATGTCATACAGGAAATCCGACTTGTTTTTTTACACCGTTAGCAAGTGTTGAAGAATAATGGATTTTGGAAAGGTATATGGAGGTGGAATGATGTTATTTGCAAAGGAATTATTTATTTATGTATTTAAGTATGTTGTACTTGGTGTTGTTGCTATTTGTGGTGTTGTTGTTGGTGCCAAATACAAGAAAAATAAGATTGAGAAAAATCAGACAGAAAATGATAAATAAAAATATAACAGTTAAGTGAGGACGAAGAAGTGAAGAAATACGGTTTGAATGAATTAAGAAAAATGTATTTGGAGTTTTTTGAGAGCAAGGATCATTTGAAGATGAACAGCTTCTCATTGGTTCCACATAATGATAATTCGTTATTATTAATTAATGCTGGTATGGCGCCATTAAAGCCATATTTTACTGGACAGGAGATTCCACCAAGACGTCGTGTTACAACCTGTCAGAAATGTATTCGTACAGGTGATATTGAAAATGTTGGTAAAACAGCTCGTCATGGTACATTCTTTGAGATGCTTGGTAATTTTTCTTTTGGAGATTATTTTAAGAAAGAAGCTATTAGTTGGTCATGGGAATTTTTGACAGAAGTATTGGAGATGGACAAGGACCGTCTTTATCCATCTGTATATCAGGATGATGACGAAGCCTTTGAACTTTGGAATAAAATGATTGGGGTACCAGCGGACCGTATTTTCCGTTTTGGCAAAGAGGATAATTTTTGGGAGCATGGTTCAGGTCCTTGTGGTCCTTGTTCAGAGATTTATTATGATCGTGGTGAAAAGTATGGTTGTGGAAAGCCTGATTGCACAGTAGGTTGTGATTGTGATCGTTATATGGAGATTTGGAATAACGTATTTACACAGTTTGATAATGATGGCAAGGGTAACTATACAGAATTAGAGAATAAGAACATCGATACTGGTATGGGATTGGAGCGTTTGGCTTCTGTCGTTCAGGATGTGGATTCTATTTTCGATGTAGATACAATTGAAGCACTTCGCAATAAGGTATGTGAATTCGCAAATGCAACTTATAAGACAGATGAGAATAAGGATGTATCCATTCGATTGATTACTGACCATATTCGTTCGTCAACCTTTATGATTTCAGATGGTATTACTCCTTCAAATGAAGGAAGAGGATATGTGCTTCGTCGTTTGATTCGTCGTGCGGCTCGTCATGGAAGATTACTTGGCATTGATGGTGTATTCTTAGCAAAGCTTTCTGAGACTGTAATTGAAGGTTCTAAGGATGGATATCCAGAGTTAGAAGAAAAGAAAGAATTTATCTTTAAGGTATTAACACAGGAAGAGAATCAGTTTAATAAAACAATTGATCAAGGTTTATCTATTCTTTCAGATATGGAAGCGGATTTGGAAGCTAAGGGAGAAAAGACATTAGGTGGAGAGGATGTATTTAAACTTTATGATACATATGGATTCCCACTTGACTTGACAAAAGAAATTTTAGAGGAAAAGGGCATTGGCATTGACGAAGACGGTTTCAAGGCATGTATGGAAAATCAGCGTGTAACTGCAAGAAATGCAAGAAAAACTACGAATTATATGGGTGCTGATGCAACTGTATATGATGAGATTGATCCAGCGATTACTACAGAATTTGTTGGATATGATAATGAAACTGCGGATTCTAAGATTACAGTAATTACAACAGATGTGATTACAGAGGCCATTGTAGAAGGTGATGAAGCAACTATTTTTGTAGAGAAAACACCTTTTTATGCAACAATGGGTGGTCAGCAGGGTGATACCGGTATCATTTCCCTTAATGATGCTACATTTGAAGTAAAAGAAACAATCAAATTAAAGGGTGGCAAATATGGTCATGTTGGCGTTGTTACAAAGGGAATGTTTAAAACAGGTGATGAGGTACATTTGCAGATTGCTTCTGAAAAACGAGCAGATACTTGTAAGAATCATAGTGCAACACATTTGTTACAGAAAGCACTTAAGACTGTTTTAGGTAATCATGTAGAACAGAAAGGTTCTTTGGTTACACCAGATCGTTTGCGTTTTGACTTTGCACATTTTTCAGCTATGACTGAGGATGAAATTGCTAAGGTTGAGGCAATTGTAAATGCGGAAATTGCACATGCACTTCCTGTTATTACAAAAGAAATGCCAATTGAAGAAGCAAGAAAAACGGGCGCTATGGCATTGTTTGGTGAAAAATATGGTGATACCGTTCGTGTTGTAAATATGTCAGATTTTTCAATTGAGTTATGTGGTGGTACACATGTATCTAACACAAGTGTAATTAGCACATTTAAAATTGTTTCAGAATCAGGTATTGCATCAGGTGTTCGTCGTATTGAAGCATTAACTGGAGCAGGTGTCATGGCATATTATAAAGAGTTAGAGGAGAAGATTGCCAAGGCAGCATCCTTATTAAAAGCAAATCCAGACCAGATGATTGATAAAATTGGTCATTTGTTAAAAGAAAACAAAGAATTGGCATCTGAAAATGAATCGTTGAAGGCAAAATTAGCCCAGAATTCGATGGGAGATGTTACTTCAGATATGATTTCCGTTGGGGAATACAATATTATTGCAACTGCGGTAGATGGTGTTGATATGAATGGACTCCGTGATTTGGGTGATCAGTTAAAGAATAAGGTTGGAGAAGGTATTGTAGTAATTGCGTCTTCCAATGATGGAAAAGTGAACTTAATCGCAATGGCTACGGATACAGCAGTAAAAGCAGGTGCGCATGCGGGTAATCTAATTAAAGAAGTTGCCCCACTTGTTGGTGGCGGCGGTGGTGGTCGTCCAAATATGGCACAGGCTGGTGGTAAAAATCCAGCTGGAGTTGCAGATGCAATTGCAAAGGCAAAAGAGGTAGCAACAGCGCAGTTAGGGTAAAAAAATCCTTGACGTATTACCAAAATGTGTTATAATCTAACTTGTGTTTTAAATAACCCAAGGTTGTATGGTAGACACAATATGCAACTGAAGGGAGGTCGGGTGAGAAGATGTCAAATGTTGTAGTAAAAGAAAACGAGACTTTAGACAGCGCTCTTCGTCGTTTCAAGAGAAATTGTGCGAAGGCTGGTATTCAGCAGGAGATTCGTAAGAGAGAACATTACGAGAAGCCAAGCGTAAGACGTAAGAAAAAGTCTGAAGCAGCTAGAAAAAGAAAATTCAAATAGTTTGTATGAAATCATTGAATTTATTAGGTCCTTTTCCGTTTGGGAAAGGACCTTTTTTCGTGTGTGCGTTTTGAAAAATACAAGAATAAATAAAGTATGAAATTCATATATTAAACTAAAACGTTAAGGTAGACCTATATGGAAATTCCGAGAGATGTATTATATGGAGACGTATTGATTCGATTATCTGGAAATAGAGAAGCGATTATTGAAAATTATAAAGGTATATTATTATATACAAATGAGGAAGTTGCAATTGCGTGTAAAAAGATTACATTGCGTATATATGGATGTGAGTTAAAAATTTCATATTTTTCTGGAAGTGATATGAAAGTAACGGGTGATATTCAAACAATAACATATTTATCGAATGGAGATATATGCTGTTAGTTCTTATGCGCTTTTTATTTGGTTATGCAAAAGTTGAAATTTATGGAATTGCTCCAGAACGTTTTATGAATTTGATTATCCAAAACAATATTGTAGTGTGGGATGTGGAGCATACTGAACGTGGATTTGTATTCAAAACAGGTAGAAGAAATTTGCTAAATATGAAACCTTTTTTGCAAAAAACAAATATGAAATTAAAGCTTTTGGAAAAAAGAGGTTTTCCATATTTGTGTAGGCGCTATCGAAAAAGAGTTGCTTTTTTTAGTGGACTTATGATGTTTGGTATCATTTTATATACACTATCTCAGTTTGTGTGGGAGATAAAAGTCGTAGGTGTTGACCATTTAGTATCAGAGTCTGTTTTAAAGCAAATAGAAAATCATTATGTATCACTTGGTACCTTAAAGCGAAATGTTGATTGTAATATGCTAGAGGAAAACTTAAGAAAAGATTTTGAAGAAATATCATGGATTAGTTGTTCACTAAATGGTACAGGATTGACAGTATATTTAGAAGAGGGAATGGCTCCCAAAAAAAATGATGTTTCAAAATATGTTGGAGACTTAGTAGCAAAAAAAGATGCTGTGATTATCAGGATGATAACGCGAAATGGCACACCTATGGTTAAGGTTGATGATGTTGTAAAAAAGGGAGATGTTTTGATTTCTGGAACAATATATATATATGACGATAATCATGAAGTGTTAGAAAGTAGTGATATTGCTGCAGACGGAGATATATACGGAAAAACCGTAGAACAATATGAAGATTATGTGGAATTACAATATTACGAAAAAAAATACCAGGATAAGGAGAAAAGTTATATTTCTCTTTTTTTTATGAACTATTGTTTTACCCCGTATGCGCCAAAGTTTGATAAGAGGAATGTTGATATATGTACCCATATTCATAAAGCCAGAATATTAAAAAATTTCTATTTGCCACTTGGATATAAGATGATATATTGTAAACCTTATGTTTTGGAAAAAAAAGAAAGAAGTAAAAAACAGGCTGAAGATTTGTTAAAACAACGATTTCAGAAAAAAATGCATATGTTTAAAGAAAAAGGGGTAGAAATCATACAAAATGATGTTAAAATAAGGGAGAAAGATGATAAAATGATTGCAAAAGGGAAATATACTTTGGTAGAACCGATTGCAGAATATAAAAAATCTTCGATACATAAGGAAGATTTGAAAAATAAGGAGAATTAGATGGAAGCATACGAAATAAGCATAAATATTCCTTCAGATTGCGTAGCGAATGTATTTGGGGAATTTGATCATAATGTTAAATTGATTGAAAAAAATATGAATGTTGCAATGATCATGAGAGATGAACAGTTGAAAATTGTTGGAAATAAAGAGATGGTCGATAAAACAGTTGAAATTATGGAATCTATGATTGCACTTGCAAAAAGAGGAGAAGTCATTTCAGAACAAAATATAAATTATGCATTATCATTATCGGATTCGCACCAGACAGAAACTATTGTTGAGTTGGATCGAGATGTTGTGTGTCATACGGTGAATGGTAAACCAATTAAAGCAAAGACTTTAGGACAACGACAATATTTGAAGGCGATTGATAAAAATATGGTTGTGTTTGGAGTTGGTCCAGCAGGTACGGGAAAAACATATTTGGCAATGGCGAAAGCGATTACAGCATTTAAGAATAATGAGATTAATCGTATTATTTTAACGAGACCAGCGATAGAAGCTGGAGAAAAACTTGGCTTTTTGCCTGGTGATTTGCAAAGTAAGGTTGACCCATACTTGAGACCATTGTATGATGCCTTGTATGAGATTATGGGAGCAGACAGTTTCTTAAAGAATATGGAAAAAGGATTGATTGAGGTTGCACCACTTGCGTATATGCGAGGCAGAACATTAGATAATGCATTTATTGTATTAGATGAAGCGCAGAATACGACTCCAGCGCAGATGAAAATGTTTTTAACGCGTATTGGTTTTGGATCCAAAGCAATTATCACAGGTGATTTATCACAAAAAGATATACCCAAAGATGCGGTGAGTGGTTTAGATGTTGCGTTGAAAGTATTATCAGGTGTGGAAGACATAGGTGTATGTACATTGACAAATTTAGACGTTGTCAGACATCCACTTGTTCAGCGGATTGTAAAAGCATATGATGATTATGAATCAAAACAATCCAATAAGGGAAAACATTATGAAAAAAAATCAGGATTGAAGCCAAAGAAAAACTCCTAGTAAGGTAGGCAACTTGATTTATTAACAGGCTTCGTTTATAATAAAACAGACTTTTTTGGAAGATATATTAGCGAATGTAGTATAATATAAATGTATACAAAATGATGAGGTTGTTATGACGGTTATATTAGAAAAAGAAACTTCTTTTTTGTTTGCGTTAGAATATGAAGAGATTGCTAATACAGTGATTTCGGCTGTACTTGATTATATTCAGTGTCCTTATGAATGTCAGGTGAATATTTTATTGACGGATAATGAAGGGATTAGACAAACCAATTTAGATATGCGTGGGATTGATGCACCGACAGATGTGTTGTCGTTTCCGATGATAGAATTTGAGACGGAAGGTGATTTTTCTGTTGTAGAGGAAACACCAGATATCTATTTTGAAGGGGATTCAGGAGAGCTATTACTTGGCGATATTATGATTTCTTTAGAACGAGTAGAATCTCAGGCGAAAGAGTATAATCATAGTATCAAAAGAGAATATGCTTTTTTGATAGCACATAGTGTGTTACATTTATCAGGATATGATCATATTGATGAGGAAGAGCGTAAACGCATGGAACAGTTACAGGATATGATTTTGCAGGAAATTGGTTATACAAGAGATATCCAATAATGCAAAATATTGATACAAGGAGATTAAAAATGAGAAAATTGAAACAGATCACAATAGCAATAATGATGGGAGCATTGTGTTTAAGCTTTGTTGCCTGTGGTAAAAAGGAAGAAGCTACTACGGAAGCAACGACACAAGAAGTTACAACAGAAGCAACAACAGAGGAAGTTAC
>JAUNJF010000020.1:35490-60438 GCA_030533405.1 Eubacteriales bacterium
GGGCAAAGGATTATGTAAGTAAACGTCCGGTTGCTGTTATGATTAATAATATAAAAGAAGCATTACCTTCTTCCAGTACAAAACAGGCAGATGTTATTTATGAATGTATGGTTGAAGGTGGTATTACGCGTTTATTGGCTGTTTTTTCGGATTATGACCAATTAGAGAAAATTGGATCTGTAAGAAGTTCTAGACATTATTATATTAATATTGCCAATGAGTATGATGCAATTTATGTGTGTTATGGGCAATCTAAACCAGCAAAAAGCATGTTAGATAGTGGTGCGATTAATGTTGTAAATGGATATACGTATGGTCCGGCATTTTATCGTGATACAGCAAGAGTGGCACCACATAATGCATACACGACAGGTGAACGTTTGGTTGCTGCAATTGAGGATTTTGGATATGCATCCACATATAGCGATGAACATAAGAGTGTTTTTTCATTTAATGAAGAAGAAACAGAGTTAGAGAATGCAGAAACAGCAAATGTGATTCATATTAATTATAGTAACTATTCAAAACCATATTTGAATTATGATAAAGAGAATAAGGTTTATGAGCGTTATGAATATGATGCACCACAGATTGACAATCAGGCTCCAGAAGGAGAGAATGTTTTAACATTTAAAAACGTTATTGTTATGATTTCGCATTATGAATGTATTAATGCTGAAAATGATTTGCAGGATTTAAAACAGACTGGACAAGGACAGGGATATTATTGCACGGATGGGAAAGCAATTCCAATCACATGGAAAAAGGAATCTGATAAAGCGATTACAAAGTATTATACAGAAAATGGGGAAGAACTAAAGTTGAATCCTGGTAAAACCTGGATATCCATTATAGGTGATAGTGCAAATGCTGGTGTCTCATTTGAGTAAAAAAGAGGCTGTTGCATCATAAAATGCGACAGCCTTGTTTTTGTGGAGGTGACAAAATGACAAATCAAGAATTGATAAAAATGGCACATGATGCTTATGAAAATGCATATGCGCCGTATTCTCATTTTTATGTTGGTGCTGCTTTACTTACTGCACAGGGAAAAGTATACAAAGGCTGTAATATAGAAAATGCTTCTTATGGCGCAACAAATTGTGCTGAGAGAACCGCAATTTATAAAGCTGTTTCGGAAGGTGAACGTGAATTTTGTAAAATTGCAGTAGTGGCAAAAGATGGAAGTACAGCTTTTCCTTGTGGTATCTGTTTGCAGGTAATGAATGAATTTATGCCGAATGCGGAAGTGTTATTGGAAGTAAATGGAGAAATCAAAAGTTTTTCTTTAAAACAACTTTTGCCATACGGATTTCAGTTATGATGTATAAAAGCTAAAGAAAATGGAAACAATCTTCTTATCAAAAGATGGAGGAAGATTGTATGAAAAGGGGTATCATATTCGGAATCATTTCGGTCGGTGTGGGATGTATATCATTGCTTAGTATTGTTTTATATCATTTCTTTTATCCGCAACAGTATGTAAGGCTTGATAATGGACAGTATGTTCGTGCGGAAACAGTTGCAAATCAACAGCCATTTCCGATTGATCAGGAATGTTCATTTGTGATGGAGTATTATTACCCTGAAGAAAATCGATTGTTGCGGGAAGATATAGAAGAAATACCAGATTTATTGGGATGTAATAAAGAGGGCGTAGAGAAATATCTAAAACGTTATATGTCGACGCTATCAAAGGAAGAAAAAGAAAATGGACTGGTTTCGTTTTCGCTAACAGGATATAGAAATAAGCAAATTACTTTGCGAAAAACATATCGAAAGAATGTCAAAAAAGGATATTATGCAAAAAGTTTTAATGGTAATATTGTCATTTTAAATAGTGATGAGAAAACGGTATATGATTATACGCCGATTATGCTGAACCATTTGCCAAAGGATCTTCAGGAAAAGGTTCAACATGGATACTACTTGGAAAGTGAAGAATCGTTGTATAATTTTTTGGAAAATTACTCAAGTTGATAGATAAGGTAGGAACTCAAATTGGTTTATGATGTAGTAATAGTTGGTGCTGGCGCTTCAGGGCTTTGTGCTGCGTATCAGATTGCAAAAAAGAAATCGAATTGTCATATTTTAATATTAGAAAAAGCAAGTATAGCTGGTAGAAAATTGTCTGCAGCAGGAAATGGTAAATGCAACTTGACAAACACTTTGTTTGGAAATGAACATTATTACAGTCAAGATGATGCATGTATCAAGCAATGGTGTGATAGTCATAGTTATCAAATGATTTTGGATTTTTTTGAGACGATGGGTGTTTTGTTATATGAAAAGGATGGCTATTATTATCCCTTGTCGAATCAAGCCAAACAGGTGACAGAATATTTGGTTGCAATGAACGAAAGATTTGGTGTTGAAATTCAGTACGAAACATCAGTTTCTTCCATTTCTTTAAAACAAAATCACTACATAGTATATGCCTGTAAGAATGAAAATAAGATATCGTTTCAGGCATCAAAAGTCATATTGGCTACTGGTGGTTTGGCTGCTCCGCAATTAGGTGGTACAAAAGATGGATATCGGTTAGCGAAAGAAATAGGAATAAAAACATCCGCCATTTTTCCTGCATTAACACCAGCTTTTGTTGAGGATTCTTATTTAAAGATTGCAAAGGGTGTACGGTTAGATGCAGTGATTTCTTTAAGAGGGCAAGATGGAATTATCAAAAAAGAACGTGGACAGTTGCAAATTAATGATGATAGTTTATCTGGTATTGCAATGATGAATATGTCATGTTTGTTTAATAAATATCCACAAGCGGATCGAAAAGATTGTATTATGATTGATGTTGTTCCTGAATATACATGGAATCGTTTGAAAACATTTATGGATGAACAACGTAATATACAGAATCGGCAGACAATTATACATTTATTATCTGGGATTTTGCCAACAAAATTTAATAAGTATTTATTAAAACGATTGAATATCAAAGAGGACGAATTACTTGAAAATATAACAGAAAAACAATGTAATCGAATGGTTTCTGCACTAAAAAAACTTACGTTCACTCCAATTGTTTTTGAAGATTACAAAAGAGCGCAAGTGACAAATGGCGGAGTATTGTTAAGTGAGATTGATTTGTCTTCGTTTGAATGTAATCAATATCAGGGCGTATATGTTGTTGGAGAATTATTAGATGTAACAGGTGAATGTGGTGGCTATAATTTGTCATTTGCCGTGCTATCGGGTATATGTGCAGGGAATCATATTGCTGATTCGTTGACATGAAAGGATATTTGTTTGAAATGATAGAGATAAAGGATATAAAGGTTCCAGTGTTAAAAGGAACAAAACAACTTGAAAAAATCATAATGAAAAAGCTTCGGGTACAGAAACTTCCTTCGTATCGCATTATAAAACGTTCTATTGATGCTCGAAAAAAAGATGAAATTGTATATGTTTATACAGTTGGTGTATATATCGAAAATGAGAATCATTTTGTAAAAAAAATAAAGGATAAAAATATATCTTGTGTAAAAGAGAAGCGATATCAGTTTCCAACGAGTGGGGATATGCAATTGCGACATTCTCCTGTTGTAATAGGCGCCGGTCCTGCAGGTTTATTTTGTGCACTGATTCTTTCAAAGCTTGGATATGCACCGATTGTCATAGAACGAGGGGCTAGTGTAGATGAACGTATTGAAAAAGTAGAACAGTTTTTTGCCTCTGGTATATTGAATCCAGAGTGCAATGTCCAATTTGGGGAAGGTGGAGCTGGTACATTTAGTGATGGTAAGCTGAATACACAGGTGAAAGAAAAATACGGAAGATTACGTTATGTGTTAGAAACATTTGTAAAGTTTGGTGCAAGTCAAGAGATTTTATATGACAACAAGCCGCATGTTGGAACAGATCGCCTGGTTGAAGTTGTAAAAGGAATTCGTGAAGAAATCATTGCAAATGGAGGTTCGTTTTTATTTAACACTAAAGTGACTGATATTAAAACAGAACAAGGGAAAATAATTGGAGTGATAACGGTTCAGGAAGGACAAGAAACATATTTGGAATGTGAACATGTTGTTCTTGCTATCGGACATAGTGCAAGAGATACATTTGAAATGCTTTATAAGCACGATTTACATATGAACGCCAAAGATTTTGCTATGGGCGTTCGCGTAGAACATCTCGCGAGCTGGATACAGAATGCTATGTATGGAACGAGTGAAGTTGCAAAACAGTTACCTGCTGCACCATATAAGCTTACGCATCAGACACAAGAGGGACGTGGTGTATATACATTTTGTATGTGCCCAGGGGGATATGTAGTCAATGCATCATCGGAAGCTGGACACACTGCGATAAATGGAATGAGTTATAGTGGTAGAGATGGCGAGAATTCTAATACAGCGTTAATTGTTACAGTGCGAAAAGAAGATTATGAGTCTACGCATCCGTTGGCTGGTGTACAATTTCAAAGAACGTTGGAAAAACGATTTTTTGATGCAGGAAAAGGAAGAATTGTTGCGCAACGTTTTGAAGATTTTCAAAATCGAGTATCTACAGAATCGTTTGGTGAAGTAAAACCACAGATGAAGGGTGCTTATGTGGCAGGAAATGTAAGAGAATGTTTACCAGATTTTATGGCAGATTCCATTGAAGAAGCCATTTTGGCTTTTGGTAAAAAAATAGAAAAATACGATCATAAAGATACAGTATTAGCAGGAGTAGAAAGCAGGACATCTTCTCCAGTTCGAATCGAACGAGGAGAACATTTTATGTCGAATGTTTCTGGAATATATCCATGCGGTGAAGGCGCAGGATATGCAGGAGGAATTGTATCAGCAGCAATGGATGGGATAAAGGTTGCCGAAGCAATCGTAAAGAAATGTAAACCAATACAGGTTGAAGAGTTGAAAGGATGATAAAAATGACAGACGAGAAAATTGCAAGAATTAATGAGTTGTATCATAAATCAAAAGCGGAAGGTTTGACAAACGAGGAGAAAGAAGAACAAGCAAAATTGAGACAGGAATATATTGAAGCTGTGAGGAAGAATATGCGTCAGACTTTGAGTAATGTTAAGATTCAAAATCCAGATGGTTCTATTACACCATTAAAAAAGACGAAGAAAAAGGTGCAGTAGGAATGGATAAAAAAAGTATTCGTCAGAAAATGATAGAAAAAAGGAATGCACTTGAAGAAAAAAAACGTATAAATTTGTCTAATCAGATTGCAGATATTATCGTAGAGAGTGAAATTTACAAAAAATTTAATAATATTTGTGTATATCAGTCTTTTCGAGGTGAGGTATTATGTGATAGAATAAAAGAACAGGCATTTCTAGATCATAAGTGTGTGTATCTTCCAGTTACTGACAAGGAGGCACATTCGATATGCTTTTATCAGATAGATGAGAGTACAACATATGTACAAGGTGCATATGGAATATTGGAGCCTGTCATATTACCAGGCCATATCACATTACAGGAACCTGCATTGATATTGATGCCGGGCCTTGTGTTTGATTCTATGAAGCATAGGATTGGATATGGTGGTGGATATTATGATAGATTTTTAGAAAAGAATAAAAAGCATGAAACAATTGCATTATGTTATGCCTTTCAAGTAATTGATGAAATTCTTCCGTATGAGAAGCATGATGTATTGCCCGATTATATTGCAACAGAGAAGGGAATTTTTTAGGAGGTTGAGAGTATGGAATTAGAACAAATGGGAGCATTAGCCAAAGAGGCATCAAGAAAATTGGTGAAATTGTCAAAGCCAATAAAAAATGCATGTTTGCTTTCCATTGCATCCAATTTGGTGGAAGAAGCAGATATGATTATTGAGGCAAATCAGAAAGATTTAGATAATGGCAAATTGAATAATATGCCACAGGCGATGTTGGATCGCTTAAGTTTAACAAGAAAACGTATTGAAGCCATTGCAGAAGGCGTAAGACAGGTTGCTGCGTTAGAGGATCCAGTTGGAGAAGTTGTTTCTATGAAGGAACGTCCAAATGGATTATTAATTGGATCCAAACGTGTTCCCCTGGGTGTAATTGGTATGATATACGAATCTAGACCAAATGTAACAATTGATGCATTTTCTCTTTGTTTTAAAACAGGAAATGCTGTCATTTTAAGAGGCGGTTCTGATGCGATTCATTCTAATATTGCATTGGTTGATATTATCAAAACCTCTTTAATTGAGAATCATGTTACACCGAATGCAGTATTTTTGTTAGAGGACACAAGTCGTGAGACTGCAACAAAGATGATGCAGATGAATGAGTATATTGATGTTTTAATTCCAAGAGGTGGTGCAGGTTTGATTCAGTCTGTTGTAAAAAATGCTACAGTACCAGTAATAGAAACAGGAACAGGAAATTGTCATGTATACATAGATGAATCTGCTGATGTGGATATGGCTGTTTCTATTGTGAAAAATGCAAAACTACAAAGACTAGGTGTTTGTAATGCTTGTGAATCACTTGTGGTACATAGTGGAATCGCATCAAAGGTTATGCCTGCAATTTTGGAATTGTTTAAAGAAAATGAGTGTGAGATTAGAGGTGACGATCTTGCACAAGCGTTTGATGAGAAAATCTTGCCTGCAACAGAAGAAGATTTTGCGCAGGAATTTTTGGATAAGATTATTTCCGTGAAGATAGTAGATTCGATTACAGAAGCAATTGCACATATTAATCATTATTCAACTGGACACTCTGAGGCGATTGTAACCTCAAATTATGAGAATGCACAAAGATTTTTGAATGAAATTGATTCAGCTGCTGTATATGTAAATGCTTCAACAAGATTTACAGATGGTTTTGAATTTGGATTTGGTGCTGAAATCGGAATTAGTACTCAAAAATTACACGCTAGAGGTCCGATGGGATTGGAAGCACTTACAACAAATAAGTATATTATTTATGGTAATGGACAAGTGAGACCATAAAGTTGGAAGTGGGGTTGTGTCACTAAGCGTTTCAAAAAGTATTTAGTGGACAACCCCTTTTATCATTTTTTACGAAAAAGGAGACGGAAATGGATACAAAGTTTACAGGAAGTACCGAATATGTTGCAAGTGAAGAATTAATGGCAGCTGTCAATGTTGCAATTGCTTTACAAAAACCATTGTTAATTAAGGGAGAACCAGGAACAGGAAAAACAATGCTTGCAGAGGCAATTAGCAAATCCATGAATAAGAACTTGATTATATGGAATATCAAATCTACTACAAAGGCGCAGGATGGACTTTATGTATATGATACGATTCAAAGACTTTATGATTCACAGTTTGGTGAAAGTGGAGTGGAAGATATAGCACATTATATTAAGTTGGGAAAACTTGGTGAGGCATTTAAATCTGAGGAGCAGGTGATTTTGTTGATTGATGAAATTGACAAAGCAGATTTGGAATTTCCGAATGATTTATTGTGGGAACTTGATAAAATGGAGTTTTACATTCATGAAACAAAAGAAAACGTAAAAGCGGCAACCAGACCAATTGTTATTATTACCTCCAACGCAGAAAAGGAATTACCAGATGCATTTTTGCGAAGATGCATCTTCCATTATATTACATTTCCTGAAAGAGAACAGATGGAAGAAATTGTACATGCACATTTTGAGCATTTAGAGGATAATGTATTAAAAAATGCAATGGATACATTTTATTGGATTCGCTCATTACGAGATATTCGTAAAAAACCAAGTACATCAGAGTTGATTGATTGGATTCAGGCGTTATTATTAAGTGGAGTGGATACAGAGCATTTACGAGAAGAACTTCCATTTATTGGAGTATTGTTGAAAAAAGATGAGGATTTAGAGACACTAAAAAAGGCAAAGCTTTACTAAGAGGAAAACTATATGTTTATTGAATTTTTCTATACACTAAAAGCAAAGGGATTAGATGTGTCAATGACAGAATGGTTGACGTTCATGGATGCATTGGATCAAGGATTGATGGAATCCAATTTTACTCGTTTTTATTATATAAGTCGGATGATTTTAGTGAAATCAGAATCGGATTATGACAAATTTGATATGGCATTTATGGAATTTTTCAAAAACGTACAATCAGAAGATGCATCATTGAATAAGTTGAGAGAGTGGTTGGATAAGGGAGAAAACATGGAATTTGATGCACAAAATGCCATGTTTGCATATCAGCAGGATAAGGATGCAACTGCTGTAAAAAGAATGTTTCGTGAACGAATTTCTGAGCAAAATTCGGAGCATAACGGTGGAAATCATTGGATTGGTACGTCAGGCGGTTCTTCTTTTGGACATCATGGAAGAAATGTTGGTGGAATTCGTGTTGGTGGGCAGTCAGGTATGAAGAGTGCGTTTTCGGTTTTGGGAGAACGTAAATATCAGGATTTTCGTAATGACAGAGTATTGAATATGCGCCAATTTCAAGTTGCATTTCGTAGATTGCGTCAATATTCGGCAAGATTAGATGTACCAAGAACAGAATTAGATATAGATAAGACTATTGAAAAAACTTGTGATAATGGTGGATATTTGCAATTGGAATTTGATAAACCACGAAAAAATACAGTAAAGTTGTTGCTGTTATTTGATTGTGGAGGTACAATGATTCCTTTTATGGAGTTGTGTAATGAATTATTTCAGGCAGTTCATAAAGCAAATCATTTTAAAGATGTAAAAACTTATTATTTCCATAATTGTATTTATTCTAAAGTTTATAAGACTGCAGAATGTGAAGTAGGTGACTGGGTTGATTTGGATTATTTATTTAAGCATTACGACAAGGATT
The DNA here is from genome assembly GCA_030533405.1 of Eubacteriales bacterium. Lineage (GTDB taxonomy): Bacteria > Bacillota > Clostridia > Lachnospirales > Lachnospiraceae > CAG-590. The sequence goes on from JAUNJF010000020.1 coordinate 44,242, forward strand.
ATAAAGTGATTATTGTTGGGGATGCACAAATGGCACCAGAAGAACTATTTGATAAAAATGGTAATTATCGCGGACCAAATGATGGACATTCTGGTTACGAGTGGTGTGAGTTATTAAATAGTAAGTATAAAAAATGTGTCTGGTTAAATCCAAGATATCATAAAGATATGGCCTCGTCATTTCATTGGATGGAGTCAGAGGCAGCACTTTCGAAACTTTTTCATATGTACACGCTTTCTTTAGATGGTTTGAAAGAAGCAATTACGTATTTGCTTAAAAATAAGTAGAATGATTTATATTTTTGACGGTGATTGGAAGGAGATTGCGTATGTGTCAACCATATGGTATTGTTTTGTGTGGTGGTGGTGCAAAGGGTGCTTATCAAATGGGTGTGTTGAAAGCATTAGAAGAAAAAGGATATCTGAATAATATTTTTGGTATATCCGGAGTATCGATCGGTGCACTGAATGCATTAGCCATTTCTTGTTGTGGAACAGATATTGGAATAGAAATGTGGGATGAAATTAATCCGTCAGTTGTGTTTGATACAGATATTACAATGATTGATGGAACGGAAGGACTCTTTTCCAGACAGAAGATGAGAGAATTGTTATATCGTTATATCAAATTTGAAAAGATACAACAAACAACATATCCAATTTATGTGACGACAGCACCTGTAGAGGCTTCTGGATGTTTGGTAGAATATTTTAAAATAAATGATAAATCAAAAGATGAAATTGTTACATTGATGGAGGCAACATCTGCACTTCCGATTATTTATAAAGATGTAGACTTTGATGGTGTCAAATATAGAGATGGTGGTATATGTGATAATATGCCGATTCGACCACTTTATGATTTGGGGTGTCGAGAATTTTTTGTATTATCATTATCAAATGAGGCAACAATTAACCAAATTGCATTTCCGGATGCGAGATTTCATTTATTGAGACCGTATAAGGATTTAGGTGGTTTACTTACTGGCACGCTTAATTTTTCCAAAGAAGATATTCAGATGAATTTAAAATTGGGCTATAAAGATGGTATTCGTTATGTAAAAGCCTATTTAGAGGGTGATACGTTAATATCAGATCATTATGATTTATATGCTACAATGGATTATGATTCTGTAGCACTGGAAATGCGGCAGCAAGAAATGCAAAAAAGTATTGATTCAAAATTTGAATATATTGCAAATCTTGAGAAGAAATACAATATAGATTTTTAAAGTTAAGATGGAGAATAACATGAGAGTAGAACAAAATGTGAATGAGTTAGAAGCAATGAGACAACATGAAATAATGGAACGCTTGAAAGTTCGACTTGATAAAAAGAAACAGGAATTGGGCCGACCATTAACATATTGTAGTGTATGCTTTGGCTGTCAGATGAACGCAAAAGATAGTGAGAAATTAGAAGGTATTTTGGAAAAAATTGGATATGAACGTACAGAAAGTGAAGAAGCAGATTTTTTGATTATGAATACCTGTACAGTAAGAGAAAACGCCAATTTAAGAGTTTATGGTCGATTGGGACAATTAAAGAAATATAAAAAGAAAAATCCAGATATGATGATTGCACTTTGTGGGTGTATGATGCAGGAAAGTCTGGTTGTAGAAAAGATTAAGCAGAGTTATCGACATGTAGACATTATTTTTGGAACGCACAATGTATTCAAATTAGCAGAATTAATTGAAAACAAACTAGACAACGATGGTATGATTATTGATATTTGGGAAGGAACAACGGAAATTGTAGAAGATTTGCCAAGTGATCGAAAATACGATTTCAAATGTGGTGTTAATATTATGTATGGATGTAATAATTTCTGTACATATTGTATTGTACCATATGTACGTGGTAGAGAACGTTCGAGAAAACCAGAAGATATCATAAAAGAAATCAAATCTCTAGTGGCAGATGGTGTTTCAGAAGTAATGTTATTGGGACAAAATGTGAATTCTTATGGTAAGAATTTAGAGGAACCAATTAGTTTTGCAACGTTGTTACAACAAGTAGAACAGATTGAAGGTCTGAAACGAATACGATTTATGACTTCTCATCCAAAGGATTTATCGGATGAATTGATTGAAGTAATGGCAAATTCAACTAAAATATGCAAACATTTGCATTTGCCTATGCAGTCAGGAAGCACAAAGGTATTAAATGACATGAATCGTAGATATACAAAAGAGGATTATTTGAAACTGGTAGAGAAAATAAAAACAGCGATACCTGATATTTCGCTTACAACAGATATTATTGTTGGTTTTCCGACAGAAACAGAGGAGGATTTCATGGATACCATAGATGTTGTAAAAAAGGTTCGATTCGATTCTGCATTTACCTTTATTTATTCGAAAAGAACAGGAACACCAGCAGCAACAATGGAGTTTGTTGCATCAGAGGAAGAAATCAAAGACCGCTTCAATCGTTTGTTAGAAGAGGTGCAGGAAATTGCGAAGGAAACCTGTAGTAAAGACGAAGGAAAAATCATGGAAGTTTTAGTGGAAGGATTGGATGAGCAGGATGAAAGCCTGTTGACAGGAAGATTATCTAATAATATTTTAGTACATTTTCCGGGTGAAGCATCATTAATTGGAATGTACCAAAATGTAAAATTAAAGGAATCAAAAGGATTTTACTATATTGGTGAAATGGTTTAATCCTGTTTGTCTAAAAGAAAAAACACACGATAATGTAGTATAAAATAAAAAGAATATGTATATTTTGTATAAATTTAAATTAAGTGTTTACGAAAGCGATTTTTTTCGCTATAATGGTGGGAGCGACAAAAAGAAAATGATAGGTTTGCAAAGGGGCAAACGGATGGGAGTACAGATGAAGGCAGTTACTATGCAAGAATTGAATCATCATGTAGTGGTTGGAACGAAAAGTTCCTCTATTTGTGATTTCATTCTTTTAAATACTTCTATTTCTGTTTCTTTTGTTTTCCCACATAATTATTTAATATTATAATTGTTTATAAGCTGGTAATTATTTACTAGCTTTTCTTTTTGCTTTTGAAAGAGACTATTATATAGTCGTTAAAATTAAAATACGCTGTGAAAAAATACAGCAGAATGAGAGGTAATTATGAGTAAAAGAGAAGACATCAAAAAAGTTTTAATTATTGGCTCGGGTCCAATTATTATCGGTCAGGCTTGTGAGTTCGACTATTCTGGTACCCAGGCATGTAAGGCACTTAGACAGCTTGGTTATCAGATTGTATTAGTGAATTCAAATCCAGCTACAATTATGACAGACCCAGGTATTGCTGATGTAACATATATTGAACCATTAAATGTTAAGAGATTAGAGCAGATTATTGAGAAAGAACGTCCTGATGCAATTCTTCCAAACTTAGGTGGACAGTCAGGATTGAATCTTTGTTCAGAACTTGCAAGTGCAGGTATATTAGATAAATATGATGTAAAGGTTATTGGTGTTCAGGTTGATGCAATTGAGCGTGGCGAGGACCGTATTGAGTTTAAAAAGACTATGGATAAGCTTGGTATTGAGATGGCTAGAAGTGAGGTTGCTTACTCTGTAGAAGAAGCACTTGCAATTGCTGATAAGCTTGGTTATCCGGTTGTTTTACGTCCAGCATACACAATGGGTGGTGCAGGCGGTGGCCTTGTATATAATGTGGAAGAGTTAAAAACAGTATGTGCAAGAGGTCTTCAGGCATCATTAGTAGGACAGGTATTGGTAGAAGAGTCAATTCTTGGATGGGAAGAGTTAGAGCTTGAGGTTGTTCGTGATGCAAAGGGTAATATGATTACAGTTTGTTTCATTGAGAACATTGATCCGCTTGGTGTTCATACAGGTGACTCATTCTGTTCTGCGCCTATGCTTACTATTTCTGAAGAGTGCCAGAAGAAATTACAGGAGCAAGCTTATGCAATCGTTAATGAGGTAGAGGTTATCGGTGGTACAAACGTACAGTTCGCTCATGATCCTGTAACAGATCGTATTATCGTTATTGAGATTAATCCAAGAACTTCACGTTCTTCAGCACTTGCTTCTAAGGCAACTGGTTTCCCAATTGCGTTAGTATCAGCAATGTTAGCTTCTGGATTAACATTGGATGAGATTCCATGTGGTGTATGTGGTACTTTGGATAAGTACGTTCCAGGTGGAGATTACGTTGTTATTAAGTTTGCTAGATGGGCATTTGAGAAGTTCAAAGACTCTAAGGACCAGCTTGGTACACAGATGCGTGCTGTAGGTGAAGTAATGAGTATTGGTAAGAACTACAAGGAGGCATTCCAGAAGGCAATCCGTTCTTTGGAAATCGGTCGTTATGGTTTAGGTTTTGCTAAGGATTTCCATGATAAGACTAAGGAAGAACTTATCGATATGATGAAGGTTCCTACAAGCGAGCGTCAGTTCATTATGTATGAAGCACTTCGTAAGGGTGCAACTGTTGATGAGTTGTTCGAGCTTACAAAGATTAAGCATTATTTCATTGAGCAGATGAAGGAATTAGTTGAGGAAGAAGAAGCACTTCTTGCAATGAAGGGTTCTGTTCCTGCTAAAGATGTATTAGAGAAAGCAAAGAAAGACGGTTTCGCAGATCGTTACTTAGCTAAGTTGTTAGAAGTATCAGAGGAGGAAGTTCGTAAGACACGTATTTCTTATGGTATTACAGAGAGCTGGGAGCCAGTTCATGTATTTGGTACAGAGGATAGCGCATATTACTATTCAACATACAATGCACCAGATAAGACTGTAGCTTCTGATAAGAAGAAGATTATGATTCTTGGTGGTGGTCCTAACCGTATCGGTCAGGGTATCGAGTTCGACTACTGTTGTGTACATGCAGCATTTGCATTGAAGGAGTTAGGATTTGAGACAATCATCGTTAACTGTAATCCTGAGACTGTTTCAACTGACTACGATACTTCAGATAAGCTTTATTTCGAGCCACTTACTCTTGAGGATGTATTAAGTATTTATGAGAAAGAGCAGCCAGTTGGTGTCATCGCTCAGTTTGGTGGACAGACTCCGCTTAACCTTGCTGCTGACCTTAAGAAGAATGGTGTTAACATTTTAGGTACTTCACCAGAGGTTATTGATATGGCTGAGGACCGTGACTTATTCCGTGCTATGATGGAGAAGTTAGAGATTCCTATGCCAGAAGCTGGTATGGCTGTAAATGTTGATGAGGCACTTGAAATCGCAGAGAAGATTGGTTACCCAGTTATGGTTCGTCCTTCTTACGTATTAGGTGGACGTGGTATGGAGGTTGTAAATGAGCCAGAATCATTGAAGCAGTATATGGCTGCAGCAGTTGGTGTAACTCCAGATCGTCCAATCTTGATTGACCGTTTCTTACGTCATGCTACAGAGTGTGAGGCAGATGCGATTGCAGATGGTAAGCATGCATATGTTCCAGCTGTTATGGAGCACATCGAGCTTGCAGGTGTTCACTCAGGTGACTCAGCTTGTATTTTACCATCAAAGAATATTCCAGAAGATTTAGTTGCAACTATTAAGGAATATACAAGAAAGATTGCAGAGGAAATGGGTGTTTGTGGTTTGATGAACATGCAGTATGCAATCGAAGATAACAAGGTATATGTATTAGAGGCAAACCCAAGAGCATCTAGAACAGTACCTCTTGTATCAAAGGTATGTAATGTACAGATGGTTAAGTTAGCTACGCAGATTATGACAAGCGAGCTTACAGGTATGGCTTCTCCAATTGTTGATATGAAGGAAGTTAAGCCAGTATACTACGGTGTTAAGGAAGCTGTATTCCCATTCAATATGTTCCAGGAGGTTGACCCTGTTCTCGGACCTGAAATGCGTTCAACAGGTGAGGTTCTTGGTTTATCTACAAATGTTGGTGAGGCGTTCTTCAAGGCTCAGGAGGCTACACAGACTAAGCTTCCTAAGGAAGGAACTGTATTGTTCTCAGTAAGCCGTAAGGATAAGCCAGAGGTTGTTGACATTGCTAAGCAGTTTGAGTCAGCAGGCTTCCACATTGTTGCAACAGGAACTACTTATGAGTTATTAATTCAGAATGGAATTAAGGCTGATCGTATCAATAAGATGCAGGAAGGTAGACCAAACATTGTTGATGAGGTTATGAATGGTAAGATTCAGTTAATTATCAACACTCCAACTGCAAGAGAAGAGAAAGTATTTGATGATAGCTACATTCGTAAGACAGCTATTAAGGCTAAGGTTCCTTATATGACAACTATGGCAGCTGCAAAGGCTACTGCAGAAGGTATCTGCACAGTAGTTAAGGAAGGCGAGATTGGTGTAATGTCATTACAGGATATTCACGCAGCAATTAAATAAAAATGATTTGATTATTCTATCAGAATAATAGAACTTAAAAGAATGCATATTTTTTGAAGTGATTCGAGAAATATGCATTTTTTATGACAAAATAAATGATATAATAAATGTCAGAAAGGGAATTATTGGTTATGGAGTATGCTGTTGATGGTATTGTTACTATGCCGAATAAAACAGTGGTATATATAGGTGAGGTATGATTAATACGAATTATAGAATTGAGGCGTTAAGCATCCTGCTTAATGAGGAGTGTCTAAGTGGTGGATACATTCGGTCCTCTTTGTACTATCGTTCCTTTGCCTAAGGAGGTGCGTACGCATATAGAGTTTCTAAGGCGTGGAGTATGGGAGGAGAACAATGAAGTTTGTAGGTATAAGAAAAGTTTTTTCAACTATAAATGAAGAGCAATACAATACTATAGGTGCTTTCTGGGATGAAATGAGTAAACAGTATGGCAGAGATAAACTTATGGGCCTGGGTTGCAATTGGACAGCTGAATCCATTGAGTATGTCATTGCATTAAAAAATGGAATTATAGATGGGGCAAATTATGAGATTGATTTGCCGGATTCATGGACGGTTGTTAGTGGAAAGACGGATAATCTAAGTCAGATATATGATGAAATATATAAGGATGGAGCATTACTTTATGAGATTGAGGAATTCGATGATGAGGGTAATTGTCGAATTCGGTATTGTAGATGAATTCGTTTGATTTATCAAAAATAACTTAGATGCATAAGAAGGGAAAACTTGTAAGTATGACTAGAGTATATTTTATCCGCCATGCGGAGCCCAATTTTAATAATCATGATGATTTGACACGCGAATTATCTGCTAAGGGATTGGAAGATCGAAAAAGGGTAACAGAGTTTTTATTGGATAAGAATATTGATGTTGCCATTTCAAGTCCATTTAAAAGAGCGATAGATACAATTAAGGACTTTACAGATTGCATTGGGATGGAGATTGTGATAATTGATTACTTTCGTGAGCGTAAAGTGGATAGTGGGTGGATTGATGATTTTACTGCTTTTACGAGAAAACAGTGGGAAGATTTTTCATTTAAGTTATCGGATGGTGAATGCCTGCAGGAAGTGCAGGAAAGAAATGTAGCTGCATTGGAAACTGTGATAGAGAAGTATAAAGGTAAGAATATAATTATTGGAAGTCATGGTACTGCACTGAGTACAGTGATTCAACATTTTCGTCCTGCGTTTGGGTATGAGGATTTTGCCAGAATAAAAATGAAAATGCCATGGATTGTGGAATTTGAATTTGATGAGGCTGGAAAACTAATTGATATGAGAGAACATGATTTACCCCAAGAAATATCAAATATTTAAAATAAGATTTTGATATTCTTATCTCACAGGAGGAAAATGTGATGAGAGAATGGATGGAAACGGTTCAGCATATGATTGATTGGATTGAGAATCATGTGGATGAAACAAAAATACTGAATAAGCTTTCAAGAGATATTGGAGATTCTACCTGGTATTGCTCTGTTTTATTTCATGATGTGACAGGTATGACCTTGAAATCATATGTATTAAGACCTGTGAAGAAGATTAAGTAGTAAATGTCTACAAAATGGATGTGTGTTCTGTAGCAGAGATATGAGAACTATTTAGAATAATGAATGGGAACGGAAGTGTAATAGCTTCCGTTCTTTTTAGCTTTAGGAAATTCTTAATAAGAAAGCAGTTTGAACTGTTTACATGTTTTTGGTAATATATTAGTGTTAATAGGAATTATAAAGAAAACGAAGTTAGGAAGTGAGCATATGGTAAGAGAGATACATGCCGATGATTTGAGGGAACTACTAGAATTATATTTGTATTTGCACGAGGATTCTGTTCCGGAGATGACAAAACATTTATATTCTACATGGGATACTATTTTGCAGGATGATAATCATCATATCATTGTGAATGAGGTGGATGGGAAAATTGTATCTTCCTGTGTTTGTGTTATCATTCCCAACCTTACAAGAGGAATAAGACCATATGCCTTCGTTGAAAATGTGGTTACCCATGCTGACTATCGAGGTAGAGGTTATGCTACACAGTGCCTGGATTACGCAAAGAATATTGCAGAAAATACAAGTTGCTATAAAATGATGTTACTTACAGGTTCAAAGAACGAGAATACTTTGAGATTCTATGAAAATGCTGGATATAATAGTTCGGATAAGACAGCGTTCATTCAGTGGATTTAGTTAATGTAATAGATAATTTAGAAGTATCATAGTTTCCTTCTTAGAAGCAAAATGTTAAGGTGCTATTTTACTTAAAGGAGGAAAGTGTATGCGCTCAGAACAGGAAATAATGGATTTAATTCTGGAAATTGCTCAAAAGGATGATAAGATAAAAGCGGTTTACATGAATGGATCTAGAACAAATCCAAATGTACCAAAGGATATTTTTCAAGATTATGACATTGTCTATGTTGTAACAGACACAAAGCCTTATATTGAGGATAAAGGTTGGCCGGACCGCTTTGGTGAGGTTTGGTTTATGCAGTACCCAGATGAGGATTATTATGTTGCAAAACCGAATCAAGAACAGTTTAAATCTACTTGTAATGAATTTTGGTGGTGTTTGAATAATGTTGGTAAGGGCTTGTGGAGAAATGAATTGCCATATGCCAATGATATGTTAAACTTCGTGATTCGTAAAATGTTAGAACGAATGCTTTGTTGGCAGGTTGGTGTTACCACCGATTTTACTGTCAGTACCGGTAAATCTGCTAAATATATGTATAAATGGATTCCGGATAATGATTATAACCATTACTTGAGGACATATTCCTGTGGAAGTGTTGAGGAGTGTTGGAATTCGGTATTTTTGATGACAGATTTGTTTGGAAAATATGCTAGAATCGTTTCGGAAGCAATGGGATTTGTGTATAATGAAGGGGAAGAAGTTGCGTGTTTAACCTATTTGAAATTGGTTCAAAAACTACCCAAGGATGCAAACGAGGTTTGTTAGAAATAAAGGATGTTCAAAGTATTTGATCTGATATTGGTTTATGAATATATAATGAAGTGGAATGAGAAGAATCCATTTTATGAAATATTCAGTGAAATTTAATTGGAAAATATATCGTATAGGAAATGAGGAAAGAAAACATGGAAGAGAAGCAGCATAAAAGAAGAGTGCGTTATAGTGGAACGCATCCAAAACGTTTTGAGGAAAAATATAAAGAACATAATCCAGAAAAATATGGAGATACCATTGAAAAGGTGATTGCAAAGGGAAGCACACCTGCTGGTATGCACATTTCTATCTGTGTTAATGAGATATTGGATTTTCTTCAGATTCAACCAGGTCAAAAGGGATTAGATGCAACTTTGGGATATGGTGGTCATACAAAGGAAATGTTGAAATGCTTAGAGGGTAATGGTCACATTTATGCTTTGGATATTGATCCGATTGAAAGTGTTAAGACGGAGAAAAGATTAAGAGATCAGGGATTTGATGAGAGTATTTTGACCATTAAGCATATGAATTTTGCAGACATTGATAAAGTAGCTGAAGAAGCTGGTCAGTTTAATTTTGTTTTAGCTGATCTTGGTGTGTCCTCTATGCAGATTGATAATCCAGAACGTGGATTTACTTACAAGTTTGAAGGTCCATTGGATTTACGATTGAATCCCGAAAAAGGTGAATCTGCCGCTCAGCGTATGAATTCGGTTTCGGAAGAAGAACTCATAGGTATGTTCGTGGAGAATTCAGATGAACCTTATGCATATGAAATAGCTGCAGAGGTAACCAAGTGTAAAAGAATTAAACAACCGATTGAAACAACGACTCAGTTTAAAGAAGCAATCGAGAGAGCTCTTGCATTTTTACCTGAAAAGGAACGTAAGGAAGCAGTTAAAAAGTCTTGTCAGCGTTGCTTCCAGGCATTAAGAATCGATGTGAATAGTGAGTTTGAGGTGTTGTATAGCTTCTTGGATAAATTGCCAGATATTTTGGCTCCAGGCGGTAGAGCAGCCATTTTAACTTTCCATTCGGGTGAGGACCGTTTGGTTAAGAAGGCCTTTAAGCAGGGAAAGAAAAGTGGATTATATAGTGACGTAGCTGAGGATGTGATTCGTCCTTCTGCAGAGGAATGTAATCGTAATCCAAGAGCAAGGTCAACTAAAATGCGTTGGGCAGTTAAGGGTGAGTAAATGATAAATCGTACGATATTGTTTCTAAAATCAAAATCGAAGATGACTATAAGTATTCTGATTTGCATGATGTTTGTATGGGGTGTTCAGATTGTGCTAGGTGGAGGCAATCGTTTTTGGATTGCTACAACAGGTGGTGGATATTTGTTTGATTATGGCTACTTGAATTATACAGCGGTTTTTAAACAACATCAGTGGTACCGCCTCCTGACAAATGGTTATTTGCACAATGGAATTTTGCATTTAGTGGCAAATGGATTTGCGTTGTTACACGTAGCGGATTTATTACGTATGAAGATTACTGAAATGGAACAGTTTCTGCTTTTAAATTTTGGGATTGTGTTATCAAGCTTCTTTGGAATTATGTTTTTACCATATGACAGTGGTGTGGGAGCATCTGGTGGTATTTTTGTATTGATTGGACTACTTATTTTTGAAATGATTTTTGATCTTCGATTTGCTTATGATGTAAAACAGAAAAAACTAGCATTTCGTTATATTGTCATTTATATGCTCGCAGGTATTGCTCTTGGAAAGTATACAATTACAATCCATTCGATTGGTTGTGCAATTGGTGGGATGTATGGGATTTTACGAAGGGTTTTGCTAAAAGATAGGAGAAATAAAAATATATGATTATAGAAACAAGTCGGTTAATATTAAGAGAATTGAATAAAAATGATTTTAATTCGCTATACGCTGTTCTTGCGGATTCAGATATTATGCAGCATTATCCATATACGTTTGATGATGCACGTGTTCATAACTGGATTACACGTAATACAGAACGATATCAAGTTTTAGGGTTCGGTCTATGGGCAGTGTGTCTGAAAGAAACTGGAGAACTGATTGGTGATTGTGGGCTTACGATGCAAACAATAAATGGTACGATTAAGCCAGAGATTGGTTATCACATTCGAAAAGATATGCAACGTATGGGATTTGCGAAGGAAGCAGCAATTGCGGTGAGAGACTGGACCTTTGAAAATACTCCCTTTCAGGAAGTATATTCTTATATGAAATATACCAATGAGCCTTCCGCAAGGTGTGCAATGTCTTGGGGATGCCAATTCGACTGTGAATATGAGGATGAGCAAAATGAGATAACCAGGGTATATAAAATAACCAGACAAGAGTGGAAGAGTAAAACCGAATATGATACAATTAGGTTTTAATATGTGATTCTGCTTCAGCGGCAAAGCTGAATAAGAAATCGTTGAGTTTATCGGTGGGTAAGACATATTCATTAAAATTAAAGAAGGCAAAAGGAAAGATTATCTGGTCATCTGCAAATAAAAAGATTGCAAAGGTGAGTAAAAAGGGAAAAATAACTGCTGTTTCTGTTGGAAAAACAACTATTAAGGCAAAGAATCAAAAGAAAATATATAAATGTAGGATAAAGGTAATATCTAAAAAGACAAATTCGCAGAAAAAAAAGAAAACAACAGAACAGAGTACTACCACAGAGAGCCCTGATGACACGAAGGGAATGGTGATTGGTAATCGAAATTCCAAAGTATATCATTCACCAAAGTGTGATGGGCTCCCTTACGAACGTAATCGAATTTATTTTGATTCTTGGGAAAAAGCTGAAGGATTTAGAGCTTGTGGCAATTGTCATGGTGGTAAATCCGACTATTAGTTAATCTATCAAAAACGGTTTCATTTGAAACCGTTTTTTTTATGTGCTATAATCTTTTTATTGTGGGTTTTTGTGTCATTTTGCAGGAAGACGAATCGTATCGCGTACTTTTGACAGAATGACATATAACATTTATTCGTGTGAAATGGACAGTGATTTATATAGAAAGTGAGTAGATAGACTATGACACCAATGATGGAAATGTACTGTAAAACAAAAGAAGAATATAAAGATTGTATTTTGTTTTACCGTCTGGGTGATTTTTATGAAATGTTTTTTGAAGATGCCATTACCTGTTCGAGAGAATTGGAAATTACATTAACAGGTAAAGATTGTGGAATGGAAGAACGCGCTCCAATGTGTGGAATCCCATTTCATGCATACGAGAATTATATGAATCGTCTGGTTGAAAAAGGATATAAGGTTGCGATATGTGAGCAGGTAGAGGATCCCAAGCAGGCAAAAGGACTTGTGAAACGTGAAGTAATCCAGATTGTAACACCAGGTACGAATATGAGTTCTTCTAGCCTCAATGAGACAAAGAACAATTATTTGATGAGTATTTTTGGAACCTCAAAGAAAAACGATAAAAATCGCTACAATTTAAGTCAATTGGATCAGGCAGATAATCTTGTTTACGGCATTTCTTTTGCGGATATTACAACAGGTGATTTTTATACGACAGAGGTAGATTCATTTTCGAAGGTAATGGATGAGATTGCTAAGTTTTCTCCAGTGGAGATATTGATGAATCAGGCCGTCAGGGATATTGAATCAAATGAAGAACGCTTGCAATTATTGCGTGGTAAAGAGAATGTCATGATTTCTGTAATGGAAGATTGGTATTACGAGTATGAAATGGATGAGAATCTGATTAAGGATCAGTTCAAAACCATGAATTTAGAAGGCATGGGATTAAAGGATTATCCCAATGCAGTATGTTCTGTTGGATGTCTCATCTATTATTTAAAAGACACACAAAAAGGTAGTATTGAGCATATGAATCATATTAGTACCTATCAAGTAGATGATTTTGTGGTACTTGATAGTGCGTCAAGACGTAATTTGGAGCTTTGTGAGACTATGCGCGATAAGAATAAGCGTGGATCGTTGCTTTGGGTATTAGATAAGACGAAGACTGCTATGGGTGCAAGAAGACTTCGTACCATGGTGGAACAGCCTTGTATTCGTAAGGAAATGATTGAGGAACGTTTAGATGCTATTGAAGCATTAAATGATTCTCTAATTACCAGAGATGAATTGCGTGAGTATTTAAATGCAGTATATGATCTGGAACGTTTGATGACACGAATAACTTTGAAATCAGCTAATCCGAGAGACTTAATTGCTTTTAAGAATTCGATTGGCATTTTGCCACATGTTAAGACAATACTGAAGGAATTTGATACAGGAATTCTTGCTGAGTACGGAAATGAATTAGAGGAACTATCCGATTTATTCCAGTTGATTGAGGATTCCATTGTGGAAGAACCGCCAATTACCATCAAAGAAGGTGGAATCATTAAGGATGGTTATCATGATGTGGTTGATGAATTGAAGGCTGCTAAGTCTGATGGTAAGCAGTGGCTTATGGATTTGGAGGCAAAAGAAAGAGAGAATACAGGAATTAAGAATCTTAAAATTAAATTTAATAAAGTGTTCGGATATTATTTTGATGTTACCAATTCCTTTAAAAATCTTGTTCCAGATTATTTTATTCGTAAACAGACCTTGGCTAATTCGGAGCGCTATTCAACTGATGAATTAGAGGACATCGCGGGAAAGATTCTTGGGGCAGAAGATCGATTATTTGGATTAGAATATGATTTGTTTGTTGCAGTAAGAGATAAAATCGGTGATGAAGTAAAAAGAGTTCAAAAATCTGCAAAAATAATTGCAGACTTGGATGCCTTGGCATCTCTTGCGTATGTAGCAGAAAAGAATCATTTTATACGTCCAAGTATTAATACAGAGGGAAGGATAGATATCAAGGAAGGAAGACATCCAGTTGTGGAAAAAGTATTAAATAATGATTCATTCATTACAAATGATACCTTCCTGGATAATGCATCAAACCGTGTGTCTATTATTACAGGACCGAATATGGCGGGTAAATCCACCTATATGCGACAGGTTGCTTTAATTGTGTTGATGGCGCAGATTGGTTCCTATGTTCCCGCTACATCAGCAGATATAGGAATTGTTGATCGTATTTTCACTCGTGTAGGCGCTTCGGACGATTTGGCTTCTGGACAAAGTACATTTATGGTAGAAATGAGTGAGGTTGCTAACATATTAAGAAATGCAACTTCTAACAGCTTATTGATATTAGATGAAATTGGACGTGGTACATCCACCTATGATGGTTTGTCCATTGCATGGGCAGTTGTAGAATATATTAGCTCTGCAGATTTATTAGGTGCAAAAACTTTGTTTGCAACGCATTATCATGAGTTGACTGAGCTGGAAGGGAAATTAGATGGTGTTAACAATTACTGCATTTCAGTTAAGGAATCTGGCGATGATATCGTTTTTTTACGTAAGATTATAAAAGGTGGTGCAGATAAGAGTTATGGTATCCAGGTTGCTAAGCTTGCTGGTGTTCCAGAGGTTGTATTGGCTAGGGCGAAAGAAATATCTGCGGAACTATCTGATCATGATATCAATGTAACTGCTGCAGCGGATATTGTACCTAAACTTTTAGAGGAAAAAAGACCTACTAAAGGAAAGAAAAAGGAAGCAGACGGACAGATGTCATTGTTTGGTAATGTAGAAGAGTCCAGTGTTGTAGCAGATATAAAGGCACTAGATTTATCGAATATGACTCCAATGAAGGCCTTGATTTATTTAAGTGATTTACAGGAACGATTACAATAAAGGATATTTAGGAGAGTAATAATATGGTTGAGGTTAACCTGAATGGATCGGGAACAATTCAAGAACAAATAGATAATGCAAAAAAAGAATATTACAAAACATTATCACCAGATCAAATAAAAAATCAGACTGTTTATGAGAAGAAAACGCGTGAGTATAAGGGAAAATATATACAGTACATGGGGTATAAAATAGATGCAAAATCGTTGACAGAGGATGTGACACAACCATATTATCAAAGTATGATTTTAAATCGTAAACGATTAGATGAAAAAAATGTACAAATTGATATGTCTATTGATACCAACACGATATCAGAACAAATGCCGTTTGATGTGAAAAAAGACGAAAAGTTTAGTATGGGTGAGCGTCAGGATGCTTTAAAGGTACGACGTACATTTTTATTAAATGGTAAAAAGATAAAAAAAATAAAATCAAAAGAAACGAGCAAAATTACATTTCTCAATTTAAATGTTAATGAGAATCAGGAAACATTTTGTCCTAATTGTGGTTATGCAGATTCGTTGTCTGGTTTTATCAATGGATGTGATGCCTGTGGTGCTGTATTTACAGTGAACGATTTTGAACCGAAAATTGCAGCATTTTCTATGCAGGAAAATCGTGTTTCGAAATATTATGGTACTATATTCAAAGCGTGGCTGACATTTTTTATTACAATGGTATTGGGGGCAATCATTGTTGGTAAGACTGTTAATCTGAGCTATGGAATTGTTTTAGCTGCTGCATTTCCATTTGAATTTGTTCCGTCTCTGTTTGTAATGTTGTTTATTATTTCAGTAGTTTTAAAAAATGTTTGGGCTACAGTAGTGAACGAAAAACTTACAAAAGATGCGTGGAAGTGGTTTTCTACAGATGATTTTTTACAGAATTTAGAATATAAAATAAAAAATATTCACATGGCAAAATCCTATAAAGAAGTGAATGCTTTTGCAAGATGTAGTTTGTTAAATGCGATTAATTCTTATCAAAATGTGATTGACTGTGATATTGCCCATATTGAATTTAAAGATGTTAGTACAACAGATCATGGATACCAAATATCATTTTCTTCTGTTTTGCGTTTGATTGAGCTTAAGGGTAAGAAAATTAAAACACATTATGAGAAAATAGATGCTTCAGTATATGGTAAAAGGAATGTTGTTGATCAGCCAATCACTTC
>JAUNJF010000021.1:0-28104 GCA_030533405.1 Eubacteriales bacterium
TTATTAACAGCAAATCGTGGAACTCCCAATTTCGACACAATTACAGCTTCCTTATTGGACACACCATAATAAATATAGGAAGGGAGCATTTGAGCATTCTCAGTCTGCAAATCATAACTTACTGCCTGATATATATTCATTCCCCATGGCATATAAGACTTCATTTGACTATTAAGATACCGATTGCACAAAGAAATCACTTCTTCATCACTTTGTCCAGTCCTCTTTATATTTTTTGCAATATCCTTTACTTTATCACCGTTTACCCATCCCAAAAGTAACTTCGCAATGCTTTCCGGATCTAAATTACCCTGACCTAACATTTCTATTTTAATTTCTGGAATTCTTGCAATAATATTTATAATCTCTGTCAATCGTTCAACATTCTTAGTTTGAAGAATTATTTCCGATGCCTTATACTCACTATCACCATTCTCTCTC
The DNA here is from genome assembly GCA_030533405.1 of Eubacteriales bacterium. Classification (GTDB taxonomy): domain Bacteria; phylum Bacillota; class Clostridia; order Lachnospirales; family Lachnospiraceae; genus CAG-590. Next base: position 442 of record JAUNJF010000021.1, read on the forward strand.
AATCGGTTAATAAAAGCTCCAATTATGGATTTTACCTTCGTATAACTTATATCGCTAATACCCAATTCATCTGCTTTTACCATATCATCCTTTTTATTGTCATTAACATGGCGAATATACTGTGCTACAAACGTATTTAACTTAGTTTGCGCGTTAATAAATCCCTCTTGTTTGCTCAAACTATGATACAAATATGAATCCGTTAATATACTTCTAATTTTAGCAATATCTTTCGGACTAATATCATAATCATAACTAATATTCAAAATATGGTTTATATATTGCAAGAGATTTAATATTGGCGCATTTTTCGGGTCTTTCAATACATTATAATCAAGACTTATTGCCGTATTGCCAGCAAAGAAAGTATTCAAAGAGGATATCACCTCTTTCAAATCCGATTCAATATATCTTATTACTTCAGCCTTTGTTTCCTTCTGAGAACTAGCATACGACAGTATTATATATCCCTCTTTATCCTTGTATGCCCTTCCAGCCCTTCCAGCTATGTTCCAAAACTCGGCGTTTGACAAATTTCCTTTATTTCGCAACTTAACTGTGTCAAAAATAACTGTGTTTATCGGGAAATTCATTCCTTGAGCAAGTGTGGTAGTAGCAAATATAATCTTTATCTTATTATTCCTAACTAGTTCCTCGATAGTTTCTTTAACGAGACTTGACAGCCCCGAATTATGATAACAAATACCAAATTTCAAACATTCAACTAAAGAATCCTCATCTCCGTTCTCTAATCTTACAATTTCTATTGCTCGTTGAATCTCCTCATCTTCACTCATATCCTGTAGCATATTCTTTGTTTCAAAAAAGCACTTTACCTCCAAAGCCAATTTCAAAGTTGTGCCCCTTCCACCACATAACACCAGGATATTCCCATCTTGCTCAATAAAATCATTTAAAATCACGCAAAGCCGAACAGCATTATCAACTTTATCATGATTTAGTTCTGTCTTCACAGCTTGAGGATTTAAACACAAAGCAATTTCAACGTTTTCCGTTCCCAATTGATTTCTTGCAGACTTATAAAACTGGAGAACTGATTCTGTTTTTTTAGTATTCAACAGGTTGCAGCCAATATATTGTTTTGTTGGAGCCCATTCTATCGAAACAGTATCCGCATTTCTAGGAGAGTCCGCTAGCCATTCACTAATTTCCCTCGCATTACTAATAAAAGGGCTTAACAACAAGAAATTAGCCTCTTTCATATTCTGCTTTATAGAGGATAAAACCAACTCGAATTTAGAACCTCTCGAAGCATCTCCCAAATTATGTGCTTCGTCCAAAATAACTAAACGCGTATTTCTTATTGACGGATGATTTTGTCTTACAAGTGCTTCCAACTTTTCAGGCGTACTAATCAAAATATCAATATGTTCACGCATCAAAATTTCATTTTCAATCTCATCAACATCATAATATGGCAACGCTGTTTCAATATTAAAATTAAATTCCTTGAAGTCACTTTGTAAATCCATTTTAACTTGATCAATCAGTGCATTTGTTGGGACGACATAACAAACGGTAGGATTAAACTCCGCTGTTTTAAAGTTATGAATACTAAACAATATCTGCATTTCAGCAAGAAATGACTTTCCCGCACTCGTTGGCATTCCTACAACAATACTCTTTTTAGGCGTCAATACATCTGAGATGACTTCTCTTTGAGACGGCAACAACGAATAAATATATCGATCTCCTGATGATAAATTTTTCTCAATAAATTTTCTTATTAAAGGTGATTTCTCGGCTATGTTCCATATTGAATTTTCTGCTACTTTCTCATACGCATATCTTAATAAATGTCCTATTAGCTTTAAATCAATGCTCTCATTTGACAATAAATGAAATGCATTATATGAATACATATCAATAACGCTATAAATATCCTGATTCTCTGAATCAACTATTTTACCAGCAAAAAGATATTCTTTTAAAATTGTTGTCAAATAAATAACATTCCCATAAGAGGCTATTTTTAACCCAATAGAAATATCTATTTCTTCCTTTGCAAGCTCTTCTTTTTGTACTTTTAATAAATTTTCATTTGCCCTATCAATAAATGTATTTAACTGTATTAGCCCTTCATAATTCTTTATGTTGCTCATTAAATAAACAATCAAATAATAGGCATCATATTCTAACTTCTGTATCGTCAGCGCCTCATTATAGAAATTCTCTGTCTGAATAAGTTTTACACTATAATCTTTTATAATTAAATCAGAAATTGTTTGGCGATCTGCCATATATGACAACATGCTATACATAACCAAATATGTCATATTATTCCAATATTCATCTATACTAGTCTGTTCTAAAATTTGCTCATACAAAGATGCAATTGTTCCGCACAAACTTACAAGCAATTCTTTTCTTTTCTCATTTTCAATTAAATCCATATTCGGATTTTCTAAAATAATCTCTAATAATGCATTTAATAAATCCACTTTAGAAAGCAAATCACTATTTATGTATTTCTTTCTTTGTTCTTCGGCAGAGAATCTGCTATACAAACGTCCTGCCTCAATATCTGAGAGCATAACAGTAAGCGAAGAAATATTTTCTTCGCTTACATCAAATACTTTTTCTATTGAATTAATTATGCTCTTAATATATTCCATACCTATTCACCTATTGCCTCTTCATAAATTTTATTACTAAAATCTGTGAATTGCTTTTCAAATGCCAAGATTATGTTTTCGACATTTTCTCGTTTTACTCGCTGTAAAGAAAAGTTTTTATAATCGTCTATATTCTTCTCCAGAACAATTTTTTCATTATTTCTAAGTAGAAATGGGAAAAACATTATATTTTCAGCTAAATCTTTCTTTTCTCCGGAAATCAAATGTGCTAGAAATTCCACTATTTTCTCTAACAACCCATCTTGTATTTTGACATTTCTTATACCATGCATATACTCCAAGATTTCTCTCGTAACCCGATTATCCGCATTATCAATCGCTTTCTGAATATCTTCTTGTAAACCTTGCGAAGAATTGCATGGTATTTTCGTTTCTTCTGACGCCTTCACCTCACATACTACAAAGCGAATCTTATCATTATCTATCCATATTCCTGGAACATCTATTCCATCTGTATGTTTGTCAATCTCAACGGCTTTCAAATTTATCCTTTTATCAGCTTCGTCATAAAATATACAACCATACTCTTGCTCTAATAAATATTGTGCCATCCACTCTGTTACTCTTTCTCTACGTACATCAAACTGAGGTATTGCTGATTTTTTAGGAATGTTTATTTTGGCAACCTGTTCATTAAACCTAGCCACAAACTCTGGATCCAAATTTTGTGCTCCATAATATGTCAAATCATATTCTGCAGTATTATGAACCTTAGAAATTTTAACTTTATTTATTAAATATTCTTTTATTTGGCTGATACTTTCTTCGCTTTCAATATCATATTCGAAGAGATTAACTTTCAATCCATTTACTTCTGTTTCTAATACTTTTTTCACATTAGCCATTGTATAAACCGCCTTCTACTGTGCGCCATGGGCAAACTACACCTAGTGTATATACTATAACACATATAATTCTGTTTTTCCATATTTTTTCCCATTTTATCACTTGCTTTACATCCTCAAAATCTTCAATACTTAGTAAAAAACAACGGAGAAAATCATATGAAGACTACAACAAATTCAATAATTGAAAATTATCTTATCTACTGTAAAACACAAAAAAGACTTGATGAAAAGACTCTCAAGGCATATCGCATCGATCTTACACAGTTTTCTGTTTTCTTTGAAAACCCAGCTATACTTGCTATAACTATTTCCGATATTGAATCCTATATCGGTCACCTCAATCAAAGTTTCAAACCCAAAACCGCCAAAAGAAAAGTTGCTTCTCTTAAAGCTCTCTTCCACTATTTAGAATATAAAAACATTATTAGTAATAATCCTTTCAATAAAATAAGAACAAAATTCCGGGAACCTTTACTACTACCTAAAACAATACCTTTACACACAATGGAAACATTTCTTTCAGAAATATATAAAGAAAACTCTCTATCCACTACACCTTATCAAAAAAAACGTACTTTACTGGATATAGCAATAGCCGAGACACTTTTTTCAACAGGTATGCGAATTTCAGAATTGTGCAACTTAAAGCACTCTGACATTGATTTGCATGATGCTGTAATTCGAATATATGGGAAAGGATCAAAGGAACGAATTATTCAGATAGGGAATGAAGATGTCATCCAACTATTAATGAGATATGAAAATGAGTTCTCTACAGAGATACAAAGAAGTGGCTTTTTTTTTACAAATACAAACTCCTTACCAATATCTGACCAGTCAGTCAGACGAATGATTAATAAATATTGCAATCTTGCCGCTATCGACCTACACATCACGCCACATATGTTTCGGCATACCTTTGCAACATGCTTGCTAGAAGCAGATGTTGACATACGCTACATTCAGGAAATGCTGGGACATAGTTCCATTACAGTAACAGAAATTTATACACATGTAGCCCTTTCAAAGCAGAAAGATATACTTACCACTAAGCATCCACGTAATAATTTTAGTCTCTAATGCCCCTATATTGATAGATAATTATGAGTTATCCGTTGGTTTTATAAACGAAACGATGCAAACAGGAGAAAACCTATTTATGGCAAAAGAGAATTATGTGGCTTCCAATATTATTAATTATATTAAAGCTATAAAAAGTAAAAAAACAAACAAAAAAGGTGTTTGTCTTCTTATAGGAGCTGGTGCAGATATTGCAAGTGGTGGAAAGACATTTACACAATTAAAATATGATTTGCTTAAAATGAACGGAATCGATATTCCTTTTAATGCACCTGGAGAACAATTAACAGAAGCGTTTGATAAGCTGATTAATAAATTTACGCAAAGTGGAAGGTGCTCTGAATTAGAAAATGTTATGCGTGATAGGTTTTCTCCTTCTGAAGGGTACGAATTATTAGTTTTGCTTGCTGAAATGAAATATATTGATGCTGTTGTTACCACTAATTTTGATACTGTTCTAGAAGAAACAGAAAAAAGACTTTCATTACATCCATTTGATATATATTCACCCGGGGTATCCATTCCAGATACCTTTTATTCTAGTAGAAACGATATTCGACCAATATATTTGAAAATGCACGGTGATTTATATGGTAGATATGTTTCTCATTTAACGACGAATGAAATAGAAACCAAACAATATGGACGCGATTTTATCCGTTTACTATCTCACCTTCTATCTGAGTATTTTATTATTGTAGTTGGTTATGGCGGATATGATAATTTAATAACCGAATTTTTTATGGAGGAACCGAAAGATAATACTCCTATTTATTGGTGTGGCATTAATGAACATGCACCAGAATCACCTTTAGTAAAAGTATTAAAAGAACAGAACCGTTTTAACTATGTGTCAATATCTTTTGATGATTTTTTCATACAGCTTGGTCTTTCTTTTTTGGGAGACCAAGAACTTTCTGATATCAACCCTCACTTCCTACCTACTATTGTACAGGCAAAATCACAGATAGGAAAAGAACAGTATCCACCTTCTAATGATTATGTTTTTAGAAAAGATCTCATGGATCAAGTGGACAATTTCTTTATTGATGCAAACAGGATGACGCTATTTTTACACGGAAAAAAAGGAATGGGAAAATCTGTTCTCGTAGGACAGATGATGCAATACTATAACGATCTTTTATTTGTACCTGTCAAATTAAACAGAGACATAACGGAAAGCGTTTTAATAAATATTGCAAAGGGGATTGGCTATAAAACAGATGTGCCTTTTTCGCTGTTATATAATTTTGCAAAATGGAGCAATGAATTACAGCTTAATATTGTGTTTACAATAGACGAAATACATATTTCGACTGAACAAGAAGATTCCTTAAAATATATAAAAGAACTATTTGACTTTCTGAATATAGTAAAGCAATACCAAACCGTAAAATTTATAATATGTATAGACGAAGCTTCCTATGAAACTGTAAATAAAATACTTAATGATTCTTCATACCAAAGGAGTTTTTACAGCAGTATTAGTATATCAAAATTTTCTAACAAAGAAGTGAATACTCTTCTGCAAAAAGTTACCCCCCAATTTCCGATATCAGATGAAATATATTCCTTACTTAGAAATCCGTATATATGGCAGTTAATATCTAAAAAGGACTATGTAGCTGATTGCTCATTGAATGATTTTATGGGTGTTTATATTGAAAGATTGATATGTGATAAAAATAATAATATCAATAAAATGGGACTCCAATTATACTTAGAAAAACGTGCTTATCACATATTACATCATTTAGTAAAAGAAAAAAAAGAAATATTTGATAAGCACCTTCAAGATAATCAAATACTGGATGCTGATGGAAATTTTGTATATGACAAATATACAGAATATTATTATTACAAATATTTAAAAAGACAATTCACAACAACTGAATCCATAGACTTCGTTAACATTGGGGAGATGTTGAAAAATTCTATTATACGAAATGCGTATGTAAGAATGTTTTCTGATATAGATTCTGCGGAACATATAAGGAAGAATATTGATGAAATTAATAAAATAGTTAATCAAATTAACACGGAAGATTTATATTTGAAAAAATTTGTTTACGATGTTTTCAAAAATTTTTTTCAACAAAAATATATACATCTAAAAAATTATATTTTAAATTCCAATTTAGAAGACAATGAAATTCCATGGCTGCTTGAAAATATATGCTATACAGCAATTTTTTCGCCTAAGGATCCTCATAAAATATTAAATTACATAAGTAACATTAAACCCGAAATGAAATATGATATTTTCTTGATTAAAAATGATTACATGCATCAGCATATGCCCCTGCCGATTCATTTGAGCGAAATGAAGACTTATATTGATTCTTATCAATCTCGTTTTTTACAACAGAATACCAAAGCAAATTTTATAGATTTTATATATCTCCTCACTCAGTGGGGGCCTGATATTATGAATGAAACACTTTATCAAGAAACGATTACTTACTGGCAGACAATTATCCAAAAGCAGAAAGACCAGATATTTTCATCAGAGGCTTTTTCGTATTCTATACAGCAGATAAAAAAATATGCGTATAACATATTATTTAATTCTGGAACAGATGTTGAAGAAAAATTTGTAAATGCTATTAATAACGAAACGCTTCGTAGTACTATCATGACTGTTTTGTCTGGCAATCCAATAAGTTTGCAGGAATACCTACAATTGGCTTCTTTGGCAACAGATATAAATAATGCGTGGATTTTTTTGATTTGCAATTTTATAACCATAGCATCAGCTCAAAATAATCTTTCTCATACAACAGAAGTATTTCAAAACGCTATTAATAATTTCGAGCAAAAAGATTTAGTTAAAATACTTGATTTTTATTTGAGTAGTGTATTTATGTCTTTAAATATGACACAGCAAGACAATTTTAATTTGTTTTTTGATGAGGTTGTTAAAAAATATGAAAAGGTATTATTTGAAACACCAGCTGTTAGAAGTGCTACTTTACTACGATTTTCAGACGAATTTGAACAACATTTTGAAGATGGATTCAATCCTCTAGCATTTTATTTTTATACGGCTCCTGGTCTATGCTATAAAGAACAAAAATCATGGAACAATGGTAATGAGTATTTGTGTCAGTATTGGCAATTAGCATATAATCTTGACCTTACAGGAAATTGTAGCGAAATGCTGCGAATTGTACATGCGTTGGGACAGATGATCAGCATCTATCCTCAAGAAGGTTTTGCTGCTTTAGAAAATCTTGTAGATTATCCACATGAGATAATAAAAAAGGGGATTCGACGTATTTTAGCTGAAAATTATTTACGATATCCGACACAAACCATTGATTTTGTCAACAAAACCAAATTGAATATTAGCCAAGAAGAATTATTGCAAATAAGTCGAAATAATAAACCAAAATGGCAAAACAGGACATTGGAACAGTTACATTGGTATAGATTGTTTTCAAATCTTTCCAACATACTACAACGAGATATTGTAAAAGATTTTCTGGAAAAAATAACCATCTCGGTCTCATATAGTTCCTTTATGAATGATTTTTTTGAGGACTTATTTGACTAATCGTATACTATAATATATCCCATTGATCATCATTTGGAACAAACATCAATGGGATATCTAGTATAGTTACTTGTAGCATTATTTAAAAATCTTTTCTATGTAGGATTCAAACAAATTTTCAAAAAGATTTAAATCTTCTTCGTCGATAAATACAGAAGGCGAAAGCATTAAACTATTATTGAACATCCCTCCGGCCGTTAGTATCAATCCATATTTTTGACCATTTACTGTAATTGGTTGCGTAATAGCCATGTCTATTAATTGTTTTACTTTTTCTGTGGCTGGTTTGTTGCTATTAGGTAAATACAAGTCTAGACCTGCCGCATGACCTTTTATTTGTGCTCTTTTAATAAATGGGTATTTCGATTCCAATTTTTGGATTGTTTTAGAAAAATATTGTTCACTTTTCTTTATCTTGGAAATAGTTTCGTGGTTGTCCAATAATTCATACGTTGTTAATCCAATAGCAGTTCCAAGAGGATGACCAGAAAAGGTACAGTGCGTTGATCCAATTGGCCATAATTTAGGTGAAATAATTTCCTCCTTTGCCCAAATTCCAGATAATGGCCAAAGCCCATTTGTGATCGCTTTACCAAACAAAATAATATCAGGAACAATATCATAATGCTCAAAACTCCATTGTGTACCGGTTCTGTAGAATCCCATCTGTACTTCGTCTGCAATTGTTACGACATTGTATTGTTTTAGTAGGTTGAATACTTCTTTGAAATAGGTGTCGTGAGGAAAAACATATCCGCCCCTACCTAACACTGGTTCAAACAAAAAGGTTTGATATCGGGATTCTTTACTGTTTGTGTCATAAACTCCTCTAAATTCACTCTCAAACAATCTACGTATTTGCTTGACACAATAGAGATCACAATCCTTTTTTTGGTCATATGCACAAGACTGACAATTCGGAAAAGGAATTCTATAAGTATCAATTACGCTTCCAAACTGTCTGGTATATCTATAACTTGAACTCACACTCGAAGATGCCATTGTCCGACCATGATAACTACCTTCAAAAGTAATGATTCCATGATTTTTGGTATAGTTCATAGCTAATTTCAACGCATCATCGACAGCTTGAGCCCCGCCGACTGTAAAATGAACTCTACCTTTCACATTATACTTTTCTAACATATAATCGCATATTTTCTTTGAAAGTAATATTCTATTTTCGTTCATAAATTCCGCCGCTAAACACGGCATTATGTCTATTTGTTTTGTGATACATTGTGTGTAAACTGAATTTTTGTATCCAAAATTTGCAGCACTATTGAACATTTGCATATCAAGATACTTTATATCATTTTCATCAATCAGATAATTACCAACAGCTTCTTTAAATATTTTTTTAGGATTATGTTTGCCGGATGTATCTCCCTGAGAACAATATTCGGCATCCATTTTTAAGTACGTATCAGCCATTAATTTCCTCCTCATATGTTGTAAATATACACATACCAATAATGAAATAATAATCGTCTTTGCATGTAAAAAACCAACGGATAACTCATAATTATCTATCACTCTAGTCTTTCTTATATTTTTATATCCATAAATTTTCCTACAAATTGCTCAATATCTCTATCTGCTGTTTTTATACCACATTCGTCATATATTTACATGTTCATTAACCATTACGTTTCTTTTTTAATGAAGACTTTTATCCCCACGCCCCCCAAATACTAATTATATACATTCATATTCCTTTAATCGTTCCAATACATATATTCCTCCATGCCTATATCTCATTGCATCATACATATTATGACGATTCACTTTTTTAATTCCTGCATTTCTTGGACCAGGATCATAGATTAGCAACTCATTTTCTGAAGCAACCTCCCACAAAAGTGCAACATGTCCAATCTCTAATTTATCGTTTTCATGAAATAAATCCCCATAACTATATGTATAAATGATATGCTTCCCTCGTCTCAATTCTGAATTATCATACTCATCTAGTTCTAAGTCTTCAAATGGATTTACATGAAAATACGTGGCACGAATACTTATATTTTTCTTTTCAAAATAATTATTTAATATAGTTTCATTCAAGTGAACGCCATAATCATTATCATTATTTCCATAACATTTATTAGTAATATTTAATTCATATCCCGGTGGAATTATCACCCCAAATTCTTCTGCCAAATCACGTTGTGTAATTGTTACCCCAAGCTCATCTTCAATTATCATTTCTAACAATGCTAAAAAACACAAATAATTTTCAGCCACTACTTTTCTTTTCATTACGTTTCCTCACTTTTATCAATAATGTATAATCCTCCTTTTTTTCTCATTGCATCATACATTCGTAAGATACTTATTTCCTTAACCCCTGCTTCATCAGGACCAGGATCATAGATTTGAATAATATCTTCCCCTCTCACTTCTTCAAGTAGTGCAACATGTCCGAGACTACTATGATTAAATTTATTATAGAGCATGCCATAACTATATGCTAAAATAACATATTTTTTTTCTCTTAAATACTTTCCAAATCTGACATCTATGTCCAATTCATTAATATGTATAGCATCTATATATTTTATTCTTAGCCCAATTCCATTTTTATCAAAAAAAGTTTGCAATCTTTTCTCCGAAATCATCACACCCAAATCATTTTCTACGTAGCTATACATAATGTTATTGATATTTATTTTACAACCGTAGGGAACTATTATTCCAAACTCTTCAGCAAGTTGTCTCTGTGTTATTTTTAAACCTGTGGCTTCATATATAACCATCTCTAATAGTGCAAGAAAACATAAATAATTTTCAGCAATCACATAATTCATGATATTCACTCACCTTCGGCACTTATAAAATTCTTATAATCAGTAATACACTGATTTATAAAATCCTCATCAACTTTGCACTTTTTCCACCATACATCCCAAATATTTAAATAAATAGTACACTCCTTTGTATTACTACTATACTCTTTTAATATGTAGGATTTCCCTGACTTATGTGTTGTCACGATAGCTGCACTTGTCGAACCATCACTTTTCCTTTTTACTATGCGCCCCCTCAGTTGAGTATCTGGGTTATAACATCTGCTTTGAAAACTTTCCCTTAATTTATCGCATATCTGAGTTTCTGTTCTTTTGCATGCTTTCCCCTCTGGGCATTTTTTGCATACTTCGCATGCTAAACAGTTCTTTCGATCTGGACAATCATCACACGCCTTTTCTTCAAAAAATTTAATTTCTAGATTTCCTTTCAATTTTTCTTTTAAATAACCGATTCTAATCCTTGTTTTTTTATCTTCCTCACTTTCACCCTCTGGCTTCATACAAAGAATTTGTATCTTCCTAAACCCTTTATTTTTTATTTGATTATATTGTTTATTGTATTCAATGATATTATTATTTTTTAAAATTCTATCTAACCTCTTTATATTAACTACAACATCACCAAAAAAATTCAAATCTCCACCAAATATACAAATTGGCTTAAATTGATCAGCATTATCTGTAAACCCACGAATCATTCTACCAATCCGTTTTCTGCTGACGATCTCTCTAGTCCATATTAATGGCACACATAATACTACCCAAATTAATGTCAGTGCTATAGTCCAATATAGTATTTCCTTATTTCCATATACAAGCCATGTTATAACATTAAAAGCTACAGCAAGAAAAACAATCCCTCCAATTTGACAATGTCATTAAGTTAACATTGTAAAAGAGGCGGACTAAAAGGAAATTAGCAGGAAGGCTTAAATGCTTTCCTGCTTTTCTCTTTTTTATTGTACTCAAATAAGACAGATTCTTATCTGTCTCAAAATAATTATTCTATTGTGTTGAAATTATGCTACTCTATATAAGAAACCATGAAAGATTTTTGCTGTTAGTTTTCGCTCGCGATGTCTATCAGGTCTTACAGGTATTATATTTCGTGATATAATGGTTTCTAAATTAGGTGATGCTGTTTTCCCCTGATAGAATAATCTACACATATGTGCCGCAACGGTGAAATTGGCTTTATAAGTGTATTTTCTTTGTTTCTTTTCAATGACTACGTGCGAGGTAATCATTTCTGCAAAGTTATACATTATAAGATGTGCATAGATCTCTTGATGGATGCACATCGCCTTTTTTGAATGAAAATCAAGCATTCCAATCGTATATTTTAAGCCCCGAAAAGATGTTTCAATGTCCCAACGTGAAGCATACAGTTCTTTAAGTTTTTCTGATGAATATAAATCTGCATCTAGGTTTGTAAGCACAGTTTCATACAAATCTTCAGTAATCTTAAATCTAACAATTCTAAAATTAAGCGTGTAAAACTGTACTGGGTCATGTTTTTTTGATTTTAAGGGCAGATAATCAAACGTTGCATTGCTTGGCAAAAATCGATAGTGATTTTTATCTTTTAATAATTCTTTTGTTTCTTTGGTTTGTCTGCGTGTGAGTTTAAGAGAAATTTTCGCATCAAACTCATCAACATTCGGAAGTGTCAGGCCTTCTTTTATGCCTGTTTTACCATCTTTAATTCTAATCAAAAAATACCATCCTTTTTCTTGTATATGGGCCATGTTGTTATACGATTCATAGCCACGATCTGCTATCACTAAAGCTTTTCTAATGTTTGACCTGTCAATCATTTCTTGTAATGCATTATGCTCATTCCAATCCATGCGTCCTTGAATCACAGCATCTGTATATATTTTGTGCTTCAAATCAAACAGCGCATTAAGGTGAAGTAGATTATAAGGTTTTTGTCCATTTGTACCTGGGTGATATGAAGATAGATCATCTGGATTTGTAGCAATTTGAATATCTGATCCATCGACTGCTAGGATACGCAGGATATCACTTTTTTCGTTAATGAGATTAGACGTAAAGCCATCAAAAACAGCCTTAAAAGCTTCTGCTTTAACCTTGTTACGTTGTTGGATAAAGGCTGATGCAGATGGCATATCTGGGCTTATTCCAAAAGCATCAATAAGTTCATTTGTAAGACTGCTAGATTCCATACCTATAATAGTTTTGAGAACAGTTTCAAATGAGATTTTACGATTTCTAGTAAAATCTTTTCCTGCAGACATACAGAAATCAGCAAATCGGTTAGATACAGATTTGATTTCCGAAAATAAAAGTTTTTTAATAGAGTTTGGTTTCATACGTGACCTCCTTGCAATCAAGTTTTTCTTAATTACAAGGGCCGCTTTCGCTACATCATTATCATTCAATAGCGAAAGCGGCCGCACATATTTGAATCTTTGTCAACTGTTTTTTGAAAAAAATAAAAAGACCCCAGTATTATTTCTAATACTGAGATCCTAATTCGTCATCTTAACTTAATGACATTGTCCAATTTGAGTTCTCTTTTTTACAAATGCAGACAAAAAACTCGCAAAAATACCAATAAACATAATTGTCGCATTCATAATATATGGTCCATTTTCTTGAACAGTTTTGAGGAAGTTATCCATTCTTAATATCCTCCCATACTAATTCCGATTGATATGGCTTATATGACATACACAATGGTAATAAGGATTCCGAATTTGTTTTTTGATTATAACATACAAGTCCTTTATCCAATGTTCCTATTTGTGTTGTTTCATTATTTTCACTTTCAAAACAAACACCTTCAAAATCATATCGAGCTACACAGTTATCGGTTCCAATTGTAAATGCACACACTTTAATTTGTCCATTTGGCATAATCAGAGCTCTCTCCCCCATTTCTAAGGGACAATAGAAGTATCTTTCTCTATCTAATATTGCATTTTCTTTTTTACAAAATCTCATTGGAATTCTAACTTTAATTTTATATTTTTCTTCTATTATTGATCCAATTAATTCCTCATAAATATTTATCCATGTGTTAGGCATAATATCAGTATCCTCAATCCATGTATCTCTTGCTATACCAACTTTCAGTATTGGATGAAAATTAATCGAATCGACACCTAAGCTTTCTGCAAAGCTAATCATTTCTTTTAAATTTTCTAATCCTTTATATTCATCTGGACAGCTATATTTATGAACGCATGAAGTAATCTGAACCTTATATCCTTTTCGAACAGCATATTGTATATTATTTACACATCTATTGTAAGTTCCCATTCCTCTGACTGCATCATTAGTTTTTTCGTCATGTCCATCCAAACTAAACGTTATCTCATCCAACAATTTGATCTGAGGTTCATCAAGATATGCATTTTGAAACTGTCCATTTGTGTCTACACGAATATATTTATATCCAATCTTTCTTGCTTCCTCAATTACATCACAAAAATCTTTATCATTCACTTTATCCTTATAAAGTGTCGGTTCGCCGCCTAAAAATGAAATTTTATATGCCCCATAATTATAAAACTCTTTCAACAGATCTACTAACATATAGAAATCGACATCCGCAGATTCATTACATAACAATGGTTTATATAAACATTGCCTACATCTCAATTGACATCTATTTGTTAAATAAACAAATACTTGTTTCACCTTATTATTAAAATAAGCCCTAGTTCTAGCATCAAAATTCATCTGCATTCCTCCATCACAGATTAAACTTAATTAAGTTCTTTGTATAACTGACTTGACATAATTTGTGTGCTTCCTTGATATTTTTTACTAGAATAATTGTCATATTCACCCAATATATCATGGTAAAAAATTTGACAAATCTTCATATTCGGATAAATCCTAACTTTTTTAACACAAGTCAATTGTAATGTCCAGTAACCACAAAATCCTACATCTCCAAATCCAGATGTAATATGTACTGTAATCCCAAGTCTTCCAACAGATGAACGGCCTAATATCATTGGCACTAACCCTTGTGTTTCTGTATATTCTAATGTTCTTGCTAAATATAACTGGCCTGGTTCAATTATCAAACCCTCTTCTGGAATCAATAGTGTTTCTGTTTCATTATTTATTTTAGGATCTAATATATCACCTTTGTATATTAGCAATTCATTGTGTAATCTGAGATTGTAGCTATTAGGATTCAGTTGTTCATCTACATAAGGTTCAATAATTATATCTTTTCCTAATCTTTTTTCAATTTCTTTTCCTGTTAATATCATATTTTAATCCTCCATCTAAATATTGATATCTATTCCTATTGGACAATGGTCACTTCCATATATATTTGAATAAATATTACTATCTTCTAATTTTTCTATTAATTCATCTACTAATAAAATATAATCAATACGCCACCCAATGTTCTTTTCTCTAACTCCTTTTCTATAAGACCACCAAGTATAAGCACCTGTTTTCTGAGGATTTCTATATCTATAACTATCAATAAATCCTCTTTTTATAATCTCCTCAAAATCACTTCTTTCACCGTCGGTGAAACCTGCATTATTTCTATTACTTTTATAATTTTTCAAATCAATCTCTTGATAAGCAATATTTAAGTCTCCACATAAAATAACTGATTTTCTTTTTTTTAGTTTTTCGATATATTGAGTTAGTTTTAAATCAAAAGCTCTTTTATATACCAGATGATTAAGATTTCTTTGTGAATGTGGCGAATAACAATTGATGATATAATAGTCATCGTATTCTAAGGTAATTACTCTCCCTTCATTGCAATACAAACCATCTATTCCATAAAACACATTTCTAGCTTTCCTTTTTGCAAAGATTACAGTTCCTGCATAGCCTTTCTTTTCAGCCGAATTCCAATATTGCTCATAATTCGGTAATGAATATCTAAATTGTTTTTCTTCCATCTTTACTTCTTGTACACAAAATATATCTGCATCAATATTATCAAAGAAATCCCAAAATCCCTTATCAATGCATGCTCTAAGTCCATTGACATTCCATGATACAATTCTCATCCCTATTTCCTTTTCCTATACTTCTGTTGATTGGAAGATGTTTTGTCAATTGCTTCAATGTCCTGATTATTACTACTATTGACATGGTTTAGAAACAATGTGCCTAACAATAATCGACTTGTCCTCGGAATTCTGTTCCATTCATATCCCTTAAACAAATCCTTAACCAAAAATACTTCATCCTCATCCAAATACTTTGTTTCTAATATGGCTTGTTCCAAAGCTATATTAACATCAAACATATTATTCACCTCCTTGATATCAACAATATCAACAATGTTGTTGATATCAATCATATCAATATATCCTAGTTTTGTCAACATATTGTGCTATTCTCTATATTATGATACTGTATTTTGTAAGCTTAAATGCACAGAGGGAATTCAAAATGAAAAAATATGATTATATACTATGGGATTGGAATTGTACAATCGTAGATGATCTTAATGTCAACTTCAAAACAATTAATCAACTATTAGAAGCTCGCAACTTACCAACTATTACATTACAAAAATACAAAGATATTTTTACGTTTCCAATTATAGAATTTTATCGTTCTGCTGGTTTTGATTGCCAAGATTACAATTACAATTTATTAGTTAAAGATTATAATTCTGCTTATGCTTCACAAATGCACGATATCTCTCTAATGCCTTATACAGAATCCGTTCTTTCAGACATAAACAAAAAATATAAAACAATGTATTTTTTCTGCTTCAAGTTATCAAGCAATACTTAAACAATTACTATTTTACAATATCTCTAACTATTTTTCGGAAATAATAGCACAAACAGATGATTTTGCTATTGGAAAATACGATATAGCAATACAGTGGTACAATCGTAATAAAATTAATCCTTCAAACCGAATATTAATCATAGGAAATACACTACATAATTATGAAATATCACAAAAAATGGGGTTCGATTGCCTACTTGTGTCTAAAGGACATCAAAATTTACAAATATATCGTTCTTTATTCTCATGTAAATGTTTATCTAACATTACAGAAGTACTAGAATATATATTATAACAAATTATTTTCTTAAACTTCCCACAGCCAAAATGGGTCTCACACCTTTTCAGGGTGGGAAATTTTAATTATTTACTTGTCTCTTTTTTAGTTCTCCTTATTTGTATATTCAAGAGCAATTGTGACTATTTTTTCATATAATTTGATGTTGCATAACGTTTTTATACACTTCTTATTAATCTCCATAAATAGCCTGATGTTACCTAAACCATATCATATATTTATGTAGCATTTCTATTACAATTCAAATTTTTTACGCCTTTCACACATGGTATTTATTGCATCTTATACTACTTAAAAGCTTATTTCACAAATCGTGTCTACATACTTGACTAAATAGTAATATAATAGCTCCATGACGTTTCCTCATAGATCATTGTTCTAGTCTTTCCATTACATATCGGACACATAATCCATCTTTTATTTTCCACACATCTCACTCCTTATCTCTTTTTGCTTTATATTTCCTATCAATAAATTAACGAGCAAGAATATACATTCCTGCTCGTTAAATATATCGCTTAATCAATATAGAAATAACTCTTCTTTTCCTAAACAAATTTTAATATGTTGCCTTTATAGAAACCTGATAGTATGTCGAGCTACCATAAGAGTACATACCTGAAGGACAGTAACAGTAAGCTTGAACAGACCAAGTTCCTACTAAAGACTCTGTTGGATTAATACTAATGGTGCTCGAATTGCCAGTCGCCACAGTTGCAATATACTGGTTTCCGCTCGGTGCAGTTACCTTAAAATACTGAATAACCACAGGATTACCGCTATGTGACGACAAAGGTGCACTTACAGTAATAGATGATGCATTAGCTCCTGCCGGAGATGTAAATCTAACATTAACTGAATTTGAAAACGCATATGAACCCGAAGGTACATATACAGACATTTTTGTTGAAGATTTTGCTGTCGTAACGCTTGCTGTAGCTGCAAACGCATTTATTGACATAGAAAAAATCATAACCATTGCCAAAAGAACACTAAAAATTTTTTTATTCTTTAATACTCTCATCTCATTCTCCTTGTTTTACACATATTTCTATATTGATAAGTCAATAAATTCTCCTATCACGCCCCCGAGACCAATTGTTTTTAATCCAGAAAAATCCACTCCACTCGAATCCACTTCAATAATATTACTCTTTTGTTCTGCAGAAAACTTATCAAACTCTGTTTTCATTCCCCATGCGGCTTCGTTTGAATCATCACAGAGTTTTTTCATTTTCTCTTCATATTCTTGTTCTTCTTTATCATCCCATTCAGATGCTTTTTTCTCAGCTTGCTTTTTTGCCATCTGAGCCATAGCCTGCGCTGCCTTTGCTGCCTGGTATAGTTTTTTATCATATTCCATCAATTTGCTCTCATCAGTTGAAGGAACCTCATCACCATTAGATAAACTTCTAAACACAGACATGGCTTTAGCTTGGTCTTGAGCATGTTTCTTTGCAGCTTCTTCTTGAGTCTTTTGTGCTGCAATCTCAGCCTTTGCTTGCAAAGCACTTCCATAATCTCTACGATCTTTTACAAGCTGCCTGCTTGCAGCCTCCGTAAGCACTAATGTGTCTTCATCTTTGGAAAGAATAACATCCTCACCTGCGGCATTCTTTACTGTTGTTCCCTTCGGAACACGATATGCTTCATATGCATGAACATAACCTGTTGTATCAACTGAAAATCCCATCGAAATCAACCTCCCTGTATTCTTATTTAGTAATTCCGTTTACTTATGAAAACAATTTTTGTGTTCCTTCTATGAAAGATGTATTTGTTTGCATTATGCTAAGTAATACATTTACACCTGCACCTTTTTTATAGGTTCCAGAACTAATTTGTTGTAAAAAGCTATCTCTAGCCTGTTCCATTATTGATTTCACAGTATTTTGATAATCAGTTTCAAAATAGTTGAAATCATCTTTTTTTCTTTCAGCAGTCTCTGATGCCTGCAAACCTTTTACTCTCTTAAAATATTCCATTGCATCACGAGCACTGCCTTCAAACTGCTTATTAGTTTGCTGAGTTGTAATATATCCTTCTAAATTTGACAAACGCCTATTGAAAGCTTTATCCAATCCAGTTAAATCCTGTTCAAGCGTAATACTCTGCTTTCCTGTAATTTGATAATCGACTTCTCTATCACCGTTCTCATGCGCCTTAAGGATATCATTATAAAGAGTTTCATATGTATCCATCATGGTCTTCATGATGTCATTCATATCAATTTCTCTATTTTCCTCTTTACGGATTTTTTCATATATATCCCCAGTCAAATCCATCATCTTAGAATAATGCTCGAACTCTACTTCATTAGTATCTGCTGCTGTCATCACACGTTCTTCTGTGACTTCAACCGTAGGACTCATCTCCTGTGTATGTTTTCTCAATGCTTCTATACCTTCTTCAGATATATCCACAGAAACACCTTGTCCTTTATTGAGTAGCGATAAATCCTCAGTCTGCTTTTTTTTCAGAATATTTTTGTCATATCAAAAAGATTGACAGGTTGTGAATACGTACTCTCTATCTTCATAATTTTCACCTACCATGATGTGGGTTCATTACCATCGTAATAAGGATAATAATATTTTGTATGTGTACTATACGGTCTAGTAAACATCATATTATTAGAGCCAGTTGCCATATCATAAAAATAATTAATGTTCTGAATATCAACTAATCTTCTAGTGTTTGGATCAATAAATACTGTGACAAAGTTTAGATTCCTATAAAAATTGTTTGCTGCATATGCACCGCTACAAACACAATGAATTTGATAAAACTTAACTGAATCTAATGAATATAAAGATAATTCAAGCACATTTCCAGTAGGTTCAACCCCTTTTGTTTCCCACATGTAATTAACTGTATCTAGCATGGTCATACCCATATAAGTTGTTAATTCTGCATCTTCAGCTCTTAATTGCCAAAGTACCTTTAACTAATTTAAATGCGAAAGTTTATCCTCAAGAACTGATTGAGGAACAGTCACCTCAAATTCATTAAAACTATTAGAAGTCATATTTTTTTCAGGATTATCATTCTCCACTATAAATTCTGGTCTGATATAGTTTTCTCCACTCAACTTATATCTGCCATAAACAGAGCAATTGATTCGATAACTGTTACTCATAATAGTACCTTCATTTGATTTTAAAAACAAAATAACAGTATCACCGATATTTGAATGTTCTGCTCCCATAAACGTATGATCGATTAATAAATTATTCATCTCTTCTTCAGAATACTGTGACAAATCAATATGAGCCTCAATTTGCTCTTTTTCCTCGCTTAATCTAGTATATCCGCCATCTTCATATACTGTTATCGTTTTCTCCACTTTACCTTTGTACACATTCTCCACGTCAACAGTAAGCTTTGAATAAGTGCATCCATCAATATATACATATTCAATTTCAACGACATTACCTTTTACAACAGCATCTGACGAATCGCTTTCAATAAAATCATCAATACTATAATAAAGATTTTTTAAAGCAGCTTCACTATTTGCTTGTGTGAAAATCTGATAGTTAATAATATCTCTATTATATAACTGATTTTCATTAACGTTTTGTAATTCAGCCTCTTCCACTAACAAAGAAGTATTATCTTCAGCAATACACTCTTTATTTTCTTGTAAATTCACATTACTTACATCATCTGTTTTCCCGCAACCAGCTATTAATACCAACATTATACAGCCTAATACGCCAATACAAGTTTTTTTCATATTCACATTCCTCCCTACTGATATAAATAATTGATACCTGCTAAATCATTAGCTTGCGCTCTCGAAATGCTACTTGAATTATATGCAATATCTGCTCTCATCAAAACATTATTTAAATCAGAGTGCGCTAACCCCATAACGTGACCCATTTCATGAGCTATAACAGCAAGTCTCTTATTTTCACTTAGACTTGCAAAATCTCCATCCAATTGTATCTTTCCCCAGACCCAATCGCTATTGTTTGGATTGACTTCAGTGCTCCCATTATACAAGGTTGTTAATCCCCACCATTCATTAACAGTGCTTACTTTATATATATCCATTCTACTACTTGACTGTGTTGTCGTTCTAGTATAAGAAATCGGAGTAGTAACACCCATACTACTAGTTGTATTTACCCATTCACTCATAGCAGTATTAATATAGGAAGTATAACCGCTTGCACTTGACGTAATATAATAATGCTGTGTATCTTTTCCGTAATTACCCACTCCATATGTCAATTTATGTTGATTAAAAGTATTGTAAGCATATGCATTTGAAACATTACATAAACTCACAAGTAAACATAAACTTAATGCGACTAAAATTCTTCTTGTTTTCATATTTTCCTCCATTTCCTGTTGCTAAAATAAATACACTCACTGTTACTACCCTTACATCATCCAAATCACCTCTCTCTTGTATTTTTTGAAGAATAAAGCATGTTGTGAAATTATTCACAAATTTTCGTCAAAATTAATGACAGTAAACCCTCAAATAATCCCCAAGTCATAAACCACAAATAGCTTTCATCAATTCCGGATAACATTAATCCAGCTAATACTACATAGATAACCAGAATTGAATATCTTGTTAACGAACATTTTTCACGCTCTTCTTTCATGCTCCAGTGATAAACACGATTGTTAACTGCCCCAATGCAAAATATACCTAAACATGCCAAGGAACTTATTATCATTGGTACAATTGAAAATTCAAATTGGTAATTTTGATAAACTAATACAAAAGCTAAGTATGTCCCTATTGAAAACAGATAGCATGACCAAAAATGTTTAAAATGAAATCCACCGGAATATTTTCTTATTACTGAAAATACTAGTAAAAATCCTATTGTTTGAAAGAAAAAACCAAATATCATGGCTAATAACAAAATAGTCGAATAGCTTACAATTTTTTCAATAATAAGTTGAAGTGAATATATATACCATTTTTTATCTTCTGTACTTATCATCTTTTCCTGTAGCATTTTACCAACCAAGCGCGCTACAACTATCTCCATTTCTTTCCCTCAACTTCATCAGGTCTTCTAGGTTGATGAAAAATGAGTGGACATGGAATATAACCCTTTTTCTCACGTTCTACGATTTCTCTAGATACCTTTTCTAGCGCATTAAGCATTACTTTCTCGACTTTATTCATAACTGCCTCCATATATCAAAATTAGCACGATAGTACTTATTTTCATTATCGTTTATTTGGCTGATAATTCGAAGCCCTATTGCAGAAGTATGCCAAATATTGCAGAAATCGCCCAAAAAAGACTTCCAGTCACACTAGAAGTCTTCTTATAATCATATTGGTAACAGTATCGAAAACTGAAATATGTTATTCTCAGCCTTAATTGCACTTGTTCCATTATATTTTTCAATCACATCTTTAATATTTTCTATTCCAATACCATGATACTGAGTATTTTCCAGCTTACTTGTAATATATTTCCTAGCAATTCTGACAGGCTCTTGTTCATAAGAATTCGTTGTTGAAATAATCAACCATTTGCGCTCTTTTATAATCTTAAGTTTAATGACCTTATTCTCACTCTTTTCACATGCCTCTAACGCATTATTTAACAAATTCGATAGTATAATAACTAAATCTTGATCTTTAATTGCAAGCTCCGATAAATCATTGGCCTTCACAACAAGCAAAATATTTTTCTCACAAGCCTCTAAATATTTAGAATTTAATATCACATTTACCAATTTATTATTTGTATCCATCAAATCATGAACATTATTCATGTTGTTTTGGATCTGCATAATATAACTATTTAATCTATCATACTCTCCATGCTGAAAGAGCGACGCTATACACTCCATATGATTTTTAAACTCATGCACCATCTTTCTTTGTTCATTATAATTATTTATCATTGATTGATACATTTCTGTATCATTTTTTCCACGCTCTTGAACCACCTTATAATCAGCTAACTTGCTTTCTCTCTTCAATGCATCGTTTAACAGACCAAACACTAAAATATTCATAATAACCAGTCCACTAACAACCCAAATCAGGATTAATCCTTGCCTGCTATTCTCCACAAATTCAAAATTAAACATGAGAGCAATAATTGTTATTATGCAAAAAATAGGAAATACCGAAAAACGTAACCATTCCATTTCAGTCAACAAATATCCCAGTTTTCTTGAGAAAGATTTTCTTATAACAGAAATCACACAAAAAATTATCATCAGACAAAGTAAGCCCATAGCAAAACTAAAACTATCATTTTGCATTAAAGCTTCAACTTGCTGTCCAAAGCTATTTTGCAATAAAACATAAACTAAATATTCTATAGCTATCGCACAGCCTTGATATAGTACAGCTAAAACTAAAGATTTTCTAAATTTTGCATCGTATACAATACGTATAACTATAATGTTTCCAATAATCACCAATAATTGTTTTATAATCATTTGATCAGCAAAACAATATGATAACCCACAGTTAGCAAAAACTAGCAATGCCTGGATTATATGAAACAAATAAACATTTAATCTTCTTCTGGATACAAAAATTCCTGCAAACAAGTTCAATAAAACAACATAAATAATTGTATAAACAATACTATATATGTATTCCGTCATCATGTACCCCCATATTAATCGCAAATACTTCTTTCACAACAGGATATCGTGTTTTTGCAATATTTAAATTAGTACCATCGCTTAATGATAATTTGTATCTTTCAATATCATTAGCATATTTCATATTCACAAGATAACTTTTATGAATTCTGCAGAAACCTGTATGACTTATTTCTGCATCTATAACATCAAGTTTTTCATACATCGTATATTGCTTCTTTTTTGTAGCACTCATATGAAATATTAATTTATGAAGATTACTTTCCACATATATAATGTCTGAAAGTTTTATTTCCATTTTCCCCTCTTGAAAGGAAAATATATGATTATTACTCGGCATTCCCATTTTCTGAATAATAGCATATAAGCTTTCTTCTATTGCCGTCTCAAACATCTTATTATTCTTTAAAATGTACCTACTTGCATCGACCTTATACCCTTCTGTCGAATAAGTTATATACGCTGTAACAAATACCAAATATACACTATTATTTTTCCTTCTGATTCTTTTGGCTGTTTCCATCCCATCTAATTCCCCCATTGAAACATCCAAAAATACAATATCATACTTTTCAATATCATTTCCTTCAAGAAAAGCTTCTCCACTTAAGAACAAATCAATATTGCATGAATATCCTTGTCTCTCCATATATTTAGAAATAAGCTCTTGTTCCTTATATAAAAATATTTCTTCATCATCGCATATTGCAATGTTAATCATCATTATCATCTCCTCGCTAACAGATATAAAAACCCATTATATTATCGAAATATTACTCTTTTTATGCAAGATGCAATGCAGAAATAGGTAAAATATTGCAGAAATCGCCCATAAAAAGACTTGATATTTTATTTCTACGTTTCATTACTTCACAAAGCTTAATAAATTCTTTCTACTAAAAAGACATCCCCAGATTTCAAGGGATGTCTTCAATCACACTGTTATTTTTATCTCCACTTCCATATTTGGAAATTATCATTTTTCTTAACTTCAACTATTTCCTGCCCATCGCTAACATTGAAAAAAAACAGCTTCTGATTTTGCAACTCCTCAAAACTGTCAAACTCTATTTCATACGAAAGATTATTCATATATTCGCATAAATCTACGTCTAATTTTGCTATAACAATCTTAGGTTGTTCATTTATTTGACTATATTTGTTATCTGATATAGTCACTTCAAACAATCCTTTTGCCGTGGATAATATATTATATGTTCCAATATATCTATATGCAAAAACAAATAATCCAGCAAAGAGTATGCCTAGAATTCCAAATATAATACAAAACCTTTTTTTCATATAGCAAATCTCCTAAGGTGCAACTGCATATATCCATATTTTTTGATAATTACTATAAAGTGTTGCAAAAGATTTTCCACTCTCTTCAAATTGATCAATAGTATGGCATGCATATAATATCTGATTAGACGAACTACCATTCACTGATGTAATAATAACTGTATGATCAGCAATATCATCCCCACCCAAGTCAAGGCTTGCTGGATCACCTACCTTTGCTGCTGATGATGTACTTCTCACACCAACTCGTGCGGTCCAATGTTGTTGAAAATTACTCGCACCACCCCATGTATTAGACGGTTTACTATTTGAATAATACCAGTTACTACTGTTTTGTGATGGAAGCAAACCACTTTTAATAGTCGAAGCTCCGCCAGCTAACAAACACTGCGATACAAAATCAGCGCAATCATTCCATGTCCTTCTATCATTTCCAGTTCCACCCGACCACATATTATTATTTGAAGGAGATGGATGATTAAAATAATTTGCATAGTAACCATAACTAGTGTTATTTGTTTTATATGCCCAAGTTTGTGCATAAGTCTTTGCATTAGTTCCATTATATCCAGATAACGATGTTACTGACGGTGTACTTGTTTTTATATCACTTTCTTCTGTATCAGTATACAAGTTCGAATCTATTGGCATCATAGCCAATAATACAACAAAGTTTTCATCCGAAAGTAATTCTTTCGCAGAACTATAATGTTCCTGTTCTATTCTCGTAATCAAGCCGTTCATTTTATCATTATATTCATAGTTTTCATAGATATCTATAAACTTCGCTAAATCAACATATTCATAGTCATTAATAGCATATTCTTTAATAAAACTCTGAAATACTATGTCATCCAAATCTCCCGAGTATAATTTTTCTGAACAAAGCAATGTTAATTTTTCAGAAAAAACGTTTTCTCCGTAACTTTTTGCAGTTTCTTTTGTAACTTCAAATGTCTTTGGCATTCTTATTTGAAACACTGCAACACTTTTTTTCTCGTCATATATTGAGAAACCATCCATATTTCTAAATATGTTTTCATCTTCTTTGTACGATTCGCTACTAATTGGAACATCTAACTCTACTACAATGGTTTCAGTTGTAGAAAGTTCATTTGCAGCAAAAACATTGACTGACCCTAATGATAAAATCATCATAGAAATAATACATCCTGCCAACATAATAATAGATTTTGTTTTCATAATCCGTACCTCCTCTTTGTTTATAAATAACATTCTTTATTTTTTATATCAATACTAGTTGCAGAACTATCCCTAATATTGCAGAATTCGCCCATAAAAATAAGGCACCACCCAACCAAACAGGTGATGCCCACAATACTCTTAGCTGATCTCCTCGCCTTTATTTTTGTTCTTATTCTTTTCAGGCGCCGGTTTTTCCGGCTCGCTGGCGACCAACTCTTTCTTTTCATCAAGACGATTCTTTAAAGAAGGACGCTTATCGCTCTTATCTTCCCCTCTGGCTTCTTTCTCTTTTTCCTCTTTCTTCTGTTCGAAGCCATTATTCAGAACATTATCTATCTGGTTATAATTCTGTTCCTCGATTTCTTCCACCTTTGCAAGTGGCTTATATTCTTGAATCTTGGATATGAGTTCCTGTGCCTTGAGCTGATCTTCTGTAGTACCTGCTCCTTGTGTTACAATTTCTTGTAAATACGAAGTGATATAACCCGCTTCTCCAGACTGCAAATCGTTTGAAATTGTACTTACCTGAGCTTGTCTATCATCCACTTGATCATTATACTCGTATGGATTGAAGTCATACATAAAAGCATCTATTTCCGCAGCAAGCTTATCCGCTGGATCCATATTCTGCTCATAAAGTGCCTCAAGTCTTTGCTCTATCTTTTCAGGAATATCGCCTATAACCTCCATTTCAGGATAATGGTCTATAAGCTGTGCTATCATATCAAGTGCCTGTTCATTCTCATAGATTTCTGGTACATAGGTAAGTGTTACAAGGTCTATCTTATTTCCAATTACAATATCTACATCAAGTGTTTCTCCAGAAGAATCCACGCACTCAATTCCAATAGACTTAATACCATTCATTCGCTCGGCTGGTATATCTTCCCATAAAGCAATAGCTTCTTCCATTGTAACAACGCCTTCATGCAGTTCCCCTAAATTGTGGAACTCGCTACACTCTGCAACCACAAAGGTAATATTAGGCTGCTGTTCCTCCAATGCTTCTTTAGAAACAATACTAACATCTGGCTGTGATACACTTCCTTCATCAAGCGCTCTGTCTGGTCTTTCTGCATCCTGTAATGCTTTGACTCCAGCTTCCATATCAGCCTGTGCAACCTCATCTGTCACATCCGATAATCTTTCATAATCTACAGCCATAGGTGGTGTACTACCTCCGCCCATATCATCAATTATCTGCTTCAACGCTTCTTGTATCGTAATATCAGGATCAGTTATCACACCACCATCAAGCAAGTGATAATTAGCATCAAATATAGAATAATCTAACCCCTCATCACTTTCATGGATGCTCACATAGAGGTCTCCAACCTTAACTGCCATTTCTGTAACTCTCTCTGGTTCATTTTCAAGGGCTTTGGCAAATTCTGGAAGTCCTGTAAATCCAAAAGAATCTACAAAATGCGCTGTAGTTTCTCCATCCTTTTGAATAACCACAATATCACTAACTGATAAAGAATGACCTTTGAAATCTTCCGGTCTGTCGATATTGAATTTTTCAAATATG
>JAUNJF010000021.1:28204-60234 GCA_030533405.1 Eubacteriales bacterium
TAAAGAATGACCTTTGAAATCTTCCGGTCTGTCGATATTGAATTTTTCAAATATGACTTCAAGCTGTTCGCCTTCTGTCTTTCCTTCAATATCTGATAGCTTACCGCTATACATGACTTGATAATTCTCTGGCTTTATTTCCTCATAGTTATCTTTTAAAATACCCATTCGCATAAGACTTGAAGTACCCTCAAATCGTCTATCATCAAGCTCTGGATTATCCTTTAACTGATAAATAGTATAGGTTGGCTCAGCCTGAGCTAAAGTTTCTTTTACTTCATCAGTCTGTTCTATCGTCTCCTCAACCTTTTCTGTTACTTCTACAGTCTCGGTATTCTCAGCCTGTTCCTCTTTCTTTGGTGTATTTTCGTCAATCTCGGCACTCTCTTCACCACGCTCATCCATATTTAAGAGAGCATTTAAAGCTGAAAGTCTGTCTAACTTTTCTGCAAGCTCTGCTTCTTGTGGAAATTCCTTTGTAACTTCGACCTTTGCGGTTTCAAGCTGTTGCTCTACATTTACAAGCTTGGTCTGAGCTTCTTCAAGCTGTGCTGGCATTGCTTCTAATGTATTGTTGATACGGGTAATGTTACCACTTGGATCTGCACCTACTTCCAAAGGATGACTCATTGCACCTTTCATATTCAGCACAAATTTATTATTAAAGCTGTCAAAGGTAACATTCATCTTAAAACCAAGATACTCGCCTACATCAGCACTTGCATTGATACCTTTTAATTCTTTGCACATAGCAATAAGAGCAGTTCCGGCTTCTTTTCTATCCGTATATTCCTTACCGCCTACAGTCATTAAAAACTCGGACGTTTCGGCTGGCTTCTTAGCTTCATACTGTGCAATATCAGCCTTAAAACCTTCAATACGCTCTGAAAGTCTTGCTATCTGCTGTGGGTAATGCTGCGTGATATTATCTTCAAGTCTGTATCTCTGGCTCGTATGGTTCGCTTTCATAAGCTTAAGCTTTGATACCTGTATATCGAGGTCCATTTTCTCTTTGATATATGGATTTCCTGTTGCAAGAGCCTTAACCTCTGCATAAGATAATGCTGCTTCATCCACATCCTCACAGCTTCTTACAGGAGATTTACTTGTCATAATCTGACCGATAAACTTCTGCTTATTCTCTATAAGCTGCCATGAATAAGAATCAAATGTACCCTCTGTTACATAACGGAAAATCTTTACTTTAGGATTGATATTACCTTGTCTTAAAATACGACCTTCCTGCTGTTCAATATCAGACGGTCTCCAAGGCACATCCAAATGATGCAAAGCAATTAACTTATCCTGAACATTTGTACCAGCTCCCATCTTTGCTGTAGAACCAAGCAAAAATCGAACCTGTCCGCTTCTTACCTTTGCAAATAGTTCTGCTTTTCTGGTTTCAGTATTGGCATCATGAATAAATGCTATCTCATCCGCTGGAACACCCTTTGCTACAAGTTTATCTCTGATATCCTCATAGACATTAAATGTACCATCGCCCTTTGGAGTTGATAAATCACAGAAAATTAGCTGTGTGGACTTCTCAGGCTTAGTCTGCTCCCATATCTCAAATGCCTTTTCTACACATACTGCCGACTTTGAGTTTTCATCATCTGGTAGCATAGGATTCATAAGTCTCTGGTCAAGTGCAAGCTTTCTTCCGTCATTGGTAATTTTAAGCATATTATCAACGGATGCATCCACTCGTCTGTCTCTTACTGCTTCTGCTCTATCAGCCAGAGATTCCACCATTTCTTTCTGGAACTCACTTGGCTTCAATACCACATTTTCATATTCTGCTTCTGGAACAGGCAGTTTTAACATATCTGGAGTCTGAATATCCGCCGCTTCTTTGAAAAGACTTATAAGCTCTGGCAAATTGAAAAACTTTGCAAATCTTGTCTTGGCTCTATATCCTGTTCCTTCAGGTGCAAGCTCAATAGCGGTCTGTGTTTCGCCAAATGAAGCCGCCCAAGCATCAAACTGACCTAACCCCAAACGATTCAGCGTACCAAACTGTAGATAACGCATATTGGTATAAAGCTCTGTCATACTGTTTGAAATTGGTGTACCTGTGGCAAAGGTTACACCCTTACCGCCTGTCAGCTCATCAAGGTACTGACACTTTGCAAACATATCTGATGACTTTTGTGCTTCTGTCTGTGCTATACCAGCCACATTACGCATCTTGGTATATAAAAACAGATTCTTATAATTGTGGCTCTCATCCACGAATAATCTATCTACACCAAGTTGCTCAAAGGTAACTACATTATCTTTTCGGCTCTGATCATTAAGCTTATCAAGTCTTGTTTGCAAGCCTTTCTTGGTCTTTTCCATTTGCTTAATAGTATAACGCTCGCCCTTGTCAGCTTTCATCTGGTCGATTGCCGCTGTAATATCCTCAATCTGTCTTTCGATAATGGTTATCTGTCTTTCCTGCGATAAAGGAATCTTCTCAAACTGACTGTGACCGATAATAACTGCATCATAATCACCGGTGGCAATTCTTGAACAGAATTTCTTTCGATTAGCTGGTTCAAAGTCTTTCTTAGTTGCAGCTAAAATATTCGCACCAGGATATAATCGCAAGAAATCACTTGCCCACTGCTCTGTTAAATGATTCGGTACTACAAATAATGACTTCTGACATAAGCCAAGTCTTTTACTTTCCATAGCAGCCGCAGTCATTTCAAAGGTCTTACCAGCACCTACGCAATGTGCAAGCAAGGTATTATTACCATACAGTACATGAGCAACAGCATTTTTCTGATGTGGCTTTAATTCAATATCTGGAGTCATACCCGGAAACTTAAGATGTGCTCCGTCATATTCTCTCGGACGAGTAGAATTAAATAATTCATTGTACTTTGCAACAAGAGCCTGTCTGCGGTCTGGATCTCTGAATATCCAATCCTTAAAGGCTTCTCTGATAGCTTCCTGCTTCTGACTTGCAATCGTTGTCTCTTGCTTATTAAGGACACGCTTTTCTTTTCCATCCTCTTCTATGGTGTCATAGATACGGGTATCCTTTAAATTAAGAGAATCCTCTAAAATCTTATAAGCATTGGCTCTGCTTGTACCATAGGTCATATTTACAAGTGAGTTGCCATAGTCAGCATTTTTGCCCTTAACATTCCATTCTCCTGTTACCGGCGAGAACTGTATTCCCATCACATCTCGTCTCAAAAGATAATCTGGAGTATTGAAGGTATCACGCATAAAATCTTCAATATACTTCTTATCAATCCAAGTCGCACCGATACGCACCTCAATTTCAGATGCATCAAGCTCCTTTGGCTGGACCTGCGTAAGAGCATGAACATTGATTGCAAATTCTGGATGATTTTCAGCAATAGTCTCAGCTATTGCAAGCTTCTCTCTGACATTACCAGACAGATATTCGTCTGCTGTTTCCCAGCTATCGGTTATAGGATTCTGGAAGATTACACCTCTAAGCTCTTCTGTAAGCACATCCTTGTCCTTACCTGTAAGCTCTGCCATATAATCAAGATTGACCTTTGCTTTTTCTCCAAGTGATACTGCTAATGCTTCGCTTGCTGTATCAACACTTGTAACAATCTCAGCTTTCTTAATAGTTCTCTTGGTAAACATATCTGCTTTACCCTTGAAATTACCTTCATCATCCAGCTTTTCAAGAGAACATAAAAGGCAATAGCTACTGTCCTGTGAGAACGCTCGCTTATTGCCTTGTGAATTGATGAGTCCATATTTTTTTGAAAAATCATCATATAATTGATTAAGTTCTGCCTGCTTACCCTTAATTGCACTATCCGAATACTCTTCAAGCTGCATATTGATAAGCTCCTGTGTGCAGTTTCTAATGCCTACCATACCTTTGATACGCTCAGCCATTGTATCTGCTACATCTACAGGACGCATTACAGAATTTTCTCTGTAATAAACCTGATTATCAACTACTGTGTAACTGAAATTCTTTACATTAGGATCTGCTGGTATGGTTTCAACCTGCATTTCCTCTTCTAAATCAGAAAGCTCTACTTCTTCGATGTGTCCTGTAATTCGTCCAATCGCTTCTTCAAGCTGTTCCTCAAATGGTCTGCTCTCATCTGGCTGACAGGTACTTTCCATTCCGAAAGGTCCTGATACCATCGCCATTTTACCAACTACCTGTTCTGGATGATCTGCGAAGTATGAGTTCATGGTAATACCATCTTCATTTTCTGCTAAATGCACCCAATCAGGCTGAATATCCATAAGTCTATCTCTCTTCTGGAAAAACAGAATATCTGATGTTACCTCAGTTCCAGCATTTGCCTTAAAAGCAGTGTTTGGAAGTCTGACTGCACCAAGAAGGTCTGCTCTTTGTGCAAGATATTTTCTAACCTCTGAACTTGCCTTATCCATTGTTCCCTTACTTGTGATAAATGCTACTACACCACCCGGACGAACCTTATCGAGTGCCTTTGCAAAGAAATAATCATGGATAAGGAAATTATTTTTATCATACTGCTTATCAGCTACCTTATACTGACCAAATGGAACATTACCTATGGCAACATCAAAGAAGTCATTAGGATAATCGGTCTTTTCAAAACCTTTTATCTGTACATCTGCCTGTGGATATAGCTGCTTTGCAATTCGACCTGTTATATCATCAAGCTCAACACCATATAACCTGCTATGCTCCATTGTAGGCGGCAGCATACCAAAGAAATTACCGATACCCATTGAAGGCTCTAACACATTGCCTTTACTAAATCCCATATTTTCGAGAGCATGATACATACTGCGAATGACTGTAGGACTTGTATAATGAGCATTTAAGGTACTTTCTCTTGCCATTTTATACTCTTCTGGAGTAAGAAGTGCTTTTAATTCTGCATATTCGCTTGCCCAATTACTCTTTGTTTCATCAAAAGCATCTGCAAGACCACCCCAGCCAACATACTGCGCTAATGTTTCCTGTTCTGCTGGATTGGCAATTCTGCCCTCGCTCTCAATCTGGTTAAGCATTTTTATAGCATTTACATTTCTTCTGAATTTCTCCTTTGGAGTACCTTCGCCTAAATGCCTATTGATAATATTGTAATTGATACCCTTACTACGGTCTGGCTCTGGTTTCTTTGCTTCTTCCTTTGGCTCGTTTTCTTCCCAAGGAAAAGTCAGTTCTTCAGCTTCAACAGCTTTACTTTCTTTTGCTTCTTCATTAGCTGCATGATTGCCCTTATCATCAATTACAACTACTTCCTCTTCTGGAACCTGTGCAATAAGAACACCTTCTCGCCTGATTTCCTCGATATCATCAGCACTAAAGCGAATTTCCTCTCCGTCAGAAGAATCATAACCTATAAGTTCCTGCTCCTTTGAGATATTCTGGTCTGAAAGAATATCAACCACATATCCATTATCAAGAGCAACTACATCGCCATCTATTAGTTCCTCTATATCTGTGACATCAACAACCTCTGGATGATTATAAGCTTCTACCGCCTTATCCTGTGCAGCTATTTCACGCTCTATTTGTGGTAATAATGCTTTTGCATCTTCCTCGGTCTCAAAGGTATAAACAGTTCCGTCAATGCTCTTGCAATAGTCCTGTTTTTCCTTATCCCAAATAGCATAGTTTTCGCCCCAAGCAAAGGCATCACTTGTCTCCACAACAGACAATCTTGGTTCTCTTTGAGCCTGTCTTTCAAGCTCTTTTTGCGCTTTATCAAGTTTATACTGTTCATAAGCTTCTTTTGCCTGTGGTGATAAGTATTTATCTTCCTGAACAAGTTCACGAATACGCTTCTCAACTACATTCCAATTAAGAAGCACCGTTGCATAAGGACTGCCATAGTTACCCTTTGCAAGTTTGATACCTTTTCCATCATGGTCATTATGAGACATATCACTCCCCGGAAGTCCACCAGAACCACCGCCAATACCATACTCATGTTTTAGGAAATCTACATTGTCCTTTTTGTCATGACCTTCTGAAAAATGCTCATAAATACGAAATGCTCCTTGAGAAAAACCGCTACCTCTTGTAAGTGCAAAATCTATCTCATCCTGAGTAATAAAGCTCTCGGTTCTTACATCAAGACTTT
Source organism: Eubacteriales bacterium (assembly GCA_030533405.1). Lineage (GTDB taxonomy): Bacteria > Bacillota > Clostridia > Lachnospirales > Lachnospiraceae > CAG-590. Next base: position 34,285 of record JAUNJF010000021.1, read on the forward strand.
CCTTTAATGGGAATACCAATCTTTCTGTATCAAGATCTGCAACTTCATCCATTAAATATTCTGGAGATTTTACATATTTCCATCTAAGTGATAACTCTCCGCTATCAAGGCGCATTTTTGCATCTAATAATTCGTCAGCAATAAGGTTTCTTCCTTCGTGAGTAGAAAGAAGTTCCATAAGCCTTGCTTCGCTATCTGGGAAATTATTGCCCTTAATGCCGATACTATCTGGTGTTTCTCCTATACCATCCCTAAAGAAAAAATAAAGCTGATTTGCAACTCTTTTCTGTTCAAAAGAGTCTACCAGAAACGCTTCAGGTCTGCTCATATACTCGCCTGTTTCAACAAGTGTACGAATATTCTGCTCAATCTCAGGCCAACCCATTACCATGATTGGCGCATCTTTCGCAGATGTTCCATATCCTACACCCATACCTCTGTCATCAAACCAAACTGACACAGGATCTCCATTAAATTCAAAGCCTTTTCCTGTAGTTCCATATTCTGCCTTTAGGAAACCAATCATTTCTTCTGGAGTCTTATGTTCTGAATATTTCGCATAGATTCTTTTTCTGCTGTTTGAGTTTCCACCACCACTACGAAGAATGGTATCTAAATGCTCTTTCGGTAAAGAAAAAGCAGCGGGCATTGTATATTTCATACTTGCTTCCGCTGCTACGATATTTCCCATCTGTTCCTCAAAACTTGGAAACAGACTTAATTGTTCATACTTAGGCTCTGGTGCATTTTCTGCTCGAAGTAAAGTATCTTCTACAGGCTGTAAACCAGCTCGTTCAGAACGATTTCCTCCGCTGATGCTCTGATGTTCTCCATTTTCTGTACCCAAAGCATCTGATTTGATTCCTTCAAGCTCTCCGTTATCCCTTCCGTTTTCGCCATTTGATTCATTAGGCTCTCTAATCTCTCCTCTGCCTGCGTCTGGATAGTCAAGAGATGCTCTTTCAATTTCCCTTTCATCAGAAACGCTGAATAAACTCCCTTGTGATAATCCTTCAGAAAGCTCTCCCTCATCATTCCGTACTTGGTTACTGTCCCCTCCGGCTGTGGATCCGCCTGTAATGTCGGGATCATGTAATCCCCGTTTTTCTCGTATGCTATATTCATCGCTATCGCCCCTTTCTACGCCTTTTGGTGCGTTATCAATATATTCTTCGTGTCCGTTTTCACTTTCACGCTTTAAAGCATTATAATCACGCTCAGGACTATTTGCAAGTCCTTTTTCTGGTACACGCATATTTTCGTGTGATTTTTCATAAGCAGCTATTTCTTTTCCAATTTCCTGTAAAATTGGACTTGTTAAATCTGATGTAGCATTACCTAAAATATTAAGAACATCAGGTGAATTGAACTCATGGATATAATTAAAACTTACCTCATCCAAAATATCCCTGGTCTCATAACCACACCTTGATAAAACAGAAAATGCGATGCTTGCTGAAAGTGTTTCTCTAAGTCTGATATCTAAATTCTGCTCATCATATCCTTCAAGAAAACTACCCTCGACCATATACTGAAGGTCTGGTAAAAGTTCTCCATAATAATCTAATGCAATATGGTCAGATAGTTCCGCTATTCTCTGCTCAAATGATTTCTCTGGATCTGTCTCACCATAAATATTTTCAAGTCTTTTTAATACATCCTCTTTGTGTTCCTCTTTCATCTTCCACAAGTTCGGATCTTTACCAATTCTTCTTGCCTTATGAACATCAGATACATCAAACACATATTTAAGTTTTTTTCCTCTGTCATAAGATTCATCAATTAAAGCAATACCTTTGGCACCCTTATTAACCCAGCAATTCATTTTTTCATTCCAGAACTCTAAGCTGGCACATGCTGTAGCATCTGGTCTTTGTGCATATATAAGAAGCTGGTCCTTAAAAGGATATCTATATATTCTTGCGGCTGTTTCAAGGTATTTTGCCCATTCCATTTCATTTTTTACAACTTCCTGAGCTGTAGCCTGTGCAAGTCCTGATATTAAATCATACTTCGTAACCATTAAAACTCCTTTCTATGAAACGAGGGCAGCTTAATCAGCCACCCTCTTATCATAAATGTTATATAAATCGCTTAAATCACAGTTTCTTTCTTCTTGCCCAGATCCTTCGCCGGATCCTTTTTTTCTCCTGAAGCGATTTCTTTCTTTTTTTCTGCAAGTCTTTCCTTTAAGGATGCTCTGGTTTCCTCTTTTTCAGCCTTTTTATCAACTGCCTTTTCTTCCTTTGCAGGTGTTTTATCTTCCTTGGCAGCTTCTTTTTCAGCCTGTCTTTCATCTGCCCTATCAGCTCGGAATACTTCGTGAGAATCAGCATCATACTGATATACATGGTCTGAAAGTCGGTCCTGTGGAGCAACCTGCGTCTCATTGACTTCCTTTACCATATTTTCAAGGTCTCTAAGCTCCATTCCCGCATCTGCCGGAACAACGAGACACTCATGAATACTTGAAGGTAAGATAAAGAAATCATCGCCAATCTTTTCTCTAATAGAATCCATAAGCTTATCATCAAGAAGTGCCGCTGCACCATTTAACTTTTCTTCATTAGAGATAACATACATTTTTTCTTCTGGTGGCATCATAGCGCTGAGCATTGCTTCTGCCATATCCCTGTCTCCACCACATTCCTCAATCATCTGTGGTAACATCATTTCAGCCATTACCTCATTCATGGACTTAAATGTGGAAGGTGATAAAGACTCCAGATTAGAAATGGCAATATCGTGTAATTCTTCCTGTGTTACTCCCCAGCTTTCCATAAGCTGATTTGTAATCGGTACACTCATAGAACCATTTTCATCAGAACCAAGCATTACACAGTATGTGACAGCTAAATCATCCATTTCACTATGAGGACGCTGTGCAAGAAGCTCTGCGTTATCTTCCATACCAATAACTCTTGGTGCGATATGGTCCTTTGCCTGCTCAAAATCTGTAATCTTTGTAATATCAAAGGACTTATCTACCTCGTGATCCATGCGGACAGTTGCAATATTCTGTAAGATATCCTCAATGCTTTCTCCATCCTGATAGCTTTCATAATAGCTATTAAGATAAATGGTTGGAGAAACATTACTATCTGGACTTGTAATTGTAAGTCCATCAAGCTGCTCATTATTCTTCTGTACTGTATTTATTTGAACATTGCTGTCCTCAAACTTCTCAGGGAGAAAATCCTTAATCTCATCAGCAATCGTTTCCTTAAACTCATCATAATTCATCATTACTGTGCACCTCCCTTTGCTTTTTCTGCATCCTTCATAGCCTTTTCCATAAGCTTCTTAACCCCTTCGTTATAGGCTACAAGTCTTGCCTTTTCTCTGTCAGCATTTCTACTTGCTGTCATACTACCTGTGTTAATTGCGCTCTTTACATGCATTGCTTTTTCCTCCTAATTCTTTTTCTTTGGAAAAGTCATATCAAACTTATACTGTGAACCTTTATGCTCTTTTCCATTCTTGTCTGTATATGAAAAATCTTCGATTCCGTTTGGCTGTAAATAGGCATCATATACCTTGCCAGACTTTCCTCGAAGATTTTTAACAAGTATTTTCTTTCCTTCTAAAAGGCTCTTCACTTCTTTTTCTGTAAGTGTTGCACCCATAGCTTTTCCAAACACCATACCGCACTTGCCGCTGCAATAAGGTCCAAACTTACCTTTAACAACTGCGTTCTTACACTTAGGACACTCTCCAAGTGATTCCTGATCCTTTGAAAATGGATTATCTATTGCAGTTGCTCCTACATCCTTATACTTTGCAACCAGCTCATTAACCATAAGCTCGATACCTTCCATAAAATGATCCATTGATACCTCACCTTTAGATACAAGCACAAGCTCATTTTCCCAATCTGCTGTAAGCTGTGGAGATTTAACAGTATCAGGTAACACAGTTATAAGCTTCATACCATCATCTGTAGGTATCATCTGCTTTTTCTCTCGCTTTACAAATCCGTCTTTAACAAGCTTTTCAATAATATCTGCTCTGGTTGCTGGAGTACCAAGACCTTTTCGTTCCACTTCATCGTCCATATCAGCAGCACCAGCTTTCTCCATTGCTGTAAGAAGTGTTGCTTCTGTGTAATGTGGTGGAGCCTTTGTAAACTGTTCTTTAACTACAATCTCCTTAACTGCTAAAGACTGACCTTCTTCTACTGAAATACTGCTAAGATTCTCATCCTCATCAGTATCATCATCAATCTTTTTAATGCTAAATACTGACTTAAGAGCTTCCTCATATATCTTCCAGCCATTATCCTTGATGACCTTGCTACTACACTTAAATTCAATGCGATTGCAACTAAGAACAACTGTCTCAGATACATATTCGTGCTTACTTCCTGTAGCTTCTAATAATCTTGCAGCTACTAAATACAAAATCTTTTTCTCTGCTTCTGTAACATCCATTCCCTTAGCAATCTGTACTGTAGGAATAATCGCATGGTGGTCTGTTACCTTCTTTGAGTTGAGTACCCTCTTAATATCTGGACTTGTATCTCCTTCAAACGGAGTTGTAAGAGTCATATTTGCCTTAATTGCTTCAATTACACCACCTGCTGTATCAGCCATATCATCCGATAAAAACTGACTATCTGTTCTTGGATATGTAACAAGCTTCTTTTCATAAAGACTCTGTGTATATTCAAGCGTTTGCTTTGCAGTAAACCCAAACATCTTATTTGCATCACGCTGAAGCGATGTTAAATCATAAAGCTTCGGTGGATTGAGAGTTTTATCTTCTTTCTTAACTGAAACCACCTCTGCATTTCTTCCTGAGCAAGATATCTTCGCCTGATTTGCTGAATTTTCAGTATCATATTTATCTGATACTGCTTTAAGTCCATCTGCATCCAGCACAAGCGTATAGTACGGCGTTTTCTTGAAATTCATAATCTCCGCTTCACGATCTACAAGCATTGCAAGTGTAGGTGTCTGAACTCGTCCAACCTTTAACACTTTGCTCTTATACAAAACTGTAAAAAGTCTTGTTCCATTGATACCCACAAGCCAATCTGCCTGTTGTCTGGCAAGAGCTGACTTATAAAGATTGTCATAATCACTTCCCGGCTTAAGATTTGCAAAGCCTTCCTCTATTGCACTTTCCTCCATAGAAGAAATCCAGAGTCTTAAAATAGGCTTTTTACAACCAGCCATTCTATAGGCAAGACGGAAAATAAGTTCTCCTTCTCGTCCGGCATCTGTTGCACATACAACCTCTGATACTGAAGAATCATTCATAAGCTTTTTCACTACATCAAACTGCTTCTTCGTATCAGATTTAACCTCATACTGCCAATTTTCAGGCATAATCGGTAATGTGTTAAAATCCCATTTCTCGAACTGCTCCCCGTATGCCTGTGGCTGCGATAATTCAACTAAATGACCTACGCACCAAGAAACAAGATATCCATTACCTTCCATGTAACCATCTTTTCTATCATTAGCACCAAGTACATCTGCAATGCTATTTGCAACACTTGGCTTTTCCGCTATTACTAATTGCATTTATTTTATTTCCTCCATATCTATATCTGATTCCACCTCATTACCCCAAACATCAAAACCATCTGTTTTTCTACGGGCAAATAGTTCAATTTTAGGTACATCTCCCATAAGCTCCATAATTCTTCTATGTGCTTCATAAGGTTTTCTGCTATGTTCCTCAATGTGAGAAATAATAACTTGATGTACCCCTTTTCCAGCTCTTTTAGGATGTCCTCTTGTGCCAAGCAAACATAATTCAGCATTAGCTCTTGTCCAATATCCCATACCCCAAAATAGAGAATCAGACTTTTTATTTTGCTTTATCCAAGTAAAAGCGACTGTCTTATAGGTAAATCCCCAAGCCTTTAGCGTTTCAATGCCCTCTAATAAACAAGGGAATGTCACCCATAAAAACAGCGCACAATCCTTATCCGCAAGTTTCTCCACAGGTAGAGCCTTTATATCTTCAATGGTCATTGTTGGATAATGACTTTCGGCACTTCGCCCCATACCTTTCTTGGAGTAAACCTTGTATTGCCAAGGAGGATCAGCATAAATTACAGAATATCTCTTCTGCATTGCTGCCCCTCCTATAACGCATTTTCTTTAGATTTTGTATTCTGTTTAGACTTATCCCCTTTATTCTGAGATACAGTCTCCTTCTTATCAGAAAGTCTATCCTTTAAGGAATCTCTGTCTTTGTCCTTATCCTTATAAAACTCAACTCTTGCTTTGAGCTCCTTATTAGGAACCTTCTCCTTAGTTGTCTCATAAACATTCTTTCCAGCTTCATCCTGTCCCACCACATTATCTTTACGAACAGTGGTTGAGCCTTCGGCTGGCAACTTTACCCACATACCTTTACCGAACTGATCCTCATGAACCGAATTTGCCTTAACAACAAAAGTTGCCCAAGGACTCTTATCGTTTTCATCCTGATTAGGTATCTTAATCTGTCTGTAATCCTTGCCATCCTTACCCTGAAAAGGCTCGCCTACAAGACCTTTTCCCATTTTCACAGTAATCTCTTTGAATTCCTTCTTTTCACCCTGCTCTGCTTCTGCAGGTGCCTTTGTTTCCTTATCTTCTGCCATTTTTGTTCCTCCATATCTTAAAATTAAGTTTCCTCAGCCCCTATTTCTTCAGAAAAGCTATAACAAAAAAGCAGCTGACTATTGGCTTTCGCCATAAATCAACTGCTCTAACGCTGTAATAATGCAAATTCTAACTTAATAATACTCTATTTATTTATCCAACCATTAATTTCTATAATATCTATGTCATTTTCATGTTCTACCGTGAACTCACTTAACACAGTATTAAAATACTCTGCTACCCATATATACTTTTTTACTATATGTTCATTATTTCGATGGATCTCAATTGATTTTTCAATAAGTCCTCGTATTTTTTCCATTGCAAAAATATAGTCCTCAATTGTATCCATTTCATCCAACATCCTTAAGTAATCTAAAGTATACCAACCATCTTTATCCTTCTTTAGTAGTTCATATACTTCTTCCGATTCATATTTCCAACTATACGCATCAAGCGCTGTGTCTTTAGTTTTCTCATATGTGTTATCTATACCTTTATTAATAACATCTTCACTTATTATTATTCTAGGATAAATTGCCTTGGTTGATTCAAGCATATACGCTGTATTCATAGCTGGACCAAATATCTCATTTTGTACATGTCTCAACTTACCAATAGTAATTCCACCTCTGACAAACACTCCTTTTTGTAACAAAATAAATTGCAAATATGTTAAATCGTATAATATATGAAATAACCCTCCTACAAAATCTAACGGATAAGAGATAACAAGGCTATCAGAGAATGTTGTTACTTTTACATCTCTATCATAAAACTCATTCTCTTTTTCTTTCTTTACTTTTCTAAAATCTTCCAAAGCATCATGTATTCTTAAATATGAATAATGATCTGATACACTCTCATCTACAAGATTCTTAAATCCAAGTATATCGACAAAAGCAATTATTCTCATTTCATAATCAGTAATAGTCTTCATTTGTAAAACCTACCCACTCAACATTTTAGCTTTAGTTATACTGACTCTTATAAAGCTGAATACATTATACATACATATTTATATATAAACCACAAAAAATTACTTTTATATTCAGTTCGCAATTCCAGTAGCTAGGGTGGCACATTAATGCCACCCCATACTCTGATTTTATTCATCATCAATAGTATCTGCTACATCCTCTGACATATCTTCTGTTACAGGTGCACCTAGAAGAGTTTCATCATCGTCATCCATACTGAAGAAATCATTACCATCAGATTCCTCTTCTTCATCTGACTCGTAATACTCTTCCTCATCATCCTCTTCATCATCCTCATCAAGGAAATCTTCTTTCTTGCCCTTTACCATCTTGAGGTAATACCATGCTCCAATAGCACCGGCACCAATGATTCCAATAATGAGATATGTTGCCATACTGCTCTGTGGCTTTGACTCTTCAACTTCAGGTTCTTCCTCCACTGGTTCCTCTTCACCTGGTTCTTCTGTAGTATCATTTTCAGATACTACTCCATCTGATACTGTAACCTCTGATTCAACATTGTTATTATTTAATGCTGAATCATTTGATGGAATAGCTGACTCTAATGCAGCTGAATTCTTAGGAAGTGTTTCTGATGTATTGCTTACTGTATTCATAAGATCGTTTTCATCAATCTCAGTTAAGAAGTAAACTCTCTCTTCCTCTCCATCACGGTCAATAATTAAATAAAATACTTTTTCGCTCTGAGTCTGAATAGTATAAAACTCTTTTCCCGTCTCAGCTCTTTCTTCATCAGAATCCCCTTGCTTTTCAACCTCTTCTGCAGCATCTGCCTCAGCCATTGACTGATGTTTTTCCTGCTCCTGCTTACTTGAGTAAGTTGTATTGCCCTGGCTGTCAGTCTTTGTATGCTCTGTTACTTCAGCTGTGGCATGAGATGGATTAGAAGCTGTGGCATCTGTTGGAAGTGTGCTTGCTCCCTTGTCATCATCATCACTTGGATCATCGTCATAATAAGGATTCTTTGTCTTATAAACCTCAGACATATTTCCCGATCTATCCATTGCCTGAACAGTGAAATACTCATATCCTGTATCAAACTGCTGAAGTCTGATATTTAATGTATTATTGGTAAATTCAGTGAATTCATAACCATTTACATAGAACGCCTTGATACCGGAATCATTATCATATCCTACAATTGTAAGTAAGCCGTTGCTAACAGCAGCATTAAGTGTTGGATTAGTTCTGTCAAAACATCTGATACTTCTATTCTTTGAATAAACCTTATTATTCTGGTCTGTTACCTGAACATACACACTGCAGTTTTCAGTAATCTCGATATACTTATCTTCTGTGATATCCTGCCATGATCCGTTATGACCTATCTTTGCTTCAATCTTTACAATTTCAAAATTGCCAGTATCTTTGGCATCCCTTACAGCTATAGTTACTCTTGCCTTATCGTTATACCAGCCATCTGGAACTGAAATGGAAATTGTAACATTTGGATTTACATATTCGCAGTTTTTATAATCTGCTGCGCAAGCCTCGCAATTGGCATTATAACTGTATGCTCCAGCGCAATGCTCCGAACATGTACATGTAAGCTTTACTGGCTCTTCTGTTTCACCTGCATCACCTTCACCTGCCTCATTATCAGATGCACTGCCATCTTCATTACCGCTTGTATCGCCTGACTCATCTGAAGCAGTTTCTTCGTTTTCTTCATTTGCATTATTATCTGATGCTGCATCAGTATCAGCTGCAAGAACCGGTGCTGTCATACTGCTGTTTGCAAATATTGCCCCTATTGGCATTACAAATAAAATCGCGGAAAGAACAAGAATTCCAATTGCTCTTAACCTTAAATTCTTAGTCATTTTTAGAATCGCTCCTCTCTGTATTTGTTGCAGAATCGTTAGCCCTTGCTAATCCAAGTAGCCTTTTCTCTTCTGCCTGCTTTGCTTTAATCATCTCTGTAAGTTCCTCTACAGAAATGTGATGCTTATCAAGAATGGACTGCTTTTCGGCATCCTCAGCCATCTTTAGTTCCTGTACAAGATGGGCTTCTCGTTTCTGGAGGCCTGCAAGCTGTTCGCGTACTTTGATAAGCTCTCGTTCGATTTTTGCTTTCGACATTTTTACCTCCTGTACTAGAAAAGCAGCCTTGATTTCTCTTAGCTGCTTTCCATAAAACATATTTAATTTGCCAGTCTTCCAAAGCCATAAAAATGACTCTGCCAGTAACTGGTTGTATATGACGAATACTTAATAGGATCTCCGGCATGAACCATAACACCAGGCTCAACCACGATTCCTACATGTGTGACAGGACTTCCTGCACTGTAGGTTCCTGTAAAGAATATAATATCTCCCGGTTGCTCTTCTCCAGGTGTCACTGTAGCACATTTATTATAGATACCCTGTGCTGTAGTTCTCTCAAGTGGATATGTTCCGCTTGCCCTGAAGGACCAGCATACAAATCCAGAACAGTCAAAACCTGTGCTCGGACTTGATCCACCCCATACATAAGGAGTACCTACATATTTGTCTGCTTCTTTTAATAGTGCTTCCACCTGGGCATCACTGAATGAATCCGGCAGTGTGTAATCACTTCTTCCTCCACTGCCACCACCGCTTTCGCCATACATGGTTCTGGTTCCACAGTTAAAATAAAACAGTGGATTATAATACTCACCGTTATAAAGACATTCAAAATGAAGATGACTGCCTGTACTTGCACCGGTATTACCAGTCTTTCCAATAACAGTTCCTTTTCTTACTGTCTGCCCGGCTGTTACATTTATTTCACTTAAGTGACCATACTTGGTTGTATAGCCTTTTGCATCTGTTATGACAATATAATTACCAAAGCTGTCATCATAGCCAGCCTCAGCTATTGTTCCATCATGGGATGCATATACTTTTGTTCCCTCAGGCACCGCTATATCCACACCTCTGTGAAGCTGTTTGTCTCCTGTAATTGGATGAATTCTGTAACCGTAATAGCTGGATATGTAATCATACCAGTAATAATCAACCGGTGAAGCATATATCTGTAATGCACCTCTTGTCGCAGTATACGCATTGAAAAGTTCTTTCTGCTCTGCTGTAAGATTTGCATCCACAATCTCACTAATCGGTTTTACAACCAATTCAACTCTCAGGATTGATACTTCATATTCCTCTTCTTCCTCATATTCATCCCCGGTATCAGGGTCTGTCTTTGTAACAGTCCTTGTTCTGGTTTCCGTATCAGGTGTCAGAGTCAGTGTGTACATTTCATCAAATAAAGCCTGTATTTCTGCTTCAACATCAGCAGCCGTAAACTCTGAATGCTTCGCTGAAAGATAACAGATAAGCACTGACGGATCAATGCCGATTTCTCCAAGGTTATAATCATATTCATCGTAATCCGGATAATCCGTTTCAATGTTATTAATCTGCTCCTGAAGGTCTGCTTCCAGCTCGCTTATCTGAAGCGCAGCTCCGTCAATTTCTGCAGGTTCACTAAGGTATGTGCTTGCCATTGTTGTACTGACACCACCGCCAAGCATTGCTGCGCAGCTTGAAAACATACTCATAATAATAATCAGCAGTAATGCAAATATACCAATAATAGCAAATACCTTCGCATGTGCTGCAATGAACTCCTGAATCTTATGAGCCACAAGAGTTGTTGTCTTTGCTGTCTCGGCAGCTATCTCCGCAGTCTTTTCTGCATTCTTGGCATTCTTTGCTGCCTTAAGATACTGCCTTTTGATACGGTTCTTCTGAATCTGTTTCTGCATCGCATTAGAAGCTGTCTTTTCCTTTAACTGGGGATTTTGAGAAAGCCATTTCTCATATTCTTTCTTTGTTTCAAACTGAAACTTCTTCTTTTCAAAAACCGCATCAGCCTTATCCATTTTCTTCTGTGCTTTGGCTAACCTGTCATATTTTCTCTGCGTAGGAGATTTGCTATGCTCCTGTACAAAATCAAATAGTCTCTCGCCAGTCTGCTCCGTTGCATTTGCTGCATCTACTGCATCATTATCATCTGCATTTTCCATACCCTTTGCACGCGCTGCAGCTGCAGCCTCATACATAAGCTTTCTGGACATCTGCTTTTTACGCTTTGCTTTATCAGGCTTTATGTCCTTTTTGTCAGCCATAACCTTATAGGTATAAGTTCCGGTATCTTCATCAAATACCTTTTGCATAGAATATGTTGTCTTTTGTGTACCAGCCTTAGCTTTTTCGTATTTCTTCCTGGCTTTCTTTTTATCAGCCGCAGCCTTATCAAGCTTTTTATCTCCAAACAGTTCTGGTTCTATAAAATCACTTTTCTTCTCAGAAAATTCCTTTTCTCCACCTTTGGATTTTCCTCCGGTCTTTTCTCGTTCTCTTCCCTGGAATTCTCTCTGGATTCTTGATTTTCCATTACTGCCTGATTCCGTTCTTCCTGCCTTACTGCCCTCATCAAAGAAACTGTCAGTCTGCGGAGCCTTATCCATATTTGCTTTTTCTCCCGATGCCCTGTTTCCTGATTCTGCTTTGGCATATTCTGAACTTACTTTTCTGGCTGCTGTTTTTGACCTTGGCTCAGACTGAGCCGAGCCTTCTGGCGACCCCTGGACACTGTGTCCAGAAGTCGCATCTCTTGGTTTATTACCGGCATCAAAACTTTCCTTCTGAAATTCAGTGGAAACCTTTCTGCCAGCTTTTTTACTATCAGCCATGCATTACGCCTCCTCTTCTTTTTTCACCGATTCTTCAGGCTTTGTATTCATGATTCTGTACGTCTTTGTATCTGTAGGATATTTATCTACAAACGGAATAACCACATTATCAAAAAGAATAAGTCCCGAACCAGGTTCAGAGTTGGTTACATGTGCAAGCTGCTTTTCTGAAATCCCAAGCTTGTCAGCCAAAATATGCTGGTCCTTGGCATTCTGATTCAATAAATAAACAAAGTCAGAGTTACCAAGAATTCCCTCGATTTCCTCTGACCTTAAAAAGTCACCTACATTCTGAGTTAAGCCTGTTGGAATACCACCCCATTTACGGAATCTCTTCCAAATTTCAACTGAGTAAATAGCTGTCTGCTTTTCCTTAAGAAGTAAGTGAAACTCATCACAATAGTATCTGGTTGCTATCTTTCTTTCACGGTTCATTGATACTCTGTTCCAAACCGCATCCTGTACAATCAACATTCCAAGTTCTTTAAGCTGATTACCAAGATCCCTGATATCAAAACACATGATTCTGTTCTGACTATCAACATTGGTTCTGTGATTGAAATAATTCTGTGAACCATGAACATACAATACTAATGAATTGGCAATTCTCTCTGCCTTTGGATTCTTATGTGCCAAAAGCGCATCATATAAATCTTCAAGCAAAGGCATATTTTCAGGCACCGGATTATCAAAGTATTTATCATAAATATGTCTGATACATTCATCAATGATACCCTTTTCATCATTCTCAAGACCTTCCTTGCCACCTGCAATCAAATCGCAAAGTGTAATCAGAAAGTCTGATTTTAACTTAAGCGCTTCCTTATCATCCTTATGACTAATCTGGATATCCATTGGATTTAAGAAGTCCTTTGAATTAGTTGCCAGTCTTACTACCTGACCATGAAGTGCCTGCACCAGTGGAAAATACTCTCCCTCTGGATCACAGATAACTACATCATCCCTAGTCTGTAAGAATGAAGATAATATCTCGCGCTTGGCACTAAATGATTTACCAGAACCAGGCGTACCAAGGATAACTCCGTTTGGCGTTCTAAGCTTCTTTCTGTCTGCCATGATCATATTGTTGCTGAGTGCATTTAATCCGTAATAGATAGCCGGACTTGGCATAAATAATTCCTGCGTACAGAATGGAACCAGTATAGCTGTGCTCTTTGTTGTAAGCACACGCTCAATTCCTGTCTCATTGCATCCTATAGGTGCTGATGCCATAAGCCCATGCTCCTGCAGATACTGTAATGGTCTTAAGTTGCAATTCGCCTGCTGGATAATACCGGATACTCTCTGCTGAAGAGCTTCCATCTTTTTCTTTGTCTCACCATAAGTTGTTATAAGAAATGTCATCTTAATAATCTTCTGATTTGAACTGTTAAGGTCATCCAAAAGCTCCAGTGTATCCTTCTCATATGTAATAATATCCGTTGGAAGGATATCCATATCATAGCCACTTCTTACAGCTTTCTTCTGTTCCTCAATCTTCATCTTCTGAATATTGGTAAGCGCACCCTTAAGCATCTTAATTGCCTTTACAGGATCCATTGTCTGCATGTGCATTGTAACCGTGAGATTATCATCTATATCAAGTAATCTCTTCAAAAGCTCATCGCTGAACCTTGGTGCAATAATATCAAGGTAATGCACACATCCAAACATCTTTCCTGATCTGAACCTGTTAGGATATCTGAAATCAAATCCCGGTGGAGCCACATAATCTTTTACGCTTTTTCCGGACTCAGATAATTCCTTAAATGAAAAATGGAAAGGTTCCAAACTTCCCTGGTTAAAATACTCATGGAGTACACGAAGTCTTTCCTTTCCATCAAGTGAATGCGCATTGGTTCCCATTGCGTTCAGGTTTCTGATTACATCTTTTTCAATGTTCATAAGCTTTGCTCTGGCTTCTTTTAGATCCGCTGCATCAATGCCAAATACAAAATACTTTGACTTGATAATACCGTTGGTACCCTTTGCTGACTGTTTCTTAAGCATCTGCGAATACTCTTCACGAATATCATCAAATGCGTCTCCCTGCAGTGGAATATCAAGCTGCGCTGCAAGCTCTTCTTCACTTACCCTTCTGTTAAATAGGAACAGCTGGAACTGTACGCTTGGATCAAAATAGTTAATCAGTTTGGAATAATCTTCCAGTATTGTTCCCTGGTCCTCAATCTCCAGAAGGTCATAATTAATATCATAAAATTCCACCATCTTTGAATAATGTTTTGCTGACACCTTACAGATGCCATCCTTATACATCTTTTCAAATGTAATAGTTTTCTGTGCTGTATCTGGAGTCTTACTTTTACTGTCCGTTCCAGTCATTTCCTTCTTCAGGTTTTTAATCTTAAGTTGTAATAATAAACGGTCTATCAATGCCTTAATCTTTGCAATGATTCCGTTTTCTGTTGATTTAGCGGCAGTAGTTTCAGCTTTCCCAGAAGTCTTCGCCTTAGCTGATTTCTTCTTTTCTACCGCCTCTTGCTTTTTCTTCAAGGTAGTGAACCTCCTTCCTTAAACGTTCCTTGTCCTCCAGCTTTGCATATAAATTTTCTGATTTATATGGACGAATTCCTGGCGTTAAGAATTTCTGTCTGATCATAAATTTCAGTATCTTTTCCGCCGGAAATCCATCCTTTGAATACATTGCAAAGAAGAAGAACGGCATTGCCACAACCATAAGAAGCAATGCTGATGCGCTGGTACCAAGAGAGTTCTTTGTAAGAAAATATATTGGTCCTGCTGTCAGAATTGCTCCCGAGAAACATATAATCTGCCTCTTCGTAAGGTTTAAGGCTACTTTTGTTTTGATGCCGGATAAATCTTTCGGCACCGCTACTGATATTGCCATAAGATTCTCCTCTCTTAGTGTGAATTCCAGATGGATTTTGCAAGGTTTCCTGTCTTAAATAATGAGAAGCACAGGATGACTGTATATGCCATTACACCCCAAAGTGCGGAATGTAAATTACTTGCTACTGCCACTGAGCTAACCAGTACAGCATAGATTCCTACGCATACCATAATGAAAAATCCCTGGAATGCCAGGGCACATAAGCCCTTAAAATAATTTGTTCCAATTGAACCCCACTCCCTGTTTGCAACTGTTGCACATGGTACCGGGGCTACCGAAATGTAAAGGTATATTTCCACCATTCGGCCATATAATACGACGGTGATGAGGACCGACATGATCTTCATACACATGCTTACTATCATGGTTTCCATTCCGAGTCCTACCAGATCTCCAATACTCATTGTCGATAACTGGCTGTTAAACATACTCTGAATTGTCGTACCCACATTTAAGCTTGTGGAACCTGTAATTGCAGCTCCTGCCTGTGTAACAATGTGGGTTCCAACATCAAATACTGCCAGAACAATGTCGAATGTTTTTGACAGGAGCATGACAGCGATACATGCCTTCATAAAGAATCTTATGAAGACAGAGGTATCAAATTCATGCATGTTATTTTTATCTATGATCATGCTTATCAGTTCATATACAAGCACAAAACTTATTATCATGCCCGCTATGGGAATCATGACATTATCTGAAAGCGTTTTGATCATATTGAATATTCCTGCGTTCCATGTACTGGGTGACTGGCCAACCTCAGTAGCTATCGTGCCTACCTTGTCATTGACATCAGTAAACATGGTCTCTAAATTGGTTAGCACCCACCCCTGAAGCATTTCCTTTATAAACTCGGTAATCTTATCTATGATTCCGTCCATTTAATCTTATGAGAACAATGTGCTAAGCTGAGGGATCACCGTCTGAGCCACAATAATAATTCCTCCACCTGACATGAGCTGCTTGATTCCCTGTGACTTTGCACCAGGGTTATCATTACCATAACCTTCGAGAAGATTGATAACTCCCCATACACCTACACCTGCTCCGATTGCTGTTACTACGGTCTTAAGACCAGTTACTGCTGTTGTAAAAAATGCCATTTCTTTTTCCTCCAAAAATTGATTGATTTGTTATATGCCTTTTTAACTGTTTCTCCATTCACTGGCAGTCTCCCGGTGACATAGAAAAAGACACATGCTTCTTATGGACACTGTGTCCTTAAGTGCTGTGCCTCCAACGGGTACAATATTTAGTTTTTTAATTGTTCTCTGATGATAGGGAAGCTGCACTGCAGCCATCAGATAATTTATAAGGATTTACTCCTTAATCTCACCTGCGTCGAATACTTCATCAATTACCTGTTCCTTTTTCATTTTCATGGTTCCAGGTTTTAACGATTTCAGATATTTTTCGACATCAAATGTATTCTTGCTGTCGTAATCGGATAAGTACTTATACTGCTTATGCCTGGTTATATCAAACTTATCTGAGAAAAATGGTCTCACACCTCTTACCTGCATAATGCATTTTCCACCATCCATGACAGCTATCTCATCCTGGCTCATAAGCTCTTTTCCTGTCTTCTGATAATTCATACCATAGGACTGAGTTGTACCTCTGGTATCAGAAGTGTTATAAAGATCAATTGTTTCCTTACCAAGGATTTCTGCCATTTCTTTAAGAGTCGTTTTCTCTTTTCCACCTAAAAACAGGGTTGTGTCGCAGTTTCCTTCGATAGTATCTGCATTGTCTTTATAAATAGCTTTAAGCTGGGATTTCGATTGCAAAATAATAGAAGCCGATATTTCACGCGATCTTATAGTCGCAATCAGCTTCTCGAAATTTGGAATCTGTCCGATATTCGCAAACTCATCTAAGAGACAACGAACATGAATCGGCAGTCTTCCACCATATACATCATCTGCTTTATCACACAGAAGATTGAATAACTGAGTGTACATGATACTAACAAGGAAATTAAATGTAGCATCTGTATCACTGATAATTACAAACATTGCTGTTTTCTGTTCGCCAAGAGTATCAAGTTCCAACTCATCATATGCTGTAAGGTCTCTAAGCTCTCTGATATCAAATGGAGCAAGCCTTGCACCACATGAAATTAAAATACTTTTTGCTGTCTTGCCGGCAGCTAATTTATATTTTGCATATTGGCGTACAGCAAAGTGCGTTGGATCCTCAGCAGCAAGCTCTTCAAACAAAAGATCTACTGCATTTTTGAACTCTTCATCATCTTCTCTGGCTTCACTGGCATCAATTAAATCAATGAGCATTGAGAAGTTCTGTTCCTCTTCAGGAGCTTCATACCATATGTACGCAATAAGCGCTGTATAGTACAGTTTTTCGGCTTATGACAATAGGTAAGACTTTGAAGTTATCTCCGTCTTTTCCCCTGTCCCACACCGGACATGCGACTTTCACCGCATCCGGCGTTCCATCGATTGTCTTCACAAGCATTTAATCAATCACCATTTATTACGCATTAATCTATTGCAGATAGATTCGCCTGCTTTCGCAGACTATTAATTTTTACTAACATTTTATTTGTTATCTCAAGAGATTGTGATGTGGCTTTTAATATCTGTTGCGATGTTTCCTGCAACAGAGGCATATACCTTTTGTGAATCAGAATCATATTTTTGTAGCGCTCCTCACCACCATTATCTTTTGGTTTCTTCAACCAACCTACGATATCAGATGCACTCTGAAACTCTTCTCCACTGATTGCACATTTTCCATGCTGTGCAGAATAAAGTGAAATCCTGCTATCCATGTATTCTGTGCTTCGACCGTTTGACACTTGCTCTCTTAATTCTCTTAACAAAAATACATTAAGGTTTAGATTGCTATGTATAAGTGCCCTTCCTTCGGCTGTGTAGCTACATACAGCCGACCTTTTAGCCATTGGTATTTTGTTTTTGATATAGGCTATCGGATAAATCATTTGGTCTATTCCTGCAACATATCTAATCATTTTGGAATTTCCAAACCGTTCTTTTTCTGCTTGGGTAATAGTTCCACCCTCGCGTTTAAGCTGACAGCCCTTTTCTGTATTAAGCCTGTTGGTTAATACCGTCATAACTCGTCTATGTATGTCCCTGCAATCAATACTGATACAGGTTGCAAGCTGATAATAATTCTGTATTCCAAGAACCATTGAATTGAATAACTGAATTTCTCCAAGGCATGTTTTCTTTTCTCTTGGTCTAGCTATATTTTTAGCTTGCTCCACTAACTTGTCTGTTTCAATTTTAACCTTTTTGTCACAGATTGCTGATTGTACAATATATTTATGGTGCTTTGGTCTTACCCTAATCTTGAACCCTAAAAACTCCGACCACCTCTTACGAGTATTAACAATCCTTGTCTTTTCGGGTGAAACCTCAAGTTTTAACCTCTCTTCAATCCACTTTGTAACAGCTTCTTTTGTCTTTATTGCATCTTCTTTGGTCTTACAGAATATCCTAAAATCATCAGCATATCTTACAATATGCATTTCCTTTAGCTCCGTATTCTTCATAAGCCTGTAACCATCGCTCTTGTCAAATACTTCTGTCTTTCCTATTATTCGATGTCTGCCTCTGCTAGTTGCAACGTGGTGTTCTTCCCATTGGCTAGCAACCCACCAATCAAGTTCATTAAGTACGATATTTGCTAGTAGCGGTGAAATGATACCGCCCTGCGGTGTTCCCTTGTCTGGTATTACAGTAGAACCGTCTGGCATCCGTATGGGTGCTGTCAGTATTCTCTTTATTACAAAAATCAACTGTTTGTCCTGTATTCCAAGCGACCATATCTGCTTCATTAACTTACTATGATTTACATTATCAAAGAATCCTTTGATATCGAATTCTATAACATAGTGCATGTTCATCATTTGAAGCATGGTATAAGTTCTGTTAATGGCATGTTCAACCGAACGGTTAGGACGAAAGCCATAGCTGTGATTGTAAAACTTTGCTTCGCATATGGGCTCTAATATTTGTTTAATGCATTGTTGTATAAGCCTGTCCCATATACATGGAATACCTAACGGACGCGTCTTTCCGTTTGGTTTCGGGATATCCTTTCGCCGTACAGGTTTTGGTCTGTACCCATGATTGCTCCCTGTGACTATAAACCTCACTTTCTCGATAACTTCTTCGGGTGTTTTTCTCCCGATGTCAGTAATGTTTTTGTTATCTGTTCCTGCCGTGTAGCTTCCCCCATTAGCCTTTATGTTTCTATAGGCTAACAAAATGTTATCGCGTGAAAGAATCAAACTCATAAGATTACTGAAGTTCTCTCCATTCTTGCTCTTCTGATAAAGTTCATCAAAAGTTTGTTGCATGCCGTAGTATTCTGCATGTCTTAGGTCTTCTACACATAGACTTTTGTCTTTCTTTGGCATAAGGCATCACCTCCTTTTGAAGTGACCCTTTTGGTCTTACTCGAATCCTTATTATAGATTGAATAATGCCTGTTTATTTCAACCGACTTGAGGCCATTCCTCCTTTTCCCATTACAGGAAATATCACAAGTTCGACCTCTACTTTTCAGCACCGATTAATCCGCTTATTATTCTTCGTCGGAATATCCCATAGGGACTCGATACCTTTCCTTGTTCCGATAATTCTATCTGTGCATATATTTTTAGGTTTCTGCTATAGTCCTGCTAGCTTGGTAATGCCTGTAACTTCACATGGTCGTTCGTAGGGCAAATTTCTACTAAACCACACTAGCTATGCTTAAACATACCCATACATTTCTATATGGTCTTCTTCTAGAACCGTACATTCGCAGATTCGTCAGTATCCCCGCCAAGGCATACATTCTAACCATGAATATTTTATAGAATCTTGGTCTATAGGTAACATACCTCACCGCTGAGGCACTTTCGGAATCCTTTGGCAGGATTCTACGGTTACTCTCGACCGTTGTCACGGAACTCCACACCCCAGCCATTACAGCTGACGCATGTCCGTCAAGACTAGGCGTTTCAAGGCGTTACCCTATCATTCCACCTATCGAATTATCAGTTCACAGACTGAAATATTAAATTTTCACGCTGTGCGCAGACTTTTTACCGCCTGCGAACAAGTCGTACTGACCCAGAAATCTTCCGTGGCCTGTGCGCCTTCTCCCTTAGTATTAACAATGATCGTATTTACTAACTTTAATATGTCCTTTTCACTTCTGATATAAGCAAAAGGATTGTAATGATTTGACTTTGTAAAGTTGATAGTATTCAGCACTTTGATACGGTATCCGTTGTCAAAAAGCAGCTTACCAACTTCTAACAAAATCGTTCCTTTCGGATCAGTACACACATACGAACTGTGCATCTGCATTATGTTAGGCTTAACAAAGAATCTTGTCTTACCTGAACCAGAACCACCTATAATTAACACATTTTTATTACGCGCATATTTAGGTGAACTCGGTCTTCCGTTCATCTGCAGTCTTTCTGTCTGTGTAAGAAGAATGTTATTTTCAAAATTTTCCTTGTCCATATATGGTTCAATATCCTTAGGTGTTCCCCATCTGGCTGAACCATACTCTTCACCATGTCTGAACTTCTTGGCATTCTTTGCCTTAAAATATACTATCAGCCTCATACCAACACCAAATGCCACTCCTATAAGTAAATCCATAGGATGAAAACTCGGCATTGGATTCTGAAATGCTGCATTACTTGCCAGGGAATCCATCAACCGGTTTAAGGTATCAGAACCTTCCGTGATACGATATCCATAATAAAACTTATCTGCCACATATCCAAAGATGGCATATGGCAGTACCTTAAGAATGACCCTCTTTGGTTCCAGGGATTTGGTCTTACTCTTAATTGTCTTTGGGATATTCTTTAGATCCTTGGTAATGCCTTGAATGATATTACCCATTAAAGGCTCTGACCTCTGCTTTTCTGTTTATCCCTGGTTCTTTCTCGATTTTTATTCTGAGCCACAGTCTTTGCAAAATTCTTAAGCTTCTGCCTGACTGAAACTTTGGCTTTCTGTTTCTCATTTACTTTTACAAATTCCTTAAAAGCCTGAGATAAAACATCGGTATCCTTTGCCTTGAAAAATACCATGTACTTAGGTGGTTCAACTGTCTTATCTTTCTTAACTGCAAAATCCACATTGTACTTCTTGGCAACCTTTTCAAAGGCTTTAATATTATTATCATTCACTTCTATGGAAGTTGCTCCTTGCCCTTGTCCTACAAGCTCTGTAAGCTTCATTTTGCCATGCTTAGGTTCTGCAGGACCTTTCTGCTGTCTGCTATCAAGATATGCTTTCATAGCCTTTGCAAGAACATCCTTTGTGAGTCTGGCAGCACGAAATGTAAGAGCAACTGTCTTAGAAGTGACCTCATGATTTAATTCATCATTCATGAACTCCCTCCTTAATCAATACCATTCTCTGCAAAATTTTTGATTTTCTCCATGAGTTCATCACTAGAAAGATTAAGATTGTAACACTCATATACATTTCCCATGAACACATGGAACTCATATGCTTTTTCATTATTACCTTCAAGAATCTTGTCAATACGAGCAAATTCTCCATCATTTGTTAGCCAGATTTCATGAAAAATAATAAGGTCCATAATATTATCTTTTCTGATTGATCCAATATTCGTATCGAGAATCTTACATGCTGCTACATCAAGAACATTTTCTCCAAAACTCTTCTGATGAAAACCAATCTCAGCCACAGCATCATTTTGTTTTTTCATTCCCCAAATGACTCTGTTATAAATGCTGTCCATAATTGGTTCAAGTTCTTTTTTTGCCAGTTCCTGCCTTTTAAGTTCATCAAAATCACTGTGTCTTCCTTCATTTTTCCAACAGTCATTAATAAGCATAATAAATGCATCTTCAACCATTTCACGACTTATAGTATCCTTATCGCTTGCCGTAAACTTTTTATTATATGGCTCTGAAAGAATATCATCTGAAGATATGAAATCGAAATCAAACTCATCATCAAGATTTTCATCGAATAAAGATTCCTGTTCTTTTTCATACTCTTCATATTCTTTCATTTCAGCCTCGAATTCTTTATCATCCTCGTACTGATCAATTTCTTTCCGGATTCTCTTACTTATCCAATCACCAAGAGAATAGTTTATCCCCTGCACAATTGGAATAGCAGCTAATCCTGCCACCGCACCACCTAACACACTAAGTATTACTTTCTTTTTCATTTTGAAATTCCTCCATTTCCGGACACAGTGTCCATAAGTTTTCTATAACGTAAAAAGAGCAGCTGACTTATTTCTAAATCAACTGCCCTTACGCTGTACATTTTATTCGACTATTTTTATTTGTTAATTTCCCGCTTTCGATTCACATTTTGTTCGTAATCCATTCTTTGTAATATAAGTCCGCGAAATTTGCATTTCCGAGGCACATTTCGCGGGCTTATAATCATTCACAAAACAAATCATCTAGTAACACTTGTGTTCCAACAAGTCCACTATATTTATTTCGTTTAACTCCAAATGTTGTAATCATAACTAGCTGAATTGTCTTCTTGCAACTAGTAACCTTTGTAAATGTTGATATCTTATTTCTCAGGTTTGCATCGTATGCTTTATCAATGTCAAATTCACTAAGAGAGTATTTCATCTCACAAAGAGAAACCACATAATCTCTTCTGTCTATCAACAAATCTATTTGAGCACCTGTAATACATTTTTCATCATCTGACTTTACAAACCAAGATGCTTCTTCAGATAGAACTCCAGAAATACCAAGCTTAGACTTTATTTGTTTTATATGATCCTTACATATTCTTTCAAAAGTTAAACCCTCCCATGCTTTTCTTGAAGCATTATCAACTGAATTACTCCAAAAATGTTCATCCTTACCATAATGTCCTCTTATATATTTAAAATAAAAAAGTGTAAAGTAATCTGATAATTGATATAAGGATTCTTTCTTTTTTCTTCCATAAAAATCACAAACAACAACGAACCCTGATAGGCTAAGATTCTTCAAAATTTTACTTATATCCCCACCTTTAGAGATTCCTACCCTATCACATATTTCGCCCCTCGTTAAGCCGCCTTTCTTTTCGCTAAGTGCTTCTACAACAGCTACATAATATTCGCTATTAGTAAATAATGTATTATACAGATGTTCAAACTCATCCCACAACTCACCCTTTTTCTTAAAAAATAAACGGTCAATATTCTGATGCAATGATTCTTCTGAATCCAAAAGATTCAAATAATATGGTATTCCTCCCATAATCATATAACATTCAGCAATCTCATATTTAGACCAATAAATTTCTTTGCTAGTAAGGAATTCTTCAACTTCATGTAAGCTAAAAGGCTCCAAGTACAATCTACATGTCTGTCTATTAAATAATCCACCTTTATTCTTAGTTATTTTTTCATCCATCCAGGAAGTCGCAGAACCACATAAGACAAATATAAAATTATGTTTTGTTGAAGCATAATCGTTCCAAAAATACTCAAATGCAGACAAAAATCCCGATTTTTTTCCATCTAGCCAGGGTAACTCATCAAGAAAAACTACCTGCTTATTATTTGCATCTAATCCATCCATATATTCTCTCAGATAATTAAATGCCTCTATCCAATCTTTAGGAATAGTATACTTTTTTTCTGATCGTCTATTCAACTCGGCTGTAAAATTCTGAAGTTGTTCCTTTCTTTTTTGCCCATATACTCCAGTTAATTTAAAAGCAAACGTATTTTCAAAAAACTCATTTATCAAATATGTTTTTCCAACACGTCTTCTTCCATATACGACAACTAATTGAGCTGAATTAGAACGTAAACATCTACTCAAGCGCTCACATTCTTCATTTCTACCAATAATACTATTATTCTTTTTCATAATATGAATATAGCATTCTCCAACGTAATTGTCAATTATAAGTCCGCGAAATCTCTGTTTTTATTCCACTTTTCGCGGACTTATATCTATGTGCTAATCTAATATAAACCATATCAGCATAGAATTTTTGAATTTTTACGAGACGTCAGTTCTTCCATTCTCTGCTTGAACAATACCCTATCTACCTTAGTATCAACAAAAAATAAAACCCGATATGGTTTTATGCTACTACAAAGACAGTGTAAAGTTTGGCACATATCATTCCATCATATTCCCAGATATCATCAAGAAGAAGACACTGGAACAATACTTCATTTATATCGGCAAGTCTCATAATTCTTCTATAAAGAGAATCATCATCTTTTATTTCCATATTCACTGCTATATCAGCTCTGGCGGATTCACATTCACAATACAGACCAATAATATAAGGATTCGACATTATAAAACCATAGGTCTCTTTATCATTATATGTGTATCTGCATTTATCTTTTTCTTCCTGTGACAGTGAAAAGCAGCATACTGCTTCTTCCAAAACACAGTCACCATCAAAGGAAGGATTTATCTTCTTGGCTCTTCTTAAGGCATCCACTGATATATTCATTCTTTCGAGAATCGATTTTGTTCTTGTGAACTCCGGTGCCTTTGCCATAGGTTTCATATATACATTGTTTGCTACAGTCGCCTCACCGGTACGATACTCATTTAATCTTATTAACCAGTTAAGTACCTTTTTGTAATGGTCAGCATCTGTGATCATCTTATATGAATCCTCACTAAGCTCCATCTTTTCAAACTTAAGTGGTGTTACTCTTCCTTTCTCAATCTCACGTTCCATTTTTCTTCTGACATCTCTCAATGATTCCATCTTAGTTCCTTTCTGCAATAAATTAGGAGCCACAATCTGCAGCTCCTACATCCTATGGACACTGTGTCCATAACTTTTATTCAGTTGCCTTTTTTCTAAATAATTTACCAACAGCCCTTATATAATCTGCCATGATAACAACCAGCTTTTTTATCAAAAATATTCCACCAATTAATCCTGCAACAATTGCATCAAGTGCAAATACTCCAATCTCTCCTGCAAGACCAAGGCCTCTTGCAAATAACAGCATTCTCAGTTTTTGGAATCCAAAAGGAAATCCATTTAATATCCAGAAGAGGAAATAATTGAATCCTTCTTCTGATTTGCAGATGCTATAACAAGTCAGCGCCCATATAACTATCAGTCCAAGCTGTAAGGTGTTGGATATTATTTTTCTCATAACGCATCACCTCACGATTCTCTTGCAAAGAAGCTTCGACCACCACTCATATACTGTGAACTCTGTGTAAGACACTGGCGGTACAAAGACTTAATGTGATACATAGTTACTTTTTTCACTTGTGTTGAATTGTTAAGATACTGAGTAATGTAAGTCAGCACTGTTCCATATCCCAGATGCTTATTAAAAACATTTTTTACAATGGCATTACTCTTAAAGTCAGGCTCTTCTCTGTTACCAAAATTGAACCTCTTGTCATCAGGTGCGGCAAATACTTCATACACAAGAACATCCCTTACCTCTTCAAGAATTCCGTTAAATTCATCTTTTGCAGCATTATATTCAACTTCCGGATCATCGAAGTCTGTAAACAGAAGATTAAAATCTATTAATTCATTTACCATTGCAGTAATAGCATCAATATCCACATCAGCATCAGCTTTTGTCCTGGCGCTGCCTTTTTCTGATAATGATAATGATGTTGATACGGATAAACCACTTATTGTTTTAATCTCTGTTGTATTATGTGTGGTAATCTCTGATGTACTCTCTGTAGTAGTATATGTATTTGTAGGGTCATTTCTGTCCAACCCCTTGGACAATTCTGTCTGAGCAGTTGGACAATTCTGTCTTTTTACCTGGACAAATCTGTCTGAGTTCTC
>JAUNJF010000022.1:0-3353 GCA_030533405.1 Eubacteriales bacterium
GATGAAGCCTCAAATAATACTGGTTTATGACCACGTGTTGCAAGCACTCTTGCTGCTTCACATCCAGCAACACCACCACCGACAATCAATACCTTCTTCTGTCTTAGGATTGGCTCATATGCAAAGAAACGCTCTCTTGCTGCCTGCGGATTTACCGCACAGTTAATCAATGAATATTCTGCAATACGTCCCATACAACCCTCATGACAGGAAATACATGGACGAATCTGTGCAACCTTACCTGCACGAAGCTTATTACAGTAGTCAGGATCTGCCAACAATGGACGACCAAGATCAATCACATCACAAATACCATTTTCAATCGCCTCAAGTGCCATATCCGGATTGTCCATACGTCCAGCACAAAATACTGGAATATTCACAACTTCCTTCACCATCTTACAGTAAGGACGATACAATCCTTTTTCCTGATACATTGGCGGATGATTCCACCACCACGCATCGTATGTACCAACATCTGTATCCAAGGCATCATATCCATAAGACTCGAGTAACTTTGCAGCCTCAATACCTTCTTCGATATCTCTACCCATTTCCTCAAATTCTTCTCCTGGAAGTGCACCCACTCTCCAGTCTTTGATCATACTCTTCAAACTAAAACGAAGTGTAACTGGGAAGTCCTGTCCACATCTTGACTTAATCTCTTCCACAATCTCTTTTGCTAAACGCAAACGATTCTCCAAAGATCCACCATACTCATCTGTTCTTAAATTAAACATGGAAATCGCAAACTGATCAATTAAGTATCCTTCGTGTACCGCATGAATCTGAACACCATCAAATCCACCACGCATTGCATTATACGCACCATCACCAAACGATTTTACAATCATTCGAATCTCTTCTTTTGTAATCTCACGACAGGTCTTATCTAACCAACGGTGTGGAATTGCAGATGGAGCAATCGGCGGCACATCACCTAAATTGGTAGGAATCGTCACACGACCAAATCCACCTGACATCTGTAAGAAAATCTTGCTTCCATATGCATGTACACGCTCTGTCATCTCACGACTTGTTCTTACAAAATGTACTGGATTATGTGTAGAAATCGGGATAATCGAATTATCCTGTTTCTCAACCTGCTGATCTGAGAAGGTAACACCAGTAATAATTAATCCGGTTCCGCCCTTCGCACGTTCTGTGTAATAATCAATACCTCTTTGGTTCCATCCACCTTCTGAATCACCCAAACCAAGAGGTCCCATTGGTGCCATTGCAAATCGGTTTTTAATCGTAATACTGCCGATTTTCACTGGCGTAAATAATTTTTCGTATTTCATTTTTGTATCCCCTTTTCCTATACATTGATACCGTTTATTTTACTTTATTTTGTAGATTTTTTCAAGCTTTCAAACCCATAATAACACCTAGTGACAAATGTCACTTTTC
Organism: Eubacteriales bacterium; assembly: GCA_030533405.1. Taxonomy (GTDB): domain Bacteria; phylum Bacillota; class Clostridia; order Lachnospirales; family Lachnospiraceae; genus CAG-590. Next base: position 1,414 of record JAUNJF010000022.1, read on the forward strand.
CTCATAAAAACTATGACAAATGACCTATTTCAGACTACCTATATTTCAGTTATCATAACAACATAAAAAACAATACAAGGAGGAACACCTATGAAATCAAAAGCTACCAAAATCATTTTTCGTTTATCATTTTTACCATATATCCTGCTCTTCCTATACGCTTGCTATAGCGCTGTTGCTGGTTTTGAGTTTTTTGGAACAAGTTATGGTATTGACGCATTCACTGCTGCTCTGTTTTTGGGTGCAATCGTTTTATGTATCATTCCAGTCATTCCTATTTGCATAATTTACGACATCATCTATCTAATATTGCGAAATCGCAATTCTATTTCCAAACAGACCTTAAAAAAGATGATTATTATATTTATTAGTATATTGCTTCTTTTGGGTCTCCTGTTACTTTATAGCGCTTATTCTTATCAGATATCTGAATATTTTCAAAAGCGTAACGCAATAAAAATGATTCATCAAAGCGAGGTACAGATTCCATATTGCCAAAACAAGCAGTATGTAGGTGGACTTTTGGGTATTGATGGATATACAACCAATCATATTTTATTGGATTATGATACCTATACCATTGGGTTTTTGGTTGATTGTTCTTTTGCAGAATTTCATAAATACCAGCTTACCAAGGCAGATGATTCTGCGACGCTAAAAACGCGTATCAACAAAATATATCTTTCCCAGGCGCAAATACCACTTCCCGATCAGAAGGGGACCATATATACATATTGTAACCCAACAGAATATAACTCCAATATTACAAATGCCTTAATGTTGGAACTTACAGATGGTTCTTGTTATTACATTGAATATCTGGAGCAAGTAAATGATCCATTTTCTTTTTTCAGCGAACTTGCCACATCAGAATATTCTACTTATGTTGAACCGGACTCGTATCATTGATTTTCATATTTTATGCAATTTGCGCAACTTTTTTATTTGCTTTTGGCATTTTTGTTGACACGCTGTTGCAATTCATAGTACTATGAATGCTGGTTTGCGCAAACCTTATGATATTTTTATTTGTTTTACACCCTATAAAATATCTATTTAAGGAGACGTAACAATGACAAGAAAAAAACTATTTAGCATGACTTTGGCTTTGGCTATGACAGCTTCTCTGTTTACTACCATGCCCAAATCTAATGCTGCAACACAAAAGACCTTTGTTGTTTCTGCAACTGGTGATTATTCAGGCGTAAGCAATGCAAATGCAACCTATAAGTCCCTTCAGGAAGCAATTAATGCTGGAAAAGATGCTAACATTATTGCCAACATTATCGTAAAAGGGGGTTCTTATACAGAAGGTGTTAATTTAAGTGATGCCAGCAATCTCACAATCAAAGGATATGAGAATGAAAAAGTCATGTTAACAGGTACTGTAAAAGGTGCCGATGACTATATAAATTTTGTCGAAATGAAAGGTAGTCACAATATCACACTTGACAATTTATATATAGGCGGATACACAGTTACGACAAAGGGAACTACAGTAACTGCTATCAATGTAAATGGTAATTCATCAGACATCACGATTCAAAACTGTGATATTTCAAACATTGTGATTGATTACAAGGCCGCTGGTGCAAAGAAAAATAGTAATCACAATGCACACGGAATTATTGTAAGAGGTAATACTGCTACTCCAATTTCTAATATCAATGTATTAAACAATACTGTCCATGATTTAAAACTTGGTCAGAGTGAATCTGTTGTATTTAACGGTAATGTTGATGGCTTTAACGTCAGCCATAACACAATTTATAATTGCGATAACATTGGTATTGATATGATTGGTTATGAAGAAACATACGAAGCCGATCAAACAAAAAACAGAGCACGCAATGGTATCTGTACCTACAACTATGTACATGATATTTCAACCAAAACAAATGTAACCTACGGAACAAATGATTGCTGTGCTGGTGGTATCT
>JAUNJF010000022.1:3363-59405 GCA_030533405.1 Eubacteriales bacterium
AAAATATTGCAATCAATAACAACGTTGTAGAAAACTGCGATATCGGTATCGAGGTTGCAAGTGAACATTATGGAAGATCCACAGAGTCCATTACCGTAAATAATAATCTTGTTTACAAATGTGATGAAGAAGGTGGTATTTCTCTTGGCGGATATGATGCAGATGCTGGTTCATCAAAAAACATCAAAATATATAACAACACTGTTTATAACACTGGAAAAGCTCCTATTGTCATTCAAAGAGCAAACGATAAAACCAATGAGATTTACAAAAATATTCTTGTTGCAACAAATGATGCAAAAGCACTCTACTTACCTACCGAGGACGCTGAAACAAAAAATGTGGAATATAAAGCGAATCAGATTTATGACAACATCATCAGTCCTAAAACTACATTTGCTGATTTTAAGAACAATATTTATACAACTGTTACATTGAGTGGCTATAATGAGAAAAATAGAACCATCACAGCGAAATCCTCAACAGATTTAACTGGTTATGGATTTACAAATACTCCTGTAGCAAACGAGCCAACAGTGGAAGTTGCAACGACCGAAGCAACAACAGAAAAACTTACAACGGACGCACTAACAACAGAAGCTCCAGCTGTTTCTGAACATTGCAATATTGTTGTGGATGGTAAAAATACCGATTGGAAGGACTATGCATCCTTAGCTTCTTCCGGTAACATCAAATCTATCAAATCTGATAGTGACGATGATTTTGTTTACTTCTGTATCGACGTGAAAAAGTTTGATACTAATTATCAATTTTTCATCAACACAGATCACAATAAAAAAACTGGTTATTCCAACGCAGGATATGATTATATGATTGAAAATAATACTCTTTACAAAAGTACTGGTTCTGGTTGGAGCTGGAAAAAGGCAGATGCATCTGCATTAAAGCTTACTAAGAAAACTACTGTTTTGGAATTAAGCTTAGATTTAAACAAGGTTAGTTTTGATGACTCATATGCATTCAAATTTAGTATTTTAAATAGCAAATATGCTGAGAAATATTCTGCTACAGGTGTGGCTGAATAACAAAAAAATATGTTCTTTCCAAAGTTAAAAAGGTACCCTGTGAAATTTCACAGGGTACCCTTTTTTACATTGGTATCATAATCTCCATACTAAATTGACTCATTCCATCCTCAGACAAATTTGCCTGCAAATGCACCTCCCCATCATACTTTGCACTTGCCTCTTTGATATTGATCATTCCAAATCCATGACGTTCACGATTCTTTTTAGTTGTTGGTAACATATCGTCTTGAATCTTTAACAACTGCGCTGTCGGATTCGTCTCACAAATAAACAGATAATGATTGCTTTTTCGAATTGACAAACGAATCCATTGTTTTTTCTTTTCTAACTGCTCTACCGCCTCAATTGCATTGTCTAACATATTTGCAAAAATAGTACAGATATCTAACGCCGACATCTCCATGCCAAACATATCACCTTCCACCGTCATCGAAATGCCTTTTCCCTGCGCCAACTTTTTCTTTTCGGATAAAATCGCATCTGCAATCTCATTTCCTACATGTACGCTATGCTCTGCCTGCTCCAAATGCTCTCCTAAATCCTCTAAGTAGGTACCCATTTCTGCATATTTTTCATTCTGATACAAATTTTGCAGACAATAAATGTGATTCTTCATATCATGCTTGATTTTACGAATCTCACGATTGGATTTCATCAAACTTTCATAGTGCGTTTTCTGCGTTTCCAAATAATACTCCTGAATCGCACTCTTCTTGTTAAAATAATCCGCCTCAGACTCCCGAATCACAACAAGGATAAATAAAATAATAAAGATAAAAATGATTCCAATCAATGTTACCGTCATTGCCTCTTCCTGTATTTGCCTTGGAAACACCAAACGGTAATTCATAATCGTCTGAACTTCGGAATAATTTTCGACGTCAAAAAAGCTCATCAGCATATCAACAAACATACATAAAATTTGCGTTGCGATAATCAGCAAGAAACGCATTGGCTCTCTTCGTTTTCGAAACGAAAGCCAGGAAATCCCATATATAAAAAGAATGGATAACAACAATTGCGCGATTGGTAACAGAAAAAAATAAGGAAATGATAACATTTGAGGAAGCTTGAATAAAGTAACCATACATGAAAAAACTTCCATAATACAAACCGAAAATTCCGTTGCAAAAAGTGTCACCAAAATACGTTTCACCGGCCCAACACCAATCATCTGTCGATACCAGTAAATGATACCAAACAATACAATCAGTCCATTGGTTATCCCTACCTCTTGATGATTCTTTTGTGCAATATAGTAAAGAATCAGATTTCCCACAGCATATATAGTTGCAACACTTCCCAATAGCACGTTTCGATTTTTAGACGGTTTTACAGGATATCCATAAAACATCGTCACAATAAACATTGTAGTCAGCAACCAAAACAGTCCATCTACAAAATATAAAATTCCCCGAACAATCATGTGTTCTAACATACATGTTCCTCCTATTTTGCACTATTTCTGACGTAAGCGTATAATTTCTCCTTGAATGTAGCGACATAGCCTCGACTCAGTGGAAGTGTCACATTTCCAGTTAAATAGACCTCATTTCCGCGATGTTTTTTGACATGCTCCAAATTCACAATATACCCTCTGTGAATTCTTGCAAAATCATCTGTTAAATCAGATAACTCCTGTTCCAAATCTGAGAGTTTTTTTCGAATCGTATATTCTTCGTCCTTTAGAACAATAGAAACTGAATTGTTCATCGCTTCCACATAACGAATATCATTTAAAAACAAAATAACATCTTCGCCTTCATAACGAATCAGCAAACGCTTTTTTTCCCACAATGCCTCCTTTAAATCCTGCAGGGTTTTCTCTAATTTCCCTGGATCCATTGGCTTTGCTAAAAACCGAAATGCAGACACCTCGTAGCCATCCATTGCCAACTCTGTGTGACTGGTTAAAAAAATGATTGGTGCTTCTAATCCAGCCTTCCGAAGCTTTCCCGCTGCCGTCATCCCATCCATATGCGACATCTCTATATCTAAAAATACAGCCGAAAATGTCTCACCTTGTTCATAAGCAGCCACCAGCTCACTTCCATCCTCATAGCTCAGACACTCTACATCCAGCTTGCCAAAATAATCATAAACGGCAGTTATCATTTCGTCCCGAAATATCTTCTCATCATCACATATTGCTATCTTCAAATTCAACCCTCATACACCATTTATTCATACTAATTTTGTTCCCTTACAAGGGACAAAATCGTACTTCTATTTTATCTCATCCGAAATGATATGTCCATTTTCAATCTGCACAATCCGGTCACTATAAGATGCACAATCCGCAGAATGTGTAACCTGCAAAATGGTAATTCCTTTTTCCCGATTCAAACGCTTAAACAAATCCATAATCTCTTTACCGGATACAGAATCCAGGTTACCAGTTGCCTCATCTGCAAGAATGATATCTGGATTGCCTAACACTGCTCTTGCCACAGCCACACGTTGCTGTTGACCACCTGAAAGCTGGGCTGGCATTGCTTTTCGTTTTTCTGTCAGGCCCGTGATATTCAAAATCTCATCCAACGCTTCCTTTAACTCTGATTTCTTATATCCCTTCACAGTTAAAGGAAGTAAAATATTATCCTCTACATTCAGGTTTTGCACCAGATTATAAAACTGAAACACAAAACCAATTTTATCTAAACGGAACTTCGAAAGTTCCTTTTCCTTCATGGTTGTAATCTCCTGTCCAGCCATAGAAATGCTTCCTTCAAAATCACGATCCAAACCACCAATCAAATAAAGGAGCGTAGATTTTCCACTGCCAGATGCACCCATTAACGAGACAAATTCTCCTTTTTCTACAGAAAAGGTTGCATCATTTAAAACCTGATTTTTGTTTTCATTTTTTCCAAAACATTTATTGATTCCCTTTACATCAATCATTGTACTCATTTTTATCATCCTTTCTTCTATCGTTATTCCATATCTGCTTCGCAGATGAAGCCAAACTATTCATACTTTAACTGGTCTGCTAAATTCATCTTTCGTAGTTTGCGTACTGGGAATAGCGCTACCATTGTGAAGGTTACCCAGAGGGCAATCACAAAAATTCCGTAAAATTCCACATGGTATACAATTGGAAACTCGACAGCCGCAATTACCAGCATACGCTTAAATGGTTCAAACGCGATAAATGCAAGTGGAAATGCTACCAGTAACGCAATCCCGGATGCAATCATACTCTCTAAAATCAACATCCACGCAACCTTTTGTCTTGTCATAGAGGTAGATGCCAACACTGCACATTCTCGTTTTCTACCCTCAAATCCGATGAGCTGATTACTTACCATGCCGAAAACTGTTAAACCAATACCAAACACGATTACTGCAAACAGGATTCCCCTCATTCCTTTTTTCTTATCTTGCCAATAAATCTTATACTCTTCAATCGTACGGATATCCGATAATGTTGTTTCTGAATATTTATGTAACTGCTCAACTACCTTTTGAGGATTATCACATCGAACCAATATTTCTCCAGCCTGTTCATGATACATGTCTATGTAACGATCCATCGAAATTACAATCGAATTTCCTACGGTGTCATACTGGTATGAATTGATAAATCCTGCCAATTTCATTTTCTTTTTCATCGGTAAAAATGACATTGCATTGAATGTAATCTCAACCTCATCACCTACCTGAATCTGCCATTTTTTCGCAAGCCCCTTATCCATTAGCATAGAATCCGAATCCAACTGTGTTGGACAATTTTCAATGGCAGTTAACAGACGATATCCCCCATCATTTAGTGCAAAGATATTTGCATCCTGCTTTTGATCATTTATCAAAACTGACGTCGAAAGATTATAGATTGTTTCCGTCTCCGTAACGCCATCCAAATCCTTTATATACGCAAACTGCGCAACATCTTCGTTATCATTCACATTGGATATCACATCACAGTCATATGTTTTTAAATCATAGACACCATCCAGTATTGATACAAAAATGAAAATAATCAGCGCAAGTGTAGAAGCAGTAACACATAATACCATACTTCCCACCGTACTTTTTTTCGAACAACTTTCCACAGCTGCCATATGCGCAATCGGCATATTCCAATGCGCAAACAGCTTTGCTAAACAGTTTGCAATCAAACGAAGCAGCAGCGGGAACAATAATGCCACAGCAACCATAATCATTGCAAAACAAACAACCTGTGCAATCCCATTTTCAACAAAGAAATTCGTAACAACTGCAACAATTACACAAATGATTCCAACTCCGACTGTCGACTTACGAAACTGATACGCAGTATCTTTATTGTCAAAAATGATATCTCGAATCGCCATTTTGGATGTTTTCAAAATCTCCTTTAGTGGACAGATACACATTACCAACACACCAATCACAATACATCCAACAACAGCCAAGGGACTTAACGGCGTCAATATCGTATCAAGCTCTAAATTTCCAGCACTATCAACCTCAAAAATTCCATAGAAAATCGGTGTTCTTGCAAGCAAATATAAAACAACACCTAGCAAACCACCAATAAATCCATACAAACCTGTTTCAATCAGCAAAATTCTTGTTGTAAATGAAGATGACAGTCCCAAACTTCTGAAGGTTCCCACAACAGCAATTCGCTCACATACAATTCGACTCGATACCGAAATTGCCACAAAAATAACAAGAAAGAAACAAACCAAAAAGATTAGGAAGAATAAAGCACTTAACTCCATCATCATTTCTTTATTCTCTTCTGAATCCACAAGCAACTGCACGGTTGCGTTATATGCAATCTCCTTAAGCTCCTCACTGGCAGCTTTTGCCTCACTATCATTAAGCACATCTACATAAATACTTTTCGCTCTGCACTGTTCCACAAGCTTCGCATAGTCATCCATGCTCACATATACATTACATTTACCATTTGCATTTCCGTAATTTTCCAGAATTACTACGACTGTAAATTCCTGCTGTTCTTCATATAAATCCGAAAGGGAAATCACATCACCAACCTTCCAGTTTTCGCGTGCTGCCATTGTTTTTGTAATCGCAGCTTCCCTGTTTCCAAGCGTTAACACATTTTTCATCAAACGCATTTTATAGGCTTTCTCATAATCCATAGAAACAACCGAAAAATCTCTCTTTTGAAAGAATGTATAAAAACCCTCTGGAATCATCGTTGTTCCATCTGTTTTTTCGTAAACCAGTAACTGTTCATTCTCATACGGAATATCAAATTCCTTTGTCACACCAACGGAGTCATGCATCATGATATCCGAACTGCCTGTAATCTGTGTCAGCATGGTTTTCACCATTGGTTCCATACTTCCGATAATATCAAAGCTAAGAAGTGCCACAAAACTGCATGCACAAATGCAGACAACCAGTAATATGGTACGAAATGGCTTTGCAAACATGTTTTTCAACAAATATTTTCCTATAATTGACATTTTTTCCTCCTAATTATGAAACTTCGTTTCATAGGCAATTTAAGGTAGGTCACAAGGTATCCTCCCACTTCGTGGGCGCCCTCCTTGCGACAATTCGTAAAATTGCATTCCAAGTATGAAACTTCGTTTCATAGGCAATTTTACTCCCATCTACTAACTCTTTGTTCGGGTGCTACATACATGCCGTCCCCTGGTTTCACATCATATATTTCATAAAACTCTTTGATCGACGAAAGAACGGCATTGACACGAACCACATCCGGACTATGCTCGTCATTTTGAAGCAAGTCAAGCGCCATTCCACTTTCTTCCAATGTACACCAAATTCTTGCATAATTTTCTATTGCTTTTTTCTGACTCTCTTTGTCATTACGAAAGACATTCATCACGCTCTCTACCGCACCAATATCTGCATAATTTTCTCCACTTGTTTTTGCACCATTGACATGATAAATGTCCATAATCGTCATACCCGAGTAATAGTTTTCCATTTGCTGCAAACGAGTCTTTAACAACGCTTGATCCTCCTGACAAATTTTCTCTGGCGCATACTTTCCATTTTCATCAAACACGATACAGTTTGAATCAAATGCATGCCCCATTTCGTGTCCCATCACCACACCAAGGCCTCCCATATTCGAAGCATAATCTGCATGTACATCGAAATAAGGTGCATGCATAATCGCAACGGTAATCGTAAATGTATTACACGGACTGTATGCTGCATTTACTTCCATCGACAACATGTTATTCTGTGTCTTATCAATTGGTTTTCCAAGTATTTCCATATCCCTTTGTACTTCACGTTTTTTTACATTTACCATTGTTTCAAATGCATCTTTTCCAATCACATTTGCATCTTCTTTTCGAATTTCATGCGGTGTTCCCGTTCCCGCCACAAAATGCATATTATGTAGTTTTGCAAGAAGTTGCTTTCTTGTTTCCTTTGTCAGCCAGTCTGCATTTGTAATCAGGTCATCATAACTATCCACGATATCGCAAAACATTTTCTGAATCACCTGATCCATTTCCTCTGTGTAGTAATACTTTACATACAGGTCACTAACCTCATCATGGAAAAGATTTGCCACCATATAGGCTGCCTCTTGATCGTAGTCCTTTTTCTTCGTTCCACCTGCATCCAAAAATGGATAATCTTCCTTCAAGTAATCCTTATATGCAAACAATAAATCCCCCAGCATATACAATTTTAGATTGTCCAAGTTCTCTTCCTGAAAGCTTTTGCTCAAAAATGCAAGTTGTTCCTCATCCTGTATGAGCCACGCACCATACGGATTATCAATGTCATAAATTGCTTCAACATCCTCAATTTTCATACCTTCTAAAATCGAATTCAAATCCTCATTTTTTACTTCTCGAATTGTCGCAAGCGGACTTACCGCTTCCTGTATTGAAAAATCTGTATCACAGGATAAATCAATCATAAAATATACAAATGCTTTCGCCTGTTTTGCCGCTTCCTTTGGCGCTACCCCCGTTGTCACCAGTGCCTCTGTCATATAAGCAAGCAGCTGTTTACGCACATCATCCTTTTTATAAATGTCCTCAAGCTTAACTCCACAATACTCTGTTTGCTGATCTAAAAACAAAGCATGATTGGTTCCATCCAAATAGTTATCATTAACCGATATATTCCAGTATGATGTGATTCCTCGCTGTCTTAGCTGCGAGAAATTATTCTTGATTTCATCCATATTTTTTGCATCCATAATCTGTTTTGCAAGTTGTAAATATGTATCCTTTGCCGAACTTTCTTTGTTCTCCAAATACGTCTTAATCTGTTCGTAAGCATCCTTTATAATCTGTTCATCACTTCCAAGTACAAATGCTTCCTTGCTATTGACAATTTCCTGAATCATCACATAAATTTCTTCTTCCACCTGATTCTGAATATCCTTCGCTGCGCCTAGCATCTGATCTGTGTAATGCAACGCATAGGTACTTAATTTTTCTTTGTTCATATATCCATAAAAATCATCCTGTGCCCGAATTGCTTCTTCTTTTGACGCTTCCACATCTGACTCCTGCGTACTTTCCTGATTTGAATTTGCTACTCGTTCTTCCTTTTGCACACCACAGCCTGACATTCCAATCACCAGACTCAGTGCAAGACAGACTGATCGTATTCTCTTTTTATGTCTCATGTTTGACTCTCCCTTACTTACTTTTAATTTCCATTTTGCTCATTGTATACAAAAAAAAATCACCACATCAAAAAATGTGGTGACTTGCATCTATTTTGTGGTGAATGACATATTCTATTTTAGTACCTTTCGTATTTGTTGCTCTGTGGCAATCGGATTACTTTTTCACTTCCTCTTTTGCCTTCTCCACTAATTGAATCAATGATGTTTCAAATCGTTCATCATCCTCTTCGGTTCGCTTTGATGGTCCTTTTAAATGCTTTTTACCACGTTTTTCACTACGTGCCTTCTTTGCCATATGACGTTCCATCAACATCTGGTCAATATTATCATTGGTATACCATTTCCCACTTTGATGAATTGCATAAGCACCTTTCCCCAGCGCCATAGCAGCCACTCCATAATCCTGCGAAACCACAATATCCTTTGCACGACAAATATTAATCAATGCATAATCCACTGCATCCGCGCCTGCACCAATCACCTTCACATCCGAATAGTCAGACTGCAATACATGATTGGTATCACACAAAAGCGTGCACGGAATCTGATATTGCTTTGCTATTTTTTCAACAATCCTTACCACTGGGCATGCATCTGCATCCACCAAAATCTGCATCGATCATATGCCTCCTTTTTATCAAATTCACATTTTTAGATAATTGTTTATATTGAACAACCATAATCTACATAATTGTGAGTTTCGCAATTATCTATTTACGCAAAATTCTTTATAAAATGCGTCGTAATTCTCGGTTTCATAGCCGCGGCAAAATACTGCGTATTCTATCGTATCAAAATAATTCTGATACAAGTTCGTCACTTTATAAAATACCTCTGCAACAAGTTCTGGCGGATTACAAAATGCGCCACAGCCAAAAGCACCAAGGATAATCACCTGCGCGCCATTTGCAATTGCGACTTCAAACATACGCGTAATTCTTGCATCTAATAATGCGCTAAGTGCTTCCTTATTTATTCCTCTCACGGATTCTCCACTATCCGGATTGTAGAGATTACTTGGATTTTCTCGAAGATTTGGAGCAGCACAGGTCAACACATCCACCTTGTACCAATCCTTTTCTTCCATTCGCTTTGGAACACTTTCATCTGTTTTTATTACATACACATCTGGTGTATAAATGCAATCATCATTATACAATGCATTATGTAATGCTCTGTGTGGTTTGTAAAAATGTTCCCACATGTATGATGCATTCAAACACGGATACAAGGAACTGCATCTGCACAAACACTCCTCCTGCGCTGACGAACCATGTTTCACACCACCACCCGGATTCACGGACGATGCAAAATTTAATACACACACTTTCTTTCCTTGTCTTGCATATATCGAAGCTGCCTCAAAAGAACGTTTCTTACTAATGACAATCTGCGCAGCTTTTTCTCTTTTATTCTCAAACTGAAACTCATAAGCCTCATTTTGTAAGTATAACTTCTGGTTTTGAATGGACTTCTCAACCGCCTGTCTTAGCTTATCATTTTCTTTTAACCAATTCTCTGTATCCTCAAATACTTCTACATTTTTTTCTCTTCGATCAAACATATCTATCATCCTTTCATAGACCTGTTCCGCTCAAATGCTCTTTCGCCGTATTGATTCATATTTTATCATATACGGTATCAAAGAGCAAAATGAACAACATCTATTTATCTATTATTTCTCTCCTGATAATCTGCTTCAATGGCCATAGCACATTCACATAGTACCTGATCCATTTCCTCTACACTTCTACTTCTGCGCACCGCACTTACTGTTTCACTTAACACCTGATAATTATGCTGTGTGCCTGCCTCATCACATTTATAATTGATTGCACGATCCTTTCTGATTCCAAATTGACTGCCCACATCCATCGCATCTATGTTAGCACCTAAAAACAGAAACTCCCAATCATATTTTTTCTGCTGACGTTCTACCATTTTCTTTACCTTTTGATAGTTATAACGCTGACTGGAATTTTCCATACCATCCGTTGTAATAATAAATAATGTCTTTTCCGGACGATCTTCGTCTCTGGCATATTTATGCACATTTCCGATGTGATGAATTGCACCTCCGATTGCATCTAATAATGCAGTGCAGCCTCCCACATAATATTGCTTGTCATTTAGCGGCTCTACCTTTTTTACATCTAGTCTGTCATGCAAAACCTCCACCTGATCATCGAATAAAACAGTGGATATCATTGCCTCCCCCTCTTCTTTCTTTTGTTTTGCAAGCAATGCATTAAAACCGCCAATTGTGTCTGCCTCCAAACCCTCCATAGAACCACTTCTGTCCAAAATAAATACAACTTCTGTTAATCCTTTTTTCATAATACATTCCTCCTTTACTGAATAACTGCATTATATAAAAAAGGATAAAAAAAGAAGTCGCCACAAGGGCGACAAGTCTTTTTTGACAAACTATGTAATAATACATGGCAATCCATGTTCTTCTAACTGAATATCTAACTCAATCATGTCATAAAATTCATTCTCAATAAAATACGAAAAAATGATATCTGTTTTATCGCAAGGCGACAGCGCATAACCAGCTCTCGCGAGTAAGTCTTTTGTTTCATCTAGATTCAATTTGGCACCAATACACAAACAAAGTGCTGTCAGCTTTTGTGGATGATAATCTGGATTATTCTTAATCTTCGAAAATGCTTTTCGATCGACAATAGCGCGTTTGTAAACCTCTGCATTGGTCATTCCTTTTAATTCAATCAAATAAAGCAAATATTCCGAAAACGTATCCGCAATATGTTCCATGCGCTCATCCAATGCGTTTTCCAAAGAATCCAGGAATGCGTCGTCACTTTCATAGCAAGCAATTGCCTCACAAACTTGTTCTTTGGGTGCTGGTGGTTCAAATAATCTTCTGAATACAGCATTTACTCCATCCCGTCCACTATATTCCTGAATCTCCTTCTCCTGCACATAATTCCGGTCTATATACTCTTCCAGATTCGGATAAATCTTAGCACCAATCTGCGTTGCCTTTTCATCAAACACAACCAAATAAATGAGCATATCATGTTGTATTAAAAATGCACTAATCTCATCTATCGCAATTCGCATACCTTCTTCTTTCGGATATCCAAAACAGCCTGTTGAAATCAATGGAAACGCGATGGATTTTACATCATGCTCCACAGCCAGCTGCAAGCTTTTTTGATAACAGGAACGCAACTTGTTTTCTTCATCCTGCGAACCATCAATAAACATCGGACTTGTTGCATGAATAATGTACTTCGCTGACAAATGAAACCCTGGCGTAATAAATGCTTCTCCATGTTCCACAAATCCAATATGTTCTTTTCGATAAGCAAGCAACTCATCATATCCCGCTGCCTCGTATATTGCTGTATCACAACCACTTCCTACTTTGGGACGACAATTTGCTGTGTTCACAATTGCATCCGTATTCATTTTTGTAATATCATTTCTAACTATTTTTAAGGGCATTTGCTTCTCCTTTTTTTCGACAAATTTATTTTTAAACCAGTATCTTATTCTCTGGCAAATATGCCTTAATTGTTTTCTCTAGCAATTTCCCTTCGACCGGCTTTGAAATGTAATCGTCAAATCCCTCATTTAAATACATCTCTCGCATTCCTGCCACAGCATTGGCAGTCAGTACAATAATCGGTGTGTTCGCATTTAACGCACACTCCTCTTTGATGTACTTCATACACGAAATTCCATCCATATCTGGCATCATATGATCCATTAAAATGATATCATATTGCTGCTCTTTGCACCTTCGCAATGCCACCTCACCACCATTTACAAGTTCAACCTGTGCCTGCGTTTCTTTTAACAGTTCCTTAATGACAAGCAGATTCATTTCCACATCATCTACCGCTAAAATCTTCGCATTTGGTGCAGTAAACTTCTGTACGTAATCTGTTTTGCTAGATTTTATTTGCTCTACACGTTTCTCAAAATCACCGATTGGTATGCTATTTTCAATGCGCTGAGGTATGCGCACAACAAACTTAGAACCAACACCATAAATACTTTCTACCTGTACATCTCCATCCATCAGGTCAAGCAATGATTTGGTAATAGACAAACCAAGACCTGTTCCTTCGATTGTTTGATTCTTCACTTGATCTAATCGAGTAAAGGTTGAAAACAGGTGAGCCATATCCACATTTTTCATACCGCGTCCGGAATCTCTTACGGACATAATCAAATTCACATGCTCGTCATCAACCTTCTCGTAATCGCATTCCCACAACACAAAACCCTCATCGGTATATTTCACAGCATTCATCAAAATATTAACTACAATCTGCTTGATTCGAATCTCATCTCCTTCCATACGCGAAGGAACCGAAGGATTCACCTTCACCTCAAGCTTGAGTCCCTTATCCTTTGCCTGTTGCGAAGTAATAACATACAAATCATTCAGCATACTGGACGTATCATAAACACCCATACGAAGATCCATGCTACCCGATTCAATTTTTGAAAAATCCAAAACATCATTGACTAAAGACAACAACAAACGTGTCGCACTCTGAATGTTTGTAGCATAAGAAATCGTCTGCTGTTCTTTACTCTCTCGAAGAATCATCTCATTCATACCAAGAACGGAATTAATTGGAGTACGAATTTCATGCGACATCGAAACAAGAAAATGATCTTTTGCCGCATTTGCCTTTTGCAGTTCTTCAAGCATATAAAGCTCTTTGGTCATATCGTATACTAATAAAATATAACAATATGGTTCATGAAAGCGATCGATCACTGCAGAAAGTCTTCCATTACATTCCACTCCTGTGTTATGTGTTTTTAAATAAATAACATCTTTATTTTCCTCTGAAATCTGTTCAAAAAAACGATCTGCCTGTTGTGTTGTCACATCAAAAACATCTGTAACATGTTTTCCTATATGCTCCTGACATTCCGTAATTTTCTTGCTATACGAGTTTGCATAAACAATTTCTCGTTTATCATTAAACACAAAAATACCGGCATTAATGGAATCATAGATTTGCTCAAACAGATTGGCTACAGATACATCAAATGCACTGAATCTTATTGTTCCAATCCAGATAATCACCGCACAGATCAGCGCGCCAAAGCCCGATGTTGGCAATGCATACCCTGATACAAAAAATGTATCCAGTGAGCTTGCACCTAACAGCATGAGATTTGCAATATAAAAGCACACCATAAAACTCTTTTGTCTTTTATAGCGATATGCCTTAAATCCACACACACCCATAATCGCCATCGTAACAACTAACAAAACGACAGTAGTATTATGAATGTTTCTCTCGATACAATCATTTGCAATCCATGTCATATAGCCATCTAATTTTACAAAAGAATCCACACCATCCTGCGTAAAAATAACCCAATCCAACGCCAGTAAAATAGCTACAATATAATTCATAATTTTTACAAGTTTCGCATTCAACTGTGCAATCTTAGAAACAATATAAAAATCTATCATCAAGAACACATCAACCGATAATGCTCCCACCTTACGTATACTTTCTACTTGTGCAACGCTATCCGCAAATCCAATCCGTCCATAACAAAATGCCCAGACACATGCTGCCGTTGAATACATTAACAACGCCAAACGCATTGAACCAGCGCTCTTTTCTCGCCTATAAAAACCAATTCCCATCATTAACACAATTCCTGAAAAGAAAATCAGAGCTGTGCTAATCTCTTTTCCCATCATCTGTATTTCCATAATTCATCACTACCTTATATACTTTGTCCAATTTCATAAGATGGTTTAATCTCCGCATACAAACAGTTTTTATAATAGCCACTAAAAATACGCTCTACCACCATGCTAATATATTTCTCATCCGCTTCTGTCAACACCACTATGTGTTGCGAATTGGATATACGACTCGTTAAATCTGTGCTTCGCAAACATTGCACAATACTATATTCCATCGCATCCATTGCACGTTGTAAATGTTTCTCATCTACAGTTCCTTTACCCGATGAAAGAGAAATTAATATTGTCACAAAGGACATTCCATGTCTGAGATTATTATTTTTCAGATAAGCATACAGCTTCACAAGCTCGTCATGTTTTAACATGATAGCCCCATTGGTATTTCCTGCGTCTGTAATCTCTGCTATATAATCAGACAAATCTACCACATTTGCCTGCTGTGACGCCTCTTCATTTATCGCATCAAACTGACCAGCTTCAAATAATTCCAAAAATACATCCACAAGTTCAGGATCAAATTGTGTGCCACGCCCTTTTTCAAATTCGTGTCGGATAATCTCTTTTGATAACGCCTTACGATACACACGATCAGAAGACATCGCATCATAGGAATCCGCAATGCCTACCACTCTTGCCTCTAACTCGATTTCTTCTCCAGCTAATTGATCCGGATATCCCTTCCCATCATAGCGCTCATGATGATGTCTCGCCACTTTGGAAATTTTATCCAGTCTTGAAATTCCCTGCAAAATGGAATAACCATACACAGTATGACTTTTGATAATCTCAAATTCATCATCCTCAAGGCGTCCTGGTTTATTCAGTACTCTGTCTGGAATAGATATTTTTCCAACATCATGTAACAACGCCATCATACGAAGGTTTTCCACTCGATTTTCGTCCCAACCCAATCGTTTTGCAAGCATCACTGAATACTCTGCTACACGTGAAGAATGACCTTTTGTATACATATCCTTTGTATCGATTGTTGCAGCCAATGTCTGAATAATCTCAAAAGATAACGTATCCAGCTCCTTACGTTTTTCGTCAACCTTTCTTGTCTGATGTTCCACCTGATGCTCCAAAGAATTACGAAGTTTTGCACTTTCTATGCTTCGCTTCACACGTTTTAAAACAATACTGCTGACAAATGGTTTTCGAATAAAATCATCTGCGCCCATATCAAATCCCTTTATCTCTGCCGAAATATCATCTTCTGCAGTAAGAAAAATAATAGGAACCGTTGCACCATTTGGCAGTTCGCGAATTCTTTGAAATGTCTCAAATCCATCAATTCCTGGCATATTAATATCTAACAACACCAAATCCGGAACATTGTTTTCGATATATTTAATTGCCTGTTCTCCCGACAAAGCCGCTGCGATTTTATATTGTTCCGCAACAAGAATCTCCTGCGCCTTTTTTAAATTCATACGGTCATCGTCAACCAATAAAATTAATGATTGCCTATCCATTTCACACAACTCCTCGTTTCCATTTATCTATAGTGTATTTAGCAAATCCTGCGCTTCCAAATAATTTAAATTATCCAACGCTTTTTGAATCTCTGAAAGAATACCAGGATTACCGTCTTCCAGTTTCATTTCTTCCAGTAACCGTAGAGCTTCCTCCTGATCAAAATTATCAATTGCCTCTGCAAGTCTATCTTTTAATGTGTTACCCATTTTGTCAATCACAATATCATTTGCATCTAAATAGTCTTGAATATGCGCCAGTGTCTCCGATAACAACTGAATCAGCTTGTCATTGTTCGCAACAATTCGCTCATACTCACTATCCTTCGCTGCAAACTCCATCTCCTTCGCCGCATCCCCTAAATCATTGGCGCCAATCGAATAAGAACCTGATTTCACAGAGTGTACTTTTATTTGATAATTACCCCAATCCTCATTTTGCACCATGTTTTTCAAATCATCTATAAAGCCTGCACCACTCTTCACAAATTCAACCAAAATCTTTTGATAGAATTCTTTGTTATTGCCGACAAATGCCATACCTCTTTCCATGTCAATTCCAGCAATATCATCATTTGGATTGTGTACGTCTTCCTCAACAGCCTCCACAGCCTGCTCTAGCAACACCTCCATAAAGTTGCCTTCACCAATCGTTTCCTCTGTGGATACTTTATGTTTTACCTGAAAACTGACACTTGCCCCGAGTTGTTCAATATTTGTAATAGACAATGTCGCCCCAAGCTGTTTCAACAATGTCTCCACTCGTTCTTTCCACTCAGGCGTTATCTCATAGCTTTCTCCTGTATCTAAAACTTCATATCGAACATCAATGGTATCGCCAACCGCGAACGAATTCATTGATAATAAATCCTCTTTTGCATAGGTAATTGCGAGCAAAACCTTTCCACGCATCGTATGTGAAAATGATTCCTTAAGGAATGTCTTTAGGACCAATCCAAGCACCTGACGATTGCCCTCTATCACATTTGGCAGACCGGAATCCGCCATTACCCGGAATATCAGTTTTTTCTCCTGCGCAGCATTCACATATGATTCGAATGCTTCATTCAACAAATCTTTTAATACTATCTGATCCAAATTTGTCACCTTCTATTTCTTTGTTACTACACTCTTTTTCTCTGACCATTCTGAATAGTACTTTGTTGATCCAATCGATTTAAATGTTCGGATTCTGACATAGTACTTCGTCTTTGCTTTCAATCCCTTAACGTTTTTTGAAATCGTCTTCGCTGATGTTACTTTCATTGTCTTTGCTCCGCTTTCAAAATCAGACGATGTCGCATACTGTATTTCATATCCAGAAACCTGAGAAGACTTCTTTGCCCATTTTACAGTAAATGCTTTCGCGCCAGCCTTCACACTGCTTATCTTTGTTTTTGGCGGATACACTTTAAATGTCAAACTCTTAGAACCACTGTAATCCCCTTTCAATGTAACCTTTACTGTGTGCTTGCCAACATTTTTTCTATCTGACGAATATGTTACCGTGTAGTTGCTTGCTGCAATGGTATTGCCCTTGCTATCTGTCACTGTAACCTTTGGTGTTTTTGCCTTACCATCATATGTATAATAGATTGCAGAAAGCTTTACATTTTTTACTGCATAAATGATGTTTGACTTTATAAATTTACCACACTCTAAACATTTTGTTTCACGCTTTCCATCCTTCGTCAAGGATGCCTTTGTCACTGTAGTCTCTGCGATATGCTCTCCTGTTGCTGGTACCGTAACAGATGTTCTTCTTAATACCTGTTCACATTTTGTACAGTAGACTACCTGATCATAACTACCTTCCTTACCACATGTTGGAATTATACTATTCTCAGTCACCTCTTTGCTCGGCGAACAAGTTAAATGTTCTGATTCTCTCTGACAATTCTTGCACTTTTGATAGTGTTTTCCTGGCTCACTTGTGAGATACACCTGCTCGGAAAAATCATGTTTTGTCAAATCAAATTCTCCATACTCAAAGGTTGCATCACTTATCTTTCCGCAAGCACTACAGTGCTTATTATATACTGCTTTTTTAGTGCAAGTTGCATCTGATACCTTGTATTTGTCCAGTGCACCCTCTTTGCCATCAACATACAAATGTCCCTTTGCCTTTACATACAAGGACTCCTGCAAATATGCTCCACAGTCTAAACACTTTATATCTCCGGACATTCCGCTTTCTGTACAGGTCGCATCAATTTTACCTGTTGTGCTGATATTGACGTGATTACAATTTGGTGTCACATCATATGCCAAGTCTGAAAGTTTCAAATAATAATCGGAAAGATTTGTTTTCGTGCTATCATCATATGTGTAAGCAATCTTACTTCGCCCACAGTTTACCTGATAGTTACCAGATGTAAGGCTGGCACCAGCTAAAAACAACTCTCCGCCCACACCAATATTTCCCTGATCTGAATTGGTAATATCTGCCAAATATACTTTACCATTTGGCATACGTACATGATTCCACATATGAGCACCGCTTGCCTTTGCAGAATCCACAACACCGCATAAACCGCTTACAATCACACAATCAATGTTATCTTTAAATACCGTTTTATCGCACAAATACTGAAATGCCTTCGAATACCCTTCACAAACTACTTTTGTGGAAGGATCGCCATCAAATACATAAATCATCTGCCATGGATCACCAAAAACATGTGGTGCGGAAACCACTTCACGATTGTAGTCAGTCATCTCACAGATTTGCTCTTTGAAGTAACGAAGTTTTTCAACATCAGAATAGCTACTTGCTGCAGCTACAATCTTTTGCGCATTTTCTACTGCAATTCGTGTTGCACTGATTTTCTCTGTATTCAATGTATAAGAATCTGTTGTTGCATAATCCTTACAAACGCAAAAACGAAAATGCATCTTATTCATTCGAATACCACCATCTTTTGTCCTGTCATACTCATAGTTATACGACATACCTTGTGTTTTATCATACCAATATAAATCATATGGACAATCTCGTAATAAATACGTCATAACCCTTTTCAGCTCAACACGTTGAACAAAATCCTGAAATACAATTTTATAATCCTCTTCACTTTTAATTCCACTAATTCCTAACTTTTCAAGCGCAGCTGAATCATAAACAATATTATAATCACTTAAATCGACAGTAATATTTCGCACACTTGCTAAAGATCCATTTGCAACACTTTCAAACGTCTGTTTTAACTGGTTATAAACCGCCAAGCTTTCGCCGCGAAGATATCTGTTTCCCAAACCTTTGTCTGCTATTGGTGTCGCGCTAAACATCTGTGCTTCAAACATCATATCCACATAATTGGCAAACAATGTCTCATTGGACGCTTCCGGTTCAAGCACTGGCATAACTTCTGAAAGCTCGTCCAAAATCTCTTCCGACTCACGCATATTCGGTGTATAGATTGCGATATCACTCGACTTCGCTTCTACCCCATACGCAGACGCATTCACCGTTGCAATGACCAAACCCAAATACACCAGCAATGTTGTAACACTTTTCTTTCTCCATCTGTGCTTCATCCCCAACACCTCCGTATTATCTACAAATTACATAGGTTCCTTTTTTCTTAAACTGATACTGTCCCGTACCACTCTTCATAGCTTTAAATAATAATTCCTTCTAAATGATCCATCTCATGCTGCACAATCTGCGCCACATGCCCCGTCAGCTTCTGGGTTTGCTTTTTAAAATTCGTATCCTGGTATTCCACCTCGATCTCTTTATATCTGGTTGTCTTACGAACACCATCTAAAGAAAGACATCCCTCCTGTGTTTCATAGGGACCCACCTTTGATTTCAATACAGGATTAATCATCACAATATTGGCAAATCCAATACTGACAATAATCATCCTTTTCTTATATCCAATCATATTGGCAGCCATGCCAACACATCTTTGCTGATTCGCCGCCAATGTATCCTGTAAATCTTTTATAATTGCGCCATCCATCGCATTAGCCGGTTCAGATTTCTGACCAAGAAACATAACATCCCGAACAATTGGTTTTACTGCCATACTATTCTCCTTCATCTACCATTTTAAATCACTACGCATCCTATGCCTTTAATTTTCCTTCTGCTAAATCTCTTTCCGTCAAATAGTTCGTAGAAAATGCTGCGTTACACTCTGCAATTTCCTTTGCTCCATTAATATAATCTGCATACAAATCCCAAAGATCTATTCC
This sequence comes from Eubacteriales bacterium, assembly GCA_030533405.1. Taxonomy (GTDB): domain Bacteria; phylum Bacillota; class Clostridia; order Lachnospirales; family Lachnospiraceae; genus CAG-590. The sequence continues at coordinate 23,407 of JAUNJF010000022.1, forward strand.
ACCATAAGACTCCAAACCATCATCATCTGGCAACCATTCCTTAATTAATGCAATGCGTTCTTCCTTTGTTGTATCTTTAATTAATGTTGACTTCATCGACAATGTTGCTCCTTCCTTTTGTAAAGAATCTAATCTATTTCTCAATGTTTTCCACTAAAATTCCAAATCACTGTCCTCATTTAATTATACCAAATTATAGGCTATATTCAATCTAATTAGGTAGTTTCATAATAAAAATATAAGGATGACACTTTTTTGTGGCATCCTTGTTTCTGAATATATCCTCTATCTTTTTTCCTCTTCCAGCTCCTCTAGCGCATCGAAATAGTTTTCCATAAACGCATTTTGATTTCTGCTTCTCTCCTCCAACTCGGAATCATCCTCGACTACTATGTCATCCTTTCCTGGCTCATACAATGCACCATCCATTCCGATCACAGCATCAGAACCTTCATCTAATCCTCGCTGATACATGATTGCATCTTCCATCTCCACAATCCGTTCTTCATATTCACCATTTTCATCTGACTCGGTAGCCCTCAGGCAAACCCGAACCATCGGAACATAATCCGCTGGTCGCTCCTCACAACCATAATCTGCTTCCTCTATACGAATAATCTTATAAATCATCTGTATCCAATCCCTCCCGATAAAGTCTCGTAACCGCAGCATTTGCCTCTTCTGCTTCGTGTTTCTTGCGGAAACGTTCTCTGTCCTCTAATATCGCAATCATTTCATCTACCACAAGCTCCACACTGGGACTTTCATGGTTATACAGATAACCAAGCATTCTCGTGGCAGTATAATCTGTCGTCATATGTTTATATGCAATTTCCTTACAAAGATCTTCATGGAATCCCTTTTCCTTCAAAACCTTGTATAGTTCATAACTCTTTTCTGATGGCATATTTATCGCTCCTCTTCACCATATGTATGATTCTGAAATTTCCAATAGCTATTCACCAGACTCTGGAATCCCAGTTCTTGAATCTTTTCATATCGCAGATTGTATTTTTTCTTTCCGTAGTTTCCGTAATAAACATAACGGATACAATCTATTGCATACTGATCAATACTTTTTAATTTATCCTCTTTTGTGATTACTGGGAAATACCAGCGGCACCAGGTGATTTCTCCATGAATTGGATTTTCATAAAATTTGCGATTCAAAAAACGTATATACGCTAATGCTGCTTTTTCATCTGGTACCTGATTGCGAATTTTCCAACGATAAATTGCCCGTGCTTTACGCTTCATTTTTCCCTTTAGCTTTTGAACCGAGATGTCTGCCACTCGCACATCATCCTGAAAAAATTCAAATCCCAAAAACTCGATTCGATTTCCTGGCTGAAATCGATACTCTTTTTTCTCATTTATAATCAAACCCTTATGCGCAAGCGTATTCTTAATAATCCTCTCATGTTCCATCAATTCTTCTTCCTGACTAGCAAACACAATGATATCATCAGAATATCGAATATACGAAATGTCATTCTTTGCAAAATACACATCCAGCTCCATCAAATATAGATTTGCCAAAAAGCCCGAAATCGGAACACCAGCCATAATGCCTTTTCGAACTTCAAGAAGCTTCTCCTCCTTGCGAGCATACGGATTTCTCAACAGGTTTGCAAACAGCTTATAAAGCTTTCTTTCCGCCGGCAAATGCTGTTGAAAGAGCGCCAAAATCCCTTCTGTGTCTACCGAATTAAAATAATCATGAATATCTACCTTGTAAGCATAACATTTCGCAATATCTACATTACGAACCAGGGAAAACACTGCACGCTTGACACCTGTATTTTGTCGAAAGGAGTATAGATTGTCCGCGAATAAATGGTCATAGGACTTGAGAAGAAATGCAATCATTTTCAACACATAATTCTCTTCCCGCCCAAATGTAAATACCACTCTTTTTTTATTCGTACCCTTTTTATTGATCTCATTTACACTTGGAACGTCAAATTCATAGGTGCGTTCCAGCTTCTCCAACACACTAAAATACTCTTTTCCCGTCACAAATTGCTCCAAATCAAGCAATTCCTTTTGACAAAGATTGCCTTTTGTACGCTTGTACTCCAAAAATTCCATCCAGTATTTTGTTTTAAAAAGTTGATCAAATAACTCCATAAAACACTCCTTCAAAAAAAAGGGTAGATACTTGTTCTACCCTTACATTAATCATGCGATTCTGGAAAAGGATTTAATATCCACGTGTGGATAAACCAGACTCAACATAAAACGATTGCCTGCAAAATCATGTCTGTTCTATGCTTCATCCCTGACAGGCGCATCACTGCATTCCATTTCTATGATTAACTATAAAATTATATCAAATTATAGACACACTGTCTATATCGGTGCAATTCAGACAATATCCTGTTGCATGTTATTGTCTGGATTCTTCCTCCGATTCAAATTATACCCTATGATCGAGCCAACTAATCCGCCTATAATATGTGAAATATTCGAAACATCATCCTGTAAAAATAAGCCTTCATACACCTGTTGTCCTATAAAAATCACAGTAACCAGAATAAATGTTACCGGTATTTCACCTTCTTTAAATCCAGTAAATGATGCCATTATGATAAACGCAAAGACGACTCCGCTCGCACCACACAATCCTGTATGCCAAAAGAAAACATAATTGAACAGTCCTGTGATCAGCGCTGTAACTGCAATAATTTCTGCGATTTGCGCCGATCCATGCTTTTCTTCAAGCATTGGTCCTAACAACAAAAGATATGATGCATTGCCAATAAAATGACTCCATCCGCTATGACCGAAAATATGCGTAAAAAACCGTACATACGTCATCGGACTTAATAAGGATGTATGATACGTCATAAATAATTGTTGCGTTATTCTTCCACCCGAACAAACATCAAGTAGCGTTGCGATAAAACACACAATCACCAGACTCAACGTTACTGGTGCATTAAATGACAATTTTACTTTCTTCATTTTTATCCCTTCCCTGACTATGATTCACTATGCCAAATGCGTAAGTTCTATAATGAAATATATTACTTCAAATCACCTACATATTCAAGGCTATTCAAATCATCTCCAGCTGAAAGAATCATAACATCTCCTTCCATACCTTTCTGGATTGCATAGTATGTATCTGCCTTTTTGAAGATCAATGCATCCTTATTGTATGCATAAATGTTAGCCTCAGTAAGAACATCACTATGTGAATAGTAAAATACCCATTTGGTTCCCTCTGGGAAATTGTCTGCTGTGAAATCCGATTCTGCCAAAGGACAAATCCTAATATTCAACTCGTCTGTTGGATAGTAATCTCCTTTGAGCGCTTCAAATACAGAATCCAAACTTACATCTACACCTGCAATACTGTTCTGAACTGTTTCAGAGATTGTAAATGTCTCCTGCTTTGCCTCCGCTAAAATCTTTGCCAATTCGTACACTCTTGCACGTGTCATGGTCATCGCTGTCGAATTCTCCAATAATGGCTGCATACTACCACCATACGCCTCCAAACCAGCGGCACAAACATTTTGCTCCTTACGTTTCACCCAAGCAATCTGTTCCTCCTGAAGTGCTGTCATCTTATCCTCTGAAAGTGTCTTTCCCAGACGAGACCACAATGCATTTAACTCGTCATCCCAAAGCATATACCACTCGTTTGATTTAGAATTCATTTCCTGCTGCGGAATATCCCAGTTAGCTTTTTCATACTCCACAGACTTAGCTTCTACAGCATCGATTTCCTCCTGAAGAGAAACCGTGTTTTCCTTCTGCTCTTCGCTACCATCTGTAGTACTTTGCTGTTGTTCCACTCCCTCAACATCCTTTGCTGCATCCTCTTTGTCAGCCTCTTCCGAATCTTCAGAAGCTTGCGTAGCAGCCTGCTCCACAGCAGTCGTAGCAGTGTCTGAACCTCCACTGTTTGCTGCATTTCCACAGCCAAATAAAATAGTTGCACAAACCAATAATGTAATCGATATAAGGGATTTTTTTCTCATATCTTTACCTCCATCAATCATATTTTTTCAAAATCGATGTCAGTATAGCACCCCATTTACAAAATAACTACCACCTCAAAACAATCTTCATATAACCTTAAGAATAATATCATTTATTCTTAACAAAAAATGTAAAAACTCATTTTTCAAGAACCACTTCCATCATATTTCGAAGCACCCTTCATCCATAATTTGTAGCTGCCATAAAAAGCAGCAATTCCCAAAACAGGGGACAACCATGTCAAAACTGGCACCTCATCTGGTCTAAGAATTGCCAGACTAGGGTAATACGCCATAAATGCAACTGGCAAAATAAATGTAAAAATGAATTTGAAAACATCATTAAAAATCGTCACTGGATACTTTGCGTAATCCTTCATTTTAAGCGAAATGTCAAGTAGCCAAAATGAATTCTGGATCCAGAAACACGAAGCTGCGGCAGCATTTTGAAGCGCCATCATGAATAACGAAGCTGTGACCAATGCAACAAGTAGTTCTACCACCATAAGAACTGTCACAGGCAGCCCCAATTTCACCCATGCGTAGATTAACGTACCGATTCCAAAAAACAGCTGACTGAATCCTTTCACATCAAACACCTCTGAAATATAGTAAAACCACAAGTTGATTGGACGGAAACAATATTTCACAAAATCACCATCGTAAACATAACGGCGCAGGCTCCAGTTATTATCCAATAAACACTGGGTCGGTGTTATAGAAATCAACGAAAAGCCATAAAGAAACAGGATTTCATAATAGCTCCATCCATTAATGGACGGAAACTTCCCAAACATAATCAAAAACGCAATGAAACCAGCAATGTTTGTGGCAATCATACCGATTGTGGAAATGATAAAATCCGCGCGATAACTCATTTTACTCTTTATATCCTGAACAATAATTTTAAAATAGATTTTTGTATAGAATGCAAGTCCTCGTTTTTGCAAAACGATACCTGATTTTGTTGTACTCGCTTGATTCATGTCAACCTCCATTTACTGTTACCTGCTTTATTGAAATGCGCCAAAAAATTGCACTAAAAATCGAAATTGCAACCACCCAGAACAGTGACATTCCAAGCTTTGACATAACGGTTTGCAGGTCTGGATTTTTGGTCATCAAAAGGGTAAGTGGTGTGTCATAAATTGCCCTAAATGGTAAGTATTTTACAACACTTGCAACCCGATCTGGAAAAAACGCAAGGGGAATCGTTGCACCGGATAACAGCGACACAATCACCTGTCTCATCATATTAATTCCCCAAATTGATTCCGTGTACAGACAGATTGTGCCTACGATAAAATCAATGTTGTAATTTATCACAATCGAAAAAATAAATGCAACAAAGAAATAAACCAGATTCCAACCTAGCGGAATCGTCCCCTTCGTCATCAACCCAACAATGATAAATGTCGGAATAAATGTGACAAAAAAGTTCACCACAAGCGTTCCTGAATTTTCCCAAAAGACGTATTGCTTGTATTTGAATGGTCTAAGTAAATCCAAAACAATCTTTCCATTTTGAATGTTACGACCAATTTCCCAAACAAGATATAACTCTACTACCCCATAAAGTGAGGATGCTAAAACCAAATATACCATTGTCATTTCAAAGGTCATACCATTTACAACATCCGTTCCTGCCGATGTGAAAATTGCCTTCCACAAAAAATAGATCAGGGTAAGATAAAGAAGATTTCCAAGTACCATAACAAACAATGCAAGACGCCACTGAATGGTTTCCAGAATACCAAGCCTGGTTAAAGCAAAGTATTTTTTTAGTTGTTTCATAATGCTACCTCCTCCCCACTCTCCAATGGCGAATTGTATATTTTCTTGATTACGTCTTCTGTGGAAATCTCTTCTAGCTGCATATCTCTTACATTCAGGATTTCCTGAACCTGTTCCAGAATCTTCATGACACGTACCTTTTCTTCATTTACAAGAATTGAAATCCAGGTATCATCATTTGTAACAGACACTTCAAACTCAGCTAGTTGTTCCTTTAGCTTTGCAGCTGCCTCTGTTACCTTTTCCCGCGGACGTATTTTAAGCGTTCTGTAGGCACCAAAGAATTTCTTCAAATGCTCAATATCATTGTCATACAACATCTTTCCCTGATCGATAATGACAATCCTCTGGCATAACGCATCCACATCTCCCATATCATGCGTGGTAAGAATTACGGTTGTATTCTTTTTCTGATTCAGTTCTAAAATCATCTCACGTATTTTACTCTTCATCGCCACATCGAGACCGATTGTTGGCTCGTCAAGAAATACCACCTTCGGATTATGTAAAAATGCGGCAAGAATGTCGCTGAGTGTTCTTTGTCCTAATGACATCTGACGTACTGGTTTATGCAATAGCGAATCCAAATCCACCATGCTACCATACAATTTTAGCATTGCATTGTAGTTTTCATCAGGAATCTGATAAATGTCTTTTAACAGTTTAAATGATTCCACCAGCGGTAATGCCCACCAAAGCTGTGATCGTTGTCCAAATACAACGCCCATTTCCTGACTGTTTTTCGATCTGTCCTTGTAAGGAATACGATTGTTTATGATGAGTTCTCCAGCACTCGGTTCCAAAACACCTGTCATCATTTTGATTGTGGTGGATTTTCCTGCTCCATTTGGACCAAGGAAACCGACGATTTCTCCCTGCGCAACTTCTAAATTAATGTTATCTACTGCACGCACTATTTTATAATCACGAGAAAACAAATCTTTAAGGCTACCCTTCAGTCCTTCGTGTCTGTTCAACACCTTAAATTCTTTTGTTACATTTTTCAATTCAATAATGTTTTCCATGCTTAACTCCTTCTTGAATAACTTCGCCTCGTGTTACTATTCATCTTGTATAAATTCACCGCGATGTGATATAATCACAATATAACACTATAAAGTATAAAAAAAGGCTAATTTGAACACATTTTTATAACAAAATTGCACTTTATTTTATTTTGTTATAAAAATATTGCGATATTACACAAATTGTTGTTTTGTTATAAAAGGGTGGTATTTTGTTATGATAGAGGCAAATATTGGATTAATTGCAAAAAAAGAAGACGGATCCGAACTGGTAAACTACCAGAACGATAATTTTCCGTCTTATTTACATGTTGGATCGGTATTCCCAGGCGCAAGCTGGATTAATAAGCCGCATTATCATGAAGACCTGGAATTCATCACCATTACGAAAGGGAAAACAGGCTATAACATTAATGGTGAAATCATTTATTTGGAACAGGGCGACACACTTATGGTCAACGCGAATCAGGTCCACCATAATTTCACAACACAACAGGAAAGCTGTTCTTACTACATTGCCATTTTACATCCTTCCCTCTTGTGTTCGAGCTATTATGTACAATCTCATTTTGTAGATCCGATTATCAAAAATGAAAATATTCCTTATGTTCTACTCAAGCACAATGATCCATTTTCTATCCGTATTTTTTCAGATGTGGAGAATTTAATTGATGCGATTGACTCTGAACTCAGTATTACCATTTGTTTTCTCAATTTGTTCAAGCATATATTTTCCTGGTGCAGAGGAAAGGGCATGTTGGAATATAAAACCGAACTGGATTCCACCGACTCAAGCTTTAAAAACATGCTTGATTTTATTCGCGCCCATTACACAGAATCTCTGACACTAGGTGATATCGCAAAAGCTGGTGGCGTAAGCAAAACCCACTGTAACAATTTGTTCAAGCAGTTCGCCGGCACCACGCCTATGAACTATCTAAACCGTTACCGCGTGGAACGCGTTGCCTATTATGTCACGAACACCAAGCTTTCCATGAGTGAAATTGCGGAAAAAACTGGATTTAGCGGTGCAAGCTACATGACAGAAACCTTTAAGAAAATAAATGGGGTTTCGCCACGGGTTTATGCGTCGAAGGCGAAATGAGTGGTTTGCGTCTCTACTCCCGCAAATGCATTCTTTCTCCTAATTCAAACCTTTTTGAAAAATTTATCTATTCTATATGGTTCAAGTAAATGTTTATTCTTTTGAGAATAATTAATTCCCCATTCAGGCTTACTCTTCTGCCCTGGTTTATCATAATTCCGATCTACCAAAACAGCATTTGGAGTTTTCCAAGCAGTTATCGGAATTATATAAACATCAGGCATCTTATCATCCTCAAAACGAAGAAAACATACCAAATGTGTATCATCCATTATGATTTTATCTTTCAAAATAAAAACATAATTTCCACGACACATACTTTTTACTTGTACTTCGTAAAAGATTGATGTTTTAGGATCCTTAACAACAAAATCTACTCCATGGTCATCCACCTCAGATGTATAAACCTCATACCTATACGATGTAAACTCCATTTTAGCGTAATACTCTGCATACTGACCCAACTGCATATGATTTAACTGACTCCACTCTAAATTTGGCATATTTCCTCTCTTTTCTATTCTTCAGTTCACAATATATTCCCTTATTTTATCATATTACACTAATAATTTACAAAAATTGTCGAGTATTCTTTTTTATGGTAACAAAAAAGAACCTCACATATGGTATACCCCCATCAACTAGACAAGGGGTATACTAAAAGAATTTCTCTCATCATTTATTTTTTGCTTCCATAGCAATACCTGCAAATAAATCAGTATGCATACAATAAATTGGAATTCAACTCTTAATACTTATATGTTATTTTTTATTAACCATATATCTCATCAAAAGGGTTAAATCATCTTGCTTCACATAACCATCGTTATCGATATCTGCTCTTGTATAGCATTCTTTTAAATCATAGTTTCCCCATGTTGTTTTAAAACGAGGTTCAAACATCATTTCGTTCATTACTGATTTCATAATGATTACATCTGAAATATTGATTTTATTATCACCATTTAAATCACCGACTAAATAATTAACTTCTTTTTTTATAACTGGAGAAACATAACCAGATATCATACTGTATCGTACATTGTTGTAAGGCACAAGACCGACGATTCTTTTTTTGGGATCATGACTATTACTTTTTTGTCTATACAATTCCTTAGATATATTTCCATCTACATAAAAATAATTTCCTTCGACTGTCTGAATTTTATCTCCATTAACACCAACTACAATTCCAACATGATCACTACCATCCTCAGGTCCACCAGGAACAGTTTCTTCATATAACACCAAATCACCAACAGCTGGTTTAGATTCTTTTTTCTTTAATAAGTTGTCTCTTTCCGCGTCTCTTTCTATTTTAGAAACATATGCATGATTTGCATCCTCATCATCATATAATTTTGAAACAAATCCTGCACACCAATGACCATCTGGTAATCCAAATTCATCTTTAAGGTCTTTATAAGACTCTCCCCGTACTGCTAGCGCATAATGAACAGCCATATCGACATTCGTATATACACGATATGTTCCACAAGGATTGTTCGTTGCTGCTCTAGACACACTATTTCCCACACTAGAACATAAAATCATTGTGGTTGCTAAACTACATGCTATCATTTTTTTTAATGTCTTTCTCATTTTTATATCCTCCATGTATAATATGTAGGTGCTAAGGATTCCTCCCACTTCGCGGGTCTTCCTTGGCACATATCGTTCGGAGCATTCCTATGTTATGAACTTCGTTCATAACGGCTCCTCACTATTTACAACAGTTCTCTATTATATCACATGTGCACGTTGTATGTTTTTACAAAGATTTTTGTATATACTGCACAACCCACAACAAAAAGCAACTATCATTCCCTTTTTTGATATTTTAACATATTGTAGTGGCAATTTATAGAACATGACATGCATTGATTTTAAACAAATATCAAAACCATCACTCTCAAACTCATATTATACTGATAATTTTTTCCTTTTTATCACCCTTCATCACCCCAAAATCTCAGCCACTTCTTTCCCGGTCAATATCTCGTTTTCCAACAATGCCTGCGCCAATACAATTACATGCTTGTAATTGTTCCTTAATGTAGCTTCACATTCATGGTAAATATCCGCGATTAATACTTTGATTCGATCATATGTCTGAACCGCATCTATCAAATCTGCCTCAGATAAAATCTCTAAATTCACCAAACCGATTTCTTCATCAAAACCATATTTACATACATACGCCATAGCAAGCTCGGTCGCTTTCTCGATATCATTCACAGCACCTGAGGTCGCCACACCATATTGGATTTCCTCAGAAACTCTGCCTGCTACACACACTTTGATTCTATTTCTAAAATCTTCTTTTGATTGGAACATACTGTCCTGTTCTTCTCCAAAAACAGCACCACCTACACCCGATGTTGTTCCTGCAATAGATACTCGAGATATTGGTTCGTTGCATAAATATTTCATAATCGCATGCCCCGCTTCATGATAAGCCACTATTTGTCGATCCTTTTCCTGCTGATGTCTCTTACTTCGGTTTCCTTTGAAAACCTTCTTGTCTATTGCTTCTTCAATACACGCTTCATCAATTACATCCTTGCTATGTGAAAGAGCAACCAAACTAGCTTCATTGCAAATCATCGCAATATCAGCCCCAGTAAATCCACTTGTCACTCTTGCAATCGCCTCATAATCCAATCGTGCATCCACCTTATAGTTTGATAAATAATACTCAAACATCTGCTTTCGAACCTCCCAATTTCTTGGTGGATTCACACAAACCTCTCGATCAAATCTTCCTGCTCTTTTCAATGCAGGATCCAGATTTTCTGGACAATTTGTTGCAGCCAACACAAAGATATTCTCTGTAACCGTAAAGCCATCCATTTCCTTCAACAACTGATTGATGGTTTGTCTATCTTCTGAATCACTTTTTCTCGAAGTACGATCACCACCAATAGCATCAATTTCATCAATAAAAATGACACATGGAGCATTTTTACGCGCAATCTTAAACATCTCTCGTACTCGCTTTGCACCAACGCCCTTATAAAGTTCTTGAAATTCCGAACCCGACATCGAAATAAACGGCACATCCGCCTCGCCCGCTATCGCCTTTGCAATCATTGTTTTTCCTGTTCCCGGCTGCCCTGTTAACAGCATTCCTTTTGGCAGTTTCGCCCCGATCTCCACTCCGTAATCATGATTTTTAATCATCGAAACATACAGTGTCAAATCATCAATGATTTCCTCTAAACCAATAACATTTTCAAACTTAATGTCACTCGTTTGAATAACATTCTGATCTTTCATTTTTTTCTGTGTAGACTTTAAAAATATTAAAACTGCTACTTGAAATGCAATCAAAACAATATTAAGCAACAACTCAAGCACTGTTGTGGTTGACATACTTTCTTTTCTATCTAATTTTATTCCCGCTTCCAGCATATCCTTTCTGAAATCCTCATAATCTGGATAAAGCGTTTTACACACTGTATTATCCTTTAAATAGATTGTCATATACTCTTCGCCAGAATCATAATAAATACTTTTCACCTTGGATTTCGAGAGCATATCTTTTAATTCTATATATGTAATCTCCGTTTTCTTTTTCTCTTTTTGATGTTCATACGTGTTATAAGAAATAATCGCTATCACAATAAATGTAACAATACAGAACAATAATACTTTATGCTTTTCCATAATACCTTTAAACCAACTTAATAGCTTGTCCATAATTGTCCTCCTAACCAAATCACATCTTACTCTATATTTCAAACCAATCAATATTTCTTCTATACCTTTTTGAAATCACAACAACCTCTGGATAACCAATTTCACGCAGAACTCAAAAATCATTTTTTACCATCTTCATAGATTTCTTTGAATTTACCAATCTTCCCAATAATCCTCTGCATCGCTCCCATCTGGCATATTACCATCCCAGTCGTCCATGAATTCTTCATAGCTCTCGTAATCATCGCAATCAGGCATTTCCTGTTTTTGTTTCTTCTTTGACGAAGATGTTTTGTATGTATTTGTTCTAGTAGGTTTCTAAGCAATCTGAAGTGCCGAAAAATCGAACAAACTTCCAAGCGAAAGCACTTCCTCAGGCTTTTCTTCCTCCTGAACAAAATGGATTAAATCCCTAATAGCCTGCATTTCCATCGGATCTCTTGACATTACAAATAACTTGCTGGTATTTCTTGCATCCCATAACGCATCATGTATTTTTCCTTCAAATCCAATTCCTGCATTATTGAGTGCTCGTTCCAAAGATATTACATTCTTCGAATCAATCATATCACAGTACTCTCTTTGGAAATCCTGCCAATTGTCAAATAGATTCTGCATTAACGCAGTCGTTTCAATCTGCTTTAGCTGCATTTCCTTTTGAATTTGATATAAATCACTATCACTCCATGCATAAATAATATAAGAATCATCCAGTTCCTCACACCACTTTGCAAAATGACAAAGCACCTTTTCAAATCGATTGGCTCCTGCTACCATCCCCGTTGTAATTCCGGTCAATTCTGTATATTTACGAAATATCGTATCTGAATAATCTGGCTTTACAAACTCTTTGAAACAACCGATTTCCTGATAATTGTCATCCAGTACAATTGCACCTATTTCAATTATCTCACGTTTGCAAATGCTACGCTCTTTCTTACATTTACGAGGAATAGAATTCATTTCTAAATCAATAAATACATACTTCATAAATATCGCCCCTTTCGATTTTGGTTTCTGCTTTTAATATAACATTGGGGTGTGACAGACTGTGGCAAATTCTTTTTTTATCCAACAACTTTTTTATTTTTCAAGAAGTGAATTTAATTGCATTACTTCTTTACGCAAGACATCTTTGTACTTTAAATCAATTGCCTCCACTATTCCTTCAATTAGCTTTCCAACATCAATATTTCCATCTATGTATTCTTTTGACAACTCATTTAATTCTTCACCAGACATCTGCTTTAATTTACTCACATGAGAATTGCGTTGTTCTTTTGTTGTTAAAGATACATTATACTTTTCCTTTATTTCATCACCATCGTAAAATATACTAGCCACATAATTCAAAAAATTGTATTCTATAAGAACAAAATATATAGATTCTAATCCTTGCTTAATATAATAATCTCTTATTTCATCAAATTGTATTTTAATAAAACGAAAATAAAAATGTCTCCATCTAGTCTGATCACTATCTTTTTCATTATTTTTCTTTTTTCCAAACACTAACTCATCAAGAGTTATTTCAAACAACTCCGCAAGCATGATTAGCTTTTTAACATCTGGTTCACTATTGCCACTTTCCCATTTTGTCACAGCCTGTCGGGAAACACCACAATATTCTGCCAATTTCTCTTGTGTAATATTTTTCTTTTTTCTAAATGTAGCAATATTTTGTCCTAACATAATAAATACCTCCATTTAATTTGATAACTATATAATAATTATCCATTACCCTATAATCCACCAACCATTCGTATCAAAAAATGCTACTTTTAGTTGCATACTAACAACATGTTTTAATAACTCTAAAAAGATTTCAAAAACAACCATAATTCGTTTTTTTAACCAAAAAATCTCACTCCAACCTATACATCTTATGGTCGTGAATAAACTCAAACAAATCCTCTAGACAGTTACCTTTAAAAAGTTGGCGATGAAAATATTTATCCGATTCTGCTGCGTGCAATATAGCATCTTCGTTATATGAATTTGCATGCAACACATAAAGTATTTTTGTATCATAGTATATCTTCCATAATTCAGAATCACTATTAACAATAAAAAAATCAGAATACACATCACAAAGAAAATGATACAATCGTGCTAACGATAGAATCTTTTTCTTTTTTCTCTTACTAATATTTTTCTTTCTTTTATTTGGCAACCTTTCTATCCCATTGGTTACGATCTTTTTATTTAAATTATGTTTATTCATGCAATTTTTACACAAACACAAATACCCCAAAGAATCAACACCAACCACTTCCTCAACATTATCTTCATCAATATTCTTTAAATGAAAACAATCAGGATAATGAACAATATCATTGCCTTTTCTTCGAATATACTTAACCCTACATTTTTCAATTAATTGATGTTCCTGCATGACCGCATCATAAATATTATGAAGGCCATAAGCCCGCCATAAAGAATATGACATCTTTTTATCATTGTTCACTATATTCCACCTATTAATACAATTATCAAAGCCAACCACTTTTCCCATAATCGTAAACATGACATCTTGCATACATATACATCTAGGTTTTGAATGGCTAATATTAGCCTCATCCATCTTTGCCAAAAGTATCTCGCTCTCTATACTTGTCCATGTAACTAATACGTCTACTTCTCCAAATCTTCTAGATATATTTTCTAATTGTTCATCTAATTCCTTTCCTTGAAAAATAACCGTTCGATAATACGGAATTTTCTTTAAAACCCATGGATCACATGTTTCATAATACTTTGGTCGCACATTTTTTGAATACTTAGTTTCCTCATTATTTTTTGTGTTAATTTTCTTCCATGAGACACATAATATATCCCGAAATGGACGTTGTTCTTCATCATAAGATTCACACCACAAAACATTCATAAATACGAAAATCATATTCATCACCAACCCTTGCAATAACCCCTCTCGACAAATGCTTCAATCCCCGAAGTATCACCATCAAATACTGCAAAAATAGCTCCTATTACCAATAAACAAATTTCTAATCCCATGTCAATCGTCTCCTTGGTAAAAAAATGCATATTGTTTCTGCATCTAATATAACATTGGAGTGTGACAGACTGCGGCAAAGCAATATTATTTTTTTTAATAATTTTATATTTTACAAATCACATTTCAGGTTTCACAAACGGCTTACCAAAAAAGGAACCTCACTTTGGCGCTTACTTTTTAAGAATTACTGCTTTTACAATTTCTTTTCCAAATTTAAAAGCCATCTCTCGATTCTTAGGATTCTTAAAATAATTAATTCCTTTTTCTAATTGATCAACCATAAACTGCTGAGCAACAATCTTCGCATCATCTACAATCTTTTTCTTTTCTTTTTTATTTTCGTATAACTTCTGTTCATTTGTTAAATCAATTGGAAGTAATGAGACCTCATATCCTTTACTTTTAATATTAGCAGCTATGTTATTCCCAAATATAATAATCTGAACATACTCTAAATTTTTTGCCTGATACTTCTCTATACTTTTAACAGCAATCTCAAATGCCAGATCCACATCAAAACCATTATTTCCAGATGCCAAAAGCGGAAATGCAATACTTTTACATTCCATTACATCAGCAAGATCTAACGCAGATGCATACGCAGAACTCAATATATCATACTCGTTGTGTTCACCATCTATCCACTTTGGAACTACAGTATGAATAATATAATTTGCATTCAGTTCATATCCCAACGTAGGGACAGCTGAACCCATTTCGCAAAATCCGATTTTATTACATGCTTTTGTAAGGTTCTTACGACCTGCCGCTTTAAAAATCACTTCTGAAGTACCACTTCCCTCTTTTAACCTTTCATTTGCAGGTAATACTATTGATTCCGCCTTTGAATTTACTATATTACCCTTTAATATTTTAAATTCCATATTTAACCTCCAATTCATTCTTCCTTGCAATTTTTGTCTCATCACTCAAATCGCCTCATAAAACATTTTTGTAACACCTTTATCATCAAATGATACCACACATACCTAATCTTTACCATCTACTCCACATCTCATATTCCTTTAAATCCTTTGTGGATTTATATGCTGTTTTTATTTCTTTGGGGACGAATATGTTTTGTATGTATTTGTACTCCAAAAAAGGAACCTCACTCCGTGAAGTTCCCTTCTTCAGATAATGTTGTATTTGGATTAATCAATACAAACAAATAAACACCCAACATATCACACATACATGTGATATGTCAGATGCTATCATTTCTTAACAGACCTAATTTACTGAACTGCTACTTCCAATAATTTCTTATTAATTCTTGTTGTGACATCAAAGTAGTACATCGTCTCTGCTTCATTCATTTCTTCATCACCAAGCTTATCCATTTTCTTCATTGTATCCGCATATTGCGTCATATAGTTTGCATAATCTATAAGCAATGAAGTCGTATCTGAAGAACTAGAATATTTCTTCATAAATGCAATATACTCATCAAAGAATTTCTCGTAACTGTCCATAGCCTCTTTGAATTCCGGATGCATACCATCCACTAGATTGTCATCTTCTTTGCTTTCTTCCGTTGTATCTTTCTCTGCCTCTTCGTTAGTATCATCCGTTTCGTTCGAATCTTCTGTTTTGTTTGAGTCCTCTGTTACCTTTTTCGTAACTTCTTCTGTTGTCGTTATCTCCGCTTCCTCAATTACATCCTTTACTATTTCTTTTGCTAATTCGGATCTACAACCACATGCTCCTAACATCAAAACACATACACTACCCAAGCATAACTTTTTAAATACTTTCTTCATTTCTTATACCTCGCTTCTTATAATTTGTAATGAATTTTGAAAGTAGCCTTGCTAGTCATCCATTTACAATTCCTTTATTTTTTGTTCCACATGAATTATTAATTGCTCCATTTTGTCACGTTTCAATTTCAGACATTCAAGTCGTTCCCTAAGAACCTTTTTCTTCATGTCATCCGTGGCATCAATAATTTTGCCAATATCTTTCACACGAAAGCCAATTTCCTGGTACATCCTAATTAACTTGATTCGTTCAATCGATTTGTCATCATAAAGCAAATATCCCATTTTCGTTTTACCAGTTGCATGAACCAAACCTTCCTTTTCATAGCCTTGAATCGCGCGCCTGGAAATACCCGTATCTTCTACAACTTCTCTTAACAATTTACCTTCCATAGTCATACCTCCTATAGCTTGAAACTGCACGTTATGTGCTGTCAACATGTAAAATGTCAGATTGCAAAAGCCACTTTCATAACATGGCTTGTAAATTTCGCGTGCACTTCGCTATAAGAGAATTTGTAAATTTCGCGAATGCATTTCATAACAGAAGATGTGATTTTCGCGTGCAGTAATCCTAATAACAAGACTCGTAATTTCCACACAAAAAAAAGAGTGCCTCAATGACACTCTCTTAATCCAATCCGTTACTCTGTAAACTGAACCTCTACATTCAAATTATCAAATTCAGGATTTAACTCTTTTATTAAATTTGAAATCAACATTTTTGCTGAAGATTCGGCATTTTCATAATATTCTTGATTTGACACTACTGACTGATATATTTTCTCAGCCCCTTCTTGTCTCATACTAACAACAAGGTTCTCGCCTGCAGCTATTGAACCATTAGCTAAAAATTTATCATTTTTATACAATAATTGCTTGTCGCTTACTGTAGTGAAATGCTTTCTATCCATAATCGGTTTAGGTACTCTTGCCCATACATGTTGGTTTTCGGCATCAAAAATAAATTCTGCACAAGTCAAATCAACTGTATATACTCCTTTTGCAATCACCTCTAACCATAATTCATCCTTTTCTAAATTATCATTCGCTTTTTCAATTATAATTTCCGATCCTGAAACTTCTAGAACCTCTAAATCAGCTTTTTCCCGAACATTACCTAACTGTAAAACAACTCTATTTTTTACATGATTATTTGCCTCAGCCACATCATAACTAATTCGATACGCATATTCTTCCTTCTCCTTACGCGCCTTTTCCTTGCTATTCTCCATATCCTCTTGATATGCCACTTCAGCAGAATTAGCACCAATTGTAATAGAACGTATAGTTATATAAACTCCTAACGTAAGAACAAGAGCTGAAACAACAATCAAAGCAACAAATATCGTAACAGAATTCTTCTTTTTTCTTTTAGGGGTCTGTTTCTCTGCATTCTGAATATCTTTTTTATCCTTCATAATCACTCCTCACTTTCTTTTGATTCTTCATACATTTCATTCCCCTTAACATCACTTTTCTCAATAGGTTTGATTTTCGAATCAACTATATTCACTTGTACAATTACTTCATCCTTACTCATCGCTTTTACCAACATGGTGACTTGATTATTGACTGCTTCATAGGCTTGATCCGAAACAGATGATGTTTCAGATAATTTTTCGAGTAATTTCTCTTCAATTTCTTTCTGTGTATTTTTTTCTGCTTCAATACCTGATTCAGTTTTTCCATTAAAAAATTTACTCTCCCATTCTGTCACAGTCTTCATCTTTGTATCATCAACAAAAATATTAACATCTAAATTGGGAATATTTACTATAACAGTATTATTCTCCTGTTCTATCTCTGCATGATTCAAATCAACAGAAATCACACCCATGCCTTCATATACTCGTAAAGAAGCATATTTACAAACATTAACAGGTACATTTTCCTCGGAATCATCACCATATGTATGAATATTCCACGCCTTAATGTCTGTAGTCAATACTTCAAGTCTTCCTAATTTTGAAATTTCGGTCACATAATCAACTTTTGTATCCTTTGCGCTTTTTCCATCCTCCTCACCAGCTTTTGAACCCTTAACCATACCAGATTCAATTCCTTCCATAGAACCAACTGCTGTTCCAACTGCAGTACCTATTCTACTTCCTATCTCTTTTCCATTGTTTTTTGCCGCAAAATAATTGGGCAAAACCAAACCAAAGAAGGCAATAATAACAGATATAAAAATTAAAGCAGATATTATTTTAAATTTCTTCACTACTTTGCCCCTTTCTTTTCGATTTCTATATAATCCTCCGCAACAATTGTCTTACCATCCAATTCACTTGTAATTTTTATTTTTTCTTCAATTATATTTTTCCTGTCAAACAGTCCTTCAAAGAATCCTTTTTTTATCCTATAATTATCATCTGTCAGTGTATATTGCATTTCAAGTTTTTGTCCATCCCTTATTAACACTGTTCCACTAACGGGTTTTCCATCAAGCAGGAATTTGCACTCTCCATGCGCTTCCTTATCAGAAAGAGTCACTTCATACTTTTTGTTTACTTCAATACTAACCTGATTACTTTTGGCATCTGTAACTTCGAACTTATACGCCAATTTATCATCTTTTTTTTCAGGCTTAGAAATTTTAACATCATCAGAATAAACTCGAAATTCTGGATTCACTTCCAAGTACACAATCTGACCTAACTTTAAATTAGATATTTTTTCTGAAACCGTTTGTTTTTCATTATCCACATTTACTAACAAAATTGCTTTTTCCAGCTTATCATCCGTGTCGACCTTTACATGCATATACTTATGTAATTCCACTTCATAAGAACTATCATTCTTTTGAGAATCAGATTTTGGAAATTCCACACATCCCTGAGAATGAGAAAAACATGAAGGAATTGAATTTACAAAATAGTATTCTTCTGCATCATATTCGCACTTAACCGTATATGACTCACGTGCATCAACCTCAGCATCTTTGTCATGAATTTCATCATTAACTTTCCAAACTGAAGATACAACCTCATGTTTACCTTCCAAATCAGCATAATATGTGTTAAAATTCAACTTCTTAGTCTGATATTCTCCAACTGGAACAATAGAAATCTTAGACCCCTTAAAGTTATCAGGTATTGTATATACAAGATTAATGCTTCCGTTTGTACTTCCCAGAAGACTATATTCATTTTCTTCGGTAACTTCATAAATCTGATATTCTAAAAATACATAGGACGCCATTCTTTCATTATTCACATCAACCTGCGAAGCATATAAGCTATCGCCAGGATTCATGTAACAATATGAAGCATTTATCTCTTGCTGCATATTAGGATCCGTATAAAACTTCATTTTTAAAAAACTATTCGTTGCCAACGACACTTGTACTTGGCCACTTGGCAATTTATTATGTTGCTCCTCTAAATCTGCAAGCTGTTCTCCTCTATAATATCCCTCATCATCAATCTCTTGATTTTGACTTAATTTATTATATAGTGCATACTCTGACGATTTATCAATGCCTGCCCGTTTTTCCATTTGCTTTTGAATTAAGCCATCATATTGGGAACAGCCTGACAAACAAAAAGCAGCTAACATTACTTGGCTCACTACTATTGCTTTCTTCATATGTTCTTCCACCTTATCATTTGTTTTGTTTATATTATTACTGCACGTTACGTGCTAACAATACTCTTTTACACCACTACTGCATATAATCATTCTTTGCTCCAGGAAAATATAACAGTTATTTTTTCTCCAACTTTAAGACATCTACAGTCTTATCTTTTATCAATAATACTTTTGATTCTAAAAATCCCACGCGATTCGAAAGCATAGAATCCAATTCTTCAATTGTATTATTAATGTATTTTAGACAAAGATTTAGCCGCTTTATTTTTTTCTTATTATCTTTTGTCTTTTCTTCTATCTCATCTAATACCTCCTCAGTCTGACTTACACATGTTTCTAAAGCTGCAATTACATAATTAAGCATTTCCGGCTGATTATGCTTTTCAATAACAATCATCTTACAAAAAGTTAACAATTTACAACATTCATTTAATGTATAATCTTCCGATATTTGACCAATTACTGATAGTAATGACGCAGATCCTGAACCTGCTAATCCAATCAATGCTCCACCACCAGTTAAAATCGCCGTTCCGCCAGCCATACCTAATCCACCTGCAGCTAGAGAACCACCACCAATAGTAGCAAGCGAAGCACTAGTAAGCGCAGCTCCTGATAACCCCGCCACGGTTTCTCCTGCTAACACAACAGCAATCTCTGGAGCAAATGCAAGTGCTAATCCACCAGTTAATGCAGTCGTTACAACTGTAGTAACCACTGTTGTAGCAACCTTCTTGCCTGACTCTTTTAGCTTCATTTCATAAGATTTATAATTCTTTATAATACCTTCATAATCATCTTTTGTTACAACTGCTTGCTTGTTTACAAAAGAATCCATGACATATTTTCCTTTACATTTCAATCCCTTGAATAAGTCCTTGTCATATTCATCAAAACTATAATATGCTTGAAATAATGCAAGTTCCAATGACAATAGATACATCCAACCTTGGCTATTACTTTCTTCATCAATTTTTTCAATCAATTCATATGCAACATCTTCATCAAGAAAATACTCTTCCCTTGATACACCAAAGCTAGTTGCGGTAGATTCTTCCCATCTACTAAGCCATTCCTTTTTCACAAACTCTTCCTTTGCATCTTTTGTAATTTCAATATCATATAAAACCGCTGCCTTTTTCAAAGAGTATAAAATCTGATTTTGCTTATCTGTAAGTGATAAAAAGTTTGCACCAAATGTAAATTGGCTTTGTTTTAATTGTTCAACGGACTTATAATAGTTTTCATATATATCTTTCAAATCATCCGCTATATACTTAGCATCCGCTACACACGCAAAACAAAGACGGCCAATGCCTACATAATTCACTCGTAAAAAAAACTCTCCGATTGCAACTTCCTTTACACCTTTCGATTCTGCAGCTGCTTTTACTGCAGTGCCAGAAACATTTACAGCTACAAAAGTTCCACTCGCTATTGTTAACATTCTTGTCAAAGCACGATTTTTTATTGGAATAAATTTGCTCGGATTTAACCTATCCAGTTCCAAAACAGACTGGATATTCTTAGCTTTTACCTCTTCAACAAATCTTGTTAAAAAGAATATTGACCTTACCAAACATTCATTGATAACAACCGGCTTGTTTTGATCCATAATAAAATGGCCAATACCAATTTCCGTTCTCAAATCAAATTTGATTGGTTCTCCATTTTCATTTTTGAATCTTGTACCATTAAACAATTTTGATACGTATTCGGAAAAAACTTTTGGCTTATTTATATTATCTTCATTTACTTTTTTAAATATAGGAAGTGTTGCCAACTCTTTTAATAGCGATAGCATTGGTCCGGGAATTCCCGTTCCTTTTCCAGTTCCATTTAACACACTTCCACTAGAACCATCAAAATCGCTTACTAAATGTAAAAACCAATTAAACACACCAAAAACTATTTTTTCTGGAAATGACTTTCCAATAAATCCATCTTTTATAATCTTTGTACGTATAAAATTTCCTTGAGTATCTGTACCATAACCTTCGCCAGTAAACTGCATAGCAATAGAACAAATCAGTCCTACTGGTGATGCATGATGCGAAAAATCCCTAAGGTGATGTTGTTTCCCACCGCCAAAATCATTTGTTAATGCATCACCTGCCATGGGAAAATTCTTTTCTAAAAAACGAATCGATTCCTTTAAATCGTCGCCTTTATATCCAAAATGCTTTGCAACATCTTTTACTAATTCATCGGCTTTATCATTTCCCCATTTATGTGCATTTTCAAGATCAAATTTCTTACTCCCAAAAATACTTAACATACCAGAAACAAAACCACACGATGCTGCAATCAAATAATCATTCTGGTCCGCCTTTGGTACATTTTCATCAAATTTAATATCAATATAATCTTCTTCCAACTCTACAATTGACTCACCTAGATATTGAATTTTCTCAGATGCAATATAATCCACAAGGCTTTTATCCGAAAAAAACAATTCGCACTCTTCATAATTCATCAATGTATTCTCTTGGTAAAGTTGTAATTCTTTCATTGTTTAAACACCTCATAACTAATATAAACCACTGAATTTCGACTTCTCAAATTACCCTCTATTCCACAGCTCATACCCCTGTCTCTTCGCCGAATCATAAACAGGCTGCATATTCTTCTGCAAAATATTCATAAATTCGTCCTCACTATTTCCTCTGCGATACAATTCCTGTCCTGCCCACAAAGAATGCAGATTATCTCTATAACAGGCTTCATACAACTTACGAATTCCTTCTTTTTCATGAATCATCTGGTACATAATAAATTGATTCCTTGCAAACTTTTTAAAGAAAGGATTCCACTTAGGAAGTCGATTGCTTTTAGACGAATTCAACGAAGAATCCATCGGCATCAAATTCCACAATTCGTCGTTCATCACAAACGACCATGGAATAAAGTGGTCCACATCATATTGATTTGAAACAACTACGTCATCTGTAAACACATCCCGAATCTCACTTATCTCTATAATACCTTCCCATAATTTACGAACATGATTTAGCTTACGCATTTTCTCATCCATCGGTGCAAGCTTATAAATGAGTCCAGGTACTTCTGGATTATTATTTTGTAACCATTTCACCTTCTCATATTGAATCCAACCAAGAATCGCTACAGTCTGATCCTGTATCATTTCAACCCAATCATCCTGAAAATAAACCTTCTTTTTCAATTTACTTTCTTCGCCTAAAATATACGGCAGCAACACTATATTCTTATTGATTCGCTCAATATACTCGGTCATTCTTCGAACACTGCCCCAAACCGCACTTTCCTCACTTTTATGAAAAAATCCTGCCAATGCTCTATACGGAACCATATTTGTTAGCTGCTCTTTATAATTTTTCAGAGCATCGTTATGCTCATGAATTGCATTTTTGATTTCAACCTTGGACGCATTCGCTGGAAGACCTGATAATTCGGTCAATAACAAAACCGCTCTTTCCAAACCATCTCTTACCTTACCATCAATTTGTACACCGCTTAAATGAATATGAAACTCACGTACAGAATACCAGGCATTGCAAATCATCTCGTCAATAATTGCATCAAAGGTTGTCTCCTTGATACCTTCCGAAATCAACTGCACAATCGCTTCTAACCAATAAAATTTGTAGCAATACGAAGGATCCTTCATCATGAGCGAGAAACCTTCGATATCCAACGAATTGTAATATTTTCCATCAATTGTTAATGTTAATCCTGCTTTCGTAAAATCAGATTCAACCATTTCTCCTCACCCCTCATCGGTCTCACATCACCAGTAATCCACGACTCTTCAATCCGCAGATTCGGTATATCCTGCATAAATGCTTCAAATGACTCCAACGTAAAATCCGTAAAATATCTACCGTTACGTTCCCCTTCAAACTCCCCATACTTAAATGATGTATAAATGACACCATCCTTTTTTAGTGCTATTACCATCTTCTGCAATACATCTTTTAATTCCTTTTTCGGTAAATGCAATATCGAGGAACAAGCCCAGATTCCATCATATTTTTCGATTTCATCAAGTTCTTCAAAAAGCATATTCTTTACCGGAATTCCAGTATACTCACTTGCTAGTTTACAAATTTCTTCTGAGCCATCAGTTGCTTCAACCTGATATCCTTTTTCTAGAAAATACTTCGTGTCACGTCCTGAACCACAACCGAAATCTAATATGTATGCTCCGTTTGGAAGTTTTGCAAGAAAACGTTCTTGTGTTGCAGAAAAATCAACAGAAAGTGTTCCCTGTGCGAATTGATTTGCGTTTTGATTGTAGTATTCTAATGTTTTTTTCATATTCTGCTGTCCACTTCCTCTATCCATAACATAGTAATGATACTTATTACACTTTTCATCTATCATTCTCTCTTATCCTGAAATTTTTCATTCCAAAATCTTTCTCCAGAATAAGGAAAAATAGTACTTTTTTCCTCTGAAGGAACATATTTTGCAATATCTTCAATCGAAGTTGTATCCAAATCAATTTCAATATCTTTCTTAGCATAGCTAGACGAATCTAACAACGGATCTGCCGATAATTTAAACTGCAGTACTTTTCGCAACTGATTTTCATCAACCGATTTACCCATGTACGGATAGTTTACTTCTACCTTTGTATGTAATTTGTTTAATCTATCTCGATGTGTTTTACTAAAAAATCTATCTACTCTACCAATTCGCTGTTCTAAATCGCCCGGAGTCCATGCAAGACCATAGTGATAGACTCGATTACAAAACAGATGCAAATTGATTCCCTCTTTTAATACATCTGTACATACTATAACATCAGGATAAAATGGTGTGTTAAAACGCTTGATTAACGCTTCATTTCCATTACTACCACCTGTTGCAGGCATAACCCACTGTTGTAAATTCATAAATGCTGGATTGTATTTATAGTCTATCTCTATTCCACCCAGCAATTGATTACATACTAATTCTGCATTTTCGAACAATAATCGAACTCGTTGTCCATGTGTACTTTTAGCCCCAAAGATGGATTCATAAACTTTCTTCTGAAATAAATCCTTATCCCTTCTATCCTCCAACATGCAATAACAATATAACAATTCCAACACAGCTTCACTAGACTTTAGATATTTTTCTGTCCAATTCTTCATCGCCTCTCGTTTTGAGAAATCCACCACTGTAAACCAATTAATTAATACATTTCCAATTGTATTGTCATCACACAACATATTCCAAATTGAACTCTGAGCAAGCACCTTTTCAATTTGCTGTCGTTCTATTCGATTTTGACTAGTTTTACATTTATCTTTTATATCATAAAATTCAAACAATCTATCAGCTATTGGATGATTTTCAAAAGCTAAAGCAATACAGCAACATAACACCTGAAGATTTGAATTATTATATTTTTTCTTTCCTTTTGATTCTTGAATATATCGTTTCGGTTCCGCTTCAATATAACTAGTAACTTCATCCACAAACTTTGAATCAACCAGTTTTGTAACTCGTTCTTTAAATACGTCATCATCCTCGTCTACATGAGCAGTTCTATAATAATTCTCATCAAATAAAATACTGTTAGTTTTATTTTTCAACATGGATTTTTTAAATAAAGACACGCAACTATAATCAAAATTTGTGTCTTTCTTTTTAATTGCAATCCACCTCAAAAGTGCACTTTTTACATCTTCATCTGAATTCTCATCAGATTCTTCAACATCACCGTCCTCCTCTGATTCATCATCTTCATTCATATCCCTATTTTGCAATTTACTATTTGTATATAACTCTTCAAATGCTATTTGTATATCTTTTAATTCAATATTTTTTTTATCAATTTCAATTTTTTTTGCCCAATATTTTATAATCTGCTCTTCATACAAACGATTCAATCTATGGTTCACAAGTTCATCTACAGACGCCAGTCTTCTTACAAATACAATAGATTTTTCTGGCGACTGATTACTGTTCATAGACTCAATATTAATCTGCAAACATTCTTTTATCTCATCTTCCATAAAATTAAGTTTTGGATGAGGTGGACATTTTTTGCCATCAAATTGCTTTGCATATGATTTTGCAATACTCAAAAGCATCTGCTTATCCTGTGCTGCACCTCTTTCTTCTTGCTTCGCAGATCCACCATTCTCAAATTCCTTACCTTTCTCTCCCGTTTCTTCATCACTCGCAGTGAACGAAGTAGCATCATAACTCTCAAACGTTTCCAGAAAAC
Source organism: Eubacteriales bacterium (assembly GCA_030533405.1). Lineage (GTDB taxonomy): Bacteria > Bacillota > Clostridia > Lachnospirales > Lachnospiraceae > CAG-590. The sequence continues at coordinate 49,606 of JAUNJF010000022.1, forward strand.
CTATTTTAAAAGTAGCATTATTTGCAGATTGATGTTGTGCCAACTTACTTTGCACTAATGCCAAGAATAAGCGTTGCTCGATACTTATATCCCTTGCCACGTCATCAGGACGTATATTTCGGACAGCATACTTACTGTCACCATTATATGTGCGCAATCTTCGTATCATAAATTGTTCCAAATAGTCATGATCTATCTGTGGAATATTTTTTGCTTTTTCAAAATATAAAAGCTGATTTCTTAATGATTCTACGCCTCTGTGTGCAGGTGTTGCACTTAACAATAGATACTTTCTTTCCTTTGATACACTATTATTCTTCGAAAGCTCTTGCAGTTTTTCCTCAACATTTAAATTGGTTTCACGATTAAATCTTCGCAGTCCGAGCCAATAATTCAAGAAAGCAGTAGCATTGTTCTTATTTCGTATATTTTGCGCCTCATCAATTACAACCAAATCAAATTTTGGTGTGTATTTTCTTAGTGCGCAACCACATATTTTTCCTGCATCACATGAATCAAATGAGCCTCTACCACTTTGCATATACCGATTTGTAATTGTCTCAATTCCATTAAAAAGATCTCTTGCTGATATATTATTATGACTATAAGAAAATCCTCTGTTACCCAATTTTGTCACTTTTTCTCCAACACCTGAAAAGGCGGTAAGCCTTACTATGTAAATGGTTGCCTTTTTACGTTTCAACGCATATTCTTTAATTATATCCACGGGATGTGCACTCCATGGATTTTCCTTTTGTTCACAAAATAATTTATCTGCTATCTCTAGATAATCATCTTCCAAAATATTCTTACTAAAATTTTTTATCTCATTTATCCAGTTTTTTTGCACAGCTTCATTAGGCGCAATAATAAGTATTTGAGCATTCTTTTTTTCTCTAATAAGCATAGAAATTACACCAAGTGCCTGATAGGTTTTTCCCATCCCTACCTCATCAGCTAAATATGCATACTGACTTTCACGCAATATTTTGCATAATGCAGTGACACCCTTGGTCTGTAAATCTGGTATTGAATTTTCTCCTTCAAAATTCCTATTTTTTCCTGCAAAATTTAATGTTTCTTTTACAGTACTCAAACTTACCTCATCAAACATTTTATGCCTCGTTTCTAAACAATTCTTTTTCTATCCATCTTAAATATTCTTCAAAATACTCCTTTGATAAATCTCTTAATGCTTCTTCTTTCATTTCAGTTTCGTATTGAGATTCCAATTTTGTTATTTTTTTCTTAATCTCTCTTTTCTTTGTTTTAAATAGTTCAATTCCCTCCAAAGCACTTGGCATGAATTTTATCGCTTTACTCAAGTATTTGGATATTATCCACATATACACGATATCATTGGAATCTGATTTTTTATTTTTTTCTTCCATAAAAGATACTATCCTTGCTATACTTCCTGGATATGTAAACAAAATACCATATAATGCTTTTTCACCCTTTTTTCTATTTGAATACCAAGTATAGTATCTTGGACATCTTCTTTGCACAGGGCATGTAGCCAATGCCAATTCTTTATTGGTTATTACTTGCTCTACCAAATAACCTAATGCTCTTGATACGAGATAATAATTATCAAACACATCTGTTGATGACGATGCATCACCACCTATTATCACTTCAGTAAGTGCATCATCATCAGATATACATTTTAATTCGTATGCTCTTCCACTACTTTTCTTGTCAAATACATAATACCATTCTGCAAGCGTTTCATCTAAGTTTTCACATCCTATCTCCGGACGAACACCTTGCCAATTTTTCTCGCTTATTAATCCTTTAAAGCAAGCTCTATCATTCATATAAACCGTAAAAAACTTGTGTTTCAAAAACAATCGTGCTATTTGATTGTCAATTTTACTAATCATTTGTTTCTTTTTCGAATCAATCGACCATCCCCGATGTGAACCTGCTCCGTCTAGCTGAACAATATACTTATCTCTTTCTTTAGGTAAATCATAATCAATAGTTATTGAATTGTTATTCCAATCAACCGTCATTGAAGCAAAAAACGCTATTCTTTCTGAATCATTTTCATCCTGATTATTAATTAGCTCATTTTCTGGCAAAAATCTATTTTCGTCGATAGGACTAGTATGAAAATACATTTTCTCTTTTTGAAAAAAAATCAGAGCTGCCTCAGCATTCATATTCTTCATGGCAGCAGTTGTAAAATTATAGGATCCAACAATACAATAGTTTCCTTTAGAAATCAATTTAGCATGAATAAATCTATTCTTATTATCTATTTTCCTTAATTCCGCAAATTTCACACCGCTAGATTTTAACGATTCATAATTTGATTTATGTATATTGTAAAACTCTCCATCCACTGCAGGAAGAATAGTTAATTTCCCATCTATTGATAATTCTTCCACTAATTTTTCTGGCCCATTCTCGTCATAATACGGTGAAACAACTGTCATGTTTTCTCCTGATAGTTCACAAATCTTTTGACACATTGTGATTCCGCTATTACCGTAATTCCAGAAAAACTCTACAGTTTTACTATTGCTAAACTTGTTATGTTTCAAACCATCTGATAAAAATTTTACAATACGTAAATGTCTATCATCATCTCCTTCAGAAAGTTTATTGACAAAATCCAACACACTCCTCGCAACTTGTCTATTTGTAATTTGAACACAGGAAAATGCCTCCTGATTCCGTCCATAGCCAGAAACCGTTAAATTACAAGATGATACAATAATATAAGCACTCGTCATATCCTTATTCTTCAATTTGCCAAAGACTAATACAACCTTAGGATGAAACACACCTGTGCTAACATGCTGCGGATAAACTGGTATTGTCAAACAAGTAGAACCTGAACTTAGTGCAGCTTTATCATAATAAACACTAATATTATTTTCATTTATCCAATCATTGGTTGCATTTAAATCGCCAATTGTACTAATCTTCTTATCATTTCCCATTAAATATGAAATTATATGTTCTTCAAAGAAATCAGGTTCAAAACCATATGTTGTAAAAATAAAGTCATATACCTCATCATACAAATCATATACTGACTTCAAAAGATTTCGAATATTCTTCTCTTTGCAATCGTTCATCTGCTTAGTTCCTCTATTCCATATCGTACACTTGCCAACGATGTTAAATAATAATTTCTTCCCCAATCATCAAGTGAAATACTCCCCTCAGATTCCACATAAGATTGAATATTACCATTACTATCCACTTCAATCCAAACAGAACTCTTCTTTTGTTTACAAACCTCTGTGTGATAGTCAATAATGCTTTTCACATACATATCAGACTCTGGTGAACATTTTGTCTTTATAAATTCAAGTCTTTTATCTAACAATGTGAATTCTTTATCTTTTCGTCTCTCAATCTGAATAAAATCATTAAATCTTCGTATATGCTCTTTCCGTTCATTTTCATTGATGACAATAGAATCCAATCTTCGAGTTTCCAATGCTCTATTGAATACAGATTCCATACATCTCAAAAACGGCTCCATTAATGCAATTTCTTTAGCTTCAGTTGAATCAATCAACTTGTGAATAATCCCTTCAGAATTCAACTCTCCACAAGTAAGATAATAACTTGTTCTCATCAATTCATCCGCATAATCGCCTTCAACCTGTAATTTCTCTAACCAAAAATCTTTTTCTCCTAATCTAAACGTACCACAAACAGCTTCAAACAACTCATTTCTCGCCTTAAAATTCTTAAAGCATCTATCATTTTCTTTTCTCTCAACAAAACTACTAAACGCAGAAAAAATCTTACGATAATTATCTGATCCATAAAGCTTCATAACGTCAATATCTGAAAAAACAATATTATTCTTGTTTATCACTCCCATAGTACTAAGAGGCGTTTTATAACGCCCATAATAACCTAACGATATCTCATTAACAAGGATTGTATCCTGTGCACTTATTTCTGGATTTTTCCCTTTTGCAACAAATTTTGATTTACCATTGTCTGCTCCGATAATACCTTCTATACTGATATTACTATTTGAAAGATTTTTATCAATCATTGTATAAATAAATAACTGCTCAAATACCAAAATCAGATTTCTATATGACCAGTCTGTATTCTTCTTCTCTTTGTACCCATTACAAATAGAAAGGCACAAAAGCACCTCCCTAAATCCTCTAATATCTGTACTTACTGTTGTAAGATGTTTTACAACTCTTCTACCATAAAAAGACCAAATAGGCTGTAATCCCAACGGATCTCGTTGTGATGTTCCTGTTATCTTATCATCATATTCAGTAAAAAATATGTTTTCAAGCACATCTTTCATTGCTATCTCCTAACGCTTCTCTGGATAATTAATCCAATTTTCTCCATCATATTCATCAATTTGCCTTACAAGCCTATCAATATAAACATCAAGATTATCATCTAATTCAGAAGCATACCACACATTAGCTCTACCAAATCCGAATTTCCAACCATTTGCTTTTCTCGGAACTTGCCATTGCAGTTTTTTAGAACGTACGCTAACTGGTAAAAGAACGCAATCGCTTGCCTTTGCAACTGCATTATAATATTGAACTTCATCCTCTGAAAACCAAGCCTCTTTATAGTTGCGAAAAACTGTAGCATGCTTGTACCAACCTACAACAGTCGTATACTTATGAGCAGGATGTTTTGCACAATATACAACCAATACATCTTCTACATAATCTTCTTTGTTACACAATTTACATCCATTAATATTTTCTATATGCATCTGATTCACCGTATTGCCATTATACGATTTTGTCTCGTAAAATCCCAAACAATAATACTCTTCTTTGTTTTGAAAACTAACAGGAGTGAAGTTATACTTCTCATGTCCATCTCCAGTTTTTTGAACATAATCACCGCCAAATTTTGGAGTGTCCGTTCCGTCCACATTTCCTGTATATTCTTTCATCCACGCAATGTTAAAAAATACTATTCTCATAATTTAATCCGCCCCCCAACATACTCATTCTAACAGCGAACAGGAAACTAATGTTATAGAATAACATCTATCCGCGAGTTTTTTCATTTTTGTTAATTCTCTAGAATGTAGCATTTACCACTCCCTATCAGTTTCAGAAATTATACATTATAACTTATTGTATTTATCACTCTTGCCTTTGGCTTTATCTACGGGATACTTTTCATTGTTCACTTTTATTTTTTCTTGAACTATTTCGTCAATATCCAATCCACATACATCCGCCATGAGCACACAATAATTTATTACATCTGCCAACTCTTCTTTTATTTTTTTTTGTTTATTTTCATTTGATGTGTCAGAACCACTCCACTGAAAAACCTCAAGTAATTCTGCGGCCTCTAAAGAAATTGAAATAGCTAAATCCTTGGGATTATGAAATTGCTTCCAATCTCTATCATCTCTAAATTTTAAAATCTGACTAATAGTTTCTTGCGTCATAATTAAATCTCCTTATTTTGCGGCCTCTAACAATGCCTGTCGCAATTCTGGATCGCATGCATAAATATACATCCCATTTACTCCACGCGTCATAAGAACCCTTACTTCATGCTGTATTAACGTCTGACCAAATTTTTGTTTTGTTCCATCAGATAATGTTCTGTTTCTTATAGCCTTATCATTATGACTAGCTGATGGATCAAAAATTATTTTTCCATTTCGATATTTCACTGATGGTCCAAGTATCACTCCTGCATAATTTAAATCAAATCCTTGAATAGTAAAGGTTGATCCTACTTCTTTTATCGTTTGCGGTTGTTCTGCCCACGCAAGTCCACGAATTTCTCTTTTTTCTTTTCTGGACAATTCTGATTCAAGTTCTCTATTCCATGGTTTATGCCATGTTCCAATAAGAACTTCCCAATATTTTAGTAAATGATTTGGGGGTTTATTAATTGAACTATACTCCCAATCATATGTAGCAATAACACGAGACAATTCTGAATCGCCATCCTTTGCCTTTTTTTGAATTTCTATATCAAGATTCTCCGGAGTATCAAATACTTTGATACTATATCCTCCAAGGTCTTTGGGTATCTTTTTTAGTTGACCTAGTTTCGTAAAAGAATCAATCCAATCCATTGTTTCTGGATTAACTTGCATACGCAATTGCTTATCAAATACAATATAATTATTTCCTAATTTTGCTTGACTCCTATATTTTTCAAGAATTTGCGCCTCCCAAAATTGTTCCGTAGTAAGAATTTGATTTTCATCAAACATTACAACCGTAACTTTTGCTCTATCAATAATATCTTTTAATTGATTTTCGCCACGATATGACTGTTTTCCCTGAGTAAGTAGCAAATGCGCTTCATCTATAAATGCTACATCCACGGGATCATCCTCTGTATGATTATTAATAAATGTCGTTGGTTTACTAACAACTTTTCCGTATTTTTCTGTCAGTCCTAATTTATCTGCTATTTGTTCATATACAGTAATCTGCTCATCATGATTAACTAACAAATGACAACTTAATTCCTTATTATTTTCTTCTGCGAGGCAATACAACTCATAAAAAGTACTACTATTAAGCACTGTCTTTCCCGTTCCTGCTTCTCCGTCTATAAAAATCAATTGTTTTGTCTCACCATTATCAATAGCTTTAAAAACCTTTTGAATAATCAAATCTCTAGCCTTTTCTTGGTCCTTTGTAAGCTTATGTAATGGTGACGCCTTATATATAGCTGAATCTTTTATTTTACTCTCTGTCGGGAATAATTCTTTATTTTCTCTACGAAGGCCTTTCCATATTTTTCTGAATATATCATCCAATTCCTCCATAGGATAATAACTTGTTTGAGGATTATCTCTTAGATTATGTACATGCTTTACCCTATCTACGCTCATCATATAATGCATCAATCGATTTTCAATATCTAATGTCAACGATTTATTAAAATGTTCATGCCCAATAATAAAAAGACTCGCATCTTTTTCTACTAATTTACTTTGCCATCTTTTCTTATCTGAAGCGGCATCATAATGTTGACGTGTTCTTTTAAAAATATCATTTGACTCACCTACATAAACCTCAAAATTTCCTGATTCTTGCCAGTTATGAATATAAACGGTAGGGAAGTTCATAATTATTTTTTGCGTTTTTTCATCCTCGGCAGGCAATGACACGGTTTCAAAAAAATCCAATGCATCTCGGCTATCTTTTATTTGCTTTATGATTGGTTTTGCTATATTAACACTCATTATTCAATCATTTCTCCTTATCCCAATTCCATGTATACTTGGTATATTTCCCACAATTTTCGCTGTACTACTTATCCAACAACCAATTTGCAATAACCTCTATCTGAATACCTTCATACTGATAATTCTCCTGATGTATTCTAGCAAGAATCATTTTAGGATAACTTTCGTAGTAACACCATAATCAAAGTCTTTTATAATACTTTCAAAAAAACTTCTTTCTAAATACTCCCCTTTATCCTCTCCAACACTCCAACATCCGCCGGCAACCATTCCACGTCATCCAGCTCCTCTTTCTTCAACCATCTAGCAGCCTCATGCTCCTTCAGTACCAAATTACCAGTTACAATCTCACACCAGAAGCAATCCATGGACAAATGAAATGTTGGGTAATCATACTCAATTGTTTCAATCAACTCACCAACTGAGATTTCTGCATCAAGTTCCTCCAAGATTTCTCTTTTCAAAGCTTCCTGTGGAGTCTCACCTTCTTCAATCTTGCCGCCTGGGAATTCCCAACCACCTTTCAGATCACCATAGCCACGCTGGGTAGCAAAGATGATCGATTCTCCTTTTTCATTTATCGCTTTTATGACTGCTGCAACAACTCTAATAGTCTTCATTTTTATTTCCTTCCTAACAGTTCCTAACTATTCACAATATATTCATAAATATCTTCTCTGACTGGCACATCCAAAATCCATTCGATTTCCACCGCTGATTTTGCAGTATTTGCCATCGTGAATTCCTTTGCATTTCCACTTGCTGTCATTCGTCCAAGATAATAGAACTCCTTGGAAATCTTATCATCCTTATTTTTACGGACAAATAATTCTACTTGAATACCACGTTCTTCTGCCTTCAAGAAATTCTGTACATCATCCGACGCCATACTTCTACCAGACTTCGATATCGCAATCAATGTTTTATTACTTGTGAAATGATCCTCATATTTTGTGGTATCACTGATATCCTCTGACTTGTCATAGTTGATGAATACCGGGAATGTCTTTGTCTTCTTATCAAACTTATATCCACCGATATTCAAAGGCACCTCATTGTTCTCCCAATTGAGAAGTCTACACACATCTTCATATGTATATTTTTGATAAAGCACCAAATCCGATTGTCCATAACAATCACTATAATCTCGCTGATACCTTCTAATACCAAACTCCACAAGCTCTTTGATCACCTGATAGAAATCATCATCTGCAAGCATTTGTAAAAATGCTTCTGCCGGCTTAAAATCATCTGATTCTTCTTCAATAAATACACACTGTGCATATGTCTTTTTACCGGAACCAGCTGGGAATTCATTCGTCATCACATTTACGATATTGTCCTGCTGATTTTTACTAAGCGATTTGCCATATGCTTTCAAATCATCTGACAATCCTGCAAACAATCCAATCTTCGAAAATCCATGCGCATATGCCAATACACGATTTAACAACTGAAGCTCTTGAATTCGTTTTCCAGATGCCAACTTCTTAGAAATGAACTCAATTGTTTTCTCCTGTTCTTCCGAGAATCGAATCGTATATTCCTTCTCGTATTTCACAAGGAATTTGTAATACGAACCCAAGCTATTATTGTCAAAGATTCGAACGACATCCATTTCTCCATAATCATCAAAATCACGGAGTGCCGGTATTCTTCCTAATTTATTTTTCAAGTTTGTATAATTCTCTTTAATGAGTTTGATATCACTGAAGTTTGCATTATCTACCGATGCAAAAATTCGCTTACGACTAATCTCATCAAAATGCACCGTGGAAGCTCCTGGTATCACACGACCACCTTCCATAATATATCTACGGATGTTGTCCTTGTTATATGTATGGTCTCCCGACAACGCAATCGGAATCATAAAGTTATTATTATAATTCCCAATGAAATCAAGAATGACAACATATTCCTTGCCATCCGCCTTTCGAAGACCTCGTCCAAGCTGCTGAATAAATACAATCGGAGACTGCGTTGGACGCAACATAATAACCTGATTCACCTCAACAATATCCACACCTTCATTTAAAATCTCATAAGAAAAAATGTAGTCTAACGGTGTCCGTTCTGCTGTAGCCTCGTTTTCATTCATTGCTAACCGTTCAAATGCATCCTGGCGCTCTTGTTCTGAGGCGCTACCATTTAACGCAATCGTTCTATAATACATTCCAGTTTCTGGATTGATTGTCTGATTGAATTTCGCAGACAATGTTTCTGTCTCCCGAATTCCACTACAAAAAATCAATCCCTTCACTTTCTCTCCGCTATATCCATAGTAATTCGCCTGCTTGATGATATGCTTCACACGCTCATCACTGGTAAGCATATTGAAGTCTCTATTTGCCTCTTCATCATCTCCAATGATTGCCAAGTCCGTAATGCCAAAATAATGGAATGGACAAAGCAGGTTATCTTCCATTGCCTGTTGCAATCTAATTTCATATGCAATGTTATAATCAAACAATTCGTATACATTTCTACCTTCGATATTATCATCTCGTTTATCTGGCGTAGCAGTCATTCCAAGCCATAACCTAGGCGTAAAATGCTTCATAATCTTCTGATAGGTATCCGCTGAAACATGGTGTGCTTC
>JAUNJF010000071.1 GCA_030533405.1 Eubacteriales bacterium
TTGCTGCCGCTATGGATATGTCTTTAAAAATTGAATTTGTTCCGAATTAAGAATTACCAATGAGTTATGATAAAGAGTCATTCCAGGCAAAAATATCATTACTTATGAACCATTTTATTGATATGGCTATTCAGGGATACGGTTGGATCTCTGGTGCTGCGTAAGGTAGGTGAGTGCTAAAGATGGCAGGAAAGAAAACACTAATAAACTTAACATTAATTGATGGCACCGCCGATGGAGCTCTAAAATGCATAAACAAGGTTCAAGATGGCGTGATTTTCAGAATTAACCTGGATGACGTACCTAACCATCTTAATATGCCAGAGATGAAGCAGTGTGGTATATATTTTCTGTTTGGAAAAAAGAATGGAAAAGCTGCAGTTTATATCGGCCAGGCTAATACAAGAAAAAATGGTAATGGTATACTGGGCCGCGTAGCTGAGCACAAAAAACCACAGGAAGATTTCTGGAACCAAGCATTTGTATTAATCTCATCGGGTAATACGATAGGAGCTACAGAGCTGAATTACCTTGAAAACCAGTTTTGTAATCTTGCTATTAATGCAGGTGCATACGAGATTGTTAATGCAGCGGATCCTAATACTGGGAACTATAGCGATGAGATTGAGATTACAATGGACCCGTTGATCGAATACACTGCAACATGCCTTAAAGTTCTTGGTTATGACCTATTTACAGCTACAGAAAAAGCAAAAGAGAAAGAGGATCCCTTTGCTGAGTGTCTTAAGCTTTTTATGAATCGTGATGGCGGCGAAAGAGGAATTGTTGATGCCAAGGTTGTTAAGCAGGGTGAGCAGTATATTCTATTAAAAGACAGTATTGTGGCTATTAAGCCAACGACAAGTTGTCCTAAAGATGTTAAAAAGCAGAGAGAAGAATTGTTATCTGATAAGGTTGATAAGACGGGTAAAGTCTTAGAAAACATAACATTTAATAGTCCATCAGGAGTTTCACAATTCGTCATGTATGCTGCTTCAAATGGAAAAATAGATTTAAAAGATGCAGATGGTAAAACGTTAAAAGAATTATTATAGCAGGAGGTGAGCAGTATCGTGACATATTATTTAATAGACTATGAAAATGTAAATAGTGATGGGCTTACCGGGTGCGATAGGCTTACAAAAACAGATCATATTATTATCTTCTTTACGAAGAATGCTATGAAAATAAATATGTCTGAGATAGCTAATCACGGTGATGCGGAACTGGATATGATAGAAGTCCCGGCGGGAAAACAGTCTGCAGATATACATATAGGTTCTTACATAGGATATCTTGCAGGTATAAATAAAGGTAAGGATTGCAGCATTGTTGTTGTAAGTAAGGATACTGATTTTGATAATGTCATAAAGTTTTGGAAAGCTAAGACAGGTGTTAAGGCTTCCAGAGCTCAACAGATTAAGGTATCAATTCCGAAGGCAACAACAGCAAAACAGGCTACAACAACGAAGAAGTCTACTACTAAGGTTGATGGTAATAAAAAGACCAAGTTAAACCAGGAAGTTATGCAGGCTGTAAGAGCAGCGGGATTTGACGCTTCTGTTGCAAATACAACAGCACAGATTGCCGCCAGTTTATTTGGCGAGGAGCGTCTGGCAAATGCAGTTCATAATGAATTACGCAAAAGGTATGATAATTACCTGGAAGTTTATGAGGCTGTAAAGAAGGTTCTCTCAAAATATGAGAAACCAGAGAAGACAGCATCAACGAAGAAGGTAACAAGTCCAGCAAAAAATAGATCAGCGATCAATACTGAGATAATGCAGATTTTGAGTAAAGCTGGATTTGAAAACGAAGTAGTAACGTATGTTGCATCCACTGTAGTAAAGAACACTGATGTAAAGAATGGAAAGCATCAGATTTACAGAACCATTATTTCAAAGTATGGACAGAATAAAGGGTTGAATATTTACAACTACATCAAAAAGCATATTTAAGGGAAGGAAGACAGCATGAGAGCATTTAACTATAAAGAATTTTATAGTGCTTTTGAAAAGGGTTTTATTAAAAAGAATAAGACTTCTATTAGTGCTGTCTTATTTAAACCTCTTTTTGATCCTGCAGAGCTATTAGATTAAAGCGGGAATCCATATAAAGTTAGCAATAACAATGCATCCAAGTGGACAAGGGGTATAGCAATTCCTGAAACAATTATAGTAAACGCGTAAAAGAAATTGATTTTGACATATTAATTCATTTATGATATAATCTTGTTAAGAGGTGTTGATTTTATGAATTCTCGTAAGTATAAAAGTTATATAAATGAATTGATTGAAAAAGGAAAAGCAATAATGAGTGCGTCAGATGACTCAAAATATTTAATGCGCGTTTTGCCGTTAACATGGTTTTGTCTGGTTCTGAAGTATCAAAGGTTTCAGAAATGGCAGGAGTTGCTGATGCAACGATTTATAAATGGATTAAAGCTGTTGATGAGGAAGGCTTTGAGTCATTAAGAAATAAAAAAATACCCGGAAGACCATCAAGACTTAGTGAGGAACAATTAAGTGATTTGGACTTAGCTATACAGTCAAATCCAAATGATTATGGATTCAAAACATGGGATGGTCCTTCACTTTCTGAATATATAAAAACAAAATTCAATATAAAAATCAGTGTAAGACGCTGCCAGGAGCTCTTCCATAAACTCGGCTTTTCTCGCATTCGTCCTCAAACCTTTCCGAGCAAAGGATACGAGGATACAGAAGAGAGAACAAGTT
>JAUNJF010000023.1 GCA_030533405.1 Eubacteriales bacterium
GGAAGAACCGGAGGATCCAGAGGAACCAGAAGATCCGGAAGAGGATGAAATTCCACATGTGGTATTTAGCTGGTTAGATCATGAACATGTTGTTGCAACGCTTGTATATGATGAACATCCAGAGAAAAATGTCACAAAGGACTGTGTAGTATCTACAGAAAAAGGATACCAGAAGAAGACCTATATAGCAGAGGTTACCTTTGATGGCATCAAATACACAGATTCCAGAAGTGAAAAATCTGTAAAGAAAGGTAAAATCGAAATTACAGAAAGTTTGTCGAAGTTTTTTGATGATGAGTCGGCTGGCATTCCATCTTATACAACCAACAATAAGAAGGGCAAAGTGGTAATCCTGTATAAGAAGAAGGGTGCAGATGATTCGGAATATACAACGGTTGCGCCAATAGACCCAGGTGAGTATGTTGTTAAGGTCGTATTGATGGAAGATGCAAATTATACTTCTGCACAGGATACCAAGAGTTTTACCATAAAGCTTGACACAGAAGAGATTAGTTCGGAATTGAAAGTACAGCAAATTGGCAAACGTGTTATTGTGAGCTGGGGTAAAGTGAAGGGTGCAGATGGATATGAGGTGTTTATCGAGTACTGTGGTACCAAACTGGGGAAAAAGCCAGCTATGGTTGCTGATGGTATGGATACAAATCGTGTTACGATTACCAAGATTAATGGTAAGCCACTCAATCGTAAAGCCTCTTACAAGTTGTATGTAGCAGCATATAAAAATGAAAATGGTAAAAAAGTAAGGATTGCAAGAACAATTATTGCACACTTTGCTGGTAATCATAGTAAATACAACACAAATGTGAAACATGTTGTTGTAGAAAAGACCAATTATCATATCAGAGTGAAAGGAACAGCTCAAATCCACGCAAGTACCGAGTTGGTTGATGATACAAAGAAACCGCTGAATGATAAACATTGTAAGGAATTGCGTTATTTATCTTCTGATAAGCATGTGGCAAAGGTTTCAAGTACTGGTAAGATTACAGCAGTAGGCAAAGGAAAATGTATCATTTACGTATATGCAAGAAACGGATTTACCAGAAAAATTAAAGTTACTGTGTACTAGAACTTGTGGGAAATGCTACATTTACACAGCACGATATATTTGTCATAATTTTTAATGTAAATAGGATACACGCTAGAAGGAAAAACGCTTCTTAGCGTGTATCTTTTTTTCGCTTTAATTGACACTTTTCTCCAATATTGATAAAATAAGGTTAGTGTTTTTGTACGGATGAGAAACGTGAAAATATTAATAAATTAGCGGGAGGGAAACGCGTATGGAGAAGGTAAGAGAGGGAATGAAAAACTGCTTGAAAAAGTCCTTTGTGATGGTACTTGTATCACTACTGTTATGTGGTGTGGGCGGAGAAGAGCTTCGCATGGTAGCAAAGGCAGAGACCATGGTGTATGTGACATCAACAGGAAAGAAGTATCATGCAAAGAAGTGTGGTTCTGGTAATTTTTCAAAATGTACATTATCACAGGCTAAGAGCAAAGGATTGACACCATGTAAAAAGTGTTACCCAAATGGAGCACCAAACGACAAAGCAAAAGAAAAACCATTGAAATTAAATTGTACAAGCAAGGTTTTGGTTGTCGGACAGACATTTAATTTGAAGGCAACAGGTCCTTCTGGTAAAGTAACATGGAAGTCAAGTAAGGCTTCTATTGCGAAGGTTGACAAGAAGGGTAAAGTCACAGCTGTGAAGAAGGGTAAAGCGAAGATTACAGCGACCTGCAATGGTAAGAGTAAGTCTTGTACCGTAACAGTTGAGAAGCCTTATTTGAGTCAGACAAGTGTTACCATCGAAGAGGGTGAAGTGTTCACTTTGACATTGAAGGGTTGTTCTCATAGTAAGATCAAATGGACATCTAGCGACAAAGAGGTATTGGAAGTAAAGAATGGTAAAGTGGAAACAATGGCACCAGGAACTGCAACTGTTACAGCACAGTCGCATGGTAAGAAGTATACATGTAAGGTAACAGTGACAGAATATATTAATGAAGATGATGTGGATGACGTAGACAACGATGATGATGTGGATGATGACGACGATGATGTAATCGTGGATAATCCAGATAACAAGGATCCAGCTCAGCCAGGTACAGACAATGGAAACAACGATGCGAATACAGGATCCAATGACAAGCCATCAACAGATCCAAATGCTGGAACACCAGGTTCTAGCGAGGATATGGATGACGACGACTTAGATGATGATGATGACCTTGACGATTCTGACGACGACCTAGATGATGATGCTGACGATGGTGATGATGCGGATGGAACAGACGACGATAGCGAAGATGACGCAGATGATGAAGAGTAGTCAGTAAGGGAAGTATAAAATAAGACCTGACATCATATGGTATGATGATTACCATGTAATGTCAGGCCTTTTTTGTTATTCAGACTGATAGGCTTCTGCTTTCTGAATTAATTCTTTTCGATTCTTGCAGTCCGTTTTGTGTAAAATGTTCTTCACATGAAACTTGACTGTATTTTCAGAAACAAATAGCGATTCTGCAATGGCTGGATTGGAAGCTTTCTTCAGAATCAAATCAAAAATTTCACACTCTCGTTTGGATAAATCATAAAATTCCTCAAAAGAAAGGGATGGTTGTGATTCAGTCTCTACAGCTACAGACATTTCCGTCTCCGTAATTACAACGGAAGCCATGTTGATTGTGTATACCAAAATAGAAATCAGGATAAACAACAAACTGAGTGTCACAATCGTTGCAATGTGATGCTCTGTAAGCATAAGTCCGAAATAAGCACCTGTTGCTTCACCGAGACGTCCAATTGCGAGACCTACTGGTGCTAAGAAAAGTAATGTTTTGTTATAGTCAGTGGCATCTGCAAAGGATACAACACGGTAGACAATTGGGAATGCCAACGTAATATATCCGATGATTGCTAATAATAACGTAACATTTGGTGTGTTATACAACCCTAGAGAAATGAGCGAGAACACCAATGCTAGCAGGCATAGAAGAGGACCAAAACGTCGATTCTTGTCATTTATATATCCTGCAAGTAATAGTCCAATCGCATAAAAGGCTCTTGAAAATTCTAGTCCGATTGTACCATTTAAGTAAGAAATAGCAGGAATCGCATTCATAAACTGATTCATGAGTGTTACAAGGAAAATCAATGCTGCAGGCGCAAGCAACATACGAAAAACAGTAGTCTTGTCTGTGATTTGTGGCTGCCTTGTAGCGTTTGCAACAGACTGTTCTAAGTCGGCTTGTGGAATGTCTGTCTGTAATTGTGCGATTTGTTTTTGGATGGCTGGTAGCATACCGATGGTTGCTGCAATCATTAACAAATATACAACAGAAATTGCCTTGCCAGCCAAAAAGTTTCCACTGTCTGGCAGAGACAACAGATAGGAGGCAATACTGCCAATGGCATATCCAGTGGCAAATGCCAGTCCTCTGTGTTGTTTTGGCACCATCATGGCAAGCAGTGTCAGGTAAAAGCCACATAGAATGCCGTGTAAATAGCTGATGATGAAGCCACTACACAAAACGAGAGAACTTTGCGAAGGGAAAATACAGCCCATCACAAAAAGTGCATCCAGTCCACACAAAAAAGTGAGAAATGGAATCGTAAATGCCCATTTCTTATTCGTAGCAACAAAATATGACCAGGTAAGGATTCCTGCAATCTGTGGCAGGTAACCACCCCAGGATTCTGTCACAATATATACAAAATTTACATCATAAAACTGTTTGAGCTGATGCAACCATGAAATATACGATGATCCCGTCCATGAGAAGCATAGCGCAATAAAAATAGTCGTCAATATAGTTGATTTTTTTTGATTCATAATATGGTCCTCAGTTGTTAAAGTGTCATGCACCATTATATCTATTTTTCTTTGAATATTCAAGCAAACTACCCTGAAAACTACCCCTAAAAAAAGCGATAAAAATGGTAAAATAGAGAAGTGACAGATGGGTACTTTGTTACGGAGTGCCAAAATACAGAATGGGGAGGTAACAGACAATGAAAAAAAGAATGATAGCATGTATGGCAATTATGATGGTGACGATTAGCTGTCTGACCATTTCGTGGGTCGCAAGAGCGGAGGGACCAGATTCAAACGACAAATCCGTCTCGTTGGATTTGAGAATTGGAGACAAAGAGTATTATGGTGTCAAAGGAAATGACTACTTTGAGGTTCCAAGTTTGGATGTCATCAAAGACATTACGGTGTTGCAACAGGATGGCGTGGACGTTGAGGGAATGTCATCAAAATGGTCCATGTCGACCAAATATTTGGATAATCAGGGCAGAGGTGTGTTAGAGGTACAGACCAATGAAGAGGGTAAAAATTATGTTTCCATTAATCTTTGTTCTCATTATGCAGACTGCCCTGGTGCGAAGGTGGATGATTTCTATGTGTTAAATATTACGCTTTACGTTAAGAGCTTCAAGTCTACAGTTTCCATTTATAATGCAGATCCTGTTTTGGATGGAGATTCGTTTGATTTTGCGCCAACTTATGTAGATTTGACAAAGACAAGTAAGAAAAAACCTGCAATCGTTACAGATTTCTTCAGCACCGTATATATGAATATTGTAGGTGTGCCAGGGGTAAATGATGTTGCTTTTATTAAGCTTGTCAATGATGCAGACAAGAAGTTTGTGACGATTGGTCCAGAAATTGTATTTAAAAAACCAACAAAAGACATCACATTCCAGATTAAATTAAATGATGGAACAGTCGGATATGTGACGATTCAAAAGGTACCGGACAAGACAACCATTAAGAGCTTGAAGGCAACAAAGAAGAGCTTTACTGTAAAGTGGGGTAAAAAGACAAAAAATGTGACAGGATATCAGGTTCGCTATCGTGTGAAGGGTGCAAGTAAATGGGTAACAAAAACATATAAGAAGAGTTCGGTTGCCTCTGCAACATTCAAGAAATTAAAGAGTGGAAAGACATATGAGGTTCAGGTACGAACATTTTTTAAGCGATTTGATGGAAACGTATATTCAGCATTTTCTGCTAAGAAAACAGTGAAGGTAAAGTAGGAGGAACACTTATGAAACGAAGTTTCATAACTGGAATGTGTTCCGACGACATGGCAGGATTCATGGAATGAATCGTGCCGATACATTAGACTAGGAGGAATATTTATGGGAAAAGGTTTAAAATGGATCGCAACATTTATGGTTGCATGGATTTTGGTATTAGGTGTAATGGTAGGTAAGGTTGAGGCTGCAGGAAATAATGTGCATGGACCAAGTGGAAGTGGATATGAGTATATTTGTATTGAGAATCACGAATCAAATCCTGTGATTTCAACATATTTGAAAGCGGGAACAGGATATACGAGCATGGGAATTGCAGAGCAGAATATGTCTGGATTTTCTTATGATCTCGCAACCAATACCATTACGATGACAAATGTAAATATGCCATTGGCAGTATTAAATATTAATGAATTTGGTGATGATTTAAAGATTTGTGTGGTAGGAGATAATGCACTGGGAGAAATTTTAGTTTGGGGTTACGGATATGGAGGAAGCTTGGAGATTACGGGCTCAGGTAGTTTGACTTTGACACCAGCAGGTGGTCGTTATTTTAACAATGGTATTTTGTTAATGGCAGAGGGTTCTGCTTCTGTATTAAAGGTAGCAAAAACAGTAACCTTTAAGGCGAGTGGTTACACAAGTCCAGATGGTGTTGACATTTATCCTGCCATTGAGGTTGTGGAGTCTTTGAGTAAAAATAGTATTATTTTTGAAAGCGCAGACGCATCAAAGCTTCCAATTTATATAGAAAAGGCAGGTGCATTGCAGGATGGAACGGTTGTTTATAACGCACTTGTTGACCTGGCACAGATGCAGGTAAATGCAACAACGGATACAAGCTGCAAGTGGGGCAATGCAAAGGTGACCAAGAAGGCAACCACAAAGGCAAATGGTGTGATTACTTACACTTGTTCCGATTGCGGAAAGACAAAGAAACAGACCATTTACAAGATTGCAAAAGTAAAGCTTTCAAAGACTTCTTATGTGTACAACGGAAAGGCAAGAAAGCCAGGTGTGACATTGACAGATAGCAAGGGTAAGAAAATCGACAAAAAATACTATACTGTTTCTTATAAGAAAAATGTGAAGGTAGGTACGGCTTCTGTTGTAATTAAGTTAAAGGGAAATTATAGCGGTACGATCACAAAGAAATTTAAAATTAAAAAGAAATAATGGAAAATTTACAGTTTGTATAACTCCGAAAAAGATGTGAAAACTATAGGGATATAGGTTTTATAAGACATCTTCCGGAGGTGAAATATGAAGGATAATAAATTATGGCCCGGCAGATACCACTCTGTCGGGTTTTTGCTTCAAAAAATGGGTTTGATTTTAGTGGGAACATTTTTATATGCAGCGGGAATTGCATTGTTTTTAGACCCCAATGAGCTGGCACCAGGTGGCGTGGTGGGACTTGCTGTGATTGCCAGTCATACAATTGGTGGCACAACTGGTAATTGGTATTTTTTGCTTAACATTCCGATTGTTATTTTGGGGTGGAAGAAGTTTGGTGGAAAGTTCATTGCATTAAGCTTTTACGCAATCTGCTTAAATTCCTTGTTTACCAATATGTTTTCAATCTTTCCAACGATTACAGATAATTTATTGCTGGCTTCTATTGCAGGAAGTTTGCTGGTTGGTACCGGGATTGGACTGGTATTGCGTGCTGGCTCGACAACAGGCGGGATGGATATTGTAATTAAGGTGCTACGCAAGCGCTGGCCGTCTCTCAAGACGAGTACTCTATTTTTGGTTATTGACCTTGCAATTGTCACGCTGGCAGGATTTATTTTTCGAGATTTTAATATTGCAATGTATGCGTTCATTACGGTGGCGCTAAATGGACGCGTGCTGGATTACATTTTGTATGGCGGGGATGAGGCAAAGCTCATTTATATCATTTCCGACCAGACAAATCAGATTCGGAGAAGGTTGCTTGCGGAGTTAGAAATTGGTGCTTCTATTTTGCAGGGACAGGGGGCATACAGTGGGGCGCCAAAGGAAATTATCATGTGTGTGGTGCGAAAGAGAAATGCACCCTATGTGGAAGAGGTTGTTAAGCAGGAGGACAATCAGGCATTTATGATTATTACGCGAGCCAATGAAATCTACGGAGAGGGATATAAGGACATGATGAAAGAGCGGATTTAGTGTACATTTTGCTGGCAATGGAGGGGCGGAATGATTAACAAATATAGAAAAAACGTATATTTGACACACATATTCGATACTGATAAAATTATGGTAAAGACGGAAATTACAAAGGAAAAAGGGGGCGTATGTGATATGATAATAGTTCCGGAACGTCAGGAGTACACATTGGATTTTGCAGGACACAAGATATTGGCTGGTGTTGCAACGAAAGATGATGAGAAAGTGTTGACAATAAGCTTTGATGACAAGGTGATTTCGACAACCAAAGTGGATGTGGATGATGTAGTTAGTTATTCCAATGTAATCGCAGATGGTGTACTGCAGTATATTCGTAGCAAAAAGGATAAGTATGCGGATTTGGTTATGCATCACGCGGACAAAATCAAACTGGTATCGATTACCATAACAATGGCAACAAACAATTATGGTTTGGATATGAACATGATTCTGGTCATTGAAAAGGGGTATTACACATTTAAGACATTTTCTCCAAATATGGAAGATAAGCTGGTGTGTCAGCTCAAGGCGTATTCTTTTACGGAGGCATATGAAAAGCTTAGAACGATAACTGGATATGCAGACGTTATGGTCGATGGTGTAGGGGTACATCTTACAGATTATGTGCACGATAGAATTGTGGAAAAATTTGAATGGTTTGAAAAATAAAGTGGAGCAAATGGAAGCGGAATCCATTTTGCAAAATTTGCTAGAGTTTGATATAATAGATTGGATACACACTAAATGATTATGGAATGAATCAGTAGGTGTATTGAGTAGGAACACTTGTGAAACGAAGTTTCATAACTGGAATGTGTTTCGATGAGGAGTAATTCTTATGGAACAACCGATTTTAGATGGATTAATTGAATATCAGACAACGGGTTGTTATCCTTGGCATATGCCAGGACACAAGAGAAGATTGAATACCATCTTTCCAGAGTTGGTGAATAATCCGTTTTCTATAGATGTGACAGAGGTTTCGAATTTGGACGAGTTCCATGATCCGCAGGGCATTATTCAGGATGCGTTTGACAGAGCAGCGGATATTTATGGCTCGCACAAAAGCTATTATTTGGTCAATGGTTCCAGCTGTGGATTGTTGGCTGCGATTTCAGCGGTTTGTAAGAAGGGTGACAGTTTGTTGGTTGCGCGCAACAGTCACAAGTCTGTGTATAATGCGATGCGATTGTTACAGGTCAATCCGGTCTACATTTTACCAGAATGGAATGCGGAGCTCGGGATGTTTGGTGGTGTTTCAACTGAGCAGGTCAAGAAGCTGTTAAAACAGCATCCAAATGTGAAGGGCATTTTGATTGTGTCGCCAACCTATGAAGGGGTTGTGAGTGATGTAGAGAAGCTTGCGAAGATTGCACATAAGAGTCGAATTCCGTTAATTGTAGATGCAGCGCATGGAGCACATTTTGAGTTTATGTCAAATGTCAATGAGACCTTGTCAACAACCAATTATAAAAAGGTGCCAGCACCTGCAATTCGTCAGGGAGCGGATCTTGTTGTGGAGAGTCTGCATAAGACCTTGCCAGCAATGACACAGTGTGCGATTTTGCATGAGAATAGTTCGCTGGTGGATTTGGAGCGGTTAGAAGAATTTTTATCCATTTATCAGAGCACATCACCATCGTATGTGTTTATGGCTTCGATGGAAGCTTGTATTGAAAAAATGAATCACGAACGCGATGGTTTGTTTATCATTTATAAAGAATTGTTAGCAGAATATCGTAAGAAGTTTGAGCAGCTTTCACACATTCATTTAGTGCGAGAAGAGGATTTCAAACGTGAATGTGCAGCGGGATATGATGGAGGTAAGCTTGTATTTTCGGTAAAGAACTGTTCCATTCAGCGAGGGGATAGCAGGGTAGCCTTAACGGGAGCAATGCTTTCCAAAATGTTAGAGGAAGAATATGGACAGATGATGGAAATGGCAGGCGGAGATTACATTATTGCCATGACTTCAGTCGCAGATTCGCCAGAGAGCTTTGCAGCATTATATGAGGCAATGGAAGCAATTGACGGACAGCTAAGTGAATGGGAAGATTTGTCCGATAATATAGTATATAGTCGAGTGCCACAGCATTTTATTGATATGACGAAGGCGCGCGATTTACCAGGGAACAAGGTATTACTTACCGATGCACCAGGCAGGGTAAGTCGTGATTATATATTTGCCTATCCGCCGGGCGTACCAATTATCACACCGGGTGAGGTGTTTACTGGCGAGATTGTAAATGAAATCTGCAAAGCGTTAGATAAAGGTTTGAATATAAAGGGTGTTCGTTTAGATGAAAAAGGCAATCGCATTGTGCAGGTAACAGCAGTTGGTGCGCAGGGCGAGAAGAAGCGGTCGAAGATTAAAGAGCGATTATGGCATATGAAAGATAGAAAGTAAGAGGGCAAAAGCGTGGAAGGAATCTTTATTACCATGGAAGGACCAGATGGTTCGGGTAAGACAACACAGATAGAGTTGTTAAAGACATATTTAGAGGAAAAGGGCTATGATATCGTGATAGCCAGAGAGCCGGGTGGAACTGCGATTGGCGAAGTAATTCGCGAGGTGATTTTGAATCCGGAACACAAGGAAATGAGTCATATGACCGAGCTTTTGCTTTACGCATCTGCGAGAGCACAGTTGGTAAATCAGGTGATTGCACCAGCTTTGTTAGAGGGCAAGGCTGTCATTTGTGACCGATTTGTAGAGTCATCTGCTGTGTACCAGGGAATCGGCAGAGGTCTTGGTGTAGATACCGTATATGAGGTGAATAATTATGCGTTGGGAAACGTAAAACCAATGCTTACCATTTTCATGGATTTAGATGCAGATCAGGGTATTCGACGCAAGAAAAAGCAGGCAGAGCTAGACCGCATGGAGCAGGAGGATTTGAGTTTCCATGAGCGTGTTGTAGAAGGGTATCGTATGTTGGCAAAATTGTATCCAGAGCGCATTGTTCCGATTGATGCGATGTTGCCAATTGAAGAGATACATAAAAAGATTGTAGACGAAGTAGAGAAGAGATTCTTTGCAAAATAAGACGGAAAATGTGCATGAAGACATGATTCGAATATAAATTGTTCGTGGTTAGTAAGCAGTGCACATTACCATTTATGATTTCAAAGAGAAAAAGTAAAGGAGGGTTTGAAATGGATATGATGCGGGTGAATCAGGTGCAGAATCAGACACCGATTGAGAATAATACCCATACTCAAAAAGGGGACGATAGTTTCAAATTTACATTGGTCAGTCACATAGAGAATAGTGAACTTAAGGAAAAACTCTCCGGTTTGATGAAGGATATTGAGGAGCAGGGAGAAAAAATTGCGAAGCATATGGATATTCGTGACATGAAGCGATATCGTAGCTTGGTGAAGCAATTTATGAATGAAGTGGCTGCCAACTCGCATGAGTTTTCCAGAGAGAATTTCCTGGATCGTAGAGGACGCCACCGCGTGTATGGTATTGTAAAAGAAGTCGATAAGTCATTGGACGAGTTGGCTGAGGAGCTTCTAAAAGATGAGAAGGACAATCTTGCAATTCTTGGTAAGATTGATGATATCAGAGGAATGCTGCTGGATATATCAACCTGATTAGGGAGATTGTGATTGGATGAAAATGTAATTGCGAAACTCAATTTAGGTGGTTGAAAGTTATACAATATAAGTTACATAATTGCGAGTTTCGCAATCACCTATTTATATGGAATGAAAAAGAAGGAGATACAAATGGCGAATTATAGTGATATTATTGGACATGAAGATATAGTGAAACACTTTAAAAGTAGTATTGAGCTTGGTAAAGTATCGCATGCTTATATATTAAATGGTGAGAAGGGTGTTGGTAAAAAGACCTTGGCTGCCGTTGTTTCGAAGTCGTTACAGTGTGAGAAGGGTGAACCAGATCCATGTAATACTTGTAAATCCTGCTTACAGGCAGAGTCTGGCAATCAGCCGGATATCATTTGGGTGAATCATGAGAAACCAAATGTAATCTCAGTAGAAGAGATTCGTACACAGATTGTAAATGATATTTCATTAAAACCATATAGCAGTAAATATAAAGTGTATATTGTTCCGGATGCACAGATGATGAATCCACAGGCACAAAATGCACTGTTAAAGACATTGGAGGAACCACCAGAGTATGCCATTATTATGTTATTGACTACAAATGTGGACAAATTCCTTCCAACCATCTTGAGTCGTTGCATCGTACTCAATTTTAAGCCAGTAGAACCGATGGATGTGATTGAGTATTTAACCGGTCAGATTGGTGTGGATCAGGAAACTGCAAAGTTCTGTACAGATTTTGCACAGGGTAATTTGGGAAAAGCCGTTCGCTTGGCAATCTCGCCAGAATACAACGAGATTAAAGAGGATGCGGTACGTTTGCTCCGTCAGATTGATGCAATGGATATGGAAGATATCATTTTGGCAATCAAGAATATGGGAAAATTCAAATTAGATGTAACGGATTACATTGATATTATGACCATGTGGTTCCGTGATATTTTGATGGTGAAGATTTCGAACTCACCAAATAAAATGTTATTTAAAAATGAGTATTCCGTAATACGCAAGCAGGCATCGAAGCTTTCTTATGAGGGAATCGAACAGATTCTTGCGGCAATGGATAAATTAAAAATCCGCTTAGAAGCAAATGTAAATTACGACATAGCAATGGAGCTTATGCTTCTTACAATAAAGGAGAATTTAGAATGATAGAGGTAATTGGAGTTCGTTTCAGACCCAACGGAAAAATATATTTCTTTGCACCAGAGAACCTTGAGTTAGAGGTTGGCGATGCGGTCATCGTTGAGACAGCAAGAGGTGTTGAGTACGGTAAAATGGTACTGAGCAAACGTGAGGTGGAAGAAGAAAATATTACAGGTACATTAAAGCCAGTAATTCGTAAAGCAACAGCAGAGGATGATGCTAAAAATGAAGAGAACAAGCAGAAATGTAAAAAGGCATTTGATATTTGTTTAGAGAAAATTGCAAAACATGGGTTGGAAATGAAGTTGATTGATGTAGAATACACATTCGATAATAACAAGGTGTTGTTCTACTTTACAGCAGATGGACGAATTGACTTTAGAGAGTTGGTTAAGGACTTGGCATCCGTATTTAAGACTCGAATTGAGTTGCGCCAGATTGGTGTGCGTGATGAGACAAAGATGCTTGGTGGAATCGGTATCTGCGGTCGTGAGCTTTGTTGCCACCAGTATTTATCAGACTTTGTGCCAGTATCGATTAAGATGGCAAAGGAACAGAATCTGTCGCTGAATCCAACAAAGATTTCTGGTGTTTGTGGACGTTTGATGTGCTGCCTGAAAAATGAGCAGGATACGTATGAGTACTTAAATGACAAGTTGCCAAATGTTGGTGATTTTGTTCGTACAACAGATGGATTTAAGGGTGAGGTTGTCAGCATGAGTGTACTTCGCCAGAAAGTAAAGATTAAGATTGAGCTTGATAATGGAGATAAGGAAATCCGTGAGTATCTTGCAGATGAGTTGAAATTCAAGCCAAGAAAGAGACGCAATAATGATCGCGACAAGGAAAATGATGCAGAATTAAAGGCATTAGAGGCGTTAGAACGTAAGGAAGCTGGCTCGAAGCTAGACGATTAAAACCTGAATTTACATGAAGGTAAATCGGTAATTGCGAAACGCACAATCACCGATATAAAATAATGCATAAGAGGTTGAGTATGGTTCAGATACAAGAGGATGAGCGTATCGACGATTTGCAATGCAAGGGTTATCAGATCATTCAGAAACCACAGGGTTTTTGCTTCGGCATTGATGCAGTGCTTCTTTCTGGATTTGCAAAGGTAAAGAGAGGGCAAAAGGTTTTGGATTTGTGCACAGGCAGTGGTGTGATTCCTATTTTGTTGGCAGCAAAGACCAATGGAGAACAGTTTACTGGTTTGGAATTGCAGGAGCCTTATGCAGATATGGCAAGTCGTAGTGTGCAGTTGAATCATTTAGAGGATAAAGTGAATATTGTATGTGGCGATGTAAAGGATGTAAAAGGGCTGTTTGCTCCTGCATCCTTTTCCGTTGTTACCGTGAATCCACCGTATATGACAGAGCATCATGGGCTGACGAATTTGTATGAACCAAAGACGATTGCAAGACATGAAGTCGCACTGTCACTTGAGGATGTGATTGCGGCAGCAAGCTACGCATTACCAGTAAACGGTAATTTTTTTATGATTCATAAACCATTTCGTGTGGCAGAGATTTTCAGGGTAATGAAAGCGTATCATTTAGAGCCGAAACGTATGCGATTTGTGCATCCATATGTGGATAAAGAACCTACGATGGTGCTGATTGAGGGGATAAAATGTGCGAAAGAGCGCATTACCATTGAGTCGCCACTAATTGTGTACGAAAAAGATGGAGCGTATACGGATGAGATTTATCAGATATATGGAAACTAGAATTGTTATGGGAGAATGAGTGTATGGCAGGAATGTTATATATATGTGCAACGCCGATTGGGAATTTGGAAGATATTACCTTGCGGACCTTGCGTATTTTAAAAGAGGTAGATTTGATTGCGGCAGAGGATACACGCAATAGTATTAAGCTGTTGAATCATTTTGAGATTAAGACACCGATGACGAGTTATCATGAATTTAATAAGTATGATAAGGCAAAAGTGTTGGTTGAAAAAATGCTAGATGGCACGAATATTGCGTTGATTACCGATGCGGGTACACCGGCAATCTCTGATCCGGGAGAAGAATTGGTGCGTCAGTGCCTGGAGGCGGGTGTGAAGGTAACATCTCTTCCTGGACCATCGGCATTTGTAACAGCACTTACGATTTCTGGACAGAAGACGCGAAGATTTTGTTTTGAAGCTTTTTTGCCATACGATAAAAAAGAGCGAGCTGCAGTGTTGGAGGAGTTGCAGCGTGAGACACGTACAATTATTGTTTATGAGGCTCCTCACAAATTGAAAAAAACGTTGAAGGATTTATATGAGACATTGGGGAATCGAAGTATTTCTCTGTGTCGTGAATTGACCAAGAAGCATGAGGAGAATTTCAAGACCACATTATCAGGTGCACTTGCTTATTATGAGGAAAATGAGCCACGCGGGGAGTATGCGCTTGTCATTGAGGGTGCGAATCGTGAGGAATTGCGTGCGGAGGAGATGCAGGATATTTTATCATTAAGTATTCCAGAGCACATGGAGCATTACATGAGTCAGGGCATGGACAAAAAAGAAGCAATGAAAGCGGTTGCAAAGGATCGTGGCGTTGGTAAACGAGAGATTTATCAGGAATTAGAGCGATTAAAGGAAGAAGAATAGAAAAAAGACAATGGTCATTGATTTTTCATCAGTGATCATTGTCTCTTTTTTCTTTAGGCGTTTTCTGATTTAAAATATGCAAAATCAGGGTTTGCAAATCTTATAAATTATTTGTTTGTTACGGAATGAACGGCACCAATAAATAATGGTGTGTTGTGTTCATTATCCATAATCACAAATACAAACGGGCGATCTAAATAGACATATTTTTCAACCATTACATTTTTGTTTGGCATAGCAGTTGCCTTTGAAATTACAATCGTTGCAGCAGCTGCACGTGTACCATTTTCATCTAATTCAATATGTGTCTTATGAACAATATCTCCAATATAAATGTTAGAAGATGAATGATTCATGGTTGCCATGTTTCCAAAGTCGGCAGACACTTCGTCGAAGGCATTGATTACCCCCATTTCCTTTAATGCATCAATGACTTTGGCACCATCATAATCAAATGAAAACTGTGGAAGCTTTGTGTGAACGATATATTCATATCCTTTTGGTGTTTTTGTGTGGTTTTGGTAATACTGCATGAGCTTTTCACCTGTTAAGGAAGAAATACATTGTTCTACGCTTTTTCCATTCTTAGGAAGGATTGCCATAAAGGAATATCCGTCCTGATAAGCTTTGACAAAACCAGAAACGTTCTGATCTTCAAAATAATTATTCTTGGTTGTTTCATACATCATTGTTGCTTTTTCTTTTGTTCCATCTTCGCGAGTAAATGTTTCTCCCTTTTTGATGTCCTGGCTGTTGTATTTTTCCAACCAGTTTCCTTCAAATGCCAATGCGTTTACAAGAATGGTTGCATCATCACTAGATAATCTTTGAAGCGGGTTCTTAATCATGTCTTTTGTGTTTTTTGCAATCCAGTCGTTAATCTCTGCACAAGTAGCTTCATCAAATGTTCTGTCGTAGGCAATCGCCTGGAATAAATTCTGATTCTGTTCTACAAAGGCAGGATTTAAGGCACCAAGTTCCTGGTTCATCCAAATGGAATTTGCACTGTGAAATGTTGTTTTGCCTGTCTTTGATGCGGTTAAGTCTTTGTTTAATGCGCTCATGTATTGATTCACTGTGTTCAAATCATAATCGCCACATAGAGCACTTTCAAGCTGCTTTAAGGTCTCTTCCTTTGCACCATTTGTCATCATGAGCATGGCAAGAGAAATGGAATATGGAGATACCATAATATTTTTCTTGCTCTGCAAGTCATCTTTTGTTGATTTCTGTAACATGCTTACAGAGAAATCTGCTACCTGACGGGAAACAGAAGGTTTGATGTTAGTTGTTGGAACAGCTGGAATATCTTTTACAGTTACCGAACAAACTAATCTTGTCTTACCATTTTTCGCTACAATTTTGGTGCTACCTTTTTTCTTTGCAGTGATAACACCTTTGCTGGTTACGGTCACAACTTTTTTGTTTTTTGTATACCATCTGAACTTTTTCTTGGTATTCTTTACCTTCAATGTAACTTGCTTACCAACGGTTGTGGTAATCTTTGTTTTGTTTAATGTTGGCTTCTTGGTTGCTGCCGATGCTGCGTTGCTATGCATAAGAGCAAAACATGCAACAAATAAGAATGATAAAACGATAAATCTTTTTTTCAATTTCATTTCCTTTTTCTCCTTTCATTCAAACAATACATAATAATA
Organism: Eubacteriales bacterium; assembly: GCA_030533405.1. Taxonomy (GTDB): domain Bacteria; phylum Bacillota; class Clostridia; order Lachnospirales; family Lachnospiraceae; genus CAG-590. The sequence continues at coordinate 16,222 of JAUNJF010000023.1, forward strand.
GTGTACAATATTTTCCAAAGTGTTGCATTAATTTTTTATTTTTTTCAAAGTATGATTGCCAAGAAATGGGTTGACACGTTTTGGAAAAGCACCTATAATGAAGCACAGCGATAAAGACAAAAGCAAAGAAAAGAAGAGTACATTTGGAAAGTTTTTAACAGAGAACCTGAGTGGCTGAGAACGGGGAAAGATGGAACAGATGGAAGATGGTCTTGGAGCTTCTTGTGCGAGATGATTTATTTAGTGCAAGACGGGAACACCCGTTATAGTGTAAGCTGGTAAAGGATGTGGAAGCATAGACAAGCCAGTGATGGAGATTTGCATAGTGATATGCAGATGAAGTAAAGTGGTACCGTGAGATAACTCGCCTTTATATGAAGGGCGGGTTTTTTGTTTTTATGGTATCAAAAAAAGGAGGATAAAAAATGTCAAAAAAACCATATTACATTACGACTGCGATTGCCTATACTTCAGGCAAGCCACATATTGGTAACACATATGAAATCGTTCTTGCAGATAGTATTGCAAGATATAAGAGATTTGTTGGATTTGATGTTCGTTTCCAGACAGGAACAGACGAGCATGGACAAAAGATTGAGTTGAAGGCTCAGGAAGCTGGAATTACACCAAAGGAATTTGTTGATCAGACAGCTGGTGAGATTAAGAGAATTTGGGATTTGATGAATACTTCTTATGATAAATTCATTCGTACAACAGATGAAGACCATGAGGAGCAGGTACAGAAGATTTTCAAGAAATTATACGATAAGGGTGACATTTATAAAGGACATTATGATGGACTTTACTGTACACCTTGTGAGTCGTTCTTTACAGAGTCACAGTTAGTAGATGGAAAATGTCCAGACTGTGGTCGTGAGGTTGAGAAGAAGCAGGAGGAAGCATATTTCTTCCGTATGAGTAAATATGAGGGCAAGTTGATTGATTATATCGAGAAACACCCAGAATTTATTCAGCCAGAATCTCGTAAAAATGAAATGATGAATAACTTCTTAAAGGTCGGTTTGCAGGATTTATGTGTGTCTCGTACATCCTTTAAATGGGGTATTCCAGTAGATTTTGATCCAAAGCATGTTGTATATGTTTGGATTGATGCGCTTACAAACTATATCACTGGTTTGGGATACAAGTTGGATGAGACAAGTGATCCAATGTTTGAAAAGTATTGGCCATGCGATTTACATTTGATTGGTAAGGACATTTTGCGTTTCCATACTATTTACTGGCCAATTATGTTGATGGCGCTTGATTTACCACTTCCAAAGCAGGTATTTGGTCATCCATGGTTGATTCAGAGTGATGGAAAGATGAGTAAATCAAAGGGAAATGTAATTTATGCCGATGATTTAGTAGATATGTTTGGTGTGGACGCTGTTCGTTACTTCGTTCTTCATGAGATGCCATTTGAAAATGATGGTGTCATTTCCTGGGAGCTTTTGGTAGAGCGTTTGAATTCTGATTTAGCAAATACATTAGGTAACCTTGTAAATCGTACTATCTCTATGTCAAATAAATATTTTGATGGAGAGGTAAATAACAAGAAGGTTGCAGAAGATGTGGACAACGAGTTAATCGAGTACGCATTGGATACAAGACTTCGTGTATCGAAGGCAATGGACAAGCTTCGTGTGGCAGATGCGATGACAGAGATCTTCAATCTCTTCAAGCGTTGTAACAAGTACATTGATGAGACAATGCCTTGGGCACTTGCAAAGGACGAGGAGATGCAGGATCGTTTGGCAACTGTTCTTTACAATTTGGTTGAGAGTATCGTAATCGGTGCAACTTTGTTAGAGCCATATATGCCTGAAACTTCAGAAAAGATTTTGGCACAGTTAAATGCGCCAAAGCGTAAGGTAAATGATATCGTAAAATTTGGTGGTTATGCATCTGGAACAAAGGTGACAGACAAGCCAGAGATTTTATTTGCAAGATTAGATCTTGAGGAAGTAATGGCAAAGGTTGCTGAATTGCAGCCAGCTGCTGAGGCGGAAGAAGATGATAATCCGGGTATTGATTTAGAGGAGAAGAAACCAGAAATCACAATTGATGATTTTGATAAGGTTCAGCTTCAGATTGGACAGGTTATCGCATGTGAGGAAGTGAAGAAGTCAAAGAAGCTTCTTTGTTCACAGGTTAAGATTGGTAGCGAGGTTCGCCAGATTGTTTCTGGAATCAAAGCACATTATTCTCCAGAGGATATGGTTGGTAAGAAGGTTATCGTTGTGACTAACTTAAAGCCAGCAAAATTAGCAGGTGTAGAGTCACAGGGAATGATTCTTTGTGCAGAGGATGCAGAGGGTAATTTATCACTTATTACAAGTGAGAAGGATTTCCCACATGGTGCTGAAATTCGCTAAGAAAATTTCACAATGAAATAGAAAAAATATATTCTGGCACTTTCATTTTGACAAAAAGTGCGTAGATATATGGAGATTTGGACAAGAGAACGGGCTATTCATTTCGTCGTAAAAATGATATACTATCTTTGTGCGAAAAATCGTGGGAAGAGAGGATTTATTTTATGAAAGAAAGAGAGAGCTTTGGTACAAGGCTGGGATTTATACTGGTGTCAGCTGGTTGTGCTGTGGGTCTTGGTAATGTTTGGAAATTTCCATATATTTGCGGTCAAAATGGAGGTGCCGCATTTATTTTAATATATCTTGTATTTCTATTATTTCTAGGATTGCCAATTTTGATTGCTGAGTTTGCAGTGGGACGAGGTAGTGCAATGGGACCCGCAAAGTCCTATGATCGATTGGAAGCGAAAGGTACAAAATGGCATCGTCTAAAATGGGCGTCTATTGCGGGTAATTATCTGCTTATGATGTTTTACACTATGGTTGGAGGCTGGATGCTTTACTACGTGTTTTTGAGTGGCTCGGGGAAAATGAGCAACTTAGGGACAGAAGAGATTGTGGGTGTGTTTACAGGAATGCTTGGTTCTCCAATGATCTTAACGCTATGGATGGTCGTAGCGGTGTGTATTTCTATGTTTGTTTGTTCAAAAGGTCTTCAAAATGGTATCGAGAAGATTACTAAGGTAATGATGAGTATGTTAATTGTTCTCATTGTCGTGCTTGCAGTGCATTCATTGTTTTTGCCGAATGCGATGGAAGGTGTTAGATTTTATCTTGTTCCGAATATGGATGCGATTCGAAGCAGAGGTTTGGGACCGGTTGTGTTTGATGCGATGTCGCATGCATTTTTTACATTGAGTATTGGTATGGGATCAATGCAGATTTTTGGTAGTTATTTGAAAAAGGATAACACCATTGGTGGAGAGGCTGTTAATGTATTGATACTGGATACATTTGTAGCGCTGATGGCGGGTTTCATTATTATTCCAGCATGTTTTGCATATGGTGTTCAACCAGATTCTGGTCCGGCACTTCTTTTTATGACATTGCCCAATGTATTTAATCACATGGGTGGTGGTCGTATTTGGGGTACTGCATTTTTTGTATTTATGTCGTTTGCAGCGCTTTCTACAATCATTGCAGTATTTGAGAATATTTTGGCATTTTACATGGATCAGTTTGATTGGAGCAGAGCAAAGGCAGTCAAGCTTAATGTGATATTGATTCCGCTGCTTTCGATGCCGGCGATACTTGGATTTAACATTCTTTCGGGTGTGCAGCCAATGGGTCTGGAAAGTTCCATTATGGACCTTGAAGATTTCTTGGTGTCATATAATATTCTTCCGCTTGGAAGTATGGTTTATATTTTGTTTTGTACCAGAAAGAATGGTTGGGGCTGGGACAATTTTATGAAAGAAGCCAATACAGGAAAAGGATTTAAAGTTCCGAATGCTTTGAAATTTTATATGTCATATATTTTACCGATTATCATTGTCGTGATTTATTTAAAAGGGTATTATGATACATTTGCAAAACAGGGAAAGACATCACTTATTTTTTGGATGAGCTTTGCGGTTATTATTCTTGTTTCGCTAATGATGATTGCATTTTCTAAGGGAGATAAAGAAAGAAACAATAAATAAAGGGGAAGGTATGAAGATAGTAGTAGCGATGGATTCGTTTAAAGGGAGTATGTCCTCGATGGAAGCGGGAAGAGTGGTTCGAAAGGCTGCGCATATGGTGGATGAGGAATTAGATGTTGACGTGTTTCCGCTTGCAGATGGTGGAGAGGGAACAATGGAAACGCTCATTTATGGATTGGGTGGACGAATCGAAAAATTATATGCAGTTGGTCCGTTAGGGGCACCTGTGCCATGTGAGTATGGTATTGTGGAAGACCAGAAGCTGGCGATTATTGAAATGGCGAAGGTGGCTGGATTGACACTTGTTCCAGAGGAGACAAGGATGCCGTTTTATACAACAACATATGGAGTAGGTGAGTTGATTCGACATGCGATAGGAAAAGGCTGTCGGAAGTTTATCATAGGAATTGGAGGCAGTGCGACGAACGATGGAGGAATTGGTATGTTGCAGGCGCTTGGCTTTGGTCTGGTGGATCAGGATGGAAGACAGGTGCAATATGGCGCGATTGGATTGAGTGAGCTTGCAATGATTACCACAGCGGGTGCGATGCCAGAGTTAGCGGAGTGCGAATTCCAAATCGCATGTGATGTGAAAAATCCATTGTGTGGAGAGAATGGTTGTAGTTATGTGTTCGCACCACAAAAGGGAGCAACAAAAGAGCAAGTGGAGTTGATGGATCAATGGTTGCTTCAATATGCACAGCTAGCGAAGACTGTAAATCCGAAGGCAAACCGGCACGCAGAAGGTGCGGGCGCTGCTGGTGGTATGGGTTTTGCATTTTGCACATTTTTAAATGGAACATTAGAGTCTGGCAGTGAGATTGTTGCGCGGGCATTGGAGATAGAGGATGCAATTCAGGAGGCGGATTTGGTTATTACAGGGGAAGGCTGTCTGGATGGACAGTCTGCAATGGGAAAAGGTCCGTTACATGTGGCAAGTATTGCAAAAAAATATAATAAAAAGGTAGTTGCGTTGGTTGGAAGCGTTGGGGAAGGTGCTTCGATGTGTCATGAACAGGGAGTAGATGCGTATTTTCCGATTGTGCAGCGACCGATGCAGTTGCAGGAGGCGATGGAGCCAGTGGTTGCAAGGGGAAGTTTGGAGGCGACCATGATACAGGTGCTTCGCCTGTTAGCAGAGTAAGTAAGATAAATCTAAGTAATTGTGAAACTCAATTTAGGTGGTTGAAAGTTGTACCATATAAACAAATCCAAGTTGGGTCACTTTCGTTTAGTTACGAATGTAGCGATACATAAGGTAGCAAAGTACGCTACCTAAGTATCGACATTCGTAAATATCCCAACTTAGATTGTTGTTTATATGGTACAACTTTAATCTACATAATAGAGAGTTTCACAATTACCTAGATTAACATATTATTAAGGAGGGTTACAGATGGTTTATCATGTTTCAAAGAAGGGTAGTATGCATGCAAGTGGTTCGGAGAAGGACCCATTTTTGACAATTCAGCAGGCTGCAGATGTGATGGTAGCAGGGGATACTGCAATTGTTCATGAGGGTGTTTATCGTGAGTGGGTAAAGCCTGAAAATGGTGGTGTTTCAGAAGGAAAACGTATTACATATATGGCAGCAGAGGGTGAACACGTAGAGATTACTGGTGCAGAGCAGGTAGATGATTGGGAGCTTGTTGAGGGTACGGTATACAAGACTGTATTATCGAATAAAATGTTTGGTTCCTATAATCCATATCAGACACGTATTTACGGTGACTGGTGGTGTGGACCATTTGAGCATGACGTGCATACGGGTGATGTATATTTAAATGGCAAATCGATTTATGAAGCGGTTAGCAAAGAAGAAGTAATGCAACCTGTGATGCGCAAGGAATATATTTATGATCCAAACTGTGTGGGAATGGCATTGTTCCATCCAGAGGAGACTATTTATCAGTGGTTTGCGGAAGTGGATGATGAGAATACAACAATTTATGTGAATTTTCAGGATTACAATCCAAAGGATACAGTAGTGACAATCAATGTGCGTCAGGCAGTATTTTATCCAGAAAAGACGGGACTTGATTTTATTACAGTAAAGGGATTTGAACTTTCATGTGCGGCAACCTGGTATGCTCCACCAACAGGTGATCAGATTGGGCTGATTGGTCCACATTGGGCAAAAAAATGGATTATCGAAGATTGTGATATCCATGATTCGAAATGTTCAGCGATTTCGCTGGGAAAAGAAGTATCCACAGGAGATAATCTCTGTACAAAATCGGGAAGAAAGCCAGGATATACCTATCAGATGGAAGCCGTTTTTCTGGCAAGAAATATTGGCTGGAGCAAAGAACGAATTGGGTCTCATATTGTGAGAAATAATAAGATTCATGATTGTGGACAAAATGGTGTCGTTGGCCATATGGGATGTGTGTTTTCAGAGGTTTATAATAATGAGATTTACAATATCGCACAGAAGGGCGAATGGTATGGATATGAGGTGGCTGCGATTAAGTTCCATGTTGCAATTGATGTGCAGATTCATGACAATTACATTCATGATTGTTCGCGTGGAAGTTGGATGGATTGGCAGGCACAGGGCACACACATTTATCGAAACATTTATGAAAACAATCTTGAGGATATCATGGTTGAGGTTTCGCATGGTCCATATTTGATTGAGAATAATATTTTAACATCCAAGAAGGCGTTGGAAAATGCTTCTCAAGGTGGTGCATTTGTGCATAACCTGATTCTTGGCGGTATGGTATGGTGGAATTCGCCAGATCGTGGAACACCATATCATGTACAGCATTCGACAGAGGTGCTTGGTGTCGTTCCGGTTTACAAGGCAGATGACAGATTTTATCAGAATATTTTTATTAAACCGAAGGATGCAGATGAGACAATTCCGAATGGAACGGCATGTTACAATGGATGTACCACTTCGTTGGAGGAGTATATTGAGGCAGTGCGTAACGCAGGTCATGGTGACTTGGAAATGTTCCACAAGGTAATGCAGCCAGCGTATATTAACAATAATGTATATTTGAATGGCATGGATGTGTTTGAAAAGGAGCAAAACTTCTTTAAAGGAGATGGCGCTGAGGCAGAGCTAGTGCATCAGGATGGAAAGGTTTATTTGAAAATTGTGATTCCTGAGGGTGCATTTGCGAAGCTTGATACAGAGCTGATTGGCACGCATAATTTGGAAATGACAAGACTTTCTGAGGAAGGATTTGAGAATCCAGATGGATCACCATTGATAGTGGATTTGGATTTGTTGAAGCATCCGATTGAGGAGAAGCCGGTTCCTGGACCATTGCAGTGTCTGAAGGAAGGGGAGAACTTCGTTCAAATTTGGGGATAGGAGTGAGATAATAGAGAGTTTCACAATTACCTCATTTAGGAAAGACAGGAAAAGAAAGGAAAAAAATGATGAAGTGGAATAAAAAATTATTAGTTGGTGTGATGACATTGGTGGCGGTTGCATTTGCAAAGGCACCAGTAGCAGAGGCGAGTGCATTGGATGTGCAGGTATCCGTTCACAAGGAGCATGCAGGAAAGAATACGATTCAGCCTCAAAATGGTGCGAATATTCATTTTCTATGGGACAAGTCCGTTTATGTAGATGAGGATGGCAAACGTTATACAAATGTATTAGAGAACCATCCAAGCTATTTGAAATGGACATTGAAGAGTGAGAAGCTTTCAAATTCTGATTATGAGGCTACAAAAGTAATAACAGCACCACAGGCACGTGTATTAACGGATACACTAGGAGCATCAGAGGAGTTTTATAACAGAATGTTAGAATATGGTGGATATAGTCTTAGGGTGCCAGAGCTTAGGGTGGATAAAACGAATGGTTGTAATGCACGGGTTGAATTCACATGTGATCCAGCAAGTGCAAAGCTTGTATTTTATCGTGAAGCCAATACGGGAAACATTGGGGATATCATGAAAATTGATAGTGTGTGGTATAGTCCGCAGATATCAGGTATATATAAAGTTAAAATTGTGGGTGATAATAATAAGCAGATTGGATATATGGAGATTCCCATTACTTGCGAGGTCGCATATAAGTTTCGTTTTAAAGAGAATTTAAAGTCAGGCGATAACGAAGGATATTTGAGAGTTTGGAGTAAAACCGGTATTGTTTTGGATGATACAAAGGTTGCAGAGAATTTGGAGTTAGGTAGTTTGGATGCGCAGTGGTATCTTGCAACCTATTACAAACAAAAAAATATCATTGCAGAGGACTGGTGTGTGTTAGAGCCAGGTCAGAAACTTCCAGTAAGTCTTAGCAATCAAGATGATAAGAACATGGTTTGTAATGCGAAGGCACGAGATGCATATTATGTCGCTGATAAAAAGGGCGTGAAAAAATGTACTGCATCAAAGTTGCCAGTAAATATCGGATACAAAAATGGTATTGTAAAGGTTGGAAAGAATGGTGTTATTACAGCGTTAAAGGATGGTGTGGCAAGAGTAGATGTCTATTATCCGGCTACAGGTCAGCATTTGGTGTACAAGATTGTTGTAAAGCAGACTGCGAAAAAGGTAGCAATTCAAAGTGCGAAAGGTATTGGAAACCACAAGTTAAAACTTACATGGAAAAAGGCGAGCAAAGTAGATGGCTATCAGATTCAGTATGCAACGAATAGTAAATTCAAGAATGCAAAGACAAAAACGATTGGACGTGCAAGCAACAATAGTTGTACATTAGAAAAACTCTCGTCGAAGACATACTATGTAAGAATTCGTTCTTATGTGAATAAAGAAGCGTTTTATAAAAAAACGAAGAATGGATATACGACGAAAGCTCAGAAATTCCCATCAGCCTGGTCAAAGGCGAAAAAAGTAACAGTGAAATAAAAGTTTAAAAAGAAAATAAAAGGTTTTTTCTTCTAATGATTGGAAGAAAAAACCTTTTTTCTTTACTAGTGTATAATAAAAATCTTTTCGGAATGGCAATTATCATGTATAATTTTAGTATAGTGAGGGATGAAACATATTATTGGGGGATTGCGTATGAAGAATAAAAAAAGAATACGGATGATAGGGTTAATATGTATTCTGATTTCGACCATTTTATTGCTGTCTAGACTGTTTGTCAGGACATATGATACTGGAGATGTGAAGAAAGCATATCTAACTTGGGGTTGTTTTGTAGATGTGTCGCAGGACCGTTCATATGCTGTAATCAATGACGGAGAGGACATGATTTATTATGTCGATTGGGTGAATCAATCCGTAAAATATATCTTACAAGGTGATGATATACCGGTGGATCACGGACAACCTATGGAGGTTTGCCTGGATGAGGACAATAATCTCTATTTACTGGTTGTCGAGATGGATGATTCCGGAAAAAGAAATTTAGCAGAGCATGTATTGTTATATGATGCAAATGGTAAGTATCAAAAAGCGTATAAAACGATAACAGAGGAAAGTGATATCGCATGTGTAAGAACGATTGGCGTATATGTTGTTGATGGAACAATGTATTATGTAAAAGCACAGGAGGATAACTACGCTATTTGTTCTATTGATTTGGTAAATGAAAACACAAAGGTACTTGCAGAATTTGAATATCCGAAGAACGCAAATGTTCAGAATGCAACGTATGATCAAGATGGATATGTAGTTAATTTTACGGATGGTAGCATCGTAAATGCGAAATTTGATGGAAGTATATCTCAGATTGCGCGATTTAATTTTAAAACGAATGATGGTTCTGATGATAATGTATATCCAGATATGTGTATTCATGTGGATGATCAGTATTATTTTTTGGATAAGAAATATTTTGATTGTATATGTAGTTTGAAAGATAATCAGATTCGTAAAGAATATACTTTAGCAGAATTATATGATTGGGATCCAGAATTGGAACAGAATGATTATAGAGCATATCATGATGAGATTGTGGACAACTCTATTGCGGTGTTAGATTCCAAGGAAGATACATTTTTCTTTGCAAGCAATGCCAATTTATTTGTGGTGCATGATGGGGAAATGCGTTCTCTTTATGCGACAGATGATGGTCTTTTGTTACCGACAAAATATATGATAAAGAACATTTACAAATTATATGGTTTGTATGTGGGAATTATTTTGGGGATGATAGGTCTTTTGACTTGTTTGTATTATATTATTCGGTATCGATTTAAGGTGCTGTATAAAACGCTTGTGTGGCTGATACCATCTGTTGTAATTGCATTTAGTTTGATTACGGTAATCGTTGTTAATCGTGTGGAAAAAATATATTTAGATGATGCAAAGTCAAAACTAGTAGCCATAAGTTCGCTTGTTGCGGCCTCTATGGATAAGGATTTGATTCATGAGATTGATGATTTGGATGACATTACGAATGGAAATGCTGCAAAAATAATGGAGCAGTTAAAACAGATCATTAGTGCGCATGCAGAATGGGGTGAGGACATATCATTTAATTTATATGAGTATGATCAGACCCAGTGTAATTATATTATTATAGCCTATCCACAGGAAGAAAGAGAATTTTTGAATACTTATTTTTTGCAAACAGAGGAAAATCTCCAAAAAGTGTTGGTGGGAAAATCAAATACAGCATATTCGGAAACTTTTGGTAATGATAATTATTTCATGGATGCAATTACAATTATTTATGATAAGGGAGATCCGATTGCGCTTTTGGATGTCTACGAATATATGGATAAAATGAATGAGGATATTCGTTCGTTACAGCATTCCATTATTGTGATTGCAGTGTTGTTCACCGGCATTGTTATTATTTTGTTGGTTATAGTAGTAAGATATATTACAACAAATTTGGAGAAAACAAGTCAGGTCATTGAGAAAATTTCTAGTGGAGATTTGGAGGCTCGTGTGGAGAAGCTACCAAAGGATGAGATTGGAATTGTAGGACAAGGAATCAATGATATGGCAAAGCAGTTGAAAGAACTGTTTGAGGAACAAGCTGAATTTTCAAAGCAGGTAATAGAGAGTCTTGTTGGAACAATCGATGCGAAGGATAAGTACACAAATGGTCATTCAATTCGTGTGGCGCAGTATTCGGTAGAAATTGCAAGAAGAATCGGTAAGAGTGAGGATGAAATGCAACAGATTTATTATTCTGCGCTGCTACATGATATTGGTAAAATCGGTGTTCCAGATGATATTATCAACAAAAAGGGTAAATTAACGGATGATGAATTTGGAAGAGTCAAGACACATCCGGAAATTGGATATGAAATTTTAAGTAAATTGTCGAAGCTTGAAAATATTTCAATCGGTGCATATGCGCATCATGAGCGAATTGATGGAAATGGATATCCGCTAGGGCTCAAGGGGGATGAGATACCAGAGCTTGCCAGAATCATCTGCGTGGCGGATACATACGATGCGATGACATCGAATAGAAGTTATCGAAAAACAATGCCACAGGATCAGGTTAGAAGTGAGCTAGAGCGGGCAAAGGGTACACAGTTGGATGCGCGATTTGCACAGATTATGCTAGACTGGGATATTGAAACATATCCGAATGGATATCCAGATTAATGTAGAATCTGTAAAATAGAAAAGGAATAAAGATATGAACATTAAGAAAAAAAGAGTAGAGAATTTAGTAACAACCATTATTTCCATTGTATTAGTGTATGTATTAACAACGGCAGTGGCGAAGGTGGCACAGGCTACGATGGATGCAGAGCAGATTCGTAAAATGATGAGTGTGATTAGAGGAGCTAATTATGCTGCGGGATTTTTAGCGTATGCAGTCGGAATGATTATCAGTTTTAATTTGATTTTCAAAAAGGGATATGCAATGAAAAAACTCTTTGCGTCCTCATTTATAACAATGTTTTTTTGTGATGGATTGATGATGATTGTTGCAATTATTATTGTAAAGCTTGTTGCAAATATAGGTGCACAGAATATGTCCATGGTTGTTTTGGTAACACAGTTTGTTATTCGATTTTTTGTGCTTTATATTGGATGTGCAACGACAAATATGTCGGATGCAGAGCGGGAAGAAATGCAGAAGCAAAATGAAGAATTCCTAGTGCAGTATGAGCAGCAAAAGGCGGAGAAGAAAAAGAAATAAAATGGATGGAATAGAAAAGCCAGATACTTTGATTTAAAGTATCTGGCTTATTTTGTTAGGTTAAATATTATCTGACATCTTTTTTTCTAGCGCGTTTGTTTTCATACATTCGCATATCCGCTGTTTGGATACATGCGATTAAGGAAGCGCTTGGGTCTTCTGCTAATTCACATATTCCGACGCTTGCTCCAACCTGATAATTGCTGAGGCTGGCATTTTCGCGCTCTAACGCGTCATTCAGTTCATTACGGAACTCTTTTGCACGATTTGGTGTTGGAAGACTGATAAAGGCTGAAAACTCATCTCCACCAATTCTTGCACAAAAATCTCCTGGTTTCATTATACTATTTAATGCATTTGCTAAGGTGATGATGGCGCGATCACCTTCTGCATGACCGTAGGTATCATTGATTGTTTTGAGATTATCCATGTCGATACTGACAATTCCAAAATTGTTACCATTAAGTCTTGCAGAAACAATGTTTTCTTGTAAAAGCTTATCAAATCCTCTTCGGTTAAAGATACCAGTTAATGGATCCTTTTGGTAAAGGGAACGAATTTCCTCCAAGTGTGCCATTTGTTTGTGCGTCTGACCATTTTCAATGGCATTTGCTAATGTCATTAAAAATCCTTGTGTATAAATATCAAACCAACCTGTAGAAGGTATTGTTGCAGCCATGTAACCATATACCAGGTTCTTAAAATGAATGGTAAAGATAAAGTAATTGTTTGGCTCATCATCACTCCAACATTCATCTGGAAGAATGTTCCTTCTAGGGAATTTGACATTTAGCTTTTTAGCAGGTTGATCTTTTTCAAAGACTTGCTTTAAGACCATATGATTTGTAAATGAGCTATCATTTTCAATAGCATCAGCACCTTGTTCGTCACTATCCAAGAAACAAAAATATGCTTTGTCACTACGGATAAACCAACGATATTTATCTGCAACATTCATATATTCATCAAATTCAAAAGCATCCTGGTAGTCAATAGATGAAAGAAAAATATTCTTTGTATCTGATATGTGATGATGGTCACCGTCTAGGTAATCTGTAATATTTTTAAATTGATATTGTTCGCCACAACCACAGCTTTTATGTAGTCTTGTTTTTGCTTCGATACGATTAATGTATTCCGCTTCTTCTTTGTTGTGGGCAATGTTATCAATAATTTCGACTGCACGTTCAGCCATCGTTTCGAAATCAATTTCCAATGAGGTGAGTGTTGGTTCATAGGTCTTGGCTTCATCGATAAAATCAAAACCACTTACGCAGACATCTTCTGGAATACGAACATTACGTTTGCGCAGTTCCTCGCAGATGGAGAATGCCATATAGTCGTTCGCACATACGATTGCCTGTGGATAAGTGTCACGATCTGTCATAAACCAATTCATTGCTTCTTCGCCCTTGTTTCGCCAAAAATCACCGTGGAAAATCATGTGTTCCGTAACAGGTATATTTTTTTCCTTCATGACATTGAGATAGCCTTGTAAACGTTCAGCAGTATCCACAATACCTTCTTTTCCTGACATATAGCAAATATCAGTAAATCCGTGTACATCTGTAAAGTGACGTACCATATTTTCGATAGAGGTGGTATTCTCAAGCAATATGGAATAGCAATTATCGCGTTGCGTTCTCATATATATAATTGGACAGGTTGCTGTTTTTTTCAAAAGGTCATACAATTCATCAGCCATTCCTGGAATATCAAAAACGTCTTCGGTAACAATAATGCCGTCAAACATAGAAAAATCTGGTATATGGATACATGATTTTTCACCTTCTGCATATAAGTAATGGCTTTCAAAATAACAACCGTAGGAACAAAAAGTCACAACATCATAGCCTAGTTTGTTAGCGCTTTTGGTAATTGATTCGCTAACGGTATGTTGGTACTCCCAAGCAATTTCACCTACGAGGAAAGCTATTTTTTTATGCATATTAACACCTCCTCCGCATAAATGTAAGTGATAGGGCATTATGCCTTTTCTCACTATGAATCGGCCGGAATATTTCAATATTATGAACGATATTCATAATAATCATTTCCTAATTAACATATATCATTATTTTACCACGATACGCGGAAACTGTCGAGAATTATGCAAAAAAAATAAAAGTCATGCAAGCATCTATGATAAAAGTCATGCAACCATTCATAGATGCTTTGCATCTATTTCATGGACGGCTAGCGCCGTATAATAAAGGAAAAATAAACGTCCTTACAAGTAAACTTGCAGGACGTTTGTTTTCCCTTTATTGCATGACTTATAGCTTAACCAAAGTATCTGTCAAGCATTCCCTTTAATGCTTTGCCATGTCTTGCCTCATCTTTCGCCATCTCCATTACTGTGTCGGCAATGGCATCAAGACCATTCTTTCTACATAATGCTGAGAGATCTGCTTTTCCAGCTGTAGCACCAAACTCGCAGTCTACTCTCCAAGCAAGGTTATCTTTTGTTGTAGCCTTCATATTTTGTTCAAGATCCTCTCCAAGAAGCTCTGCAAATTTTGCAGCATGCTCGGCTTCTTCGAAAGCAGCCTTTTCCCAGTAGAGACCGATTTCAGGATATCCTTCTCTATGCGCGATTCTTGCCATGCATAAATACATACCGACTTCGGAACATTCACCCTGGAAATTTGCCATTAATTGTTCAAAGATATATTTTTTATCTTCTTCTGAAATATTGGCATTATTTTTAACAGTTTTTGCATAGACACCATATTCATGCTCTGCTGCAAGTTCTAATTCACCTTCCATTTTTGTAAATTTTTCACCACTTACGTGACATACTGGACACTCTGCAGGTGCCTCTTCTCCTTCATGTACATAACCACATACTGGACATACCCATTTTGCCATTGTTGTTTCCTCCTTTTTATATCATGTTTTGTTGTTTTATTTGACATTCCGGGCAGATGCCGCGGAATAAAATATCATAATCTAGAAACTCGACGCCATGTGTGTCATGAATTTTCTTTTTCAAATTCGGAATGACATCCATGTCGACATCAGACACATTGCCACAGTGCATGCATCTTACATGATAGTGCTCATGCAGTGTGAAATCAAAATGATCTGGTCCGTTTGGAATCGCAATCTTTCGGATTTCCCCTTCTTCAGCTAGAATATTCAAGTTCCTGTACACAGTCCCCTTTCCCACAGAAGGGTGTTCATTCAATATATATTGATATACTTCGTCAGCTGTAACATGACTTTTAAGCTTTCTGACTGCATTGAGAACAAGTTCTTTTTGAATCGTATGTCTTCTTTCCATCTGACTCTCCTTATTAGGAATGGTTCTTAATAAGGATTATATATCATTAATGATAAAAACGCAAGAGTTTATAATAAAAAGTCTCTTTTTAATAAAAATGAAAAAAGTTTCATTTTTGTTATTGACAAATGGCAGGTGTATGGATAAAATGAAACTAGATTCATTTTAAGAGTGTGACAGTAGAAGCAGAAAGGGGTAAAGCTTATGCCAAAAGTATCAGAGGAATACATCCAAAAAAAGAAAAATATGATTGTGCAGGCAGCTTACACATTGTGCTTGCGTAAGACGGTAAGTACAGTGACGATGCAGGATATCATCAATGAGACTGGTTTGAGCCAGGGTGGAATTTATCGTTTTTATAAGGATATTGATGCAATATTTAGTGATATGTTTTTGTTTTTACGAGAGAAGGAAAGTATTAAAGCACAGGTGGATGAGATTCTATCTCATGCGGATGATGTGCCGATGAAAGAAATCACCAATCGAATTTTTGATATGTTAGCAGATTTTATGGAGCGTGAATTGATGGGAATTGCAAAGGTTGATTTTGAAATTAATGTGCTTGCAATGAATGAACCAGAACGTGTAGATCAGATTTTGAAAAACATTCCTAATGTTGGAAATATGGAATATTTGACAATGCGCATGATGCAATATATGACTGACAAAATGAAGGCAGGTAAAATGCATCCACGGGTGTCGATAGAAGAGTTGTTTTCATTTATATCATCTTCTTTTTCAGGGATTCAGATGACTTGTATTGTGAACAACTGCTACAAGCAGGAGGAAAATCCTTTTTCACATTTATTTCAGCCAAAAATTCAGTTACAAACATTGGCTAGGACAGTGAATTATTTAATTGGGGAGGAATAAGAACATGACAAAGGAAAAAATATATGAGGAAGAATATGTGAATATTAATGGTGCAAATCATTATTTATTGCATTATAAGACAAAACAAGAGAATCCGGTTTTATTATTTTTGCATGGCGGACCAGGGCAGTCGGAATCTATGATGGCTTATATTGTAGAGGATTATGCAAAGCGGAATTACAATATTGTGTATTACGATCAGCGGGGGGCTGGTAAAACTTTTTTGAAGAATAAGAAGCTAAGAGCAAATACGCAGATTTTAAAGGATGATTTATTGGAAATTGTTCTTTATTTGAAGAAGATGTATGGGAAGGATAAGATTGGTATTTTGGGTCATTCCTGGGGAAGCGCACTCGGTAGTATGTTTGTGCTCGAGCACCCGGAACATGTGCTTTGCTATATTGGATGTGGACAGGTTGTGGATGTGATGGAAAATGAGAGAGTTGGCTATCAGAAGTTAAGGGAAGCGATTGAACAGGCGGGAAACGATAAGGATCACAAAGCGTTGGAAAAGATTGGAACCTATCCGCTAGAAGGTGAATTTAATATGAATTATATGAAAAAAATGGGTCAGATTCGAAATTTGCAGGGAAAGTATAATCTCGCCATTAAGGCGGACAAGTCTTTTGTTCGTATGATTATGAAATCACCAATTATTGGTCTTCGGGATTTGTATCCATTTATGGTGGGAATTCTTTATAATAAACAGGTGACATCAGAATTAATGGCTTTCGATTTGCGTAAATTTGGTGTAAAATACGATGTGCCAATGTATTATGTACTTGGTGAAAATGACCAGCAAACTCCAGTAGAGATGGGTGTGCAGTATTACGAGGAAATAGAGGCTCCTAATAAGAAACTGTATATCATTAAGAATGCAGGTCATGCGCCAATGGTGGATAATACTGTAGATTATCGTGAGGCTATTTGTGAGATTGTAAGAGAAATATTGGCAAAGGAAGCAAATTGTTATAATAAAATATGAATTGAAATTTTAGAAGATTATCGGACGACAGAAGAATTGCTGGAGGGAATTAAAAAACTTGTGGTAGTTTGCGAAAAGAAGATTGATCATTCCTGCATTTCGCTTGAGCAGGGTGAAAAATATTTTCGTTATAAATATGACTATACAAAGTTGGGTGTCGATGATTATAATGATGCGTATGGCGGTTATGTACTTGCTGGGGAATATGTGCCAAATGAAGAATCAACAGGTTATCAGTTGATAGATGAAGATAAGATTGTGAACATCAATATTTTGGGGCATATCTACAAAGTGAGTCGAGATGAGATTATGAAATAAGAGGATAAGACATGATAAAGATTGCGATATGCGATGATGAGCAAGAGAGAATAGAGTTACATAAACAAATAGTGGAGGAGAATCTGCAGCAATGTAAGGTAGGTTTTCAAATTGCGACTTATAACCAGAGTGACAATTTACTATATGACATTGTTGAGGATCATTTTTTCTATGATTTGTTGTTATTGGATATTGAAATGCCAGGCAACACAGGAATGGAGTTGGCTGAAAAGATAAAACCCTATCTGCCAAATGTGAAGATTATTTTTATCACATCACATATTGAATATGCAATCGATGCTTTTGAGTTGTCGATTTTTCGCTATGTGCCAAAAAATGATACTGAAAAGCGTTTGCCAGCGGCTTTGCAGGATGCGATGAAGCTCATCGAATTAGAGGATGGTAAGGTATACACCATTCAGACGAATAGCCGGTTGGAGAAGCTTCCGTATAAGGATATTTACTACATTGAAAGAGATGGGAAAAATGCAAGTTTCACCACTGCAAATGGTGTATCCAAGGTGCGAAAAAGTTTGCAACAGGTGTATGAAGAATTAGATGGTGACGAATTTATTTTCATTGACCGTGGTTGCATTGTAAATATCATTTACATTATGCAGATTAAAGAAGGAATGGCAGTTTTGAAGTCAGGTGAGACGTTGCCGATTAGTCGTTCACATTTACAGGAAGTGAAAGAGGAGATTAATCAGTATTGGGGGTTACATATATGAGCAAAATGAAATTGGACATGAAAAATGTAGCCTTTGTATTGTTGGGCTTGATGGCGATTGTTGGAATTGAATGGTTTTTGAAGCTTCCGTTGATGTATGGAGTTGGAGTAGAGACTATCTGGATTGCCTTTTGTGCAAATCGTTTTTGGAAACTTGATGGAAGAATGAGTTTCTGTGTGGGATTCTTTTATGAAATATGCGTTCATTTGTGGCAGTATCTTGCAGTGGTTTGGTTTGGTGTTCTCTTAAAAAGGAAGTTATTTGTACAGGATTATTTTATGGAGGGACAAGTAACACTTCTGGTGTTGCATGTTTTTTTTATTGGAATCGTAGCATACATTTTACAGTCAGAGCAGATGGATGACAATAAAATATTTCGCGTGTTATCTGGCATATGTATGTTAGGATTTTTTGGAGCGCTCAGTCTGAAAGAGCAGACAGTGGTAGAACTGGATCCGGATACTGTGGATATGTGGATTTATTTCAGTATTGCGCTGATGGTAGCACTATTAGTAATCAATATGCGACGTCAGTATGAAATGGAGCGTGAACTTGCGGATTTGAAATTGCAACAGGCGGAATTGTTGGAACGCGATTACGCAAACTTGAATCAGGCGTATTCCATGAATGCAAAATTGTTTCATGATTTTCATAATCATATTGGTGTTTTGCGTCAGTTGCTTAATCATGAGAAGATGAAGGAAGCAATGGAGTATTTGGATGCACTGCAGGCGCCAGTACGTGAAATGACACAGACAATTTGGACTGGAGATGAAACGGTAGATTATCTGATTAATAGCAAAGAAGCGACCGCGAAAGAGCATCATATTGCGTATCAGGCACATGTGGAATTTCCGAAAAACACGAATCTTCGTGCGGCGGATTTGTGTGCGATTTTAGGTAATCTGTTAGATAATGCAATTGAGGCTGCAAAGCAGGTTGAGAATGTGGAACAGCGTTTTATAAAACTGACGATTCGAAGAATTAATCAGATGCTTGTAATCAAGGTGGAAAATGGATATCGTGCTGCACCTGTGAAGGTGGACGGTGCATTGCAAACGACAAAAAAAGATGGCGGATTACATGGTTGGGGTGTCAAGAGTGCGCAGACAGCAGCGGAAAAATATGATGGCATGGTACAGACAAAATGCGAGGGACAGGTTTTTCAGGCAGTCGTAACATTATCTTTTGCGTGCTTAAAGGGATAATGCATATGAAAAAATATGCATTATCCCTTTTCTGTGTTATAATTGGGCGAAATGAAATGCAACCAAATGTGGGGATGAAAAGTATATTATATAGAGTCCCTTGGAGAGATTATGAAAAAGAATGAAATTTTACAAATGAATACTGCCGGATACAGCGTGGATTTAGATAAAGCGGTGGATGATTATGCAGATATGGTATATCGTATTGCCGTGTCCTATGTAAAGAATACTACGGAGGCGCAGGATATATTCCAGAACACATTTCTTAAGTTAACCAGATATAAGGATACAATTGAAAGTGAAGAACATTTACGGGCCTGGTTAATCAGGGTGGCAGTCAACTGTGCGAAGTCTTTTGTGACAAGTACCTGGAATAAGACCACAGAGGGGCTTGATTTGGAAAGAATAAATGAGCCTGTCTTTGAGATGGAGGAGCACAGTGAACTATATGAGATGATACTTGCGTTAGATGATAAATATAAAATGCCACTATATTTATATTACTACGAGGGATATTCTGTTAAAGAGATTGCTGAGATGTTAGGTGAAAAAGAAAATACGATTAAATCGAATCTAAGTCGAGGGCGTAAAAAATTAAAGGAAGACATGGAAAGAAAGATGTAAGTTGAGGAAGTGTGTATGAATAAGGAAGGAATGCAAACGTATACAGAGGTTTATAACAACCTGAAAGCTCCTGAACAATGGAAAACGGATATAAAATCATTGATGCGGGATGAGTTGACGAAAAATAACAATCATATTGATAATATGAATAGTATGCAAAGGAATCATTTGGAGTCTGTAGAGAATCAAAAGGTAGTCAATATACAAAGTAAAAAGAGATTATCCAAGGGATATAAAATGATTCTGACGGCTGGGGGAATTGCAGCAGCAGTTCTTTTAATTTTTACTGTTAATATAATGAATGGGCCGAGATTTGTTACTCCAATGAAGGATGGAGAGATACAATCTGAGGTGGCACTGAAAAATACCACTCTTTATTTTGAGATACAGGAAAAAGAGGATTCGGCTGTTTTGGCAGGGAAACAGGATGATAGTCAATCTTCGGTAACATTTCAAATAGATGGTGATAAGGGCGAGGTTATAACAAGTGATAACCAAGCTGACGAAAAGGGTTCGCCTTCATATGTAAAAGGAATTCCTGTATATTTGACCATTATTGCTACAGATGAGGGATATCAATATACTGCCGTTTATGAAAAGGATGGGGAGACCTGTGAATTTACACGCGTTGGTATTACGCAGAAGGAATTTATTCGGTTGTTATACAAAGCGTTGTAAATGGGTAAAAAAATTTTTATTGTATTTGCAACCATTTTGTTGGTATAAAAGTATATAAGGTGTAGGAACAAAAAATATATAGATAATTGCGAGTTTCACAATTACCTAAACAAATACATGGAAAGAGGAGAAATAAAGTGAAAAAAAGATTTGTTTATGGGAAAAAATTTGTATCAGTTATGGCAGCTATGAGTATTATGGTAGGTACGTTGTCAGGATGTGGCGCGAAGGATGTGAGTGATGGATCTGATTCCGCAATGACAGCAATTGCCGATGAGGCAGGAGAAGATGCGTTAGACCTAACGGATGGAAATAGTCTGTTAGCTGCAATTAAGCAAAATTATGCTGCTGCTAGTGTGAATGCGGATTACAACAAAGGTTTGTATGACCTTGATAGTGATTATGTATTTGAATTTTCTGCAGGAGAAGAGGCAGGGGAAGAGTGCTATGATGTATTTCAGGTGTATGACACAGATGATTTGGATCGTGAGTTCAAGCGTCCTTATAATACGAATACATATGAAGATGGTGTGATTAAAGTTGCACCGGATGGGGTAATCAAACTTGATGGAGAAAATGGACAGGATTGTAATGACGGAACCTGGGGTTCTATGAATCAGTTATATCTTGTGCAGTATCGTGATCTTAAGACAGGGGAAGAATTAGCTAATCCGATTATCACACCATTTACAGTGAAGCATGACTTAAAGTCGCCTGCAGTAGGTCAGGGTGTAGATGAAAAGAATAATTATGTGTTGAAGTGGAAAGATGTTGAGGGAGCAAAGGAATATGCAGTTTACGAAAGAATTGGTGATTCGGCATATACACTTCGTGCTACGACAACAGATACCATGATTAATAGCAGATCTTTTAATAATCAGGCAGAAACGGAAGACCTTCTTGAATTGTTTAAGAATGATTTGCAGAATACAGGTATGGAGGTTGACGAAGAAGGAATCTCTGCGATGAACAGCGGAATCGATATTGAGGATGAGGCAGGATATTATGTGGTTGTTGCCATTGGTGATCAGGGTAAAGTATCTGGTATGAGTAATATTGTTGATGCAAGAGATATTGCAGCAAATCTTCCAACACATATCAAGGATTATTCTGTTGAACTTGATATCACATCAATCGAAGATGTACCGACTTATGTAGATGTGGAAATGGTGGATGGTTCTGTTACACAGATGATTATTGATTATCATGGAGCACAGGCATATCAGTATCCAGATGAGCCAAATAAGATTACCATTAAAGCGCATGTAGCGAATACAGAGTTTGATAGTTTTATGGTTACATTAAATGGTATGAAGTACGAGGATGTTGTGGCACAGAAAGATTATTTCTTAGACAGAGAGGATAAGCTTCTTGCGAATATCAGACCAGCAGAGGTTGATGTGCCAACCATAGAGATTACAACGGATGATGCAACTTCAGAGTCTACTCCCAGTGAGGAAGTAACAGAAGAGCCAGAAGAGGAGATTACGGAGGAAATTACAGAAGAAGTCACAGAGGAAATCACCGAAGAGGTAACAGAGGAAGTGACGGAAGAAGTGACTGAAGAAGAACCGCAGGAACCAGAGGTTGAGGAGCCAACCGAAGAGGAAACTTCTGCACCAACTGAAGTTGGAGAAGCACCAAGTGAAATGCCAACAAAGACACCAGGCAATACAACTGCAGAAAAGTTGATGAATGAGGTATCAGCTGATGTTGAAAATACGATTAATAATTTAGGTGCAGACAAAGTAAATCAAGTATTATATGCAAATTCAGATCTTGGTGCATGGATGGCGTATTGTCTCATTGCGCAGAGCGAGGTAATTCCAGTTCCAACAACTGTATTCCCAGAGGCAGCAAGTACAGAATATCTTTTAGAGGTATTGTTAGAGGCATATAGACAAAATCCAACAAGTGGTTTGCTTGATATTGGAGAAATTAAGTATAATTCAGAACTTGAGGCTTTAAAAATTGTATATATCGAGGATTGTGATACAAGATTGGATAAGACAAAATTAGAGCTTGAAAAGGCCGCAGAGGTAGCAGGTTCTGTATGTGAGGATTCCATGTCTGATTATGACAAAGTATTTGCGTTAAATGAGTATTTTAGAATTAATGCATCCTATGATTTTGATTCTATGTCAACAGATGTCGATATTCATAGTCTTTCAGAAAGCTTTTTAGATGCGCATGCGCCATATGGTATTTTGTGTAATAATTATGGTGTTTGTGAGAGTTATTCGGAAGCATTTATTCTTGCATCCAGAATGGCAGGATTGGAATCGATTGCTGAGGTTGGAACCCTTTTTGGTGGTGGACATGAGTGGAATCGTGTAAAGGTTGATGGTTCATGGTGTGTACTTGATATTACAAACAATGACAATGATGATATTACAAATGGATTGTTAAATGTTAGTGATGAGCAGATTGCTGGTACCTTGGTACCATCCAAAGGTTATATGGTGGATACAACACCATTTGCTGCTGACTCTTCAGATAAAGAATTCTATTATGTGAATGGCTTAGCTGTAACAGATTATATGGATGCGAAGGACCTTATTATGGAGCAGCTTAAAAATGATTCCAAGGTTACTGTAAGAGTTCCAGCAGGCACAACAGAAGAGGAAGTAAAAGAGCTATTCCAGGCATTGGTACAGGAGGGAGCATCTATTCAGACAGGTAATTATGCATTTGGTCTTGTTCATGTTGAGTAGGAAGTAAGGAAAAAAGAAAACCAATGATACTTTGCCAAATGGAAGGAGTTTGGTGAGAATTGATTATGAGATATGACATTCTTATTTTATAAAGGGGAAATATATGAAAAAGGACGATAGTTTTGTGTATAAGCAAGCGCTTCTTATAAGTATATGCTTAGCATGTGCTCATGCGGGAATGCTGTTATTATTTCTTTATATTCACGTATATGAAATGGTTGTGTATAACATAGTAAGCATTTTGTATTTTGGAATACTTTCATATTTGGCAAAATCTAAAAAACTAAGAAGTAATATCCTGGTAATTATGAATGAATGTGAGATTGTACTCCATCAAATTTTAGCTGTTTGTTTTGTGGGATTAGACTTTGGTTTTCAATATATTTTACTTTCGCAGATGGTTCCAATTACATTGGTGTTAAAGGATGAAAGATTTAAAATATATACAATCATAAAGAATCTGTTTTGTGTCTGTGCTTTTTTTATACTGTTTTTGATGAATCAGAATGTAGAACCAGTCTATGTGATAGATAATGTTGCTCTTAAGAATATGTGTACAATTTTTATTGTGTTGTTTACAGTTGCTGCTGAGTCGTATATTATATTGACTTCTTATAGGCAGTTAGAAAATATGGTACGCAAAAGTCAAGAGAATGAAATACTTGAAAATAAAAAGAGAATTCAAATTCAGGGTAATATTATCGCTGCTATTGCAAGCATTATAGAAAGTAGAGATACATCTACTGGTGAGCATACAATTAGAACATCCCAGTATGTAGGATTGATTGCAAACCAGTTAAAAAAACAAAATAAATACCAAGCAGTTATTACGAATGATTATATAGAAAATTTAATGTCTGCAGCCAGTTTACATGATATTGGTAAGATCTCAACGCCAGATTCTATTCTTAATAAGCCAGGTAAACTTGATGAAGACGAATACGAAATTATTAAACAGCATGCAGCGGAAGGTGGGGAAATAATTCACAAAATTTTAGTGGATATTGAGAATGAAATTTATGTTCAAATGGCTTATGAAATAGCTACCTATCATCATGAGAGATGGGATGGAAAGGGATACCCGCAGAAGCTTCAAGGGGATAATATTCCATTGAATGCAAGAATAATGGCTGTGGCGGATGTGTATGATGCATTAATATCGTCACGTTGTTATAAAAAAGGATTTAGTAAGGAGACGTCTACCGATATCATATTAGAAGGTCGTGGAACGCAGTTTGATCCAGATGTGGTAGACGCATTTATGGAGCTTAGAAAGCAAGATGCTTTATAAATTTTTTCGTGCGATGCCGAGAGAAAACTCCAAAATTCAGACGCGCTTATGCTCTATGAATATTTATTTGTGAATATTCATAGGGCGTTTTTTAATGCGTTTTTTCTTGGTTATAAATGATAAACAATCAATTAAAATGATACTTATAAAAATAATAATGAAAAAAATAAAAAAAATATTGAAAAAAATTTTAAATTAATTTAGAGTTTTTTTTAGGACGTCCAAAACACATAAAAAATTAAGGAGTTTCCTGCTATGCGGGATAAAATAATCCTTAGCACCTAGATGTTTTAGGAGGAAGCAAAGTGGATAAAATAAGAGAAATTATAGGAAAAGAATACGCAAATACATTAGGTATTATTGCATACAAGGATGGCGAGAAGATAATAGAGGAATACTTCAGGGATGCCAATGCAGAAGAATCGGTGCATACATTTTCTATCGTGAAAAGCATTGTTGGAATCTTAGTAGGAATTGCGATTGATCAAGGTTTTGTGGAAGGTGTTCATCAGAAGGTTCTGGATTTTTTCCCAGATTATAAGCTAAAGAGAAATCAGGAGCAGTTAAAGGATGTAACCGTTGAAAACTACCTGACGATGACAGTGCCATATAAGTTCAAGAGTGAGCCATGGACTAAGATTTGTACCAGTGAGGACTGGGGAATGAAGGCTTTAGAACAGGTGGGAGGAAAGGAACAGATTGGTGAGCGGTTCCATTACAGCACACTTGGAATACAGATATTAGCAAACCTTTTGAAAGAGGCAACGGGAATGAATCTGAAGGATTTTGCTACCAAGTATTTGTTTGAACCACTTGACATAAAGGAGGTTCCGATTGCAAAGGTATATGATAGAGCTTCTCAGGAGGAGTTTTACAAGACTAGAAACAACCGTGGCTGGGTGAAGGATCCGAGTGATAATTATACTACAGGTTGGGGCTTATCTCTTACTACAGATGATTTTGCAAAGATTGGTTTGATGGTGCTGAATAAGGGTATCTACAATGGAAAGCGTATTCTTTCAGAAGAATACATTGAACAGATGCTGACAGAGCATGAAGAAAGCTACGGATATTTGTGGTGGATTTATAAGAAGAATACAACAATCAAAATTATTCGTAAGGAATATAATACAGGAAAATATGATTCTTACTGTATGAATGGAGTTGGTGGATCATTGGTTACCATTATTCCAGAGATGAATACGGTGATTTGCATGACCTGTTCTTTGGTGTATAATCCAAAGCCCAGAATGGAATTGATTAATCAATATATACTTCCGTATATTGAGAAACTATCGTAATCATTTCTCCATAAAAAACACATAATAGTATGTTAATATAACTCAAAAATTGTATGAGAGGAATTATTGATGAACAGAATTTTGATAGCAGATGATGAAGCAGAAATGCGAGAACTTATATACAACTATTTAACTGATGCGGGTTACGATGTTGCAGTAGCATCAGATGGAATGCAGGCTTGGGAATTATTCGAAAAGCAGGTGTTTGATCTTGTGCTACTTGATATCATGATGCCTAAAATCGATGGATATGGTGTGTGTGAATTAATTCGCAAAAAGTCAGATGTTCCGGTTGTGTTTTTGACTGCATTAGATGGCGAAGAACATCAATTGATGGGGTATGATTCACAGGCAGATGATTATGTGACGAAGCCATTTTCCATGCCTGTCCTTCTCAAGAAAATCGCTGCGATTTTGAGAAGAAAAGGAAATGAAAGTTCGGAGAATCTGCTTGAGTATAAGAATCTTGTTATTGATCGTGATGTGATGGAAGTGAAGGTGGATGGTAAGAAGCTTAGTTTAACCATAAAGGAATTCGAGATTTTGTATCTGTTTGTCAGTCGTCCGGGTTTTGTTTATACGAGAGATATGATTATTGATGCGATTTGGAAGGATGGCTTTGCGGTGGAGGATCGCGTGGTGGATAGTCATATCAAGAATCTTCGTCAAAAAATTGGCGAGGGATATATTGAGACCGTGAGGGGGATGGGATATCGTGCAATCAAAGAATAGAGCAAAACAATTTACCAAGGTATTACTAATCGCATTTGTGGTTCAAATGTTTGTCTGTGGTTTATTGTTTT
Organism: Eubacteriales bacterium; assembly: GCA_030533405.1. GTDB lineage: Bacteria > Bacillota > Clostridia > Lachnospirales > Lachnospiraceae > CAG-590. The sequence continues at coordinate 43,102 of JAUNJF010000023.1, forward strand.
TCTTTTTGTATAAAACAATGCCAGAGGGCTATAACATGGATCGAATTGAGAAAATTCAATCGGATTTTGATTTGCTTCGACCAAAACTTCGTGCAATCGCATCAACAGAATTTGGACCGTTGGTGGATGCATTTATCGGAGAAAGAAATATATTAGTTTATCTGACAAATCCGCCACAAAGTGAAAATGATGCTATGTTAGGCAATGTGATATATAAAACAAACTCGAAGCTTTGTGCATCATCAAAGGAGGATGTGCTGGCTTATTGGAGAAACATAGGAGAAAATGCATATACAACGTCCTGTGGGGAGAATGTATATTTTACGGATGAGAATAAGGAATACACGGTAGCGGTTGTGTTTTATGCAGAAAAAGAAAACTTTGTTTTAACTACCTGTGCAAAATATATGCCATATATCTTCTGTATTATGTTGGCTACATCATTTATATGTGCTTTTTTCTCTAGTCTGAAAAAAGAAATTGGACATACCAATAAGTTGGAGGCACAACGAAGTGTATTCTTTGCAGCCGCTGCTCATGAATTAAAAACACCACTGAGCATTGTAGATGGTCAGCTTTCAGGCATGCTAGATGGAGTAAGCGGATATGAAAATCATGATACATACTTGCGAAAGAGTCTTGAAAATGTTAGACGAATGGAGCAAACGGTTAAAAATATTATTACAGTATCTCGATTGCAGGCGGGTTCAGAGGCTTTGGAGGAACCGGTAAATGTTGACGAAGTCATTACAGAATTAATGAATATATATGGTGATTTGTTTGATCAGAAGAACATTGTTGTGGATGTAAATGTTGAAAGTAATCTTGCACTTATGATTAATCATGAGCTGGTGAAGGATTGCATAGGGGCATTACTTTCAAATGCATGTAATTATTCTCCTGTTGGGGCAGATGTTAATGTGAGCGGCCTAAAGCGAGGAAATATGATTGAAATCTCGGTGGAGAATACTGGCGTGACAATTGATGAAGAACATTTGCAGCATTTATATGAGGCATTTTTCCGTACGGACAAATCACGTAACAGTAATACTGGTGGAAGCGGATTGGGATTGTATCTGGTTAAGCTTGTTACAGAGAATTACGGTGGTAACTGCAAGATTGAGAATACAGACAATGGAGTTAAGAGTACCATTGTGTTACCAGAAAAATAATAATCTCCACGAAAAATACATAAAGACCGCATAATAAATCCATAAGAGATTAGTAGTATAAAATTGCGGAACTCAGTAAGTATTTAACAAAAAAATATACGTGATTGAGAGTTTTGCAATTTTATATTGATAAGGAGAATAAAGGTGCGGAACATAGTAAAGGTGTTAGTGGCAAGTGTTTTTATCGTGGGAACTTTGAACGGATGTAATCTGTCGGGAAAGGAACGAGATAGTCTTGTAAATCATATGTCACAAGCAGAGCGTGATTCGGTACAAATTGGTGAAATGACATTATTTAATCAACCATGGGATGAAGCTAATAAGGATCCGTTTTTAAGTGAAACATTAATGGAAGAGTGGTATCCGTCAGACTATGTGCAGTACTATGAAGGTGAAAAGAATGCCTGCATTTATTGGGATGATCCTGAGATGCAGATGGAGTTTGATGAGCTGATTGCACTTAACAAGAACGAGGATTCATCCGTAAAAAATATAGGCGCAGCATCCACGAAAGGACATCGGCTTAACTTTGCTGGTATGCTTCCAGAAGATTTTGAAGGTGATAATCTGACGGAGAAAAAAGAGAAGTTAAAGCGCGATTTGGATGAAGAAGTGAAAAGCAATCATCTTACGCAAAGGGAAGCAGATAATATGTATCAGGATACTGTTTTTATGTGGGATGCATATGAGAATGGAGAATGTAAGGTAGTGCCTTGTGGCTACATTGCAAATCGGGAAATGCAATATATGCTTGCGGGATCTGGAAATAAAACATGGGATTTTGACTCGTCAAAGCTTTTGCAAATCAAAGATTCCATCACAGAAATACATTTATCGGATGATGAGATGGATATGGGATTTGTGTGTCATGTGATTGTACCACCAGAGTATAATGAGAAGGATAGTTATCCTATCCTGTTTTTGACAGATGCGGTTTGGCGAATGGATGCCGTGAATGCTATGTGGCAGGAGATGAAAAGTGGTAATGCCGATAAAGCAATTATTGTAACCCTGGGTTTTGATTATGCATTGGATAATAGCTGTCAGCCGTTACGTGAATATTATTTTATTCAGCATGCTAATTTGTTGGATGATTTCATAACAGATAATTTAATGCCGCTTTTGTCGGAACAGTATCCGATTGACTGCGATTCATCAACATTTATGGGACATTCTAATGGTGGATTCTTTGCATATTATTGTCTGTTTCAATCGGATCGGTATGAAAACCAGCCATTTGGAAATTACTTGATTGGGAGTCCGACCTTATGGTCTTTGCAGGAAGGATTTGGATACGGCGCGGTTATAAATGATTTTGGATATTGGGAAAGAAATGATTCACTGAGCAAAAAGGTTGTGATTGCAGTTGGGGAACTGGAAGATGCAGAGTATGCAGATTGTTTTGGAGATAAGCCTTCCACAACAGAGGGAGCAAAATTATTGAATGAGAGAATTTGCGCACATGGTGGCCAATCAAGTTATATTGTATATGATGGAGAAACACATTCTTCTTATGTTGCCAAAATGCTTGTGGAATATAGTAAAAAGCGTTCGTTACCGTTAAATTAATTATTTGATATGGAGTTTTCTCATACCGCTATAACTAGTACTCGATAACAGTTGCCAAAATGTTTTATTAAGGTATAATTGTTAAATACATTATTGATTAGTTGTTTGTCTCATGGTCGAAAACAAGAACGAAAGCCTCATAGAGAAAATGGAGTAGTAATGAGAAATAGTGGAATAGAATTTGTGAAGGAAGAACAGTAGACAGTATTACTTGATGGAGTGTTTTTTGGACGATATCGAAAAGGAAAGACAATTTAAGTTATCCTATGCTGAGATTGAAGAGATAGCAGGTGTTGCGATCAACCACTCTTTTTACTCTTATTAATGAGGAGGAACACAATAGTGGAAAGGAAAAAAATGAAGGTTGCCCGGTTTCATCTTCCAGGTTTGTTCGAGTTTTATGAATTTTATAAGGTGTTTTTGCCGCTTTTTTACAATCATAGAGAATATTTTTATGAGTGGGTTACAATCGCGTCAATCTATGGTGCGCCAGATGGGTGTATTTGGAGTGGTGGTCGCTTTGGGGCAAATGAATACAGTGCCGAGGATGTTTTGGAATTTATGCGGGAGTATGGGATTTCTGCACGTCTTACATTTAGTAATTCATTACTTCGCAAGGAACATCTTTCGGATGAAAAATGTAATCATCTTTGTGCGATTTTTGAAAAGCAAAAGGATGCACGGAATGGCGTTCAAAATGGTGTGATTGTGCATTCAGATTTGCTCTTAGAATATTTGAGAGACAAGTATCCGCGACTTTATTTCGTTTCTTCTACGACAAAGGTACTGACGGATTTTGGACAGTTTTTAGAAGAAGTGCAAAGAGAAGAATTTCGCTATGTTGTACCGGATTTTCGCTTGAACAAGCAGTTTGAATCGTTGAATATAATGACGCAGTTTGAGAAAGATAAAGTGGAATTCCTTTGTAATGAGTGTTGTTATATTGGATGTACAGACAGAAAAGCCTGCTATGAAAATGTGAGTCAGAGAATTTTGGGAGAAGACTGCCCAGAGCATATTTGCAAAGCTCCTGGCGCTGGTGAGGGTTACCGGTTTTCGAAGGCGATGAATAACCCGTCTTTTATTGGCATAGAGGACATTCAAAATATATATCTTCCAAATGGTTTTTCGAATTTTAAAATTGAGGGGCGTGGACTGGGGACCGCCCTGATTCTCGAGTTTTTGCTCTATTACATGGTAAAACCGGAGTTTCAGTTGCAGGTTCGAGAGCACATATATTTGGACAGTATGTTGGATTTGTTTTAAAATATTTCATGAAGTGAAACACAGATTATTCACAAGTGCGTCAATATTCTTACTATGCTTTTGAAGGACCCAGAGTCAGGACCTGTGATGGAAGGTACTGGTGGAATACGAAAGGTTAGATTTTCTCTTGAAAATAGAGGGAAAAGTGGTTGTGTTCGAGTATGTTATACAGATTTTGCAGATTATGAAGTTATTTATTTAATAACAGCTTTTGAAAAAGAAAGAACAAGAAAATCTTACGAATGATGAAAAAAAGTTTTGAAAAAATTAGTAAAATCATTAAAAGAGGAAACGTCAAAGAATAGGAGATGATTTGCATGGGTTCATTATTTGATGATTTAAAACAGGGATTAGAAGAAGCAATTTCATACGAAAAGGGAGAAGGCACAGCACATGTTAAAACATATATGATTCATCCTGTCAAAGAATATTCCTGTAAGGAAATTAGAGAAATCAGAATGAAAGCAGGAATGACACAAAGGGTTTTTGCTTCGTATATGGGTGTTTCGAAAAAAACAGTAGAGGCATGGGAACATGGAACAACGCACCCATCGGGTCCTGTTTTTCGTTTGTTAGAAATGCTAGAAGCACATGATATAGAGGATACGGAATATGTGATTGCAAAATGACATGTTAAAGATGTTAGAAAACCAATGAAGACAAGGTATTTAATTACTTGTTTTCATTGGTTTTTATTGTTTCACAATTCGCGGACAAAAATCAACCAAATACGGACATTTTGGCATAGGACAGAAATTTTGGTTATGATGTACCTACAGTAAAACAAAGAAAGATTTTAGGAGGTATGTATTATGCGTCATGTATATATGAGAGGAATTTTAGGTTTGATTTGGTTGGTAGCAGCAATTGCCTGCGCGGTAATGGGTAATTATAGTATGATTGCTATATTTGCATTGTTAGGTGGTGTTTATTTGTATTCCGCTTATAGCAATTTCAAGAAATTAAATGTAGAAAAATAGGTTAGGTGACAAGTATGGAAACATTATTAAAAATAGAGAATTTAAATGCGTGGTATACAAAGGGTGACCCCGTAATTAAGGGATTGAATCTGAAGCTTGCAACGAATAGTGTTGTTGGATTGCTCGGTTTAAATGGAGCGGGAAAGACTACTTTGTTAAATGTCCTTTGTGGTTTACACAGTGAATATGAGCAGGATGAGGCGACATTTGAACAGAAAAAGTTCGCGTACCGCGATGGTAAATTCAAAAAGGATCGTTACATGGTTTTTTCAGAGGATGATTCTTTTGGTTATTTTAGTTTTGATGAATATTTGCATTATGTGTTTCGAACTTATGGAAAAAAGGTAGATCAAGCAGAGGTAGATTTGTTGGTAAAACGATTTGGATTTGATGCACATCGACAGACGATGATTAAAAACCTTTCCATGGGAAATAAGCGAAAAGCATATTTGATTACAGGCTTTGCGCTTAAGCCAAAGTTGTTGTTGTTGGATGAACCAGTAAATGGACTGGATTTTCAGAGTACAGAAATGCTATATGAAATGATTACAGATTATAAGCAGTATGGAACGGTACTGTTTTCTTCTCATGTTATGGAGAGTGTAACATTGACAGCAGATGAGGTTGTGATTTTGAAAGATGGATATATTGCAAAGACATTTTCAAATGAGGAAATAACAGCAGAAAATATAAGAGAGTATGTGTCGTAGGAGTGAGAAATATGTTTGAGGTATTAGGAAGAAAGTTATTAGGAGAGAAGGGAAGAAATGCAGTACGAAATGTTTTTGTTGCATTTGTTGTGTATATGGGTCTTTCCAACTTGGAATATCAGGTGAATGTGTCATTACAGGTTTTGTTGTTCACCAATTTGTTTTTTTCAGGAACTATCATTTTGCAGGTGCTTTCTTCTCAGGATAATGCCAGATATTTAAAAGGGTTCTTCTCTATGCCATTTGACGAGAAAAAGTTTTTTATTGGTTACGCAGAAGTGATTGGCGCGTATACATTGTTTACAAAGACCGCTTTAGTGCTAGCTCTTATATTTGCATTTGGTAAGGTGACAGCATTACAGACTATGATTTTGATGGTTCATTTTGTATATGTATGTTTTGCAGCAATGATTGTTTTTGCGTTTTTAAAGGATAGAATTTATATTTCTGCATTGATTCTTTCTCTTAGCATTGTAGCTTGTTTTGTGCTTCCAGAGCATGGATTTTTAATTGTTGTGTATGGGATTGCATGTGGAGTGATGGCTTTTGTGTTAAGCAAATTGGATCCATATCGTTTTATGGTAAAGGAAAGCCATTTGAAAAAGGCAAAGAAAGTAGCTAATGCGTCAAAATTTATGGTGACAAAATATATTCTTCGCTATCTCTTATCCAACAAAGGTTATGTGCTTGGAGGACTTTTTATGATTGCATTTGGCTGTTTCTTTGCAAAGTCTATGGAAGAGGTTGGATTTTCAAATACTTGCGGATTTGCAATGGCTTTGCTTGCAGTAAATACACCACTTGCTATCGTTGTAAGCACCAATCGAGTATTGAAGAAAAAGTTGGAAATGATGCCAGATTCCATAAAAGGATTTTTTGTTCCTTATGCAGGATTTTTGTTTGGTTATTATATGTTATCTTATGTCATTTTTCTTGGTGTGATGCGTATACTGGGAACAGAATTACATTTATCAACTTTTGTGATGGCAATCGCATTTGCATTGCAGGCAGCTATATTGGTTGCTACACTCGAGAATAGATGGACGATTGAAAATTGGAAGGTAGAGTCGGATTTGTTGCATCATCCAAGAAAATATATTGCGCCAGCGATTTTGATGGTGGAGGCATCGTTGTTGCAATTCTTGTAAAAAAGAAATAAAAAAGGACACGATGTCTTTCAGCATTAGAACGGTAGCCTCTTTCATTACTGCTATTATTTGTCTGGTTGCAGGAATAGTAAAATGGGTTGTATAATAGAGCAGAATGAGATGATTTAAGGAGATACATAATGTTATATATAATGCGACATGGCAAAACAGATTGGAATGCGTTACATAAGCTTCAGGGAAGAACTGACATTTCTTTAAATGAGGAAGGAAGACGCATGGCAAAAAAAGCAAATGAGGAGTACAAGAACGTACATATAGATGTATGTTACTGTTCCCCTTTGATACGAGCGCATGAAACGGCACAGATTCTTATTGGTGATCGTGAGATTCCTATTATTACAGATGAACGACTTGTGGAAATGAGTTTTGGAGAGTACGAAGGAATTGCAAATAGCTTTGAAATTCCAGATTGTCCGATTAATGTGCTTTTTAAGGCGCCAGAGAACTATGTGGAATCCGTAGGTGGGGCAGAAACATTTGCGGAATTATTTGCAAGAACCGGAGCATTTCTTAAGGAAGTTGTAGAACCACAATTGCAGGCAGGTAAGGATGTTCTTATTGTTGGACATGGTGCAATGAATGCAAGTATTGTATGTCAGATAAAGGATTTACCAATCAAGGATTTTTGGAGTGCTGGATTAGAACAATGTAAATTGCTGCAGTTAGAGTATCGAAATGCCGTTCCATGCGAAGTGTGAGAGGGCTATATTACAGGAGAGAAAAACGATGAAGACGATTCAATATCAAGCAACCTGTCCAAATTGTGGTGCACCAATTACAACAGAGATTTGTCCGTATTGTAATTCGGCAACAGGAATAGATACTGCATCAGCAAATATGGATTATCCATTATTGGAATGTAAGCCGGCTACCATTGATTTTTGGTCAGTAGGATTTCCTACTGTTTTTGCGGTAAGCTTTGGTTTTTTTGGTTTCTTTTTCCCATTTTTTATGCATAAATTGGGAAACGAAGATATGAGCATGGTATTATTATTATGCGTACCATTTATGTTGGTCGGATTAGGAAGTGCCATTATTGTAATCCGCAAGCTTTTGCGGTATTTTGCACTGAAGGCAAAAGGGAAAAAAATCACTGCGACTGTTTATGGTTATATGGATGATACAATTTTAATTAACAATATGCCTGCACAGGTCGTGAAATTGTTGGTAGAGACTTCGCATGGCAAACGTTTTATTTTATATAAGACGGGGAAAACAACACAGCCTTACGGAATTAATACAAATATTGAATTAGCGGTATATAAAGATTTCTTCTTGATTGAGAAGAATACAGAAACTATTTTTGATTGAACCGGAATGTGAAGGATTCGTTTTACAAAATATTTCGTTAAACTGAAAAAAGTGATTGACAATAACGGAACACAATGGTAGTATTGTCAGAAAATAACAAGGAGACGAATAAAAATGAGATACAATTTACACGGGAAACATTATGATTGGATGAGATATGACAGACGTATTCGACTTTAGTCAATGCAAAGAACTGCACTGGATAAAGTCTGATAGGTCTTTTCATCGTCTAGTGTAGTATCTGAAGTGTAAATGTATAAACATTTCTATATCAAATATTAACACTAGACAATTACTAATTGTTTGGTGTTTTTTTTATTTTAGTAATTATGCAATTACGTGGATGATGAAAATTGGTTTCATACCTAACATATATATTTTGCACACACTCTCGTTCGTTTCGAACGTAGCAGTACTAATGTTTCAAAGTACGAAACATAAGTACTGACGTTCTCAAACGGTGACAAAATATATATCATTAGATACGAACCCAAATTTATTAACAACTTGAAAATTGCATAATTACTGAAATAGTGGGAGTAGGAGGATAGAATGGGAAAAAGTATGAAAGAAAAAATTGTTTTATTTGAAGAAATGGCTTCCAATGCGCATGTTGCATTGAATGTAATGCAATATGATGGTTGGCTATTGAAGTTTTCGGAAGGACATACGAATCGTTCTAACTCCGTCAGTATGATTTATCCTTCCACGATTGACGTGAATGAAAAAATTGCATTTTGCGAAAACATTTATTCTAAGCAGAATTTGCCATGTGTGTTTAAGCTTACAGATGGTGACGAAGAAATGATGAATATTCTTGCTGAGCGTGGTTACATAGAAGTTACACCTTCTGACATAATGGTTCGTGATACAGATGGCATTGCTATGCCGGAGGGAGATATCGTTTTCTATGATAAACCTGTTGAGGAATGGCTTGATGCATATTTTAATTATGAGGGATTTGGAGAGAAGAGTCAGAAAATATATAGACAAATGCTTGATAAGGTTTGTATTGATGCGAAGTATGTAGCGATAAGAGAACAGGGAGTAATCGTGGCAGTAGCTTCTTTGGCAATGGAACGTGGTTATATGTTAATTCAAAATGTTGTAGTACATCCCCAATACAGAAGAAAAGGTTATGGAAAAGCTTTGTGTGAGGCCTTGATTTCAAAGGGAAAAGGCGAAGGTGCTAGGACTGCATGGCTTCAGGTTATTCAGAGTAATGTGGGCGCGCATAAGCTTTATGAGAACCTTGGATTTCAAAAAGTATATGCCTACAGATATTTGAAGAAGGACGAATGAAATAGATTGTATAAATACAGTAAGAGGTGATTTCATATGAATTTAAAGCTTGTAAAAGTATCATTGGATTATAAAAAACAAATATTTGATATGTTAGATGAATGGTATAGCTCAGGAGAAAAAATAGTTCCTTATGCAATTCGTAAGACTGATTATCACGATTTTGATAAGTATTGTGAAGGCATTGAAGTAAAAGATGCTAGCGAAGGAAAGGTTCCTGATTCTACATATTTTTGCCTGGATGTCGACAGAGACATTATGGTAGGCGCAGTAAATATTAGGCATTATCTTGATGAAGCATTGTTGCTTAATGGAGGACATATTGGAGATGGAGTTGTTCCATCAGAGAGAAGAAAAGGAATTGCCACTGCTATGATTGGACTTGCGCTTAAAGAGTGTAAAAAACTTAAGATTGATAGGGTTCTTATGGTATGTGATAAAAATAATATTGGTTCGGCTAAAAGCATAATGAACAACGGTGGAGTTTTAGAGAATGAGATTCTTGTAAATGGCATCGTTGAGCAAAGATATTGGATAGAGATTTAATATTTTGTTTATAAAATTTAAAGATGGGATATGATTACAAAAATGGTATAGATATTCCGGATGAAGAAGGGTTGTTGAGATTAGAGAAGTATAGGCAACTATGAATTTAACAGCGAAAGGATGAATGTAAATGGCATTTCAATTAAATAGTGTTGTCCCTTGGGGGCGTAATATAGATGAATACTTTTCAATGTTTAATTTATCAGATAAAGATAAAGAATTGAAAATTGCTGGGTTTGGAGATGGACCTGCAAGTTTTAATTATGAGGCTACTGGATGTGGCTTTCATATCACTTCTTTTGACCCGATATATCAGTTCTCAAGAGAAGAACTTGGACAGAGAATTTCAGAAGTGCGCGATATAGTTATGAAGCAAATGGCTGAAAATAAAGAGAATTATGTATGGGAAAACATAAAGAATCTTGAAGAATTAGAAGAAGTTCGCATGTCGGCAATGAATATGTTTCTAGCTGATTTTGAAAGAGGACTAGCAGAAAAAAGATATGTGTATCATGAATTGCCTAATAGACTTAATTGTGAAAATGATTCATTTGATTTAGGAATTAGTTCACATTTTTTATTGATGTATACGGCATTAGGTTACGATTTTCATATCAAAGCAATAGATGAAATCCTGCGAGTCTGTAAGGAGGTAAGAATATTTCCGTTAGTTGACCTTGATTCAAATCCATCCAGTATGATTTCAGAAGTGATTGAACATTATAGAGAATTGTATGATGTTGAAATTCATGAAACAAACTATGAGTTTCAAAAGGGTGCTAACAGATTGTTAGTTATCAAGAGATAACATAGAATTTTTGTGATTGAACCAATACAAGCAGTCCCCCACCTCTAAGTCGTAGAGATGTAGGTGGCGGGTATGGGGGATGCTTGCATCAGTGGTGAGTTAAAGCTCCCACTGATGAGATACGAAGTATCATTGGTTCCTGAACATGTAGCGAAGCGGAATGTGAAGGATCCGCTTTACTAAATTTGTATTTCAGGATTGGAGAGATTGATATGATCACGGTTATACTGTTTTTATTTCAGATGTAATCGTCAAACCTGAATATCAAAAGCAAGGACTTGGAAGATTACTTATGGAGAAAATCATGGATTACTTGCATAGTCAGCTTAAACCAGGTTATAAATTTATGGTTTGCTTAATGGCGGCAAAGGGTAAGGAAGAATTTTACAAAAAGTTTGGTTTTATAGATAGACCTAACGAAAACTTTGGATGTGGTATGCATCAGTGGTTGGAAACTTAAATTCCAGTTCGTAGAATTAAAAAGGAGAGGCGAATATGGATGAAATAGCATTAGTGGAAGTGAATGAATCCTACGCAAATCAGATATGGGCTTTTCGTCAGGAAGTATTTGAATATGATGCAGAAAATGAGGATCAGTTCGCGGGTTGTATGTTGTTGGATAAATGCCAAAGTGCAGAGGAATGGATTCGCATTTGCAACCTGCGAAAGGATGAACAAACCTGTGAGCAGGCAGGAACTGAGGTGCCATCTCATTCATATTTGGCAGTAAGGAAGTTGGATAACAGAGTGGTTGGGATTATTGATTTGCGACATCATATTAATCATCCGATTCTTGGCACTTGGGGAGGTCATTGTGGCTACACGGTGAGATCTTCTGAGCGTGGAAACCGATATGCAATAGAAATGTTGCGATTAAATATTGAAAATGCGAGAGTACTTGGAATTGATAAGTTATTAGTAACCTGTAGCGAAACCAATCCAGCAAGTGAAAAGACTATTCTTGCAAATGGTGGTGTATTTGAGAATGTTGTTGAGGTGGATGGAAGTACGATGAAGCGTTACTGGATTACAGTATAGATATTACATGTAAGTGAAAAGATACAGGATTAGGAGGAAGCAATATGAGTGTACGCTTAGTAGTTCCTACAAAGGAACATGAGAAGGATGCGCTTGCATTCAAACAGGAGTTTTTTGATTATGGTGAGACAACGATAAATGGCAGTGAATTGTTAGATCAGATGGATGATTATGATGCATGGCTTCAGTCGGTTACCAATAATGCGAATGTTGAAACTGTGAGTTCTGATTGGGTTTTAACAGATACATTTTTTGCAGTAGATGATGCGGGATGCATCGTTGGTATCATTGATTTACGTCATGAGTTAAAAGTTTTTTTGGTGGATTTTGGAAACTCTGGTTACAGTGTGCGACCATCGCAGCGTAAGAAGGGATATGCGACAGAAATGCTACATTTGATTATTGATGTTGCAGCTAAGTCAGGAATGAAAGAAATGCATTTGTCGGTGGAGCGTTCGAATACACCTTCTGTCAAAACAATCGAAAGAAATGGTGGAGTGTATGAGAGAAGCTTCGAGTTTGAGGGTGAGCAGGCAGATGTGTATTGTGTAGCGATAGGTTGAGTAAGGATGAGAGGTGAAAAATATGATGGCAGATATGCATGTACATACAGAATTTTCATGTGATTCAGAGGCAGATATGGTAAAATATATGGAGTTGGGTTTGGAGCGTGGACTCGATGCTATTTGCTTTACGGATCATGTGGATTTGAACAAGGATGATTACGGATACAATTACTATAATGAGGCTGCATATTTTGAAAAAATCAATCAAGTGAAGGAATCCTATAACGATAAGATTAAGGTGTTATCAGGAATAGAGTTTGGCGAGCCGCATTTATATGCAAATCGCCTGCAGGAGCTTTCTACACTTCCATATGATTTCATTATTGGAAGCATTCACTGGATTGGAGATATGTTTCCTTGCCAGAAGGTTCGAGAGCAGTATTCAGCAAAAGAATTTTATACCTTGTATTGGGAAGAAGTATTAAAGACCGTGAAGCAGGGTGGATTTGATGCACTTGGACACATTGATTTCCCGAAGCGTTACT
>JAUNJF010000072.1 GCA_030533405.1 Eubacteriales bacterium
AAAACAGTATCAAAGACCAACAAAACAACATCGACAAAGAATGGATTAAGCTTAATAATGAAAAAAGCAACTATAAATCAGAATTAAAATCGCAATCTTTAGCAGAGCTTTCCAAATACAAAATCTTCATTTTTTTGAGTTTAATTATTGTGGGAACTATATTGATTGGCGAAATCTTAAATAATATAGATGTATTTAATTTTATAGCAAGCGATACATGGCAATTACTTACCCACTTTTTGGATATCTTTTGTGAACCCGGCGAAATTTGGTGGCGCATGATAACAACGATATGGGCTGCCATTTGGCGTTGGGCTATACTGTACCTCGCGTTATGGGGACTGCTTAAAACCAAAATCGACGATTGGGACGGTATGCTTTTACTAATTATTAGACTAGTACCCATTATTATACTAACTATAACTGCTTGGAGATTAGGCGAAAGAGAGACAGCAAATTATATCGAGTATATCTGCTTACTGTATGGAATAGTAAGGCTATATAATACGCTCAAGGTAGATTTACACAAGGAATCATAAGGACAATGACAAAAAACCGCTCAGAACGGCTCCTACGGGCCGCTTTGAGCGGTTTTTAAATTAAAACTCAATTGTTATCGAGACTGTGAGAAAAACTCTGTAAATATCTAATCACGCTAGGCCTTCTATGATAAAATAAAATCATGGGAGGCTTTTATTATGCCAAGAAAAGAGAAACAACCCGTACACCACATTCAGATGACCGAAGGCAAAAGAAACCTTATTCGTGCTCTGTTACAAGAATACGAAATTGAATCTGCTCAAGACATCCAAGATGCTCTCAAGGACTTGTTGGGTAGCACCATAAAGGAAATGATGGAGTCAGAAATGGATGAGCATATGGGCTATCAGAAATCACAGAGATCGGATAGCGACAACTACCGTAATGGCTATAAACCTAAGCAGATTAACAGTAGTTACGGCAGCATGACTATCGATGTTCCTCAGGATAGGAAATCTACTTTTGAGCCTAAAGTTGTCAAGAAACGCCAAAAGGACATTTCCGATATTGACCAAAAGATTATATCCATGTACGCAAAGGGTATGACTACTAGGCAAATATCTGACACATTAGTGGATATTTATGGATTTGAGGCTTCTGAGAGCTTTATTTCTGATGTAACTGATAAAATTATCCCTCAAATCGAGGAGTGGCAAAAACGTCCTTTGGATTCAATTTATCCAGTAATCTTTATAGACGCTATCCATTATTCTGTAAGAGATAATGGTGTGATCCGTAAATTGGCAGCCTATGTAATGTTGGGCATTAATCTTGAGGGTAAGAAAGAAGTGCTCACCATCCAAGTTGGAGAGAACGAAAGCGCTAAATATTGGCTTTCAGTGCTCAACGAACTGAAAAACAGAGGCGTTAAAGACGTATTGATTATCTGTGCAGATGGCCTTACAGGCATTAAAGAGGCTATTAATGCAGCTTTTCCCGAGACGGAATACCAAAGGTGTATAGTACACCAGGTAAGAAACACCTTGAAATATGTATCTGACAAAGACCGCAAGGAGTTTGCAGCTGATCTTAAAAAGATTTACAATGCTCCAAACGAGCAACTAGGTGCTGAAGCGAGAGATGAAGTAACTGAAAAATGGAATTCAAAATATCCAAATGCAATGAAGAGTTGGTATAAAAACTGGGATGCTATAACCCCCATATTTAAGTTCTCAGCAGACGTAAGGACAGTTATCTATACAACCAATGCCATAGAGAGTTTAAATGCCACCTACCGCAAATTAAACAGGCAACGGAGTGTCTTTCCTAGTGATGGTGCATTATTAAAAGCATTGTATCTTTCTACCTTTGAAGCAACCAAGAAATGGTCCATGCCCATCCGGAATTGGGGTAAGATTTATGGTGAATTAGCTATTATGTATGAGAATAGGATTCCGGAATACTAAAAATTACTCAGCTTGTAGCAACGGCTCAAGCCGTTGCTACTTGACATGCATTGAATAAAATGTTATAAGTAAATAGCTGACATGAATAATAAAAACAACTTAATACAATAAATTTAACTAAAAATTGTCATAGAAGGTCTAATTTACAGAAAAACTCTCACACACTCATTAATCAAAATTTAACTCAAGTTGGGTTTGAGTTTCTATATTATTTTCGTTCTGTTCTTTTAATGCTTTCTTATAGACACCTTTAATAAATAGTTCCCATGATTTATCATCTGTATTTTTGTAACGTGAGTACCTAAATCCTATAATTGGTTCATGGTAATCATTATTCATATCATCAATTATTGCCTTTCCTATTGCTTCTCCTAATTTTATCGGTACAGCGTTACCAATTTGTTTATATTGTTCTAATATCGGCCCACATATTACCCATTCAGCAGGAAACTCTTGTATCGCTTTATATTCTTCTACACTAAGCGGTCTATCCTCCGTAGGATGACACAAATCTGTTGCAGGCATAGCAGGATTAGTAACTAAAGTTGGAGACGGCTTGTTGAAAGAAAGTCGACGATAAAATCCAGTTCTGCCACCTCCTAATAAATATACATTTCCCATAGCTTCAGGAATAACATCGGATGGAAGGTCTTTCCAATACTGTCCTTCTTTTAGCATACGATAGTACTTTAAGCGTTT
>JAUNJF010000041.1 GCA_030533405.1 Eubacteriales bacterium
GTGAAGCAGGGTGGATTTGATGCACTTGGACACATTGATTTCCCGAAGCGTTACTATGGGGAAATATACTATGAAGAAAAGATGATGAACGAGATTTTCAAGTACTTGTTAGACAAGGATATGATTATAGAGATTAATACGTCATCTCTTCGAAAAGGTCATGATGAGACCATGCCAGGAATAGATATGCTTCAGATATATAAAGAAAATGGTGGTAAATATATTACCGTCGGTTCAGACGCTCATGAGGAGAAAGATCTTGCAGCAGATAATAAGATTGCAAAGAAGCACATTTCTGATTTGGGACTTCAGGAGGTCATTTATATTGGCAGAAAAAGAGTTGCTTGTTGAAGTGGAGAGAAGCATATGGAGAAAAATACAATCGATTTCAAAAGAATCGGAATGAATGAAATAGAAATGATAAAAGACTTATTTTTTAGTGTTTTTACGACTGAACCGTGGAATGATGATTGGTCTGATCAGAAACAACTTGACTTATATTTGCAAGATTTGGTGGGACAAAGTAATTCGTTAACATATGGATTATTTGAAGATGACAAATTGGTAGGTGTTTCTATGGGACATATTAAACATTGGTATTCTGGTACAGAGTATTATATTGAAGAACTTTTTGTTCAGACAAGTAAGCAGGGAAACGGAATTGGTACCTATTTTCTAAAAGAAATTGAAAAGGGAATAAAAAATTTGGGGCTAGTGCAAATCTTTTTGCAAACAGAAAGTACTGTTCCAGCATATGATTTTTATATCAAAAATGGATTTTCTGAATTAAATGAACATGTATCGTTTGTTAAGAAGATATAGAAATGAATGGCAGGTTGCGGTAACGGTTAAGGATGGAATAGTGGTATGAAAGAATATAGAGAAATTCAACAAGTGGCGAAGGACACAATGGAATATGCGAAAAAGGTAATTCGCGAAGGAATGCAGCTTATTGAGATTCGAGATCTTTGTGAAAAGAAAATGTTAGAATTAGGTGCAGATTCTTTTTGGTATTGGGATATAGGTGCGTTTGTTTTCGCGGGTGATGAAACAACAATCTCAGTATCAGGTCCGGAATATGAGACTAGCAATAGAGTAATAAGTAAAAATGATATTATAACAATCGATTTGAGTCCTCAAAAAGAGAATATATGGGGAGATTATGCCAGAACACTTATCGTTGAAAATGGTGTTGTGGTTGATGAAAGAAATTGCTCAAATGAGGAATGGAAAAATGGAATTGCTATGGAAAAAGAACTTCATATGGTTATGAAGCAGTATGTTACTCCACAAACAACCTTTGAAGAATTGTATTATTATATGAATCAGTTTATTGAAGAGCGTGGGTATATCAATCTTGATTTTTTAGGTAACCTGGGACATTCCATTGTCAAGTATAAGGGAGAACGCATATATATTGAAAAGGGGAATACCACTAGACTTGGTGATGTTGCTTATTTTACTTTTGAACCACATATCAGTACGCAGGGTTCGAAATACGGATATAAGAGAGAAAATATATATTTCTTTGATGACGGACAATG
The DNA here is from genome assembly GCA_030533405.1 of Eubacteriales bacterium. GTDB lineage: Bacteria > Bacillota > Clostridia > Lachnospirales > Lachnospiraceae > CAG-590. Next base: position 1,545 of record JAUNJF010000041.1, read on the forward strand.
TTGCAGTTTGTAAAGTGAGTTTAGGAGATAAAACAAGGTAATAAAAAAAGAATATAGGTTTGACACGAAAGCGGTGAAATGCTACTATAACAGTAGAAAAAAGGTGCTACCGATAGACGGTTAGCCCAACGTATTATGCAAAATAGTCGCTTAGTTGGTTAGGCTGAGGCGGCTATTTTTTTGTGTTGTCATTGCTCTTAGACCCAACGGCATAACCAAGAGCAAAGCAAGTAAGGCATAAGCTGATGATGGCTAAAAATATATCCGTTGTAAGCATAAGCAAGTCCTCCTTTCGTAGATTTCCTTAAAGGATTTCTATGTAGTCAGAGGTCACAAAATCCCGTGTTACTTCGGTTGTTTTGACCGAAATCCAAGGATTTCGTACAACCTCTGTTCGGGACTAACCGCCTACCGTGTAGGGTAGCACCATTTATATTATAACAAACATATGTTCGGGAAGCAAGTTGAATGCGAAGAAAGTCAAATTAAAAGTTGAGTGTTTACTTATAAGGACAAAACGAAATATAAAAGGAGACCAATGAGAAATGAAATGTAACAGTCTAGAAGAAGTTAGAAGCAATATTGATCGGATTGATAGTGAGATTATCAAATTAATAGCAGAAAGAGGAACCTATGTTGCACAGGCATCTGCATTTAAGAAGAATGAAGACGGTGTAAGAGATACTAGTAGAGTAGAAAAGGTGATAGAAAAGGTTCGTCAGAAAGCACAGGAATGTGGTGCAGATCCAGATATGGTAGAAGCACTTTATCGTGAAATGATTTCACGTTTTGTGAATATGGAAATGGATCAGTTTCATAAAGAAAATGCATAATAAACGGATTAGAAATAAGCGCAAAAAAGAAGTGTTTGGAGGATGAAACATGAGATTTACTTATTGCCCATTTTGTGGGAGTAAACTGGTAAAGAAAGAAATTGGCGATGAGGGTATGATTCCCTTTTGTGAAAAGTGTAGTGTTCCGTTGTGGGATATGTTTACAACCAGTATCATTGTTGCAGTTGTAAATGAATATGGTGAGGTTGCATTGCTGAGACAGAATTATGTATCTACAACCTCTTATGTATGTGTGGCGGGAATCATGAAGCTTGGTGAGTCGGCCGAGGAAACTGTAATTCGTGAGGTGAAAGAGGAAATAGGACAGGATGTGGAGTCGCTAGAATTTGTTAGAAGTTATCCATATGAGAAGAAGGAAATGTTAATGTTGGGATTTAAAGCGACTGTAAAAAAACAAGACATGAAACTATCCGGTGAAGTGGATGCGGCGGAGTGGGTAAAATTAGAAGATGCGCTGTCGCTTCTTCGTGAAGGTGGAATTGCATGGCAACTGGTGAAAACGGTAATGGAATCACAGGAGAGATAACATGGATAAGCTTGGTATTGGCATAATTATAATGTGTGTGATAGTTGTAGCAATTATTGGAAGTTATTTGATTCTAGATATTATGCAGTTGATTAAGAGAAAAAGTCATCCGCCCTATGTAGAGTTTGTAGATGATACGAATGCAATTGTACATATTTATGAGTTTAAAACTCAATCAATATTTTCAGGATTTTATGTTGATTACCATTTAGAATTAAGCAAGAATAAATGGAGATGTAAGTTGAATCAGCACAATAAAGAAAGTTTGATTATTTGTTCCGGTTTTTTTTGTGTTGCGCTTTTAATATCAGTGGGTATGTTATTGATAGGCGATGATTGGGGAGATGTTTTATGTGTTGTTGGACTGTACTTGTATTTTACTGCAATTATATTCTATTTTCCGATAAAAGCGTGTTCATTATGTAAAAAGGAAGCTCGTCTTGGTAAAACACAAAAAAGCAAGAAGGAACTTCGAGAGACAGATTTTTGGGTAAAGAACATTATAGAAAATGAAGAAATGGAATCGGATAAACCGTATATAAAATATAAGATTTTGTTAGAGGATGAAAATGGAAATGAGGAGACCATAAAAACTATGGACGCGACCTATTACGAGAAAAAACAAAGTGCAAATGAAAAAGTAAGGATAGGTACAATAAGAAGATAGCGTTTGTTGGTGATGAAAAAACAACTAACTAGATGAAGGAGGAGAAGTCAATGCGAATACTGATTATAAATTGCAGTCCAGTCAGAGACGGTGCAACTGCAGAAATTGTAAATGTTGTAAGTGAATATGTAAATGATGGAAATGAAGTACGCAAGGTTTGCATTGATGATTATTATATTAATCTCTGCAAAGGTTGTAGAAGCTGTCATACCACAGCGAAATGCTTTCAGAATGATGATGTAAATGCATTGATGGAACAATACGCATGGGCAGACAAAATTGTATCGGTATCACCTTCCTATTGGGCTGATATTCCAGGTCAATTTAAGGTGTTTATTGATCGTTGTACCCCATGGTGTAATACCCATGAACCACATGCAACGATTCCAGGTGGAAAGAAGGGTTATACCATTGCGCTTCGAACTGGTCCAAACATGCCAGAATGCGAAAGAATTATCAGCAGTATTGAACATTTTCACGGACATCTGGAAATTGAGTCTAGAGGAAAATTAGGACTGTGTTCCATCAAATATAAAGAGGATGTTGCAGCAAGAATGGATGAGATTGAAGCATTTTGCAAAGCGATTTTAGAGGATGAAAAGTGACAAAGAATCTACTTTGAAATAAATAGTTTGAGAGGTGTGTTATGGAAGTGATAGAAGCTTTGGTGATTGGTGGTTTATGTGGATTGGCATCCATAGTTTTGATTGGAAATAATTATTACCGTATATTTAATTATTATCGAAAAAATCCAAAGAAGGTGACTGGATCACCGGTTTATCTTCTAGGCGGAATTCTTGGTGTGATTGCGGTCTTATGTTTTCTTAGTGGGGATGACTTAAAAAGCAAATGGTATTATTGTTTGATACCAATTGCTTTGGATTGGGGATTGTTTGTTGTTGCACTTCTTTTTAGCATTTTTGCTCCGCCAAGAAAAGAAGACATTGTGGAAAATGAGAGCGAGGAAGAAGAATAGATGGAAGAATTAAAATTAAGATGTTAGTTATAGGATGATTTTACAAGGAGGAAAATATGCCACATATTGTAGTGAAATGTTATAAAGGAAGAAGCAAGGAGCAGCTACAAAGAGTAGCTGAAATGATACAAGTAGTCCCTAACCATTGATTAGGATGACGAGAAGCAAGTAGAGAGGGGATAGATGTTAAAATGACACATGAAGAAAAAGCATTAACATATTTTGCTGATAAATTTCATTGTTCTCAATCGGTTCTTACAGCATATGCGGAAGAACTTGGATTGACGGAAGAACAGGCCTTAAAAATAGCATATTGTTTCAATAGTGGAATGCGAAAGGGCGAAGTGTGTGGAGCATGCTCTGGTGCATTGATGGTGTTGGGAATGAAATATGGTCAATGTAAAAAAGAGGACATAGAAAGCAGAACAAAGGCGAATCAGAAAAACGTTGAATTTTTGGAGCAATTCGAAAAAGAGAATGGTTCCTATATATGCAATGATTTGTTGGGCTGTGATATATCAACTACGGAAGGTGTTCAGTATGCTATGGAGCATAATTGTTTCACGGAAGTCTGTCCTAAGATGGTGGCATCGGCAGTGAGGATTTTAGAGGATATGGAAGGATAAGTATGGAACAAATGATTAAAACGGAAAGATTGACAATTCGTCCCATCCAATTAGATGACGCAGAGGGCATCCATACATATGCAAGTGATCCAAGCATTAACATGATGATGTATCTTCCCAATGAGACATTTGAGGATACTAAAAAGTTTGTAGATTATGCTGTGGGAGAGTGGAATAAAGATGAGCCTGATGATCGAGAATATGTAGTTCTTATGGAGAACACGATTATTGGTGGCGTTAATTTAGAGCGATGTCTAGAGGATAGAACTTATGAAATTGGTTGGACAATTCATAAGGATTACAGAAATAAAGGTTATGCTACAGAGGCTGCAAGTGCACTTAAAAACTTCGCGTTTGTATCGTTGAATGCAGTTAAGGTGCAAGCACATTGTGATAGCAAAAATGCAGCATCTGAAAAGGTAATGAAGAAACTAGGTATGATATTGATAGATGGAACAGGTACAAGACGTTATCCCAAAACAGGCGTTGTTTCAGGAGAATATTTGTATGCCATCACAAAGGAGGAATAATATGTGCGTATTTTGTAACATTATAAAACATAAAGCAGAAGCAAAGATTGTATATGAGACAGAAAAGGTGATTGCATTTTTGGACATCGAACCAATATCAGATGGACATGTACTTGTGTTGCCAAAGTTCCATGCGGATTCGATTACGAAGATTCCACAGGATTATCTTATGGAAGTGATTGAAACTGCAAAGGCGATTGTAAATGTATTTGAAAATGACTATCACCATGCAGGCTATAGTATCATGCAAAATGGTGGCGAGTGCTGTGATTTTGGACATTTTCATCTGCATGTATTTCCAAGAGTAAAAGGAGATGGTTTTGGATGGACCTATCCAGAAAAAGGTGGTCAATTCACGGATGAAATCGCTAGTGATTTACGAGAGAAGATAAGTAATCAAATAAGTTGTAAATAGAAAATTTGTAATGTGATTGATTACAAGCATTAATGATAGAGAACGATAATGAACGAAGCTTGCTACAGAAAAATGTTTCGAACGAAATGTAACAAGGAGGAACGTAGATGAATACTCCATTTGGGGAGATTGTTGTCTTGCTTGATGATGAACCTATAGAAAATACTGCTATTGAAAAAGAGAGAAATGATATTTTTAAAGATGTTTTGGGATGTTATCGAATTGTTGTAGATATTCAACCTGATGGAAAGTCGCATGAAATCAAGTGTGTGATTCCGGATATGCAGTGTAATAACAGATGTCCTGAAACTGGAGAGGATATCGAGTGTCAATCATTTTTTAATGAGAAGGGAGACAAATTATCCATATGTGTACAGGCTGAAATAGGATATTTGCCAGATGGAAGCAGATGGTCAGCAAAATACGATTATGATGCAGCTTATTTGGAAAATGGTATGTCTTATAAAATCCTAGAAACAACTAGAGAAAGCCGATTTGTTTTTGGATTGGCATGGATTGATCAAGTCGTGGATGAGGACGGAGAATGGAATCTTGAACGTGAAAATCAAACATGGTTTGCGGCGGATTTCACTTTGGATTTGTAGTGACTACAACAGATAATCTGAGAAGCATGACGGAGTTTTGCCGCACGCAAAATGTGACCTGTAATTACCATTTTACTTTCCTTTGTATTTTTGCATGAATAATTTACAGCAAAGTCTCTGATTGGATGTTTGCTAATCGGAGCGGGAACGCTAGTCATGGTATTATAAATGACGTGTAAAAACGGAAACTTGTTTGATGATTTGGCAGGATTCATAAAATGAAATCGTGCCGTTACATAGGAGGTAATATATGATAACAGATTCATTTGATATAAATAGCGAAGCGATTATTTCACCGAAATCATTTTTCGGTGAGCAAAAAAAGATATGTGATATTGCAATTGGCACATTTTCGCGAGAAATTTACGCAGCAGTGTTGGAGCGCTTTCCAAATGAAGTGGTTGGTGATATCAGTGCTGCAAACCGAGTGAAGCCAATTCATCTTTTGACGGTAAATGAACAAAAGATTGTTTTTTATTTGTCTGAGATTGGAGCTGCTCTTTCCGGAACAGATATCATTGAAGTGAATTGGATGACAGGAGCAGATAAGTTCATTTTGTTTGGTTCTGCTGGCGCCCTTGATCAGGAGAAAACAGTTGGGAAATATGTGATTCCTTCAGAGGCATACAGAGATGAGGGAATGTCTTATCACTATGCAGAGCTAGCGGATTACATCACAGTAAAAAACGCGGATAAAATGGAAGATTTATTTAAATCGTTGGATTTATCATACATAAAAGGAAGAGTGTGGACTACGGATGCCATTTATCGTGAAACACGTAATATGGTGGCTGCAAGAAAAGCAGAAGGATGTATTGCAGTAGAAATGGAGCTTGCGGGAGTTCAGGCAGTATGTGATTTCTATGGATTTGAGTTGTATCATTTTTTAGTGACAGGTGATGTGGTGGATCAGCCAGTGTATACTAGTGAGGGATTGCATGAGGCCAATCATGATTTAGATAAATTCTTTGTTGCAATCAAATTAGCAGAGATATTGGCATGATTTTATGAGAGAGGGGAAAACTTATGTCAGATTATTTAGAAATGATGAAGAAGAACGAGCCTTACATAAGCCATTTTAGAGAGGCACCAGGCGACATTAAACAAAAGGCATCAAGACTTATAAGAGAACTGGAACAGCTTGGAGAAGGAGACGGTGAAAGAAGAACGGAGATTTTAAAGGATTTGTTTGGAACCTATCATCCGTTGGTGTTTCCTGGTTCGGGATTTAAATGTGAAAATGGCTTTAACATTCATTTTCATGGATTGGCTGTTATTAATTACAATGTTGTAATGCTAGATACTTCACCGATTCATATTGGCGCAGGTGCATTTATCGCGCCAGGTGTGTGTCTTGCTTGTTCCGGACATTCGCTTGTAGCAGAAGAACGTATGCGTGGAATTGGAACCTCAGCTCCAATCACATTAGAGGATAATGTTTGGATTGGTGCAAATGCAACGGTATGCGGCGGTGTAACCATTGGTGAAGGTTCTGTAATCGGAGCAGGCAGTGTGGTAATCAGAGATATACCAGCAGGAGTAGTTGCAGCAGGCAATCCCTGTAAGGTAATCCGCAAGATAACAGATGCGGATAGATTAGAGTGAGGCGCTAAATGGCAATCATATTAAAAGAGGCAAAACAAAATGAAATCGAATTAATATGGAAAATGCAGGTTGAAGGCTTTACGGATTTGCTAGAAAAATATCAGGATTACGATATGAGTCCAGCAACCGAAAGTTTGGAGAGAATCACTGAGAAATTCCATCAACCATGGACTACTTATTATTTTATAACTGTGGAAAATGCTACTGGGAACAATCAGTATGTTGGTGTGGTTCGTGTAATCAACAAAGAGGATGGAAGCAGAAAAAGAATCTCACCGCTTTGGATTATGCCAGCGTATCGTAATAAGGGTTATGCTCAGCAGGCAATGCTTGAACTTGAAAAAATATATGGTTCCAAGCATTGGTCGCTTGATACCATTTTACAGGAAAAAGGGAATCTACATTTATACGAGAAAATGGGATATATTAAGACTGGAAAAATAGAGCATATAAATGATAGAATGGATATAGTATTCTATGAAAAAAATTAACAGGAAACAAGAATTACATTCGAGAAAGGAGATTCCATTTACTAAAGGATAATTGGATAAATGAAAAACGATGGGGATTACAAAGGTAACGATCATTTCATATGAGTGTCCTAGCTGTGGTGCTAGTATTAATATTGATCCGGAACAGACAAAGGCAACCTGCGAATATTGTGGAGCACAGTTTGCAATTGAAAGAGAGCAGGAAGCTCCGAAAAATGAGCCACCGAGGAATGCGGGATATAACAATACTGCAAGAAATTCAAATCAGGAATTGCGCAAGAAAGCTCAAATATTCATTCCTATAATTGTGGTAAGTGTTCTTTTAGTAGGTGTATTTTTTATTAATGTGATAGGTGGCATTTTTGTGGCACTTGCTACTAGAAGTAGTAGCACGCAAAGAACAGAACAAAAACTTGTGGAAGTGGATCCATTTAAAGATATCAAGGTGAATATTGAAGGTAAGGAGCCTTGGGCGAGGGTGACCTCAGTGACAAATAACGATACGAGCCTTCGTGGAATTAGCTATAATCTGGATAAAAAAACAGGTCTTTCCAATGGAGATGTAATCACAATTCAGGCAGAGGAAATGAGAGGATACAGATGGACAAATGTTTCTTATGAGTACACGGTTTCAGGATTGGATACCATTGTGAGAGAGATGTCGCAGTTAAGCGATGCAGATAAAGATTTTCTTTTTCAGGAAGCCCAAAAGGAGATTGAAAAAGACTGGGAAGATAACTTACAGAATACGGATATTAGTAAGGATGGTATTAAGTTAAACATTCAGCCTTATCAAATATATATCAATGTAAATAAGAATGAAGATTCCGTTTTTCTTTCAAGCGATAATACAGTTTTTCCTGTATTTGAGATTACCTTTGAAGGAAATGGAAAAAATTATACCTACTATCAATATGCAGATATTGATAATGTATATTTGAGCTCTGATGGTTCATTACATGGAGATTTTAATACCATGGGTGTAATGAACGGATTTGAATATTTCCAAGATTTGGAAGATGATTTCGTAATACATGGATTTGATTCTGTAGTGAAAATGGAATCCAATATGGAGAAGGATGACTTTAAATTGATAAAATAATAGTAGAGATATTGTGCATTGTTCTCACTATTCGGATATGGATTCTGTTCATATGATAGTTGATACAAATGACTAGTAAAGAAAAGTGCGAAATTATGCAATGGTATAGTAAAGAAAAGGAAATGTTTATGATTACAGTAAAAGAAATGGATAAGTCCTGTCTTGAGATGTATGACACAATCTCGATGAATGTGGATGTTCATTCAGAGTATAGAATTCGAACAATCGATAATGGATTAGGTGGATTTCATTTTGATGAAGTTGAAGTGGAACCATATATAAAAGATTTAAGTGTGTATGAAAAAGCAGCAGAATACGAGCAAAATTTTGATATTACAAATTGGCGATTTTATATGGCATTTGATGGTGAAAAACTAGTAGGTGCAATGACCGTTGCAGGAACCACACCTGATTTGAATATGCTTTGTGGGAGAGAGGATGCCTGTGTTTTATGGGACATAAGAGTGATCGATGAATATAAGCATCAGGGAGTTGGACAAAAAATGTTGGATGCTGGTATCGAAAATGCGAAAGCAGATGGATATACGCAGATGATTATTGAGTCGCAAAACAATAATGTTACTGCATGTAACTTTTATCGAAAGCAGGGTGCTGTGTTATCAAAAATCGATATGTATGCGTACTATCAGGAGGAAAGTTGCAGAGATGAAGTTCAATTTATTTGGTATTTAGATTTGAATTAGGGAATATGTTGATATAATGCGATTGGAGGTGATGACATATGGCAATCGAGTACAGAAGACTAACAGAAAAAGATATAGACACATTTATTCAAATGCGAATAAATCAACTTAGAGAAGAAGGAGCCAAAGAAGATATTGATTTGGTTCCTTATTTGCAAGATTACTACAAAAGACACATGGAGGATGGAACCTTCGTATCTTGGCTTGCATTTGATGGCGAGAAGATGATAGGCACCAGTGGAATGTCCTTTGTGGAAAAGCCACCGTATTTTGGATGCCCTAGTGGAAAAATCGGTTTACTATCAAGTATGTTTACTAATCCAGATTACAGAAGAATGGGAATTGCAAGAGAACTGCTTGATCGAGTAGTAAATGAAGCAAGAGAGTATGGTTGTGGAACGGTTCAAATAACCGCATCGGATATGGGTGTGAAGCTATATTCGGCATATGGATTTGAATTCAATCATAATTTTATGCAGTATAAACTGTAATAAGAGTATGTGTTTTTGAACCATTTACGAGACACTAGAGAAAGATTTATATAATTAGGGAACTTTTTGCGTAAATAAATATTATAAAAGTTCCCTAAAACAAATTGATAAATAGGGAACTTTAGTGGTAAAATAAGATAAAAAAGTTCCCTAAAGGAGTGTTTGATGAATAATTTTGATGAAATTCAATTGCTGTTAAAACAGAAAGCAGATTTTCAAGCTAGGATAAATCTTATACCATATGATGGAAATCCAGAAATAAAAGAGAATTCAAGCGGAAAATATTTGTATGTAAGAAAGCGTGTAGGAAGTCGTTTGACATCTACATATGTAGATATTTATTCTGAAGATTTATATCAATTGCTATTGCGTAATGCTAGAGAATTAAAAGAATTGCGTAAAAATGTACGTAAAATAGAAAAAAAATTAACAGAACTTGGGTATGAATCAAATATATTAAGCAATAGAGTTATTCAAAATTTGGATTTTGCCAGAGCAAATATGAAAATCAATATATATGATCAGGCTGTATTAGAAGGTGTTGCAACATCATTTCCACAGACAGAAGATATTATTGATAATGGTACAGTTAATGGAATGACTGCCAATGATATTCAGAAAATTTTGAATTTAAAGCATGCTTGGGAATTTATATTGGATGAAGATGTTATACAGGCAGAATCGGATTATTACTTACTGTGTCATATTGCCAAATTGGTTAATGAGGGTTTTTTTAATGATGGAGGACGAATTCGTGGTGTGCCAGTAACCATTGGTGGAAGTTCGTATAAACCGCCGATACCTATGGAATCTGTTGTTAAAGAACGAATACAGGAAATTTTGGGATCTGGAAAAGAATTAATAGATATTGCGATTGAATTATGTATGTATACTATGAAGACGCAGATTTTTATTGATGGTAATAAACGAGCATCAGTCATATTTGCAAATCATTATCTTATCGCACATGGACAAGGTTTTTTGGTTATACCAGAAGATTATGTTCCGGAATTCAAAAAGAAATTAGTATCTTATTATGAGGGTGAAGATATGAATATTATTAGTGATTTCTTAAAAGAAAAATGTTGGAGAACATTTTGAAAAAAGGATTAGGTTATGATGGATAAATTTCTAGAATGTACAAAGTATGTGGATTTTGATCATCCATTGATCCAAGAGTTAGCGAAAAAACTTAAAACAGAGTCAGCAGACGAGATCGAATTGATAGAGAAAACCTATGTTTATGTGAGAGATGAAATCCATCACTCATGGGATGTGCAGGATAAACGGGTTACTGTTACAGCCAGTGATGTAATCCGTGAAGGTGTTGGTATTTGCTGGGCAAAGGCGAATTTGCTTGCCGCTCTACTAAGAGCAAATGGAATTCCGGCAGGCTTTAGTGAGAATGCAAAGAAAATAATAGAGATATCGTGATAGAAGATTGGTGAATTTGAAGATGAAAGGGAATTATATGACAGTTGAGGAAAAAGGTCAATATATTATAAGAGATATAAAAAAAGAAACAGGTACAAATCCTGTTAGAATCTTTAAACGGATTGCAAAGAATGACTATGTAAATATGCATGGTCCAGAGCATCATGTGCTAGATGGTGCAAGTATTCTTGTTGCATTTAAAAATGCTGGTGGAGATATTGATTTGGATGTGGCGCTCGATAAGCTTATGCAGGAAGGTCTTAGAATGCCAGGCGCAATGTGCGGTCTTTGGGGAATATGTGGTGCTATCACTTCTGTTGGAGCAGCTCTTTCTATCATTGATGGCACAGGTCCATTATCTACGGATGGCACCTGGGGAAAGCATATGCAATTTACATCAAATGCAATAGGAGAACTTGGGAAAATAAATGGTCCAAGATGTTGTAAGCGTGATGCAATGATTGCGTTTAAAAATGGCATAAAATATATAAATGAACATTATAGAGTAACATTGGAATATGAGAATATAAAATGTGAGTATTCTGATATAAATGAACAATGTATCAAAGAGAGGTGTCCATATTATGAATAAGAAAAAGGTGGCATTTATTTGTGTACATAATTCATGTAGAAGTCAAATGGCAGAGGCGCTTGGAAATCATTTATATGGTGACAAGTTAGAATGCTATTCTGCAGGAACCGAATTGAAATCGCAAATCAATCAGGATGCTGTTCGTATTGTGAAAGAAATGTACAACATTGATATGAATGCGAATGGACATCATAGCAAATTGATCGATGAGATCCCTAATCCAGAAATAGTAATTTCTATGGGATGCGATGTGCGCTGTCCATTTATCGGAAGAGCATTTGATGATGATTGGGGACTCGCAGATCCAACAGGAAAAGATGATGATGCATTTAAGAAAGTAATTGCGGAAATTGAAGTAAAATTGAAACATTTCGTTGAGAGAATTTGATTTTTGAACGATAACAGATTAAAAAATGATTAATATAAATGGTACTTAAATCGATAAATTCCAGGTTCTTTAGAGCTAAGATAGTGTCAAATGACGTATGAAAAAAAGAGAGTACGGGGAAGGAATATTCAATGAAAACAATATACAAGTCAGAAGATGGCAAAAGAAAAATCTTAGATTTATATGATAAACAATTGCAGAGGTTGAATACTTGGTACAAGGACTTATATGTAAATACATCCTTTGGGAAAACACACCTTATTGAAACAGGAAATTTGGATGGGGAACCATTGCTTGTATTTCATGGTGGAAATGCTACAACGGCATATAACCTTTTGTACTTTGAGTTTATGATGGATGATTATCATATTTATGCTGTTGATACAATTGGGCACCCAGGGAAAAGTGATGAAACTAGCCTTTCGCCAAAGGGATATGATTATGGGAAGTGGGCTAGTGAAGTTATTACAGAACTTGGATATGAGTGTATTTCTTGTTGTTCTGGTTCATTTGGTGCTGGTATTCTAGCTAAAACTATGTGTGTGGCACCAGAAAAAATTAAAAAAGCGTTATTGTATGTTCCTTCTGGAATCAAAAATGCACCAGCAATTAATAGTATAAGTATGATGCTTCCTATGATTATGTATTGGACTACTCATAGTGACAAATGGTTAAGAAAGACAATGCTGCCAATGGCTGTTACTGAAGAAAACATAACAGAAGATATATATCAAACAGCGAAGTTGAGTATTAATTATTCAAAAGTCAAAACTGGAATGCCAAGCGATGTTGATGGAGATTTAATGAAAAAATGTAATGCGCCAACACTGGTTATGGCAGCTGAAAAAGATTGTCTGTTTCCAGCAAAAGGAGTAATTAAAAGAGCACAAGAAATAATACCTAATTGTACAACATATTTAATAGCTGGAAGAGGTCATATGAATAATATGACAGCGGAAGAAAAAGAAATGATTAGAGAATTTTTGAAATAAGGAAATTCTGATTTTACTGTGAATATTGAGGAGGAAATGCATAATGAAAAAGATTGGTTTGGTTG
>JAUNJF010000073.1 GCA_030533405.1 Eubacteriales bacterium
GTCAAAAGCATGTTATAGACTACCAAAATATCTATATTGCCTTTCTTAAACTCTTCCTGATCGTTTTTTCTATCCTGCTTTGTGCCTTCGTCATGAAGCACCAGTGCATGTGTATATGCTGAGAAACGATTTAACTGCCTGTCCACTTCTCTTGCCTGCTCCGAAGAATCACAAACAATCATTGCTCCAATAGAAGAATCTAATGCTACTCTGCCTTCCCCGAAATCATGGATGATATAATCAACCATCTTCTCTACAAATTTAGGATGAGCATATAAATCTTTCTTTGCTATGCTTCCCTGTCTTACAATTTGATCAAGTGTATCATTCATCTGATTCTTATAGGTAGTCTCTATCTCCTCGCGAATCAGCTTTAATGTATAACCATCCGCAATTGACTGATTATAATAATATTTGTGAATATAATTGCCAAATACATCTTTTGTATTGTATCCATCTCCAATAAGCGGTGTACCTGTAAGTGCTATCTGCACTGCATCTCTATCCGACGCCATGAGGTTTGCCAGAAATGATCCTGTTGGATTATAACTTCTGTGTGCCTCATCCAAGAAGTAAACTCTCTGTACATCCACATTATAATCAGATGGCTTAGTCACAGAATCCTTGGAAAACTTCTGAATATTGATTACTGTCATTGTCACTTTTCCACTGGTATTTGACTCTCCGGGATTTGTAATGTCTGTAATAAACTCTTCTTTGTCCTTTATCAGTTTTACTTTTAGACCTCTGGCTTCAAATTCGTTCTTCGCCTGCTCCGCTAAATCTAAACGATCCACTATAAAATAAAACTTGGCAATCTTACCCTCTTCTTTACTAAAATAGTCGGTCAGGAATCTTACGTTGGAATATGCAAGTGCTGTCTTCCCACTTCCCTGTGTGTGCCAAATTACACCTTTCCTAACTCCTTCTCGCAATTTATCTCGAATCGCCAATGTTGCAAACAACTGAGGATAACGCATAATATGCTTCTCTATCTCTGTAATCCCATCTTTGTTGGTTGTGGTTTTATAACATATTCCATACTTTAATAAAAACAATAATCTTTCTTTTGTATATAAAGATGTAATAATACGATTTGTAGGTGAGTCTTCCGATAAGGAAGATGCATACTCCGGAGTTCCTTTAATGGAAATCAGATTTGTATCACTTAATATAAAAGCTTCGTTCTCCGAATCAATTGCTTTCATTTTTGCCTTTAATTCGTCTTCCCTCTGCTCACGAAACTTGCTAAAAAACATTCTCTTGTAACTGCTGGAAGCATAAAAAGCTCCTTGGATTGGTTCAATATCAGAGTCATCATATTCATTGTTATTAGAAAACACTGTAAACTGCGTGATTCCAACAAACCGACGATAAATCTTATTTCCAAACCTTCTCTCCATACGACTTCGTTCTGTCAGAATACCCTCACGATTATTATGACGCTTGACCTCTATAAATGATAATGGCATTCCATTAATCAGCACAACAACGTCCGGACGAAAATTGTCATCACCATTTTCATATGGCAATTCAGTTACAACTGTATAATCATTCTGTGTTCCGCTTATATCATTAAAATCAATCAGCTTTATTCCATCAATATCTGATTGCAATATCTGAAAAAATGATTTTCCAAGATCATCATTATCTAATTTAATCTTTAGTTCTCCTATAATCTTCTTTGCATCAGCAAGTGTTAATTCTGTTTGATTAATTCGATTAATTGCAGACAAAAACTGACTATAAAAAATGTTAGTATCACCATCATAGTCGATGTTACGTTCTTTATCTTTAATTGACATATAGGTATATCCAAGCCTTGTAAAATGTACAAGTGCCGGAATCTTTACTCTGGAATCTTCTGGTCTTCCCATAAGCACCTTTCACCTCCAATACGTCATCTAATTCTTCTTACGAGGGTCAGTCGGCTTTACCGCATCCTTTGGTAACAGCCAAGTTTTCCCTTTTTTCTCTGCACCAGGTACTCTGCCCTGACTACACAAAAGAGATATTCTTCTTGATGAAATACCCCATATTTTTGACATCTCTACCGTTGTTATGTAATCCATGATTTTCCTCCAAACGATACAATAAGCCCAATATAAGTATATTCCTTTATCGGAATAGTTGCAACAATAAAAATGAAATAAATATCCTTCCCATTCAATCCCATCATTTATCAACTAACCAAATTTTTCGCACAAAAAAGGCGCAGAATTTCTCCCACGCCTTCTATACTATCTTGCTTTGTCATTCTTTTGTACTGCTACTTCCTTCATATTCGGCTTTATTTCTCGATTGCTTTTCTCCATATACGCCTCAAACGCCTCAGCACCATACGCATAATCTTTCTCTGATACTAATGCGATTGCCTGTGGCTGTAC
Organism: Eubacteriales bacterium; assembly: GCA_030533405.1. Taxonomy (GTDB): domain Bacteria; phylum Bacillota; class Clostridia; order Lachnospirales; family Lachnospiraceae; genus CAG-590. The sequence continues at coordinate 2,388 of JAUNJF010000073.1, forward strand.
TGTCTCTTTACCTTCCTGATGCGTCTGCTCATACAGTTCGTCCCATTTTTTCTCCATTCTCTGCAACTCCACATCCTTTGCCAGATTATCAACCTTATCAATAGCCGCATCCAGATGAAGTTCCAGATTCTGATACACCTTCTTCTGCCATTCCCAAGGCTTGCGGATGACTGCTACATTTGACTGTGCATATTCTTTCTTGGAATAATCCACCTGCTCCTTTCCGGCAAGAAC
>JAUNJF010000003.1:0-13103 GCA_030533405.1 Eubacteriales bacterium
GGTGACAGGATTCGAACCTGCGACCTCTTGATCCCAAATCAAGCGCTCTAGCCAAGCTGAGCCACACCCCGTTATTACGGTGTCATCGCTGACGCAACAACTACTTTACCAAAATGCCTTTGATTTGTCAACCTTTTTTTTAACTTTTTTTGAAGTTCTTTTCAGCTGACTGTTATCTCATGAACAGCACGTTGATTATAATATCAGATAATGTTTCATTTGTAAACCCCTTTTTTTCATTTTTTTTACATTTTTTTAAATTTATGTTAAAATCCTTTATTTTTCAAGGTTTTCTGAAACTTTCTCACATAAAAAATATAAAAAAAAATGTGTAGACCCCTAAATATAGAAATCTACACATTTTCATACAATGCCATATTCCAATCAAAAAGAACTATTCTTCTGTCTTCTCTTTCTCAGCTGGCTTTACCTCTTCTTCTTCGTCATCAAAGAAGTCATCATCGAAATCATCATCGAAATCGTCATCAAAATCATCCATATAATCTGGTGTAAGGTAACGGTATACTGCGTATGCGATACCAGCAACTGCTGTAATTGCACCGATAATTGCAAGTGTCCAAACAATTCTTCTTGTTGCCTTTTCCTGTGGATCCTCTTTCTTAATTAACTCCTGAATCTTTGCTGCATTGATAAAATCGTCTAAATTCTTCATTATACAATACCTTCCTTTCCGTCGTCTTTTAAAACCGAACTTTGTGTATAGTATAACACAAAGTTCGAAACATTACTATATAAAAATTAGGATAGTAAAATAGATTTTTCCATTTACCCATCTATCTTTTTTAATTTTGCAAAGGAAGCAAACATTCTCTTTACTCCAACATTTTCAAATTCCACGGTAACCTCATAATCTTTACCGCCAGATACCAGTTCTGTCACGACACCTGTTCCAAATTTTATATGTCTTACCGTATCTCCGATACCATAATCAATGGACAAACGTTCCACCTTAAATTCTTTCCCAAATGCAGGCTTCGCACCAGAACCAAATGAATAAGGTTTATTCTTTACACTTGCACTCAAGCCTTCTAACGTATTCTTTGCTGCCAATGAAGCTTCCTTTTGTCTTCTCATCGCAAGAGAACCATTTCCATTCATATCAATCAATTCTTCTGGAATTTCCTTTACAAAACGGGAAATCGGATTGAAATTCGTTGTACCATGCATCATACGCTGCCTTGACGCACTCAAATATAGTTTTTCCATAGCACGAGTAATACCCACGTAACAAAGACGACGTTCTTCTTCCACTGCATCTTCATCTTCCGATACCAACGACATTTTGCTTGGAAACAGATTGTCTTCCATTCCTCCCAAAAATACAACTGGAAATTCGAGTCCTTTTGCACTATGTAATGTCATCAACAAGACTTTATCTTCACCTTGATCTAAATTGTCCACATCTGCAACCAATGCAATTTCTTCCAGGAGTTCAGAAAGATTGGGATGCTCAGCCTCTTCTTCATAGGTCACAATCTTATTCTTTAGCTCTGTCAGATTTTCCATTCTTCCTTCGGCTTCTTCCGTATTTTCTGCAAGCAATTCATCCCAATATCCTGTTTGTTCCAAAATTGCATCATACACTTCACTAATAAATGCACCTTTTTTTAACATATCGCGCATATCCATAATCAGATTTGTGAACTGTTCCACCTTCGATGCTGCACGATTCAAACCAGGAATATTATTCGCTTCAAACATTGCATCTAACATACTCATCTCGTAAGAATCTGCATATGCCTGTATTTTATCAATACTTGCAGCACCAATGCCTCGCTTTGGAACATTAATAATTCTACGAATCGCCATATTATCCTGTCCGTTATCTACCGCCTTCAGATAACAGATTAAATCTTTCACTTCTTTACGCCCGTAGAAATTCTGTCCACCAATAATCTTATATGGAACATTTTTGAACAATAATTTTTCTTCAAACGTGCGGGATTGCGCATTGGTTCGATACAAAATAGCAAATTCATTATAACTCCTGCCCTCACTCTCACACATGTTCATCACAGTACGTACCACATTTTCTGCTTCCTGATACTCTGTGTCATAAAGTGAAAACACAACTTTATCTCCTTCTGGGTGTTCTGTCCAGAGCGCTTTTTCTTTTCTTCCCTCATTATGGGAAATAACACCATTGGCAGCATTTAAAATATTCTTGGTAGAACGATAATTCTGCTCTAATTTAATAACTTGCGCCTCTGGATATTCTTCCTCAAAATTCAAAATATTATAAATATTTGCACCACGAAACTTATAAATAGACTGGTCATCATCACCTACTACGCAAAGATTACGATATTTTGAAGCCAACTGCTTAATCAATAAAAATTGAATATGATTCGTATCCTGATACTCATCAACCATGATATAACGAAAACGTTCCTGATATTGTTCAAGAATATCAGGATGAAACTGAAACAGTTCTACTGTCTTATATAACAAATCATCAAAATCTAGCGCATTGCTTGCGCGAAGCATCCTTTCATATTCGCTATATATCTTTGCAGTTTGCATTTTACGATAATTACCACTTGCCATACGGTCATATTCTGAACAAGATATAAAACGTTCCTTCGCGCGAGAGATTTCCGCCATCATACTTTTCTCTGAATATTGCTTAGGATCCATATTAAACTTCTTCAAGCATGCTTTTACGCAGGCTTTTTGATCATCACTATCATAAATCGTAAAATTGCTTTCATATCCGTCTAACTGATTGATATGTCTCCTCAAAATCCTGACGCACAAAGAGTGAAATGTGGAAACCCACACACTTTCTGCTCCATACGAAACAATACGGTCAACACGTTCTCGCATCTCGCCAGCTGCCTTATTGGTAAATGTAATTGCAAGAATATTATATGGATTGACTCCAATTTCGCTAATTAAATATGCAATTCGCTCTGTAAGCACTCTGGTCTTACCACTTCCCGCACCAGCAAGCAAAAGCAGCGGTCCTTCGGTACAGGAAACCGCTGCTTGCTGCATATTATTCAGCCCCTTCATGTTACATTCCCAAGCTGCTCTTAAGTGCTGCCAACTCATCTTCAACACTTGGAGAAGCTACTGCATCATATTTTGCGCTCAATTTACTAATATCATCTGGATCTGTAGAACCCTGATTCAAAATTGTCTCTGCGTTAGCACGATCAAGCATTGCATCTGCCTTTGCTTCCATTCGATTAAATGCAGCCATACTTCCAGATGTATCTCCAATCGAAGAACTCATCTTGTTCATTCTTTCCTGCGCTTTTGCCATCTGAACTTTTGCCTTAATCTGCGCCTTACGACTATTCAAATCACTGATATCACGAACCAACTTATCATGCATCTGACGCATCTTGATGGAATTCGCACTTGCCAAATCATAAGCCTGCTGGAATGTAGCCTGCTTTGATGTTAATCTTGCCTTTTCTTCCAAGAACTTACGTGCATCACCTTCATTGCCAGCTAATAATGCTTTTTCTGCATACTGCTGAAGCTTATCCATCTCCGCATTACACTCATCAAGCTGTCTCTTGGTACGGCTTTCTTCAGCCATAACAGATGCTGTTTCTTTCTTAACTTTGACCAAATCACTCTCTAAATCTCTAAGACACTGATCAATCATCTTTTCCGGATCCTCTGCCTTATCTAAAAGTGCATTAATATTTGCAGACATAATATCTGTAAAACGCTTTAATACTCCCACGTAAAATACCTCCGCTTTTCATAAAGATACCTCTATTATACATGAATCTCAAAGCAAGTGCAAACCCTTTACCACACATTTCAAGAACACTCCCAATGTTCTTGATGACCGAACTCTATTTTTTTCTTGCAATATAGTATTAAAAACTATATACTGTCCTATAGACAAAATTAGTATCGGATAGAATCGAGGAATTCATATGAATGATTTTTCTTTTAAAGATTTAAAAAAACAAATAGATCAATGGATTCAACTTGACTATATTGTTCCTGAGGACATTCCATCTATCGAACTATATATGGATCAGATTACAACCTTTATGGAACATCAGTTAAGCGGCAACAAAAGGCGTCCAGAGGATAAAATCATGACCAAAACCATGATTAATAATTATTCAAAAAATGATTTACTACCTCCTTCCACGAAGAAAAAATACTCGAAGGATCATATCATTTTGTTAATTTATATTTATTACTTAAAGAACTTTCTATCCATTGGGGATATCGAACAACTATTAAAGCCAATGACGGAACAGCATTTTCAAAGTAATAGTAGCATCAATATGGCAACCATATATGAAGATATTTTCCGCTTAGAACAAGAATATGGCATTAAAGTTCACGAAAGTATTCATGAAATATATGAAATTGCTGATACACACAACAAGGAAAATAACGATTATATCAAAATTTTTTCTATGATTGTAATGCTTAGTTATGACATCTATGCAAAAAAACAACTGGTAGAAAAGCTCATCGATTCATTCTTTCCAGCTCCAATAACAAAAGCAGAAGCAAAGGAATTAGCCAAACAAGAAGCGAAAGCAAAAGAGAAAAACGAAAAAAAATCTAAAAAATAAAAAAGAGAGGATTACCTCTCTTTTTTCATACGATTTAATACAATATCATAACCATCATTACCATAATTAATCGAACGATTCACACGAGAAATGGTTGCTGTAGATGCACCCGTTTGCTCTGCGACCTCCATATATGTATGACCTTCTTTTAACATTTTTGCAACCTCAAAACGCTGCGCAAATGATAACAATTCATTTACTGTACAGACGTCTTCAAAAAAGCAAAAACATTCTTCTTCATTTTCCAATGTTAAAATCGCTTCAAACAATTCACTAACCGCTTTTGTTCTAACACTTTTTCCCATATACTATCTCCTGTCACATCACTACTGTAATCTTTTACTGTGTTAAAGCGCTTTTCATTATAATATAGAATTTGTATTATTTCAACCAATAAATTCCCTAAATTTATAATTTTACATCTTCGCAAATCCATACAGAAACGACTTCTCGGTTTACATAAAACTCTCCATATCCATCGTCATCAATTTTGATATTATACTTTGCATTTCCTAATGCATCCTTAAAGAATTTTCCAGCAAACCCTTTTCCGATATACATACGCTTACTTCCACCTGTGCTATTTGACATCAAGACAGCCAAACCAGAATTCTTATGTTTCTCGTCACCCTCTCTTGTCCAGCCAACCACATGATAATCATCAAAATATTCATGCTGTTCGCCATACGCCAAACGCTTTCTAATCTTCATCATCTTATTCAGCATCGTTTTTTTCGCAGCAATTTTATCATGTGCAATACCGTAGTAATCGCCATAGAATACACAAGGATATCCATCCTTTCGCAACAACGTAATTGCATACGCATGTGGCTTAAACCAATCCTCAACCCAGGACTGTAATATTTGTCCTGGCTGTGTTTCGTGATTATCTACAAATGTTACCGCATGCATTGGATGACGACTCACCAATGTATCATTCAATATAGTAGCCATATTATACTGTCCTGGACATTTTGAAGCATCATGTAAATGCATATGCAAAGGCACATCAAACAACGACATTTCATAATTGGCATGTTCCAGATATCTTTCCAAATGGCTGACATCATAATGCCAGTACTCACCTACACTAAATAATTCTTTTCCTGTCGCCTCTCGCATCGCTGGCAACCAATCTTTAAAAAAATAGTATCCAATATGCTTCACATCATCTAAGCGAACACCATTAACACCCGTCATCTTTAAATACCATTTCCCCCAACGGTATAATTCATCCTTAACCTCTGGATGATCCAAATCAATGTGCATTCCCATAAGGTAATCGTATTTTTCTTTTTCGTTATCTACGATATCTTCCCAATTTTTTCCAACAAAACACTTGATAGCATCACGTGTTAGATTTTCATCCCAATCAATTCCTTCAAAATGTGTCCAATTCCATGTAAAATCAGAATATTTCTTTTTTCTACCTGGAAACTGATACTTTGTCCATCCACAAATTGTCTTATTATCTCCAACCATTTGATTACGGCTGGTGGCATTGAACTCGTCCGCCTGAATATACTCCACCTCATCTGCACCCAGCTTTTGATTCAATACAATATCTGCATATACATCAATTCCCTGTGCCTGTACAGACTGAATCATATCAATATACTCTTTTTTGGTTCCATATTTTGTTGGAATGCTTTCTTTTTGCTGAAACTCACCCAAATCGTATAAATCATACACACCATATCCAACATCCTGATCTCCAGCAACACCTTTATATGCTGGTGGAACCCAAAAAGAGGTTACACCTAATTTTTTAAGTTTTGATGCCTCTTGTGAAAGATTCTTCCACAAATCATGATTACTTGGTAAACACCACTCAAAACATTGCATCATCAAACCATTACTACTCATAGCCACCCTCCTGCCAAACAAAATCTAGTTCTTACACTCTACCAAAATGCATCATATGGTATCAGTATACCAAATCACCCTCTAAACATCAAGCTTGCCTTCCTCCCCATGTTTCCTGTCACATATTTTCATCCCAAACATAAAATAAACTATACAGAAGCATGAAGGAGATTTTCGTGGAAACTTGTAATAATCGAAAATCCGCAATTCAGGGAAACTATCGTTCCTATAGTAATTCAAATTATAATTGCGGATCCAAACCAAATAACAATGCCAATATGTGTGGTGTAAATCCTGCCTACAACAGAGCAGATAACCGCACCACGAGCATTTCTTATGCAAAAGAAGATGCTATGGAAAAGCTTGGATGTCGCTTTCCAATTGCAATGGCATATGTTCCATGGCAAAAATGGGGAGAACTATATGATAACGAATACGGATTAAAACAGGGAACCATTTTCAAAGATTTAAACAAAGTATTTTGCGGGGTGAGACACTGATATGGAAAATATGTGTAAAGAAGATTTGAAAGCATTGATTCAAAGCACGAATTTTGCGCTAATTGATTTATCCCTTTATCTCGACACTCACCCAAAATGTTCTTATGCGCTGGAAACCTTCTATGACAACCGTAAAACATTAATGAAGGCGCTTCACATTTATGAAAAGCGCTTTGGATGTCTTACCATTTACGGGCACCAGGAAAAGGACATTTGGGATTGGAAAGACGAACCATGGCCATGGCAGAAGGAGTGTGATTGCTAATGTGGACTTATATTAAAATGCTGGAATATCCAATTAAAGTAAAAAGCACAAACGCAAAACTGGCAACTGCTATCATCAGTCAATTAGGTGGTCCTGATGGTGAAAAAGGAGCATCCACCAGATATTTATCGCAACGCTATAACATGAATAACGGAAAAATCATTGGTGCACTCACGGATATCGGTACTGAAGAACTTGGACACGAGGAAATGGTTGCAACCCTGGTCACATTACTTACAAAAAACCTTTCCATCAAAGAAATAGAAGAATCTGGTTTTTATCAATATTATGTAGATCATACTGTTGGAATCTGGCCACAGGCATCTTCTGGCATGCCATTTTCAACTGCAACCCTACAGTCGACAGGTGACCCTTTGGCAGATTTACACGAGGATCTTGCTGCTGAACAAAAAGCGAGACTGACCTATGATAACATCCTTCGTTTATGCAAAGACGAACCAGATGTCTATGACGCAATTAAGTTCTTGCGTGAACGTGAAATCGTCCACTATCAACGCTTTGGTGAATGTCTTAGAATCATGCAGGATGAATTGGATTCTAAAAACTTTTATGCCTTTAATCCAACATTTGATAAAAAAGCACCTTGTCTCTAATTCTCCCATCAAAAAAACCTCTTCATTCGAAGAGGTTTTACATATCATCCCATATTACATAGACAGCGTCACATTACTTTTCTTTGAATACAACAGCTAACATACCTGGTCCTGTATGCGTACCAATGATTGGTCCAATTTTGGTTATCATAATATCTGTAACGCCTGTTTTTTCCATAATTTTTTCTTTCAATGCCAACGCATTCTCAGGTGCATCTCCATGTCCTATTAAAACAGCTTGTTCCTGCGAATCCATTGAATCATTGATTTTACTAATCATATAATCATGTGCCTTTTTATTGCCACGGACTTTATTCTCTACATAAAGTCTGCCTTCCTCATTCACACTGATAATCGGCTTAATCTTTAATGCAGTACCCATAATCGCCTCTGCAGTCGATAATCTTCCACCACGATTCAAATGGAACAAATCCTCAACCGTAAACCAATGTGCAACCTTCGTTCTATTCGTTTTTGTCCATTCAACCAACTCCTGAAGTCCCATACCGGCTTCCTTTTGTTTTCCAGCAAGATATAGCAAAAATCCCTGCCCAATAGAAGCGCACAAGGAATCCACAACTTCTATGGTTCGTTCTGGATAATCCTCAATTAGCATTTCACAAGCCAGCATCGCTGATTGATAGGTACCACTTAATCCTGATGTAAATGCAATATATAAAATATCTTTTCCATCTTCCAAAAACGGTCTAAAAAAATCAGTATATGTAGACGGATTAATCTGAGAAGTAGCTGACATTTTACCGTCTTTTAGTGTCTGATAAAAATCTTCTATCTTCATATTTCTCTCGTCTGGATAATGTAGGTATTCCTTCCCATCCAAATTGAACGCCATAGGTACAACCTTTATATCATATTTTTCCACCATATCATTTGGCAAATCAAATGTTGCATCGCTCACTAATACATAACTCATTTATGATTGTTCCTCCTCTTTCTGAGTTCGTTTCGACAATTCTTTTTGCAAGACCTTATATAAATGATCGACATCTACTGGTTTTGTCAAATGATCCTGCATTCCCGATTCAATAGATTCCTTCACATCTTCATTAAATGTATTCGCCATTAATCCGATAATTGGTACACTTTCTCCATCTTCTTTTCCTGAGATACGAATACATTTGGTTGCCTCTCGTCCACCCATATATGGCATATGGATATCCATTAAAATGATATCATATGTATATGCTGGTTGTGATACAAAATTGATAACAGCCTTTTTACCATTATCTACTGTATCCACTGTAAATCCTACAACCTCCAATACAGCTCTTAATGCATCCTGCCCCATCTCACTATCTTCAGCCAAAAGTGCACGTTTTCCCTTGAAAACCTCAGCATCAAATGTCTCAGTTTTCTTTTCAACCTTTGCTTTTTCTGCCTCATGAATTGCCAAAGGAATCGTAAAATCTAATCTGGTACCCTTCGCACTGGTAGCAACTGCAATTTCTCCGCCCATCAAACGAATAATATTCGCTGCAAGGGATAAATCAAAGCAATCATCATCAATCAGTCCTTCATCCACATTATGATGGAATCCAAAAACGGTTTCTTTCATTCGATCAGACAAACCATTACCAGTGTCTTCTAACTCAAATCTCGTAAATGCATTCTTCGCATCCGCTGCAATCTGTTTTACTGTAAGCTGTACACTACCGGACTTCGGTGTATAAGACAACGCATTTTTAATCAATGTCATTAAAGCCTGATACAAACGCACTTCATCTCCTGCTAACTGGTTGTATCGACATTGATTAATTGTCTGAAACTCAACAGATTCCGCAATGTTTTGCACAGACATATCAATTCGTTTCAAAAACTGTTCCATATCCAATGGCTGACTTGATATTTCAATTACACTATCATCAATTTTCACCATGTCAAGCAAGGAATCCATTGTCTGTATCATATGTTCTGCATATGCATCAATGTTAGAAAGACAATCCAACAACTTATCTTCCTGTGTGTGAACCTGCTTCGCAACACTTGTCATACTTAAAATACTGCTCATCGGCGTACGAATATCATGCGACAAATTACGCAACAATTCTCCCTTTAATTCCGCAGAGGAACGGGCTGCCATCAAAGAATCTCTCATTCTTCTTTGCTCTTCAATATGTGCACTTCGAACCTGTTCCACATCCGTAAGCAGAATATATGCCATTGCTTCTTTTTTAATACTATACTCAAATATCACTTGCGCATTCATACAATGATATTCTCCCTGATGCGTACGATATCGAAAATCAAGTTCTTTTCGCTTCACACCTTTTATATAGTCATTTTGCAAAAAGTTCACATCAAAAAATTCTATGAACTTTTGTTTATCCTCTAAATGCAATTTAGAAAGCCACTTCAAAACAAAATCCATGCTATACGAAAATTCATTTTCACGTTCCTGTTTCAACAAATTATAAAAAATGTCCTTTCGTACTTCAACCACAATAATATCCTTATATAACTGCGATAACGCAAAAATAAATTTTCTTCCCAACGCACCTCTTTTTTCAACAGACTGCAATACGTCCGACTTTTGAAGTGCAACTGCATATCCCAAACGGTTGCCAGACATGGTTACTCTTAAATAATTCACCCAAAATGTATCCTGTAAATATGGAAAATATCTATGTGTCTGCATACTCTCTATTTCATTGGATTCTTCCATTTGTCGAAGTGGGCAATCCTTACATGGTGCATTTGTTCCACATAACGCACTGTAACAATAATCACCCATTTTAATATCTGGATACAAATCTTTTACATAATTATTGACGTACTGAATTTGAAAATTATCATCAATTAAGTAAAACATCGTTTTCGTCATCGTACTGGCAAGCTTAAACAACTGCCAATCATTGACGCCAATCAGTTCATCATAAAACTGTTTTACCAAAGATTCATTCATCAGTTTTAACAATATATGTAATGATTTTTCCTCTTCATCCGTCAACTTCTTTGGTTGTTCCCATCCAAGCAAAATATATCCCACATGATTTCCGTGATTCAACATACGATATTCTACAATGGATTTGTATTTGCATTTTTTGTAGAACTTCGCTTCTTCTTTTGATAATCCTGTCACTTTATATGCATAAAAGAAATCCTGTTCCTCAAAATGGTACCATTCCTCCAGGTAGTTTACATAACTCTGAAAATCAATATTACGCGTCTCCGATTCCAGTTCCCAATCATATGCAATCTGTGGGCTCTCCATCCCATTTTCATAATGAAGAATATACATACTATTCAATTCTAATTCATTGATAATATGTTCCATGGTTCGTTCAATTCCTTTTGAAATACTCGAACTATGAATCAAATTATCCAGTGCATCAATCTCTAATAAATCCATATATCCTACTTAATCCCTACCATTTCTAAATGACTATACATACGACCACAAAGTTATTATTATTATAACATATTCTTATATTTTTGAATACTATCTCACTAAAAGCTTTTCCACATTTTTCCTTCATTCTCATCAAAACACAGGTCCACCGCCTCTGTCTTAACGACTTTGGAACAGAGGATTCCCTATATCATTTCAATATTCTCAATCTGCCAATCAATCGGTTCTAACCCATGCTGCTGCAAAAAAGCATTCGCCTGGCTAAAATGTTTGCAACCCAAAAATCCTCTATGCGCCGACAAAGGACTTGGATGCGGTGCTTTTAGAATCAAGTGATTCGGATTATTCAGCTTTGCCGCTTTCATCTGTGCCGGTCTTCCCCACAATAAAAAAACAATCGGACGATCTTGTTTGTTAAGAATTTCCATTGCTGCATCCGTAAACTGCTCCCAGCCAAGCCCCTGATGAGATGCCGCCTGGTGTGCTCGGACTGTTAACACATTATTTAACATCAAAACACCCTGATTTGCCCACTTTACCAAATATCCATGATTTGGTATTGTACATCCCAAATCCGTATTCAACTCTTTATAAATATTCAACAATGATGGTGGAATCTTTATACCTGGCTTCACACTGAAACATAAACCATGCGCCTGATTCTCATCATGGTATGGATCCTGTCCAATAATCACACACTTTACTTTACTTAACGGTGTTAAATGAAACGCATTAAAAATGTCATCTGCTGGTGGAAAAATCACGCGACTGGCATACTCTGCATTCACTTTTTCATATAACGTCTTGTAATACGGCTTTTTATATTCCTCTTTCAAATATTCAGCCCAATCATTTGTAATCGGTGGCATATCTACTCTCCTAATCTCTTTTCTGATATAATAAATCTCCTGCTTTATATGCAATATCCTGCTCATTTGGATATAGCGCAACCCTTTTATCTCCGCCCTCTAAACACTGCACAGAATCATTTCCAACATACAACTCCTGCATCGTAATATCTGCCTTTTTGACACCATTACAATTGCATAATATATATTGATCATCTACTGTTCCTGTTCCAAAGGCAACTACCCCTTCCAATTTCACGCAAGAGGCTCCTTGATATGGTTCCAAATAAACGTCATCAATATAACAAAGAAATTTTGCATTTTCATGTAATTCATAAACCCTTTGATAATTTTGTTGTTTTTTTTCATCTGGCTGTTTTTTAGAAAACCCAAACTTCATACTTACTTTCCCTCGTCCAACAACTTCATTTTAAGGGATTCATATCCCTCGAAAACAATACCATCCATTCCGCACGCCTTCGCTGCCTCCACATTGATGAATCGATCATCGATAAACACACATTCCTCTGCCTTTAACCCATAACGGTTACATAACAACTGATAAATGGCAGGATTGGGTTTTGCCAGCTTTTCAACGGCAGATACAACATATCCATCCACTTGATGAAAAAAAGCAAATTCTGGCCAATGTAATCGATACATTTCAAGTGGATAGTTGGATAATAAATATACTTTGTAGTTTTTCTGTTGCAATTCCCTTATCAACGGAAGTGCATAATCATACTCCTCTACAAATCCTTTCATATCTGCCCAAAACACTTGTAATTCCTTTTGATATTGCGGCATTGCATCCTTAAACTGTTGTATCGCATCCCGCATTTCAATCGTTCCCTCATCTAACCGTTCCCAACAGGTTGACTGAATCATATTTACCCGAAACGCCTCTATTACATCTTCTGTAAAGCCAAGGTTTTTGCAATGCTTTTCCCAACAAAAGTCAATCAATACCATTCCCACATCAAATACAATATTTTTTATCTGTTCCTTCACTTTTTTCCTCCTAATGATGTAGCGGCACGATTCATTCCATGAATCCTGC
>JAUNJF010000003.1:13203-161190 GCA_030533405.1 Eubacteriales bacterium
CATCTCGTCGGAACACATTCCAGTTATGAAACTTCGTTTCATAAGTGTTCCTCCTAATAATGTAGCGGCACGATTCATTCCATGAATCCTGCCATCTCGTCGGAACACATTCCAGTTATGAAACTTCGTTTCATAAGTGTTCCTCCTCACAACACACCTAACCATTCCAGAGCATGATAAATACCATCATCCTCAACATCTGTTGTAACATACTTTGCAAGCTTTTTCACATTTTCATTTCCATTCCCCATTGCAATTGGTGTGTATGCACATTGTAGCATTTGCAAATCATTATTACTGTCTCCTAGCGCAACCGTCTCTTCCATTGGAATCTTTAAATAATTTGCCATATATTCCATTGCACTGGCCTTCGAAAATCCCTTTGGTGCAATTTCAAAATAACCTTTTTCCCGGTCGATAAAATCTAATAAATGCCCATATTCCTTCTGAAATCCTTCCATCTGCCATGGTTTTGGTGCATAACAGTAGAATTTATCATAATGTCCGCAAGCCTCTTCATACGTTCCATATCCCAACTCACAAAACCGAAGCACAAAATCACGAAATTCGTCTGTATGAATCCGTTCAAGTGCATTATGATAATTATTTTCACTTCCTTCTAATACTGCATCAATTTCATATCGCTCTAATCCCTCAATAATATGGCGAGCTGTCACAGCATCAAATGTCTGATGCATCAACGTTTCATCATGATAAATAATATGCGTTCCACATCCACATAAATAACCATCAAAAGTAACTAACTGCGGCAACCAATCTTTTACAAGCTTATAGCTGCGACCTGTATTTACCATACAGACATGACCATGTTCTCTTGCAAGCGCGATTGCCTTCTTTGTACTTTCCAACATCGACTGGTCCTTTTCACTAATAATCGTTCCATCTATATCAAAAAAAATCAACTTCATGCCTTTGGTCTCCTAACAAAAATATGTGTTATTGCAAGCTCCTTAAACTAACAAAAGAATCGCTAACACCATAAATCCAATGAGCGAAATCACAGTAGACAACGTCAATACAGATGATAAATATGTCTGCTGTTTCTCGTCCTTTGCAAATACTGAAATAACGAATGGCGGCGGTAAAATCAACATCACATTCAATGCCTGTAACGTCTCATCCGACAATCCAATCTGTGTAAATAATACCCCTAATCCTACACGTAACACCACCATGATGATAATTCGACTAATCAATGCCTGTCCTACCGCTTTCCACGGAATCTTTCCAAACACCAAATCATATCCAATGGTCAACAAAATCACCGCACTTGTCGGCGCAGAAATAAAATTCGTGCAGGCATCTAATACCTGTTTCACGTTAGCAATATGATATAAACCAGTCAACCCAATCATAACACCGCAGCTGATTGCTATGATTGTTGGCGATTTAATCATTTCTAATAACAGATTCTGATTTGATCGCTGTTTCGCTTCCTCTTTTCCAAGCATTATTTTATAAAACGTAAAAACAAACAATACCTGACCTAAATCAAGCTTTGCAAATACAGAAAGATGCTCGGTTCCGTAAAGCATACTGTAAAATGCGTAGCCAAGCATACCTGCTTCAAATCCGGATACTAAAAAAGGAATAAAATTACTTCCTCGCATGACATGTGATACAATCTTTCCCACAAACCAGGATACTACACAAACTGCAAACATACAAAGTGTTTGAAATAGCGTCATAAAACTATATTCCATTGATGCAAATGCATTGACCAAAACTGCAGATAACGCAATATTTACCACAAACTTCTTCATGGCATCAATTCCTGCACGATCAAAGATTTGATATACTCTGCAAATGCTGCCAATTCCCAACATCAGAACAACTGGTAAAACAATTTTTAACACATCAAGCATTTTACCCCCCCAAAATCATCTTTTTTCCATTATAATATCTCCATCAAATATTTTGCAACTTCATTTGCATATACTTCAGGCAAATTCAAGGAATACACTTTCCCATTTCGCATCAAACAATGCATACGATGCTCTACTACCTGTCCTCGATTCACTGTATCAACGCCTAATTTTAATATATCTATGGTGCGTACCACTGCATATCTTCCATGACCACCAATAATACTATAATCCTTTGAAACAAATATACTATCTGTTTTTCCCTTTGGGAAAAAGAATCTACCTGTATCCATCTTCTGTTCAAATGTATAGCGATCAATTCCCAAACGACGCAGTTGCTGCTGAATCTTTCTTTTATCCCATTTCGTAATATAACGATACAGCTCCACAACAAATACACTCCAAAATGCTGCAATGAGCAATAAATATATGCGATTAATTCCATAAAAAAGATTCATCCATGCATCTTTTTCCGTTCCACCAATCAAAGGAAACAACAAAAGCGAAAGAACAGCTATAATCCCCATTGTCATAACCGCTCTTTTTCTCATGATTCGGTACGCTAAATAAATATCGCCCTGATTATAATTTGTATACATCATTTGTTCCATATTCTATTTCTCCCCTCTTACCTTTTGCGAATTCATACGTGCCAATTCCATTTTTGAAACAACCCTTGTTTGCTCCGTATTTTGCAAAGAGTCATTTTTAGTATCCTGCACAGGTCGCACAGTTTCCTCTCTTTGCGTAGGTTCTGCAAATCGCAATGTTTCCTCATTCTGCATATTTTCTGCAAATTGCAATGTTTCCTCACGTTCCAACTCTAAATTGGTTGCATCATAAATCACACGTCCAATATACTGTTCTGAACCAAGCGATCTCTTAGCGATTTCTTTTTTTCGAGCGATTGGAAATACAACAAACATGATAATAATTCCTGCAACTGCCAGAATGATACACAATACAAACATGAAACCATTGCTATCATCATGCAATTCAATATAATACGGAACCACATATTCCTCCATGTTACTTCCTGATGCAGTATCTCCAAATTCTTCCTCTAAAACATTTCGCATTCGCTTGTCACATTTTTTTATGTAGCCTTCAAATTGTCCAATCGACTGTGGTTGGGCTTCTCCAGATTCATAATAGGTATATGTTTCTTCTTTTAACTGTTCAAATCGTTCAAAATCATTTTTTCCAACATCGATTCCGATATATTTTCCTTCAGCCTCATATGGAATCAAATAAATTCGTTTTCGGGAATAATCCTGATCGATTCCATTCTGTTTCATAACAGATTCCCAATAATAGCCAATTGTTTGTGATACATCTACCTTTACATGTGCGCCAACCTTAAACTGAGTCATTGCATTTAAGTCAACTGCAGGTTTTGATGAGGAAATAATATCTCCAATTCCACCAAATATAAAGAAAAGCGCAGCCAAAAAAAATCCCAAACCTGTATATATATATCGACTACACTCGTAATTCTCTAGTTCTTCCCACTTTTCTCTCACTGTAATTCTCCTTTTATTTTGTCCTCTATAAATATACCTTTTGTAAATGAAAGCTTTTCTGCAAAGGATGTCTTATCCTTCCGTATTTATCTTTGTTTCTTTATTTTTTCACCCAAACCTAAAGTCAACACTAGTCCTATTATTCCCATCATAAATGGATAGAAATAATCACTTCCATCAACATAAGGAGCCGAATTATCATACGCCTTTGATGGATCATTTGGATTGTAATAAACTGTAACTGTTGCACCAATAATAGAATTATTTTTTGATGCATGTCTTGATGTAATCTGATATTTGTGATTGTCTACTTCATACTCAATCACATCATAATATACAGAATATGAATATCTTCTGTTTGATCCATGTTGCAACTTTGTACCATAAGCCGAATCAATAACCCTTCCTTCTGTTTCCATCGTACACTTTTCTGGCGTTAATCCTATTATTTCTAAGTCACTCTTTACAGTACCTGCAGCTGAAATAAGCGCAAAACATAGCAGAATTATACCTATTATTCTTGTAGGCTCTTTAAAAATTATCATCTTTATCCCTTTCTCTCCTTAATTTTTTTAACAAACAAATCTTCAAAACAAATAATAGATTTTTAATACTTCACAAGTTGCTCTTTTTCTTCTATATCTAATAATTCACCTTTTTGTTCTATTTTCATATTATTAATTTGCTCCTTGATATCACCTGCGGATGATGGGGTGAGGTAGTTTCAGAAAAAAGGTTCTGTGAACCTTTTTCCCACCGAACCGACCGACGAGGCCATTTATGGCGAGGAGACCTTGAACCAACTCGGAATCTGCGGATGATGGGGCGAGTGTGGTCCTGTGGACCACATGGTACGAGCCGACCGAGCCGGAGGCGAGACCTTGAACCATGGGTTCAAGGAGCCTTCGGCAAGGTCAAAAAAATAACTAGGCTTATCAGCCTAGCTATTTTTTCACACTGCGGAAGATGGGACTTGAACCCACACGCTATTGCTAGCACCAGATCCTTAGTCTGGCCTGTCTGCCAATTCCAGCACTTCCGCATATTCATTTTTAACACCTCAAACATGATACTACATTCTGAGTATAAATGCAATAGCAAATTGCACTTTTTTTCATTTTTTTGAGAACTGGTTGGATGCAGGTGCCAAAGACACCTGCCAACCGATCTCCCTCATCTATATCGAATCATGATATAAATACAACTTTAAATTAAGCTAATTTTGCCTTTGCAACTTCTACAAGTTTTGCAAATCCTTCAGCATCAGATACTGCTAACTCAGCAAGCATCTTACGGTTCATATCAACACCTGCAAGCTTAAGTCCATACATGAACTTGCTGTATGATAAACCATTCATTCTAGCTGCTGCATTGATACGAGCGATCCAAAGACGTCTAAACTGTCTCTTTCTCTGCTTACGTCCAGCATATGAAGAAGTAAGTGCTCTCATAACTGACTGCTTTGCAACTCTGTACTGCTTAGATCTTGCTCCTCTATAACCCTTTGCGAGCTTTAATGTTCTGTTATGTCTTTTCTTAGCGCCTACGCCGCCTTTAACTCTTGCCATTTTTATTTCCTCCTAATTCATGTACCAAATATCGTTGCTTCTTAGAGATATGGTAAAATCTTCTTCATTACTTTCTCGTTTGTCTTATCCATCATTGTCTGCTTACGAAGATCTCTCTTATGCTTTGTTGACTTCTTTGTTAAGATATGACGCTTGTAAGCTTTATTTCTCTTTAACTTACCAGTTCCTGTCTTTGTGAAACGCTTTGCAGCTGCTCTGTTTGTCTTTAATTTTGGCATTTTATTTTCCTCCTTAAATGTTGTTAACACTTATCATATATAATCAGAACTTTTTCCAATCTTCATAATGTATCGGATTAAGTTTCCGTATATAAGCTATTTCTTCTCAGTTAAAATCATGATCATGCTTCTACCTTCAAACTTTGCAGGTTTATCAACTGAAGCGACATCTGCAAGTTGTTCAGCAAAATCATCTAAAATAACCTTACTCTGGTTCACATGGGCAAGCTCTCTACCACGGAATCTCAAAGTAACCTTTACCTTATCTCCCTTTGCCAAGAACTTTCTTGCCTGATTCACCTTTGTATTCAAATCATTCGTATCAATATTTGGTGATAAACGCACCTCTTTGATATCGATTGTCTTCTGTTTCTTCTTTGCTTCTTTTTCTTTTCTGGCAAGCTCGTAACGATACTTTCCGTAATCAATAATCTTACATACCGGTGGTTTCGCATTTGGAGCAATCTTTACAAGATCAAGCTCTGCCTCTTTTGCCAACTTCATAGCATCCTTTGCGGACATGATTCCTAACTGTTCGCCCTCTGTACCAATCAAACGAACTTCCTTATCACGAATCTGCTCATTAATCATTAACTCAGCTATGGCTTTGTACCTCCATCTCAAAATGTTGTTCTATTCTCCATACTACAACTTCCACAAAAAAAGTGGATAGCATACCTATCCACTTCTATTAGAAACACCTACTGTGTTATTCCTCTAATATTAACCCGAGTCGCCCCATGCGCTAAGGTGAGAGTGGATACTCTGCTTTGTTGTCTGTCTCACGACTTAGATATATTACCACAACCATTTATCCAAGTCAACTACTTTTTTCTTTTTTATTTATCTGTTTTTGAACTACTCATAACAGGCTCAAAAATACGACTCTTATGTTCTTCCTTTTCCCTTGCCTTACTCTCTAGTGCCTGCTTGCAAAATTCATCCTGCGCTGCTATCTTATTGAGTCCGCGAAGATCCTGTTTTGCATACTCTCTACCATTTGGTTGTAATATATGCGCCTTCAAGGTATCACTTAACTGCAGGTTCAAAATAGAAATCACTTCTGCTTTTAAGCGTTCATCCTCAACCGGAAATGTAATCTCTACACGTTTATCCAAATTACGTGGCATCCAATCTGCACTTCCCATATAAACATCTTCAAAACCATCATTATAGAAGTAAAAAATTCTAGAATGCTCTAAGAAATTACCAACAATGGAACGCACCTGAATATTTTCAGATATTCCTGGAATTCCTGTTTTCAAACAACAAATTCCACGAATGATTAATTCAATCTTTACGCCCGCTGCACTGGCTTTGTAGAGTGCCTCAATAATCATCGGATCACAAAGGGAATTCATTTTTGCAACAATTCTTGCTTCTTTTCCTTTCTTTGCATTTTCTTCTTCACGATGAATCAGCATCAGGAATCGATCCTTTAACCAAATTGGTGCAACCATTAATTTGTTCCAAACAGGCGGTTCTGAATAACCTGAAAGCATATTAAAGACAGCTGTTGCATCTTCACCAATCGCATCATTACAGGTTAACAATCCCATATCTGTGTATAACTTTGCTGTTACATCATTATAATTACCTGTTCCTAAATGCACATATCGCTTGATACCATCCTCTTCCTTTCGCACAACCAGTGCAATCTTAGAATGTGTCTTCAAACCAACCAATCCATATATAACATGACAGCCCGCTTTCTCAAGCATCTTTGCCCATCCAATATTATTCTCTTCATCAAATCTTGCTTTTAACTCTACAAGTACTGTGACCTGTTTTCCATTTTCAGCAGCTCTTGCCAACGATGCAACGATTGGAGAATTACCACTTACACGATAAAGTGTTTGTTTAATTGCCAATACATTTTTATCATTTGCAGCCTGCGAAATAAAATCAACAACTGGCGTAAACTCATAATATGGATGATGTAACAAAATATCACGTTCACGAATCTGCTCAAAGATTCCACGTTCTCTATCATATCCTGGAACCTTTTGTGGAATAAATTTCGGAATTTTATATGCATCAAATCCATCGATACCGTATGCCTTCATCAAAAATGTAAGATCCAATGGACCATTAATCTTATAAAGATAATTTTCGTCCACATTAAGCTGTTCCATTAATTTTTTCTGCAAACGTTTATCCATTGTATCTGCGATTTCTAGTCGAATTACTTCGCCCCACTGACGCTTTTTAATCTGTTTTTCAATTTCCTTTAATAAATCAGCAGCATCATCCTCGTCAATTGTAAGGTCTGCGTTTCTCATGACACGATATGGATGCGCACTTAAAATTTTATAATTCAAAAACAGTTTATCCAAATTACGTTCAATAACTTCCTCTAACAAAATAATTGCAGTCTCATTCTCAACTTCCGATGGAATCTGCACAATTCGAGCTAAAACACTTGGTACTTGCACAGTTGCAATATCTACAACATCCGCTTTCTTTTTATCCTGGATCAAAGCACCAATATTTAAAGATTTATTCTGAATCAAAGGAAATGGGCGAGATGAATCCACTGCCATTGGTGTCAAAACAGGATAAACATCTCTCATAAAATATTCATCCACAAACTTTGCCTGCTGTTCTGTTAAATCTTCATGATGCTCTACTAACTTTAATCCCGCTTTTTCAAGCAATGGCAATAAAGAACGATTCAGTGTTCGATACTGTTCTCCCATAAATGCTTTCGCCTCTGGAACAATTTCATTTAATTGCTCTTTGGGTGTCATACCAGCAATATCTGGTTTTGTGTAATCTGCATGCACCATATCAATTAATGAAGCAATACGAATCATGAAAAATTCATCCAAATTAGACGCTGTAATGCTCAAAAATTTCATTCGTTCAAATAAAGGAATCGACTTATCTTTCGCCTCTGCCAAAATTCGCTTATTAAACTGTAACCATGATAATTCCCTATTTTCCAAATACTCCGGTTTTAAATATTTACTCTTCTCCTTCATCTGCTACACACTCCTTTTCTGCTTCATCATTGGTCGTATTCCATATACTTGTAAAAAGAAATCTGCTTTACTATCAAATAATCCCCGCTCCAATGTCAAATCTGACAATGTATCAATCGTAATCACCAACTGCTTATCTTTCACTACAATATCATATTCACTTGCTTTTTGTTTGTGTGAACGGTCCATCGCATTGGCAACTCTTAAAATTGCCAACAACTTAACAATGGTCATATAATCGCACTCACCGATTTCCGCTCTTAAATTCTCATATGTAGGTAATGATAATGCATTATATTTTACAATATTTGCAACCTCTTCTCTTTGCTTATGCGAAAGTCCCATAATCTCATTTGACATTATAATCGAATACGAATTTGCCGATGCCCCATTCATATTAATAAACTTTCCACAATCATGTAAGGTTGCTGCAATCTCCAATTGCATACGTTCATTCGGTCCTAGACCATGAATTTTCTTCGTCTTATCAAAAATCTGACAGGCAATTTTCGTTACATTTACATTATGCCCCTTGTTACAACGATATCGTTTTGCCATTTGACGTACAATAGAACGAATATCTTCATCAAAATCATGTTCTACTGTTATACCTTTCGTTCGCAACAACTCATCTACGATAATACCATCACACAAATCCACCTTCGGTGTCCAAATCGTATCCGCCTTTGATTTCTGCAAGAAAATACGGTAAATCATAGCCGCTGGCAACAATAATGTCGCTCTCTCATATGGTATTTTATATTCTAACGCCAAGTCTACAGGATTCTTCGTAATGATTTCTTCAATTACATGCTTTAACTGTTCTTCATTTAATTGATCTGCAACCGTATGTCCTGAAATAATGTGCATCAGATTTTCTATCTCATCACCAATGGCAATAATGTTTTTAATAGTCTTATCACCCAAATAAAATGCTGAAAATGTTTCAATTTCATTCTCAACAAACTCGCCAATAACACGCTCCATATGAACAGGACTAACCTTTAAATTCTTCAAACGCTCTCTTACACGCAACGCACCAATTGGCATATTTTGTGTTACGCTAAGCTTACCATTATTCATCAAAGAAATCTGAACACTTCCGCCTCCGATATCCACAATTGCGGTGTTCTTTTCCGCAACCTGTTTGAAATTCACTCCATTTGCTGCTAAGCCCTTATACATTAAAAATCGTTGTTCAGAATTGCTCAACACATGAATTTCAATTCCTGTTCGAAGCTTCAACAAATCCAATACCATCATCTTATTCTTTGCTTCACGAATGGCACTTGTTGCATAAGCCTTGTAATGTTCAACCCCATATTCTTTCATTTTTCTGGAAAATCCGTTTAATATATCACAAAGCTTTTCTACTGATTCCTGCGACACAAACCCCTTTGCATACGTATCTGAACCCAACGCAATGATGTTACTAACACAATCAATTTGTCTGGATCCCCTTTTTGCAGTAATCTCATAGATTTTCATGGTCACATCTGTTGAACCAACATCAATCGCTGCAAATGTTTTTACTGCCATACTTCACCCTCCTGTTCCACAAATTACCTTCTTAAAATAACTTCCCCATATATTATGATACAAAGCAGCCAAGAATTCGGAAATCTTCCGTCTCTGCCATAATCCCCTTTAAGGCATTCTTTACTGCCGAATCACTCAAATTGCCTTCAAAATCTACAAAGAAACAATACTCCCATTGTCTTCCTGTCAGCGGAATCGATTCGATACTCGTCATATTCACATTATTAAAGATAAAATGTGCCAAAATGTTATATAACGTACCCGACTGATGTGGAAGTGCAAAAGAAATACTTACCTTATTTGCAGATTCTACATATTCGCGCTTCTTTGACACAATCACAAAACGTGTCGTATTGTCATCCGATACATTTAATTTCGGATTCAAAATCTCTAATCCATACAATTTTGCTGCTCTTGCACTGGCAATTGCAACCTTTGAGGTATCGCCCTCTTCCTTAACTTTCTTTGCACTGGCAGCTGTATTATTCATGCTGACCTCATGCCAGCCCTTGTCATCCAAATAATCTTTCG
Source organism: Eubacteriales bacterium (assembly GCA_030533405.1). Classification (GTDB taxonomy): domain Bacteria; phylum Bacillota; class Clostridia; order Lachnospirales; family Lachnospiraceae; genus CAG-590. The sequence goes on from JAUNJF010000003.1 coordinate 23,474, forward strand.
CCTGCATTAGTCCCTGTGGATGCGAGTATACCGTTGTTACCTCTGATAAATTTGTTCCAGGAATTCCCAACAAACACTGATTCACCTGTACCTTTTGCTCACCAACAATCGATAAGGCATTGCGATCCAACAAATCATAAATACCACTTACAAATCCCGCCGTAGAATTCTCAATTGGTAACACACCATAATCGACCTCTCCTGATGCTACCATACTTGTAACATCTCTAAATTCCTTCACTGCAACGGTCTGAATCTCTTCTCCAAAATAATCAATCATAGCCATTTCTGCAAATGCCCCCGGAACCCCTGCATAGGCAACCTTTGTATCCGCAGTAATGTCAAGCGCTTCTTTCTTTTCAAACATACCATCAATTACATGATCCTGATCACCAATTACACTATACTGATAACGTCTTGACACAGACATAATCTGCAAGAAAAGCTCCTGCACACTTTTTGCATTGAACTCCGTACTTGCAATAGTCCCCAGCTTCTCTAACTTTTCTAACTCTCTTTGTCTATCATAAATCGGCTTACCTGTAGACATCTTATACTTTGCTACCTCTAAAGCCAAATCCATTCTCTTTTCAATCAATTCAACAATCTGCTGATCTACTTTATCAATTTCCTGTCTTGTTACACTTAAATCCTGTACCATTTCAAGCTCCTTTTTCTCTCGTTTATATATTTTAGGCAATTGTGAAATTCTCAATTATGTAGATTAAAGTTATATACTATAAGCAACTATCAACCACATAAATTAAGTCTCGCACGCATCTAATAATTCTATAATCATTTTCCCACTAATCGGATGCACATAATAAGGCGCAATCGTTGCAAGTGGTTTTAACACAAATTCGCGCTTTGGAATTTCAATATGCGGAATCAATAAATGTTCCTCCCGAATCACCAGATTATCATAAAATAATATATCAATATCCAATGTTCTTGGACCCCAATGAATCAAACGCTCTCTATGTGCTTCTTTTTCAATAGAAAGTACAGTTTCTAATAATTCCTGTGGAGATTTTAGTGTTTCAATTTCCAACGCACCATTCAAAAACTTATCCTGCTCCACATTTCCATATGGTTCCGTTTCCAAATAATCAGACGCATTTGTAACCTTGGTGTCTGATAATGCATTTAGCTGATCGATTGCAAAATCGAGATACCCCTCACGATCGCCCATATTAGAACCAATGGATAGATATGCCTTATGCCATGCACGTTTTATTGTCACACCAACGGTATCTACATGCACATGCACAGGTGCCCATGGTTTTTTCACAGAAAGCTCTATTTCCCGAATCTGATCAAATGCCAAAAGCAAGCTTTCCGCCAACACCTCAGCCAAACGTTCTATCAACATATAACGCTCTGTCTCAACTATTTTTTTTATTTTTTGGCAAACCTGACCATAATCCAAAGAATCCTTCAAATCATCTGTCATACCTGCTTTTCTTGTATTTAAAAATAGTTTGGCGCTAACAATAAATTTCTGTCCCAAAAAGGCCTCTTCTTCGAATACGCCGTGATAGCCGAACAGTTCTAAATTTTCAATTTGAATACAATCCATATGCTTCATCCTTTCACGCCTTTAAAATTGCCTCTGTCATTCGAAGCGCGCGCAAATTTGATTGCACATCATGCACACGAAACATACAGCAGCCAGCCATACGTCCCAATACAGATGTCGCCATCGTACCCTCTTCTCTCTCTGTTACTGGTAAATCCAGAGTTAATCCTATCATAGACTTTCTCGATGTAGCTAACAATACCGGATATCCTAATTGTTGAATATCCTGTAAATGCTTCATCGCCAATAAATTCTGTTCCAAATCCTTCGCAAATCCAATCCCAGGATCTAATATAATACGATCTTTTTGAATTCCCGCTGCTAATGCAATCTCTACACTTTCCTGTAAATCCATTACCATATCCTTAACAAAATCATGGTAAACAGGTTCCTTTCTGTTATGCATCAAACAACATGCAACACCTGTATCTGCAACAACCTTTGCCATGGTTCCATCCCATTTCAATCCCCATATATCATTTAACAAATCGGCGCCAGATGCAATCCCGGCCTTTGCTACTTCAGATTTGTATGTATCAAGTGATATCGGAATGTCAAATCTTTTCTTGATTGCCTCAATAATTGGACAAACTCTCTCAATTTCTTCCTCAACTGAAATCTTAATATGATTCGGTCTTGTAGATTCTCCACCAACATCAATCAAATCCGCACCATCCGCTATCATCTTTTCCGTCTGCTTCAGTGCATGGTCCATATCATTGAATTTCCCACCATCTGAAAAAGAATCTGGAGTCACATTCAAAATCCCCATGATATAAAACTTGTTATCCAAATCAAATTCCTTATTTCCTATTATCATACTTGCGCCTCCTGATATATTATGTCAACTTTTTTAGTATCGTATGGTATGATTTCGTTTTTCCTGTGCCCAATAACAATCATCTGCTGCTTCACAGTGATAACATTCCCGACTTATTTTATCCGCCTTGTAAAATAATAAAGAAAATGAGTCCTGCAGTACATCATCCTGTCTATGTCCGTGTATTGCAGTTAACATAATATCAATTTCTTCTTTTACATAACCACAATCCTCAAGAACCTGTTTCGCAATCTTTACACTCGCCTCATCATGCGGCGTTCCATTTTCATATTGCTGCACTCTTCCTAAATCATGCAAAAGTGCCGTTCCATATATCACGGATTTTGTATATGCAAGACCTTGCTCTAAAACCATAATATATAAAATTCTCGCAACCGAAATCGCATGTTCAAAACCATGTTTGCAAAAAATACGATTTCGTTCTAATGCATCTAATCGTTTCTGATAATCCTGAAATAAAGGATGTTCCAATATCTTATTTACTCGTTCCACGATTTCCACCTATTCTGACATAGCTAATATTTCTTCAATCTGACCTATATACGATAACGATCCACATGCAATTACAACTGCATTTTCCTGCTTTTGTTTAAAATACTCGTATTGCTGATTCGCATATATACATGCCTGCATCAGGGATTCACAACTCGTCACCTGATTGCAAAACGGAATAATTGCCTGTTTTAATTCCGCTGCAGACAGCGCACGAGGACTGTCTGGTGTAATGGTATAAACACATTCTGCAATCGGACCTAATATACGCATCATCTTTTCATATTCTTTATCCCGTAATACTCCTATTATAAAGATAATCTTATAATTTGTAAAATGCTTTTCCACACAATTTACCAAGGCTTTAACTCCATCCACATTATGTGCACCGTCCTTCACCCACAAAGGACTTCTGCTCACCACCTGAAATCGACCTTCCCACTTAACCTGCTTTAATGCATCTTTTTTTATCGTCTGATCCAATAACAATTTACATGCAATTGCTGTCACAGCATTATAAATCTGATAGGTACCTGCCAACGAGATTTCATATTCTTCCCCGAGATATCGAAAACAACTACCATCCAACGTTTCGGACAATATTTCAATATCTTTTTGATCAACCTGCAAAAAAACAGAGTGATGCGAACTAGCACATTCACTTAAAACCCGACTTACACGTTCATCATTCGGATAAGCAATCACCGGACATGTATCACGCATAATACCTGCCTTTTCCTGGGCAATCTGTACGACATCCTCTCCCAAAAACTGCATGTGATCTCTGCCAATGGATGCAAATACCGTACATAATGGTTTTTGTAGCACATTGGTTGCATCCAGGCGACCACCCATACCCGTTTCCAATATCACCAAATCAACATGTTCTTCCACAAAATATAAAAACGCAATTACCGTTTCTATTTCAAACGCAGTCGGTATATCTTCTCCCAGTGTCCGCATTTCTTCTATAATTGGAGCAACCGTAGATAACATTCTTGCAAAGGTCTCTTCGGACATCCATTCCCCATTAATTTGAAAACGTTCTAAATATCCATGCAATGTGGGGGAAATGTATCTTCCAACCCTTTTTTCTTCTACACGGTACATCATTTCCAAAAATGAACAAATACTTCCTTTTCCATTCGTTCCAGCAATATGAATCACACGTAATTGATTTTGAGGATTCCCTAATTTTTCTAATAATATCTGAATCGGACGAAGACCAAATATACTTCCTCGTTTTCCGACTAATTCCATATAATCTAACGCCTCTTTATATTCCATGTTTTTCTCCCGTTCTAACTTTGTCACTTTTATACTATCATATTTTCCCTGAATGATAAAGCGCAAGAACAACGTCATACAAGTTCTAAAATCAAAAAGAAAAAGTCAAAACCCCAAATGGCTACGCCCCTGTCTTCTTGACAAAGACCTCGTCTTTTAGAATTTTGACTTTCTTTTATTCTTCTATAGAATTACACGAAACATGCTGAATCAATGGTGCATTTTCATCAATTGGTAAAATCTCATATCCTTCCGTTCGTAGCGTGTCAATCAGCAACTGTAGTGACTCCACTGTTGTGTGCGTTGTCTGCAAATCATGCATTAAAACAATCGAATCCTCATTACATTTCACGTCATTCATTATATTATCTACCAATGTCTGTGGTGATAATCCCGATGTCACTGCATCCCCATTTAAGGAGTTCCAATCATAATAGTTAATATTATGTTCATTCAAGTAAGCTATATATTCCTGAATTGGCAAAGCAGATACACTGTTTGAGCTTCCTCCCGGAAATCGAAATACTCTTGTATGCACACCTGTAACATCATAAATCAACTGATCTAGCTTTGTAATCTCTGCCCCAAAGCTATCTAATGATTTATAAAAATCCTGATAGACATGTGTATATGAATGCATTCCAATTGTATGCCCTTCATTTACAATTCTCTTATAATAATCATAATATTCTTCATCACGTCCAATTACAAAAAATGTAGCTTTCACATCATTTTCTTTCAAAATATCAAGAATCTGTCCTGTATAAATGGAAGGTCCATCATCAAATGTCAAATAAACTCTTCCTTTGTACTCCTTACTTGTCGTAGCATCTGTAGCTTGCACATTTGCTTCTTCCACTTTTAAAGACTGTTCTATTTTATGTTTATTCTTTTGCGTTGCCTCTGTGTTTCTAGCACGTTTTGTATCAACATCTGAACTCCCCAGCAAAACTCTTGTGGAATCGGCAAAAAAACCACTATCCGCATTCGGATTACCAAGCAAAGCCTCACGACTCGATCTTAAGGTTAAATAATCTTTTCCATTCCGACTTAATACATAATCAACCTGTTTTTCTATTTTGTTGATTTTATACAACAGAAAACAACTAGTTAAAATCGGAAAAATTGTCATGACAAGGAACCCGTAAATGATGATTTTTTTGTACATTTCAATTCTGCGACGTCGTTTTAACTCCGCTCTTGTTATCTTCGCCATCCAATCACCTTTTTCTATATCCATAATCTAAAGACATCATTATTTCTTCAAGTTTGATTATTATAATGAATCCATTTCATGTCGTCAAGTGCTGATTTTCGGTGCTTTTTGGCAATTTAAGCCTCATTTCTTTTTGAATTTTTCTAAATGCATTTTTTCGCTTTTTTCGAAAATACCACTTCTAGAAAAAAACAATTTTTTTCTCCTTTTTTACACAATATATTGTAAATACAATGTATCAAATCCCATTCATCTTACCAATAGCAAAATGAATATATTTCATCCATCAATCTTCAAGAATATCAATCACGGATACCGGACATGAAGTTCTGGCAGACTCAGCAGACGCAAAATTTTCATCCGTAAGACCGCCAGTTGCTTCTGCCACACCATTTTCGTCAAACGAAAAAACCTCGGGACAAGATGCCACACAGAGACCACAACTGATACATCCCTCTTGATCCACATATGCTTTCACGATGGTACACCTCCATTTTTGTACTTTATTACTGAAATGAACAATTATATAGTATAGTATTCCATCTCCTTTTTTCTTTATGTAAGATGTCTTTTGGTGTTTTCTGGCAAGCTTATTTTCTATATTTTAATATGCAAAAAAAAGACGAATCACGTCCTTTAGTGCATCATAATCCTTTAATGCACCTAATTCACAGGTCGAATGCATTGCAAGAATTGGCATCCCAATATCTGCACACGGCATCGGTAAATGTGATGTCATAATTGGTCCCAGTGTGCTGCCACCTGGTATTCCCGTTTTATTGACTGCAATCGTATACGGAATCTGATTTGCCTGACATAGTTGTTTCACAACTGCTGCACTTTGTGCTGTTGTTCCATATTTTTGACCGACACTGCGTTTTAAACAAAATCCACTTCCAAGCTTTGCCTTATTCGTAGCATCACTTTTTTCTTCATAATTCGGATGTTGTCCATGCGCAACATCTACCGATAGCAAAAAACTACTTTGCAATACATTTGTCAAACTGAAATCCGAACCTTCGAGTGCTCTTCCAATCTTTTCCAATATCATAGGTAATAATTCACTATCTGCCCCTTGCGATGACAAACTACCTACTTCTTCATTATCAAATATAGCCATAACATCCACAGCACCATCTGGAACCTCTGTCTTTGTAATATTTGCAAGAATTGCTGCTACAGAAGTTAAATTATCCAGTCTTGGCGATGCAACCATAGATTCATCCAATCCAACCACTTCAGGCATATCTGTATTATAAAGGTACAAATCATAATCCAAAATTTCTTCCTCTTGGATAGACAATGCCTTTGCAATTTCGCCAAACAAATTAGCATCTGCAGATAATGCAGCAATCGGAACCAATTCCTTTGCAACATCTAATGCACCCTTTTTATTCAATTCCCGATCCATATGAATCGCAAGACTCGGAATCAGACAAAGTGGACGGTCGCTCTTATATAGCAATGTTCTCGGATGAAATGCATCTTTTCCTTTTACAACAACGCTTCCAGCAATTCCCAAAGGACGGTCAATCCATGATTTTTGGTACATCCCTCCATATATTTCAACATTCAATCGCACAATACCATTTGTATGCATAACCGCATTCGGTTTCAACTGAAAATTAGGATAATCACTATGTGCCATAGCGATTCGAAAAGAACTCGTTTCTTTCGACGCACCTCCAATTGAAAATGCAACAATATTCGTTCCATACAAGTTAACATAATATTTTTTATGATGTGCTAATTGCCATTCTTCTCCTAACATCAGCTCTTCAAATCCATTTTTTAAAAGACATGCTTTTACCTTCGCAATTGTATGAGAGGCAGTTACTCCTTCTGACAACAGTTCAAACAATTCATTCATCTTTACGCGTTCCTCCCGTTTTAATATGTAAGTGATAAGGCATCCTCCCACTAGTGGGTCCCTCCTTACCACATATCGTCGGAACACATTCCTATTATGAAACTTCGTTTCATAAGTGTTCCTCCCATTTTCAATTATTATATTCTCTTTTTTCAAAATAATCAACGAACGTAAGTCTCTCCTATTGTCCTATAAATTGTTGCACAAAAACACGACAAATGCTAAACTATTTCCTATAAAATGACACATAATAAGGAGGCTGTTCATGCAGACCATTCAAATATTAGATATCAAACCATTTATGCAGCTTCTTTTTCAAACGAACCAATTAGATACCTACGAATTTGTTTCAGCCAATCTGAAAACAGATATGAGCTATACACTAGACGGGCATTTGAATCTCGATTTTTTTGAGGAAGAAGAACGACTTATGTTACACGAAGAACACTCTCCCTTTATCTTTTGGAAATTTGCAAAGGAAAAAATATTTCAGCTAATCAAGGGAAAGAAAACACCTTCCTTACTTAAAATCGTGTTAAAACTTTCACCAGCTGCTACAGAACAACTATTACAAGATACTCGCTCTAGTTTGACCAAACATGACATTGACGGTATGTTTATCAACATTTTATTTCAAGATCACGCACTATCTGTAATATGTGGAATTTCATATAAAATATTTACAATGGAGAAACATCTTGAACAGGAATTTACTACCACAATAGTCAGTCTTTTCCGTCAAAATCACATTACAATACAACAATAACTCATTCATGTAATATAATGTTGACTAATATACTAGGAAAAGTGTATAATTAACACAGGAATCACTATATATCATAGATACACGAGGTGAAAATCATGAAAATATCTACAAAAGGACGCTATGCCTTACGACTGATGCTCGACTTAGCAAAACACAATACTGGAGAGCTTGTTCGTATGAAAGACATTGCCCAAAGAGAAAATATATCCGAAAAATATTTAGAACAAATCGTTACCTCTTTGAAAAAAGCAGGTTACGTTAAAAGCTTGCGCGGTGCACAGGGTGGTTATCGTCTTGCCAAGGAGCCACAAGAATACACCGTTGGAATGATTTTACGATTAACAGAAGGGGATATGGCACCAGTTGCCTGTTTAGAAGGGGATACTGTAGATTGTGAACGTGCTTCTGTTTGTACCTCTTTACGATTATGGACAATGTTAGATGATGCGATTAAAAGTGTCATTGATCATGTTACTTTGCAAGATATGCTAGAATGGAGCAAAGAAATACCAAGCGATTATATTATTTAAGTAGACAAAAGGTCCACCAGACGTCTGGTGGACCTTACTTATTTTATTTTGTTAATAATGATAAAATCTCATTGCTTCTTGCAATAAACTTTGTCATTGCATCCGCTTCTAATGGTGTGTGTGCAATTCGCGCAAGATCATAAAGCTGTTCACAAACCATATTGGTATGCTCTCCTTCTGGATTTTCCATAATGAACTGTACCAAATCATTATTTGCATTCAACACAAGTGTCTGTTGATCTCCACCAAACATATCTGGTGACATCATACCACCCATGCTATATGCTTTCATCATATCCTGCATTCTTCTTGTTTCCTCTGATAAAGTAATCATGGAAGATACAGAAGCATTCTTTAGTTTCTCAACTTTAATTGTGAGCTTATCATTGTTCAATGCCTTTTTAAAGATTTCAGAAAGCTTATCTGTTGTTTCCTTCATTTCTTCTTCAGAAATCTCTTCCTTGAATGTATCTGTCACACCAGAATCCACACGTGTAAATTTCACTTTGTCATCGCGTTGTTCCTGATGTGTAATATAAGGCGTATCAATATTATGTGAAAGCACTACAACGTCAATCTCCTGCTCCTTAAACATGTTGATATACTGTGATTGCACTTTTTCATCATCTGTATAGAATACAGTATTTTCATACTTTTCTTTTCCAGCCTCTAAATATTCAGGAAGTGTCACATAGTTATCATTTACACTCTTGTATAAGATATAATCCTTCATCTTGTCATCAAACTTATTGTCCTTCAAACAACCAAACTTGATAAATGGGCTCAAATCATCCCAATATGACTCATATGTCTCACGCTCTGTTTTAAACATACCTGATAACTTATCAGCAACCTTCTTGGTAATGTAATCAGAAATCTTCTTAACAAATCCATCATTTTGCAATGCACTACGAGATACATTCAATGGTAAATCCGGACAATCAATCACACCCTTCAACAATAAAAGGAATTCAGGAATAACTTCTTTGATGTTATCAGCGATAAACACCTGATTATTATACAATTTAATTGTGCCTTCTAATGATTCATACTCTGAATTAAATCTTGGGAAGTAAAGAATACCCTTTAAGTTAAATGGATAATCCATATTCAAATGAATCCAGAACAATGGTTCTTTGAAATCAAGGAATACCTTACGGTAGAATTCCTTATATTCTTCCTCCGTACAATCATTTGGATGCTTGGTCCAAAGTGGATGTGTATCATTGATTGGTTTTTCCTTTGATTCTTCCTTTGCATCGTCACCTTCTGCCGCATCCGCTTCTACAACTTCAGCCTGTTCCTCATCCTTTGCTGCATCTGCATTGGTAAAGAAAATTTCCTCTGGCATAAATGAACAATACTTTTCCAATACTTCTTTCACACGATATTCGTTTGCAAATTCAAAACAATCTTCATTTAAATACAATGTAATCTCTGTTCCGTGTACATCACGGTCACCCTCTGACATTGTATAATCTGTTCCACCATCGCATTCCCAAAATACTGGTTCTGCACCATCTTTATAAGATAATGTATTGATTGTAACCTTATCTGCTACCATAAATGTAGAATAAAATCCCAAACCAAAATGTCCAATGATCTGATCATCTGTTGCCTTATCCTTATACTTTTCCAGGAAATCTGATGCACCAGAAAAAGCAATCTGATTAATATATTCATTCACCTCATCTGCTGTCATACCAATACCGTTATCTATAAATGTGAGTGTTTTATCTGTAGGACTGGCTATCACATCAATACGATAATTGTCATCTGATTTCTCTTCATATTCACCAATCATAGAAAGCTTACGAAGCTTTGTTACCGCATCACAAGCATTCGACACTACCTCTCGAATAAAAATGTCATGATCTGAATATAACCACTTCTTAATAATAGGAAAAATATTATCACTGTTAATAGATAAACTTCCTTTTTTCTTTGCTGCCATAAAAAACATCTCCTAACTCTTTCTTGATTTCTATAAAGTCAATAATAGTATAGGAAAATCAAAAAGTCAAGAAAAAATTAGCACTCATCACACCAGAGTGCTAACAACCCTCATTTTCCTTCCCTCTTCTCTCGGAAAATTTATTGATTATCCTATTGCGTATTCTATTAAATCATTGTAAAATTGTTTGGTATAGCGTTTTTATGGAAGTATTTCTTCCAAATGCGTAAGTAATAATTCCCGAAACGGGTTAAATATGGAGGTAAATTATGTATAGCTTTGATGAAATCAGCAATTATGATCCTGAAGTTGCTAAAGCAATGACTGATGAAATTAACAGACAGAATGACAATATTGAGTTAATTGCATCAGAAAACATCGTTAGTAAAGCTGTTATGGCGGCTATGGGAAGTCCCCTTACAAACAAATATGCAGAGGGATATCCAGGAAAACGTTACTATGGCGGTTGTGAACATGTAGACGTTGTAGAGGATTTAGCAAGAGAGCGCGCCAAAAAATTATTCGGCTGTGAATATGTAAACGTGCAGCCACACTCTGGTGCACAGGCAAACATGGCTGTATTTTTTGCAATCATGGAGCCAGGTGATACATTTATGGGTATGAACTTAAATCATGGTGGTCACTTAACACATGGTTCTCCAGTTAATATGTCTGGTAAATACTTCAATGTTGTTCCTTACGGTGTAAATGATGATGGTTTCATCGACTATGACGAAGTAGAACGTATGGCAAAAGAATGTAAGCCAAAATTAATCGTAGCTGGTGCTTCTGCATATGCTCGTAAAATTGATTTCAAGCGCTTCCGTGAGATTGCTGATTCTGTTGGTGCTGTATTAATGGTAGATATGGCACATATTGCAGGTTTGGTTGCAGCTGGACTTCACGAAAGCCCAATTCCATATGCACACGTTACTACTACTACTACACACAAAACACTTCGCGGACCTCGTGGAGGTATGATTTTATCAAGTAATGAAGTAAATGAAAAATACAACTTTAACAAAGCTGTTTTCCCTGGTATTCAGGGTGGTCCTTTAATGCACGTTATTGCTGGTAAAGCAGTTTGTTTAAAAGAAGCACTTACAGACGAATACAAAGCATACCAGACACAGGTTGTTAAAAATGCTGCTGCATTAGCAAATGCACTTACACAAAGAGGATTTAAGATTGTATCTGGTGGTACAGACAACCACTTAATGCTTGTTGACTTACAGAATTTAGATTTAACAGGTAAAGAGGTTGAAAAGCTTCTTGATAGCGTACATATTACTGCAAACAAGAACACTGTTCCAAACGATCCAAAATCACCATTTGTTACAAGCGGTATCCGTCTTGGAACACCTGCGATTACAACTCGTGGTGCAAAGGAAGAAGATATGGAAATCATCGCTGATGCAATCAAAGCTGCCGTTATCGATAAAGATGAAGCAAAGGCAATGGAGCTTGTTAAGAGCATCACTTCAAAATATCCTCTTTATGCATAATATAGAATTATAGTAACTATTCAAAGTTACGGATTATTTTAAAATTGGAAAGGAATTTATAAACAACGATGGAAATAAATGAGAAAATTGCTTTGGAAAATATGGGTGGAAAAAAATCACTGCTAATTGCCATATTATCCTATGCATTGGAGCTCGAGGAAGAACGTTGGTCAGAAATTGAAGATGCTTATTTGCATGAAGACTACGAACGTTACGAAATCAAAGCACATGCATTAAAAGGAGCTATGGGATGTATCGGATTAGAAGATTTATCTGCATTTAGCTATCAGCAAGAGCTCGCATGTAGTTTGGGAAAACACGATCAGGTAAAAACAAACCATCCCCAATTGAAAGAACTTTACACACAATCCCATCGTTGTATCGAACGCTATTTAAATAAACTGAATCACGAAACAGTACAATAAAATAGTGCTTGCAATCCTTTCTAATTCATTCAAAAAAGGTGTTTACGATAATCCGTAAACACCTTTTTTGCACCATAATTATTTAATATTATCTTTGTCAAGTACTTTATTCACAGCAGACAACAATGCACATACAGAGGCATCAATAATATCATTCTTGATTCCACTTCCCCATGTAACAGCATTATCCGCAGTCTCGATTCCAACATATGCACACGCTTCTGAGTTAGAACCTCTTTGTAATGCATGCTCCTCATAGCAAATCACCTTAAAGTCAATCTCAAAATGCTTTTTAATTGCATTAGAAACAGCATCCAAACGACCATTTCCACTTCCATGATATACTTTCTGAATAGAATCACGTTTAATTGTAAGTTCTGTCGAAATCACACCATTTCCTTCCTGAACAAAATGGCATTCATCTAACTTAATTGCTGTCTTAATATTTACATACTGATCATTGAAAATTCCTAAAATCTCTTCTGGTGATAATTCCTTGTGCAAATGATCCGAAACATTTTTAACCGCATATCCCAAATCCTCACGCATCTTCGCTGGCATGTTGATTCCATACGCCTGTTCCAGAATATAACCAATACCACCCTTACCAGACTGAGAATTGATACGAATGACATCGCTCTCATACTCTCTTCCAACATCTTTTGGATCTAATGGCAAATATGGGACAGTCCAGTCATGTAACTGTTTATCCTCTCTCCAATGCATACCCTTTGCAATCGCATCCTGATGGGATCCTGAAAAAGCTGCAAACACAAGTTTTCCTGTATATGGAGAACGATCATGTACCTTCATACCAGTCACACGCTCATACATTTCCGTAATCTTTGGAAGATTGCTGAAATCAAGCTTTGGATCTACACCATGTGTATACATATTCATCGCCAATGTAATGATATCCACATTACCTGTACGCTCACCATTTCCAAACAAAGTACCCTCAATACGATCTGCACCTGCTAAAAGTCCTAACTCTGCATCTGCAACACCACATCCACGATCGTTATGTGGGTGAAGTGATAGAATCACATTTTCACGCATCAATAAATTCTTACTCATATACTCAATCTGGCTTGCATACACATGAGGAAGTGACATCTCTACTGTTGCAGGTAAATTAATAATTACCTTGTTATCAGCTGTAGGCTGCCAAATATCAATTACTGCATTACAAACCTCTAATGCATAATCTACTTCTGTACCTGTAAAACTTTCTGGTGAATATTCAAACTGATAATTACCACCATCCTGTTTTGTCAAATCAAGCAACAGCTTTGCACCCTCTATTGCAATCTGCTTAATCTCTTCTTTTGACTTTTTAAACACCTGTTCTCTCTGTGCCAGTGAAGTTGAATTATATAAATGAATCACTGCTTTCTTACAACCCTTCACTGCTTCAAATGTCTTCTTAATAATATGTGGACGAGCCTGCGTCAACACCTGAATCGTCACATCATCGGGAATTAAATTCTGGTCAATCAACGCACGAAGAAACTCGTATTCTGTTTCAGATGCTGCAGGAAATCCCACTTCAATTTCTTTAAATCCGACTGCAATCAATGTCTTATAAAATTCTATCTTTTCCTCTAAGCTCATTGGAACAATCAACGCCTGATTACCGTCTCTTAAATCTACAGAGCACCATGCAGGTGCCTGATCTATATACTCTTTCTTTGTCCACTCTAATGACTCAGCTGGTGGCATAAAATAATTTCTCTTATACTTTGTAGCATCCATACTTTCTTTCCTTCCTTTCTTCTATATACAAATATCGATTGAAACAGAAACGTGTTGCTTTTCATCTGTTTCACGGATTCTTACCATAAAAAAAAGCTCCACATCTCCTCGCTAGAGACGCAAAGCCAACGCTTTCCGCGGTACCACTCTAATTCATACCTTCGTATGCACTCATTACAGATACGGACTACTATGTTGTCGATATCTTCCCTCGTTAACGGTTGGGATCCGTCCACACCTACTTAATATACATTGTTCAGCTGGCTACTCAAAGGTGAGTTCAGATTCTATTCATAACTGTCTCGCACCAACCGACAGCTCTCTGTATACGTCCAAAACCTTACTATTCCTCATCATCGTATTTACATAAAACCTATTACTGAGAAAAAGATTAACACATCCCGTTTTTACTGTCAAGACCTTATTCCCGAATCCTTTTGAAATTCTTTGATATCTCTTGCAATTTCTCCACTTAAAAGTAACAAACAAATTAAATTCGGAATTGCCATAAATGCATTTGCAATATCAGACAGATTCCATACAAGTTCTAAAGACTGTGTTGCCCCCAAATATACCATAGCAGAAAAAAAGATACGATATATCACATTCCATTTATGCGTACCTAATATATACTCAAATGCCTTCTCCCCATGATATTCCCATCCAAGAATGGTAGAAAATGCAAACAAAACGATACCAATAGAAATCATCCATGCGCCAATCGGACCAAGTACCGTTTGAAACGCAAGGATCGTAAGTGCCGCCCCCGTCACAATTTCATCATACTCGAAAGTGCCATCCTCTCGAAAATGATATACGCTTTTATCATTTCCCTTCCAACTTCCTACAAATCTTCCATTTTGAAATTTTGCCGGTGCATATCCCGAAGCAACTTTATCAGGATTTCCTTCATATGGTGTAAGCACGATTTCTTTCTCCTTGGAAGCTAGCATAACCTGTTTTCCATGTATTCGAACCTCATAAGTCATTTTGGTTAACTGGTGTTCGTCATCGGTCACAATATCCATTTGATTTCCATGCATTTCATAGATTCCACAGGCCTTTTGTGCCGTTGTACCTAACACTCCAGAAGACACAATACAAAGACCTGTCATCGTACAAATCACCATGGTATCCCAAAATGTCCCTGTCATATTAATATATCCCTGCTTCACCGGATGATTCGTTGAAGCAGCCGCTGCTGTAATTGCCGCTGAACCCATTCCCGCCTCATTGGAAAACACACCACGTGCAATACCATAACGCATGGCATCTGTCATCGAAGCAACCACTGTCCCAAGCATCCCGCCTGATACCGCATCCACAGAAAAAGCCATAGAACATATCATTTTAATCCCCGACAAAATATTATAACGATTCCCAACCATCACAATCATTCCACATACAATATAAAAGAGTGCCATTACTGGAACCACAACGGAAGAAACCTTTGAAATACTTTTGATTCCACCAACAATAATAAAAAACGTTAAAATCATAACAATGATTCCAACGCTTTTTGTTGATACGCGAAATGTTTCATTTAATGCAGATGCGATGGAGTTCGCTTGCGTAAGATTTCCAATTCCAAAGGAGGCTATCACTGTAAAAAAAGCAAATAACCATCCCAAAACTTTGCCTAACTCTTTATTCGGAAATGCTTTCCGAATCGTATACATGGGACCACCCGACATTTCACCCACTTGGTTTATTTCCCGATATTTGATTGCTAACATACATTCAGCAAATTTGGAACTTAAGCCAAATGCTGCGGACAACCACATCCAAATCAACGCACCAGGTCCACCCGACACCATTGCAGTTGCAACACCAACAATATTTCCAGTTCCAATCGTCGCCGCCAAGGCTGTTGTAAGTGCAGAAAAAGGTGATACATCACCAACTCCATTTTTCTTCTGTCTTGCTTCCTTACTCAATGTACATTTCAGTGCAAAACCTAGATTTCTCCAAGGCAAAAAATTAGTACGAATCGTTAAAATCAACCCTGTGCCCACCAACAAACTAATCATCACTGGACCCCAGACAAAATCATCCACTCTACTTACAACATTCGAAATATTCATGAAATAACTCTCTTTATTTTGTTATAATGACTTTTCCCTTTGCATTCTTATCATCCATAATCACTTCTCCAACCTCCGGCAATGTAATTGTACCAGAAAGCAGCACGGCATAATTCTGTCTTTCATATTTCATCTCTCGTATAATACCTTTCTATCTATATTCGCCCAAACTCAAAAATATGTTTTTATATCATACTTCCACACATCACTCTAACGCAGTTTGCCGCCTTAAAATCCTTTTTTCCCATACCATATCCAATCTTCGACACCTTCATAACTGGCATATTTCCAAATGTTTTTGTAAAATACTTCAAAATCGCTGCACCTGTTGGTGTACAAAGCTCTCCCTTTACATCACTACTATACATTGGAATATCCTGTAACAAATATGCAGTCGCCGGAGCTGGAACTGGCAATATTCCATGTGCACAATGGACCTGCCCACTACCCACATGTATTGGCGAAGTAACAATGTTTTCAATTCCCAATTCATGTAATAAATAACATACTCCAACCACATCTGCCACAGCATCCATCGTCCCAACTTCATGAAAATGAATCTCATCCACTGGTTTATCATGAACATGTCCCTCTGCCTGTGCAATTAACTGATAAATCGCAATCGCATCCTTTTTCACATCTTCCGAAACATTAAGATGATGAATAATATGACATACATCATCCATACTTGCATGATGATGACTGTGCCCATGTGTTCCATGTTCATGTGCATGTTCGTGGCTATATGCATGTTCTCCATGCTCGTGTGTATGTTCGTGGCTATGTGCATGTTCATGATGATCATGACTATGTTCTTCCTGTCCATTTATCTTCACTGACATGTGCGTACCTGTAATCCCACACTTCACACTTTTTTCATAAGCATATTGCACATTTGGTATTTGCAAGGCATTCAATTTTTGAATACACATCTCTTTATCCTCAAACAACTCCAACAATGCAGCCATCAGCATATCTCCGGCCGCACCCATATTACACTCTATATATAATGTATCCATATTGTTCCCCTCTCTCACAATTATCTATGATTAATCATACTCGCTAAATATCCAGCTCCAAATCCGTTATCGATATTTACAACGCTTACCCCACTCGCACAGGAATTCAACATGGCAAGCAATGCCGATAACCCACCAAATGCAGCACCATATCCCACACTTGTTGGCACTGCAATCACAGGACAATCAACAAGTCCACCGATCACACTGGCAAGCGCACCCTCCATACCTGCAATCGCAATACAAACCTTTGCATTCATCAAATCATCGAGATTGGAAAACAAACGGTGAATTCCTGCCACACCTACATCATACATACGAACAACTTCATTTCCCAAAAACTCAGCTGTAAGTGCTGCCTCCTCGGCAACTGGCATATCACTGGTACCTCCTGTCGCGACCACAATTTTGCCAATCCCATCTGGCTTAATCGGAGTTCCGACAATACCAATTTTACTAAGCGGATTATAGGTAAATGGAACCGATTCCTCTAACAATCTTGCAGCCTCTTCCTGCATTCTGGTAATCAACACCTGGCTTTGTCCCTTTTGTAAAAAAGTATTAACAATTCCCTGAATTTGTTCTGGTGTTTTTCCAGCACCATAAATGACCTCAGCAGCCCCCTGTCGAATGGAACGATGGTAATCTAATTTAGCATAACCCAAATCCTCAAATGGTTCTTTCTTTAATTGTAATGTTGCCTCTTCCACAGAAATCTTCCCTGCTGCAACTGCCTCTAGTAATTCTTTGATTCTGATCTGTTCCATATACACCTCTTTTTATACTTTCCCCTATAATGTCTCATTCATACTGCCTGTACGATATCCTGTCAAATCCATTGTCACATAAGAAAATCCCAATTCTTTGAAACACTCACAAATCTCTTCTCTATGCACAATAACCACTTCAAACGCATCCACTGGCACCTCAATCCGCGCCATCATTCCATGCATACGAACACGCATATTTCCAAATCCAAGCTCAATCAGTTTTTGCTCCGCCTGTTCGACCATTGCCAAACGTTCCTTTGTGATACTTTCTCCGTATACAAACCGCGAAGCCAAACAGGCATATGATGGTTTATTATATGTGTCCAACTGATACCCTTGGGATAACTGTCTAATCTCTGCCTTCGTAAGTCCAACCTCCCTAAGTGGACTTTGGATGCCAAGTTCAGAAATTGCACGCATACCCGGACGATAATCACCGATATCATCAACATTTGTACCCTCTACGATATCAAAAATTCCTTGTCCTTGCATCTCATTTTTTATCATCTTGAATACTTTCTTTTTACAATGATAACAACGGTCTGCCGGATTGGTACGAAATTCCTCCAACTCCAATGGATCAAATGTAATATGTATTTGTCGAATACCATTTACTTCACAAAAATCCACTGCTTCTTTCATTTCTCTTCTGGGAAAATTAATTGCATCCACCGTTACAGCAACCGCTCGTTCCCCTAACACCTCATGTGCAACCTTCAATAATAATGTAGAATCCACACCACCAGAATATGCAACTGCCACACTTTCTAACTTATCAAAATAAGCTTTCAATAATTCTAGCTTTTTCTTTACTTCTTCCATATTATTCTCCTTCAAATTATTATGATTTGTAGGTGATTACGAAACGCTCAATTATGTAGATTAAAGATATACAATATAAACAACCTAAATTGAGTCTCAAAAATACCCAATTACGCCTTTTCATTTAACAGCTTACGAAATTCAGAAAGCGTCTGTTTTCCTTCCTTGGTAACTGGTTTTATCCATTTCCCCGAATGGGTGTATTTTAATTCAATCACTAAACGAATCAACTCATCCGTATATACAAACGCAAACACTGCCAAAAAAGGCAAGTGTAAAACCATCCCTGCAATCCATGTTGCTGGAACACTAATCAAAAATAAACCAAGGGTTTCTACAACCGTTCCAAAAACGGATTCTCCTGCAGCACGATAGGACTCATTCATAATGTAATTACAAGTACGAATTGATCCTAAAAACAAATAGATTAGTAACATATATTTTCCATACATAATTGCTGTTTCACCAAGTCCAAACAATCCTAACAATGGATGATGTAACACCGTACAAATTAATACAATGGTAAATGTAACCATCGGGCAAAATAACGCTGAACGTTTTACGAACTGATAAGCGTCTTTGTGCTCTCCAGAACCAACATTTTGTCCAACCACCACACTTGTCGCATTCGACAAACCGCCAAAAAATGCAAAAACAAATCCTTCACACACACGAAATGCTGCCATTGCCGCAATTGCTGATTCATCCTGATGTCCAATTACAATGTTAATCAGCATTTGTCCTGTTCCATAGAAAAACTCATTACACAAAATCGGAAACGCTTTTGTCAAATAGGTTTTAAAAAATGTTCCATCTATATGGAAAAGCTGAGAAATATGGAGACGAAGACTACTCTTGGAACGAAGTAAATAAATAACCAACAACACTAAATTCACAACACCAGAAACCAACGTTCCAACCGCCGCACCAGATATTCCCATCTTTGGCACACCAAACCGACCATAAATCAAAACAAAATTCAAACAAAAATTAACAATTAATGATACAATTGAACAAATAAGTGGCGCCTTAATTCGCTCTGTAGAACGAAGCAAAAAACTCACCAACACACCAAATGCCTGCATTGGATATGCCAATCCAATGATTCGGATGTACGGTTCACCAGCCTGAATAATCGCTGTTTTGTCTGTATAAATACTGAGCATAAATGTTGGATTCATTACGCACAAAGCCGCAAACGAAAATCCTACCAAACACATAAAAATAAAACTAATTCCAAATGTCTTATTGATTCCTTTTTCATCCTGTGCACCCCAAAATTGTGAAAAAAACAAAATAGACGCACTGGCAAATCCCCAATATGCACTAAAAAACAAAGAACCAATTTGCGCACATATTCCAACTGCAGCAACAGACAGTTCTCCCTGGCTTCCAATCATAATCGTATCTACCATACTTGCAGTTGTCGATAAAAGATTTTGAAATGCTATCGGTAAAGCAATGGTAACCATAACCTTTAAAAAATCTTTCCATGACATTTTCATCTTCATAAACATTTCTCCATAAATAATTTCTTTCGATATTTCTTCAAACACATTGGAATCGCTAACAACAACGCCTTACAAATATTATCTGCAATCATACAATACCAGACAGCTCGTAAATCCAATTTCCATATTAACACACACAATGCGGTTAACATAATACGAATTCCCCACATACTAAACGTTTCCACAACAAATGCATATTTTGTTCGCCCTAGCCCATAAAGAATCCCTTCCATTACAATCATCAAACCAAAAAACGGCTCCGTAAACGCAACCAATTTCAACATTTCTGCTCCAAGCACTGCAACTGGCTGACTACTTGTTAACAACTCCATTAATGGCAAGGCCACGATGTACAACAACACACCATTCAAAATCATCATCACCATTGTTATGACAATACTTACTTCACTAACCAAATCAAATTTTCTTTTATTCTGTTCTCCAAGCGCAATTCCGACCATGGTAGATGTCGCTGTCCGCAATCCATATCCAGGAATATAAAAAATTGTTTCTGCAGTCACAGCAATAGAATGTGCTGCAAATATCGTTGTTCCCATACCTGAAACCAATGCTGCAAACACAATGTATCCAAAGCAGGATGTCGCACTTGTTAGCAAAACCGGAACGCCGATTCTTACGCACTCTTTTAACTGTTCCTTATGAATCGATAATTTCTTCCATTCCCAGCAAAGCATCTCATTTTTACGATATGCCCAAAACATCAATGCACCTGAAACTACATACGAAATAGCAGACCCCCATGCCGCACCTACTACTCCCATATGCATGATATAAATAAACATATAGTTTAATGCAATATTCATAATGTTGGTAATCATGTTAATTACCATTGGCGTTTTTGTGTTTTTCGTTGCCCGCAAAGCAGCTCCACAAATCGTATTTGCCACACGAAACAGCATCGGCACACTAATAATGAAAAAATATGCCGATGCATCCTTTTGAATACTTTGTTCCGCACCCATCCAAATCGGAATATACGGACTTAAAATCATAGACGCGCCACCTAACACTGCTGCACACGCCAAAATCAACAAAAATAATTGGCTCGATACACAGCGTATTTCTTCCCTGTCATCCTTTCCAACCGCTTTGGATATCATTGCGATTCCCGCCACACCAATTGCTGATGCAATACTGCCTATCAACCAATTGATTGTCGTGGTCACACTCACTGACGCCGTAGCCTGTTCTCCCAAATTTCCAACCATGGCAGTATCGACATATTGCAACAGCGTAGACAAAATCTGCTCTAACATGGTCGGAATCGCAAGCAAAATAATTGTTTTAAAGATTGCCTTTTTCTCCATATCTCACCATATCTTTCACAATTTCTCCCGCCATAATCAATCCAGCAACCGACGGTACAAATGCAACACTTCCTGGTGTTGCGCGTCTTCCTGTCTCCTCTAATTGCGAATGTTCCCACATTGGTTTTAATGGCTCCTCCTCAGAATATACAACCTTTACCTGTTTTACATTTCTCTTCTTCAATTCTCGTCGCATTACTTTTGCAAGCGGACAAACCTTCGTCTTATATAAATCTGCTACACGAAATGCGCTTGGGTCTAATTTATTTCCCGCTCCCATACTACTAATCACAGGAACATTATGTTTTTTTGCCTGCATAATAATCTCAATCTTTGCAGTCACAGTATCTACTGCATCCACAACATAATCATATTCCTCAAACGGAAATGTATCTGCATTTTCTGGAAGAAAAAAACAAGGATACACATTTACACATGCATCTGGGTTAATTGATAGAATCCTCTCTTTCATGACATCCACCTTATATCTCCCTATCGTTTCATGCGTAGCTATAATCTGACGATTTAGGTTAGAAAGTGCAACCTGATCATTATCAATCAAATCCAGTGTTCCTACACCACTTCTTGCAAGTGCTTCCACAGTATATCCGCCAACACCACCAATACCAAATACCGCAACTCTCGCATTTGCAAGCGTTTTTATCGCATCCTTTCCTAACAATCCCTCTATTCTTGAAAATTGTTCTTCCATCCTATTCACTCCTCGTACAACCCAATCAAATTATGACCCTAATTGATATATTATATCACATACCTTTTTTTTTGGATAGTTTCATATTGTATGGGAAATAAATATTTGATATACTTTGATACAGTTTAAGGGGAAAGTGAGTGTACAAGGTATGCAGATAAATCAACTAAAAGAAGAATTGAAACAACATATTTTATTAATGGATGGTGCAATGGGAACCTACTTTAATTATTTACACCCAGAGGATGGTGAAGTAGAGCTTGCCAATCTGACCCATCCCGAATGGATCGAAGAGATTCATTTTGAATATATTCGTAATGGTGCACGTATCATTCGTACCAATACCTTTGCAATTAACCATACCATGTTTTCAGATGAAACCTATGAAAATGCAATTGTCGCAGCCATCGAATGTGCAAACCGTGCAGTTTTCAAAGCGAATATGCAAGATATCATCTATATTGCTGGATCCATTGGACCAATTCGTATGGAGCCAGATCATGACCGTACAGATTTACTTGCAGAATACAAAAAAATATGTGACTGTATGCTTTCCCACGGTATACGCATTTTTGTTTTAGAAACATTTTCTGATGTACAGTTGGCAAAATCCATTGCCACTTATATCAAACAATCTTGCAAAGAACACTATGCATCAGAAACATTTTTACAAGCTCAGTTTTCTGTAAATAGAATGGGCTATACATTATATGGTCAAAGTTTGGATACTCTGATCAAGGAAACAGAAGACTGCTCCTACATAGATGGATTTGGTTTAAACTGTGGTATTGGTGCCGCACATATGAATACATTACTTGAAAAGGCTGTCTTTAACAAGGATATCTATCTAAGCGTTTTGCCAAATGCTGGCTATGAACAAGGCTTACACGGAAGACATTTTCTAATCAATAATATGAACTATTATGCTTCGGCAATGGAAACACTTTTATCCAAAGGTGTAAACCTCATTGGTGGATGCTGTGGCACGACACCAGCGCATATCAAATCACTTGCAACAATGCTACAAACACACCAGCAACCCGTATCCAAAGAAACAGGTATGGATCATTCTGATAGCGATGTACTGCCAGCGCATAACAAATTCATTGAAAAATTGAATCAAGGAGAACCTGTATATGTTGTTGAGATTGATTCACCCTTCAACGGAAATGCCACAAAATTCTTATCTGGTGCAAAACAATTGGTGGACAATGACGTTGATTTGATTACCATTTCAGATTCCCCAATGGCAAAAGCACGTGCAGATGCTTTTCAAATGGGAAATTATATTGCAGCGCAAACAGGTGCCCATGTCATGCCTCATATCTGCTGTCGTGACCGTAACCTAATTGGCTTACGTTCCTCTATGCTAGGCGCACATATCAATGGCATGCGCGATATGTTAATCATCACTGGTGACCCTGTTACCCGAGATAGTCGAAGCACGATTACTGGAGTATTTGATATGAATTCCATTCGACTGATGGAATATGTTCGTAATATGAATGAAGAATTATTTGCAGATGACCCATTTTATTATGGTGGCGCACTGAATTATGCTGGTGTAAATATAGATTCCATTGCCAATCGAATGCAAAAGAAAATGGATGCTGGTTGTAGCTATTTCCTGACACAGCCTGTATT
Organism: Eubacteriales bacterium; assembly: GCA_030533405.1. GTDB lineage: Bacteria > Bacillota > Clostridia > Lachnospirales > Lachnospiraceae > CAG-590. The sequence continues at coordinate 47,584 of JAUNJF010000003.1, forward strand.
TTCAGATTCCGACATCGAGCGCATCAAAGAATTAAAAGCTATGACAAACGCAAAAATCATTGTTGGACTCATGCCATTGGTTAGTCATAAAAATGCTATGTATATGAAAAACGAAATGCCTGGTATCAATGTCCCAGACGATATCATAAACCAGTATTATCCAGAAATGAGCCGAGAAGAAGCAACCGATATTGCTATTCGAATTTGTGTTTCCATCGGAGAAAAGCTAAAAGGACATGTTGACGGATTTTATCTGATGACTCCATTTAACCGTGTGGATATCATCAATGCAATCATCTGTCAGCTTCGACAGAACTAAAAAGAAAGGGGAACCAAGCATGAATTTGTATGACGAGTTGCAATCGCATTTTTTAATGCCAACAGCATATGCAGATTGGAGTGACTATCGAGCATATATGACTGACTTATTAATTCAGCATACCAAACAATACTCGCTTCCTCTTGCATTTCATGCAAATATGTCCGTAACCGACATCCAACCAACCTTGCTCATTGTTGGTGCTGGTGCCTGTAACGATTTGGATTTGAGTAAACTACTTCCCCATTTTTCCAGTATTACACTACTTGACTATAACAACGATACCTTGCAACAAGCAAAAGCTACTTATCATTTAGAAGACGATCCACATGTGATAACTTATCTTGCAAGTATCAATGGACAAAGTGACACGACATATCGACAATTTTGCTACGAACTTTCAGAATTTGTCAGAACATGCGACAGCAACGATATCCCAATCACAGATGTTGTTTTTGATGACTTTTGTTGTCACACACTACCAAAATATTTACATACATCTGACAAAGAAATCCCCGTACTCTCCAACCATCATTATGACTATGTCTGGTGCGTAGGGGTTCACAGTCAATTGCAATCGATGTTTGCTTATATTTTCCGTGCATTTGAAGAAAATCTCAAACATCGAAATCCCAATTATGTAACAAAAAATGAGGAATCCAGATTTTATCAAATGTTAAAAGAAGAAAATAATCTATTTATTCCTCGTTTTCATGATGCATTGCTTAAATGCGCGACCCAAAATCTATTTATCGGTGTGGAAGAATCCAGAGTATCCGCCGACACCAAACCGATTGCGCAGCCTATACACACACCAATCGAAGGTGCTTATCAGGCAATACAGGATTTACAAAAAAGACCGTTATCAAAAACAATCCAAAACGTATTTTGGCCATTCCATCCAGATAGCCAACTATACTATTCCATACACCTGGAAATAATACAACAAAGCCCTAATCACTGAGCATTTCACAATAATTTATGTATAATAAATATCAAACGGAAAGAGAGAACATAAAACAATGATGTTAAACAATATAGAATTTTCGGAAGAACTAATCAAATCATTATACTGTTTTTATTTGGAAGAAAATGTGCAACCAGATAGCATACAGTATCGCACCGAACAAATCACACCAAAAGAAAGCATGCATTCCATCGCCAAACCAGAAGATCTTGCACATTTGATGCAACATTATATTGGACAAATCACAACCTCAAGTTATAGTCTTTCTGCAATTGAGGTTGCTGCCTTTGCGTACAAGCGTTTTCTTGACATTTATCCTTTTGACGCGTATAACGAAGAAACTGGCATGGCAATTGCGTCCGTTCTGTTACAAAAAGCCGGCTATTTTTTTAACGGTATTCCAGCTTGCCTACAAAATGAATTTAAAAAAGCCATCCAACATGCCCAAAAAACTGGCATGCCAGACGACTTAATCACTGTATTCTCAAAAGCAGTAAACGATTTCATCAACTAAAAACGCTCATCTATCGGAACATATTCCTGTTTTTTCTTTACTGCTTTGTATGCTGGACGAATAATCTTACCCTGATTAATCAACTCCTCAATACGATGTGCACTCCATCCTGCTGTTCTTGCAACAGCAAATAATGGGGTAAACAATTCTCTTGGAAGTTCTAACATATCATATACAAATCCAGAATAGAAATCTACATTGGCGCTAACACCTTTATATATCTTACGCTCCTGTGCGATAACCTGTGGCGCCAAACGTTCTACATTCGAATATAATGTATATTCTTTTTGCAATCCCTTTTCTTCTGATAATTTCTGAACAAAACTTTTAAACACTTTCGCACGTGGATCAGAAATCGAATATACGGCATGTCCCATACCATAAATCAATCCTGCCTGATCAAATGCTTCTTTATGAAGTAGTTTTCTTAAATAACCACAAATTTCTTCATCGTCATTCCAATCTTTTACATTCACCTTCATATCATCAAACATTTTAGAAACTTTGATATTTGCTCCACCATGTTTTGGTCCCTTCAATGAACCTAATGATGCAGCCATGGATGAATATGTATCCGTTCCTGACGATGTAACAACATGTGTTGTAAACGTTGAGTTGTTACCACCACCATGTTCCGCATGTAACACCAATGCCAAATCAAGAATTCTTGCCTCTAACTCTGTATAGTGATTATCCTGTCTTAACACATATAGCAAATTCTCAGCAGTTGATAAATCTGGTCTCGGACTATGAATAAACAAGCTATTACCATCATGATAATGACTATATGCCTGATAACCATATACACAAAGCAATGGTTCCACCGCAATCAACTGTAAACACTGTCTTAATACATTGGGAATTGATGTGTCATCCGCTTTTTCATCATATGCATATAATGTCAAGATACATCTTTGCAATGTATTCATCATATCTTTACTTGGAGCACGTAAAATAATATCTCTTACGAAGTTAGTCGGAAGCGACATTCTGTAATCTGCAAGAATACTTTTGATTTGCTCTAGTTCACTATCATTTGGCAACTTTCCAAACAATAATAAATATACAGTTTCTTCATATCCAAATCGTTTTTCTTTCATAAACCCAGATACGATATCTTCTACATCTACACCCTGATAATATAATTTTCCCTCACAAGGAATCATATCTCCATCTTCAACGGTATAAGACTGAATTTTAGATACATCCGTAAGACCAGCTAATACACCCTTACCATTAATATCTCTCAGACCTCTTTTTACTTCATACTTGGTATAAAGCTCCTGATCAATTACAAAATTCTCCAAACATAGATTGGATAAACTTTTAATCTCATCTGATACATTCGAATACTTGTTAATCTTCTCTTCGTGGTTGTTCAACGCAATCACCCTTTCTTTGCAAAATTCGCACTTCAACGAATATGATTATAGCATAAAATCTGACAATGCTCTAACAATTTTTATAACTTCATTAAACTTTCATGTTTTTCTCGTCATATTTTATAATTTTTACACCATAAATAGCAATATGCCTGTGTTCTAGCTGCAAAATATTCTTGTTCCAACAATTGTTTCACCTCTTCTCTGGTGTACCATTTTGCTTCAATTTCTTCAACTGTGGATGTACTTGGAGCAAATGTTCCATCCGCAACCCCTACTACACAGATATTTTTCTCGTTCGAAAACCCAATTGCACTAAAACTCTCGCCCATGACATCTGTTATTTCAATTAAATCTAATCCTGTTTCTTCCTTTAACTCGCGTTTTGCACTCTCCTTAAATTCTTCTCCTTCATCAATCAAACCTGCTGGAAAGTTAAACACAAAATCGCCACATGCCATGCGAAACTCTTTGTTTAACAGTATTTTTTCGCCTGATTCATCATGCATAATCAAAACAACGGCATCTGCTTTATGATTTGTCAATTCCTCCCTAGAAGTTAAATCTTTGTTTCGACTAATCATCTCGTAGATTTTCTCTTTTCCATCTACTGTTTCATAGTGCAAATCATATCTTGTAATAAAAGCACCTTCCTGCTTTTTATCAATTCCCTTAAATTCCATTTTCTTCTCCTAAACAAATAAATCGTCCTATCTATTTAGTACTATGGATTTCCTAAATAGGTAGAACGATTTTCTAATCTACTGTTATATAACGAACCAATTCAAATCAACGCTCGTCCAAAAAAAGCGAACGTTCACATTGCATTATACGTTAATCTCAGCTACCATACCTAATAATTCGCTATTTGCAGTAATGACTGGTTTTACCACTTCATTTACAAATTCTTCTGTCTGCTGTGGTGCGCGTCCAACGAAATTCTTTGGCTCTAATAATTCTTCAATCATTTCTTTTGTCATGCCAAATGCTGGATCATTTGCAATACGCTCAACAAGGTCATTCTCCTTACCTTCTTTCTTTACCATCGCACCTGCTTCCATAGAATATTGACGAATCTTCTCGTGAAGTTCCTGACGATCTCCACCACGTTTTGTAACATCCATCATAATATTCTCTGTTGCCATAAACGGAATCTCTTTCATGAAATGCTGATAAATAACCTTATCATATACAACCAAACCATCTACTACATTTAAGTACAAATCAAGAATACCATCAATTGCAAGGAATGCCTCTGGAACAGAAATTCTCTTATTCGCAGAATCATCCAATGTTCTCTCAAACCACTGTGTTGCTGCTGTAATTGCAGGATTTAATGCATCCACCATTACATAATTCGCCAAAGATGCAATACGTTCTGAACGCATAGGATTTCTCTTATATGCCATAGCAGATGAACCAATCTGATTCTTCTCGAATGGTTCTTCCACTTCCTTCAAATGCTGAAGTAAACGAATATCATTAGAGAACTTATGTGCACTCTGTGCAATTCCACTTAATACATTTAAAATTCTGGAATCTACTTTTCTTGAATATGTCTGTCCAGAAACTGGATAACACTCACTAAATCCCATCTTCTGCGCAATCATACCATCAATTTTACGAACAGTCTCATGATCTCCATCAAATAACTCAAGGAAACTAGCCTGTGTACCTGTTGTACCCTTACATCCTAATAACTTCTGCTGACTAATCATATAATCTAAATCAGCCAAATCTAACATCAACTCTTCTAACCAAAGTGTAGCTCTCTTACCTACTGTTGTAGGCTGTGCTGGCTGAAAATGTGTAAATGCAAGCGTAGGAAGATCTTTGTATTCCATAGCAAATTTTGAAAGCTCATTAATCACATTCAATAATTTCTTACGAACAAGCTTCATTGCCTCAGTCATAATAATGACATCTGTATTATCTCCAACATAACAGCTTGTTGCACCTAAATGAATAATACCCGCTGCAGCTGGACACTGTTCACCATACGCAAATACATGACTCATAACATCATGACGAACCTTTTTCTCTCTTTTCTTAGCAACATCATAATTAATATCATTAACAAAAGCTTTTAATTCTTCAATCTGTTCGTTAGAAATTCTAGGCTTTCCAAGGTCATCCTTTAATCCTAACTCCTGCTCTGTCTCTGCCAATGCAATCCATAACTTTCTCCAAGTAGTAAACTTCATATCTGGTGAAAAAATGTACTGCATCTCCTTACTTGCGTATCTTTCCGACAATGGGCTAACATACTTTTCTTTCATATCTTCCTCCATAACTTGTATATATTTCTAGCAAATTCATATAAAGTCAATTGCTAAATATTACTTTTTTGTATTGTCACGAACTGTTTCGTCGTGCTCTCCTCGAATATCTTCTCTTGGCGGCTCAATTGGATAAGATCCTGTAAAACAGGCATCACAATATTGTCTTCCCGCAGACAATTCCTTTAGTCGGTCAAGCTCTAAATAACCGAGTGAATCCGCACCTAAAATATCGCGAATCTCCTCAATACTGCGATTATGTGCAATCAGCTGATCCTCACTTGGAATATCTGTTCCAAAATAACATGGATGTAAAAACGGTGGTGAAGAAATACGAACGTGTACCTCTGTCGCCCCTGCCTTCTTCAACATACTTACAATTCGATCAGATGTAGTTCCTCTAACAATGGAATCATCAATCATAATCACACGTTTTCCCTTAACAGCGTCCTTTAATACATTTAACTTAACCTGAACACTGGATTCTCGTTGACTTTGCTTTGGTTTAATAAATGTTCTTCCCACATAACCATTCTTCACAAAGGCTGTTCCATACGGAATTCCTGATTCAAGCGAATACCCTAACGCAGCTGCATTACCAGATTCTGGTACACCAACAACCAAATCAGCTTCTACTGGAGAATCCTTTGCCAGACATCTTCCTGCAATCAGTCTCGACTCATACACACTCATTTTGTCAATCACACTATCTGGTCTTGCAAAATAAATGTACTCGAAAATACATCTTGCATGCTCTTTCTGACACATATCCTTATACGAAACAATTCCGTGCTCTGGTGTGATTGTAACGATCTCTCCTGGCTCCACATCACGCACAAACTCTGCGCCTACTGTATCCAATGCACAAGACTCGGATGCCAATATATAAGCATTATTACGCTTTCCAATACATAATGGACGAAAACCAAACGGATCTCTTGCTCCAATTAATTTGCGAGGACTCATAACAATCAATGAATAAGAACCTTTCACCTTTTTTAAAGCCTGCTTTACAGCATCTTCAACGGTATTGGTCTTCACACGTTCTCTTGCAATATGATACGCAATTACCTCTGAATCGATTGTTGTTTGGAATATCGCACCGCTTAGTTCAAGTTCTCTTCTCAGTTCAGGTGCATTTACCAAGTTACCATTATGTGCAAGTCCTAACGTACCCTTTACATAATTCAACACCAATGGTTGCGCATTCTCTCTTGTCGAAGCGCCTGCTGTGGAATAACGCACATGACCTACACCAATATTACCCTGAAGTTTCTCTAAATCTTCTGGTGTAAATACCTCATTTACTAATCCCATTCCTTTTGATGATAACACCTTGCCCTTAGGTCCTTCTGTATCTGAAACAGCAATTCCACAACTTTCCTGACCTCTGTGCTGAAGCGCAAAAAGACCATAATAAATTGTTGGAGCTACATCGTTGCCATCAAAATCATAGATTCCAAACACACCACATTCCTCATGCAATGCATCTTCCTCAATAAAGCTATCCATTATCTCACTCATGTAAGTCTCCTAACCTATATTAAATTTATGCCACCATACTGTATCGTAATATTTTTTACGAAAACTGTCAATGGATTCGCTTATTTTTGTTTGTTATTTTTTCTGTTTTATGTTACAATACAAAAAGTAAAATTTCTATTTTGATTTTATGAATCTTTGTATTTGGAGGCGCTTACTATGCAGGAAAAAAGACGTTATAAAAGATTACCTATTCAGTTACATTTAGAGGTTTCTGAAATTTTCAAACAGAACAATGAAATTGTGAAAGATTTAGATGCTGATATTACTGTTTTTGATATTTCAAAAGCTGGTATCGGATTTACAACATCAACTGTTATCCCTGACGGATATTATTTCAATGCAACACTTCAGTTAGACAACACAGAGCAAAAGTTATTTACTGTAGTAAAAACGCTTCATCATACACAGATTGATGATAACACATATCGTTATGGTTGTGAGTTTGTTGGCTTAGCTGGTATTTTCAATTTTGTATTTGATGAATATGCACAGTCACTCGGAGAAGAACACGCATAAATCATTTATAAATCAGAAAAGGTTGTTATACATTATGTAAACCATTACATTGTATAACAACCTTTTTTAATTTGGATATAGGATGCCTGGTACTCTTTTTCTTCTCTCCCTTTCAACACTCTGTGTTTGATATTGCAACCATCTCCCCTGCGCTGTTGAAATACTATCTTCCTCGTTCACAATCAAATCCGCTTCCCCATGATAAGGAAATGTATTCAGCCAGTCACATTTTCCAAAACCGACCATTTCCCCATTTCCATAATTATACCCTGCGTCATAGCCAGCATCATTACTAGCACCTATAAAACATAACTGATATTGACCAGATATAAGATTTGCTGGAATATAAACCTGTATCTGATGTTTTCCCGTATTTAAAACCTCTTGTGACAATGCAGATACCGTAAACGATTGTCCAGCATCATTTTTATAGACTAAATAAAGAGAACCAATCACACCCTGTGTTTCTATCTCCACTTCATAAGCCGCAATTCCAGGTGTTTTTCCATTATACGAAAGCACTTTTATATTCTTAATATTCGGAGCTTCAAACTGATGTAATTCCACACCTCTTGACGTTGCACCATATACCTTTGCATGACGACCGCTGTTTCTCGTACCATCTGCCCTTACCAATCCTAAATATGCTGCAATTCCATTTGCATCCGCTTTAACCAACTTATGTAAACCATCATCTTCCAAATACCTTAGATCCATTTCTGCATCCATGAAACAATGTTCAATTAAAACACTAGGCATTCCATAATTGGTCGCATGGCGCAACACGCCATAATAATCATCAAATGTTCCATCTGGTCTTCGTCCACCCATCTGTGTGACTCTGGCAATTGTTCCATTATTATTTAACCCTATCGCTTCAAATTCTCCCAACAGATAATCTGCCAAATCACACATCTGCTTCCGATATGCATTCGCTGTTGTCACATAAATGGTTGCTCCATTTGATTTATGTGAAACACTGGCATTCAAATGTAAACTTACATATAAATCTGCATTTCCATTTGCAGCACGAATAACACGCTCCTGTAATCCTACCTGCTCATCTGCTCCTCTAGTTAACATAATATCAACATTGGAGTATTTTGACAATTCTGCTTTCAACATTTGCGCAATACGATAATTCACATCTTTTTCTTTTCTCCCATAATAATATGCACCATTTTCTTCTCCACCATGACCAGGATCTAGCGCAATTACAATAGGTGGATTTGAAATATTTTTTGTTTCTGTCGCATCCGCAACAACAGTCATCACCAAAACCATGATTCCGATATATATAAAAGCCAGCACACCTCTTATTTTCATACAAAAACCTCATCAAACAATTTAAACAAAACTTTCCTATAGAGCAAAAAAATAGCATATAACGCCCTTGATTGCATTATATGCTATCTCTTTATGACAATAGAATATTTACAATTTCTTTTAACTTCATTCCATTAGATGCCTTAATCAAAACAATATCCTCTGGCTTTAACGTTGCCATCAGATAAATCGCAGCCTCTTCATTATCAGAGAATGTATATACCTTAATCTTACTATCTGAAGCCTCCACAACACGCTTGATATTTTGCGAAAGTTCACCTAACACAACAAGTTCATCAATCGGCTTATCAATCAAAAATTCTCCTATTTGCTCATGGTAAAGAACTTCATTGGCACCGAGTTCGAACATATCACCTAACACTGCCACTCTGCGTCCCTCACATGACATATCACAAAGTACATTAATGCTTGCTTTCATAGAATCAGGACTCGCATTATACGTATCATCAATCAAAGTAAATTTGTTTTCCAATGGAATCACTCTTTGACGTTGTCCTTCAAATTCTTTAAAGCTTTTCGCTGCAAGTTCCATGGAAATTCCATTTTCATTTGCAACTGCTAACGCAACCACGCAATTTGCCACATTATGTTTTCCCAGTGTATTCAAATAAACCTTAACTTGCTCATCCTTATGCACACAGGTAAATGTTGTATAAGAATCATGATATTCAATATCTTTGGCATAATAATCACACCAATCAGATGTTCCATAAAATAAAGTCTTACAGGTAATCTGTTCTGCTTCTACAGCTTCTTTTAACAAATCATCATCACCATTTAAAAAGAGAATATCATCCTCTTTCATGGAACTTACAATACGAAGCTTCTCATGACGAATGGTTTCCTGCGTCTTCATAAACTCAATATGTGCTACACCAATCGTTGTCACAACTGCCATATTTGGCTTTACCAGTTCCGACAACACATCCATTTGTCCAACCTCACTGATTCCTAACTCCAATACAGCAATTTCCGACTCACTGTCCATTCTGGAAAGTGTAAGTGGTACACCAATTTGTGAATTAAAATTCTTATCTGTATGAAAGGTTTTCTTTCCGGCAGATAACGCACGTGTAATCATTTCTCTTGTCGTTGTTTTTCCGACACTTCCCGTTACAGCAACAACTGGAATTGGATGTCTTTTTCGAATGCCCGCTCCAATATTTTGTAATGCTGCCACTGTATCATCCACACGAATATATGGCTTTTGCGCTACCACAATACCATCATGCTGACTTGTTAATGTCGCAGCCCCCTTATCTAATGCACTTTCAATAAAACGATGTGCATCTACCCGTTCTCCAATAATTGGAACAAATAAATCCCCCTCTTTTATCTCCTTTGAATTAATACAAATGTCCGTAAGAACTGTATTCTCATCTCCACAAAGTAGTACCCCACCTGTCATCTCTATAATGTCTTTCACTGTAATATTTTCCATAACTACTCCATTTCTTCGCCCTGTTTTACCATTTGTTCAATAAATCGTGCAACACCATCTTCCACATTGGAAGGAATAACAGAATCTGCCATATTTTGAATTTGAGGATGCGCATTTGAAACTGCATAAAAATAATCACTACCCTCTAACAATGCCATATCATTTAGATTATCACCAAATCCAACAATGCTATCATATTGTCCATGCTCTCGCATATACGCAAGCGCTTCCTTTTTAGATGCGGCATCACTATAAATCTCTAAACAATAATACTCGTCATTGTACACATCCTGATAAAATTCTGCTTTCACGCCATTAACGACCGATAATTCTCTATATAATCCTTCTAAGCGTTTCTTTGGTTCTCTTAGCATACAATAAATAATTTCTTTATTGGCAATCAAACTCAAATCATCCACTTCCACAAATTTCTTTTTGTACTTCATAATTCTTTCATTGCGGAAGTAATTCAACGATGTAGATTCCACACTATCATAATATGCAATCAGTTCATTATTTTCCAATGCGTACAAAAAACAATCCAATTTTTTGGTTTTAATTAATCCAAGCAATACCATAATTGCCCGCTCATCCATAGATGCTTTTTTTACAAATTGCTTACGCTTCATATCATAAATGAGCACACCATTCATCATCATAACAGGCAGGCTTAAATGAAGTCGTTCAACAATTTGCAATGCAGTCGCTGGTGTGCGAGCAGTAGAAACCGTGAAATCCACACCCTTATCAATTGCTTTATTAATCAACTCTACCGTTGTATCACTTAATTTTGCATCTCTATTCAACAAAGTCCCATCTAAATCACTTACATATAATCGTTTCATTTGTACTCCTTCATTTCATGAATTGTTTTACTTTGTTATTTTTGCAATTATCTATTATAACTCTTTTTTCTTTCTGGTGCAATTATTGGTCCGAAATGCGATTCCAAAACTGCGCCAACTCATGTCTCACTGTATCTAATCTGACAATTTTATAGTCCGCCCATTCAGCAGGAAATGTGTCAACTACCTGCTGTGTCACAAAACGATCATCTAACAATAAAATAATCCCTTTATCTTCCATTGTTCGAACAACGCGTCCCGCCGCCTGCTGTACTTTATTCATTCCCGGATATAAATAGGCATACAAAAAACCTTCTCCGTCTCGTTCTTCAAAGAAATGTTGTTGTATCTCTCGCTCATTACATACCATTGGCAATCCAGTTCCTATAATTGCAGCACCGATTAACCGTTCTCCCGCAAGATCAATGCCCTCTGAAAAAATGCCACCCAAAATACAAAAACCAATCACTGGCTCCTGATTTTCCCGAAACCTCGACAAAAATGCTTCCCTTTCTTCCTCTGTCAAATGCGATGTCTGACAAAGCACCTCCACATCTGATAAAAGACCTAAACGCATCGCTGCCTCATACACATCCTGAAGCATCTTATATGACGGAAAAAAAGCCATATAATTTCCACGTTTACTCTGCACCATAATATCCAGATATCGCGCCATTTTTTCGTATTGTACGGGACCTCTTGCTTTGTAACGACTACTAACATCTATCCCTGCAAACAAACCTCTATTTTCTCTTGGAAACGGAGACGGAATATAAATGGCATAATCCTCCTCCTGATTGTGCAAAAGCTCTTTGTAATACGTTATCGGAAGCATTGTTGCCGAAAAGAAAATCGTTGCATTTCCTTTTTCTATACATTGCGACAAATTATTCGCAGGATGCACACAATATAACTTCAGCATAAAGGATGTATCATTTATTTGTTCTGCATATATTTCATAGCTTTCATCTATCAACTCATATATATTTACAAATTGGCTGATTTTAAAATAAAACTCTAAAATTTCCTCTTTATGAGGCTGTAACGCTTTGATTTCCTTACTCTCTTCCATAAAAGATTCCATATGTGCCAAAAGACGTAATAACTTTAAATACAAATCAGATATATCCGTCATTACAACATATCCTTTTTCACTATCACATATTTTCTTATATGCAAGCAACTCCTTATTACATGCCCCAAGTAGTTTTCCAAGCTTTGCGTGATATGGCATGAGCAATCTACGCATCAACAAAAAATCCTCTTTGTAAATGGCCGCACTATACATAGCGGATGCACGTTCTACCAAATTGTGCGCCTCATCCACCAGGAACAAAAACTCCCCTTTTGCTCCTTCTGCAAAATAACGACGTAGCTTTACCCTTGGATCAAATACATAATTATAATCACATATAATACCATCCACAAACAAACTGACATCTAATCCCATCTCAAAGGGGCAGACCATATGCTTATTCGCATATGCCAAAAGAACCTCTCTCGTTATATTTTGTTCATGCGTAATACAATCAAATACTGCATCATTAATTCTGTCAAAATGCCCCTTTGCATACGGACATTTCTCCGGATCACACTCCATCACGTCTAACGGACATATTTTTTCTTTTGCTGTAATTAATACACTTCGAAAATGAAGCCCTTGTTTCCGTAACGTTTCAAATGCGTCAACTGCAACACCGCGCGCAATGGTTTTGGCAGTTAAATAAAATAGTTTTTCTCCATAGCCCTCCCCCATCGCTTTGATGGAAGGAAACACAGTTGCCATTGTTTTTCCAATTCCCGTTGGTGCCTGAACATACATCGTTTGCTTTCTTTTCATCGCAAGATATACCGATGCAACCATATCACGTTGTCCTGCACGATATACAAATGGAAATTCCAAATTTTCAATCGTATCATTCCGAAGTCTTCTATTGTCCACCTCAAACTGTGTCCATACACAATACGCATCCACCAGTTCGTGAAACCAGCTTTTTAATTGTTCAAAGGTAAAATGTTCTTTGAAATATTTAATTTCTTCTGTATCCAGATTACAGTATGTTAACTGCACATCTATTTCCGATAATTCTTCGTTTAAGGAATGCATATAGGCATAACACATTGCCTGTGCTTTGTGTACATAAATGGGTTGTTCTAATGTATCTAATTTTTTATATACACCCTTTATTTCATCAATGGTTACACCATTTTCATCCGTGATAATACCATCTGCTCTTCCTTCAATTGTCAAAACAAAATCTGGCTTTATCACATCATATTTCAGTGGCACCTCCGACACATAGTTAGAACCCATTCTACCTTGGATTTTCTTGTGAATGCGGGCTCCTTCCTGCATTGCTTCCTTGGAAAATCCATCTCCTCCGCTAATATCACCACTTCGAAATATAAATTCTACCAATCCTCGAACTGCTATTTTTGCCTGATACATTTTAACTACGATATACGATTCCAACAGCTAATTCGTTAGCCAATTGCTCATTTTCTAATAAAGATACCAATGTTAAACCAAAGTCTATAGAAGTACCTACACCTCGACTTGTAATGAACTGACCATCTACCACAACAGAATCACTTTGTGGGGTGGCACCAAGAAGCCCTTCTTCCATTCCTGGATAGCAGGTTGCCTTTTTTCCTTCTAATAATCCCATTTCTCCATACACTGTTGGAGCAGCACAAACAGCTGCCAAATATTTACCAGTCTCCTGATATGCCAAAATCAAATCATGCAATCCTTTGTGCGCTTTTAAATTCGGTGTACCTGGAATTCCACCTGGTAAAATAATCATCTCGCCATCTGATAAATCTTTTTCATCAAATAATAAATCTGCTCTGATCGTAATCCCATGTGAACTCATAACATCATAATCCCCAGTCACTGATACCAGCTTACAATCCACTTTCGCTCTTCTAAGCAAATCGCAAACAGTAAGTGCTTCAACCTCTTCAAATCCTGTTGCTAAAAACAAATACGCTTTCTTCATCTATACATCCTCCTACTATCCTTTTTATGCTCTCTTTTTACTGCATTTATTCTACCACTTTTACCAATAGAAAGAAACATGAAAATATGCTATGATGGGATATAAATAAATGAAAAAGGAAGTTGAAAGAAAAATTGAAATCGAAAGAAAGTTTTTAATAGAAAAAGAGAATTTACCAGATCACTTGGAACAATATCCACACGATTTGATTGAACAAGCATACATTATTACACAACCTGTTCTTCGTGTAAGAAGAAAAAACGACACTTATATTCTAACTTACAAAGGACCTGGATTTATGCAACGTGAAGAAGTGGAATTTCCATTAGAAAAAGAAGCCTACGAAAGACTTCTTTTAAAAGCAGATGGTAATTTAATTACAAAAACCAGATATAAAATTCCAGAAGCAAACAATCTTTTGATTGAACTTGATGTTTTTTCTGGATTGTATGATGGACTCTACCTTGCAGAAGTTGAATTTTCTGATATAGAAACCGCAACCAACTACATTCCACCTACATGGTTTGGAACAGAGGTCACACAGGAAAGCACATATCATAATTCCACTTTAAGTAATATGTCCAAAGATGCAATCCTTAAATTACTTAAAAAATAACTATGTTATACCTGCATCACACGACGCAAACATACCTTATTCATGATAAACATCGTAACAAATACTGCAAATGTATCTCCAGCCAAAACAAGCACTTCTCCTCCAACACAGATTGTTATGGCTGCTACAACAGCACCAATTGTTTTGGCATACAACGCCACCGTATAGATTCGTCCAAAAGATACCTCTGGCTGTGGAAGCATTTTTGTCATAAAATAAATGAATGCAGCATATGCCAAAGCAGAAGCAAGATAGCGAATCACAACACCGAAATAGCTCATTACGAAACCAACTAGCATCATTCCATAAAACATTGGTGTATATTGCGCCAATATCTCATTGTTTAAATGCATGGAACCCAAGTCTGAAAATTTATATTCCTGCCTCAATCCCTCTTTTCCACCAACAAAATTTGTTATAATCATATTCGTCTTACTAACCAGATATTCCTGTACAACATCATGATGTGCCTCAATATCACTTTCTGAAATCGATTCCAGACTCGTATCAATTAACACATATGCCCCAAGCTCTTCACTATCAATTTCTAATCGATCATCATACGTGAATTGACCGTCTTTCAATTCAAAATCAGGAATTTTTTGTAATATAATATTACGCAAACCACCCATACCGGCAATTGCGCCTGAAATCGGTATTGCGTACTGAATCACAGAAACCAATAAAAATACACAAACAAGAAACGAAATAAGTTTTCCAATGGAAAGGTCTAACAGCTTGCCATATTCTCTTGGAGAAAACATTGCAATCATAAACCGTTCTGATAATCCAACTTTTTCTTTTTTATTTCTTTCTACCTGATTCTCATCCTGTTGAAACATATTTCTGAATTACTCCTAACTACTTTTATTCTTCCTTTAATAAATCATTATCTAATATCGGCATTACAATGGTAATAACAGTCCCTTTTCCTTCTTTTGATATAATCTCTGTTCTTGCACCACATTTTGTTTTTAACGTATCAAACAGATTCAATAAAGAAGTCTGACTTTTTCTTTTTAATCCCGCCGTGTCAAAGCCAATACCATCATCTACTATTTGCAGGGCATAGCCATCTGTTCTTTGATAACTACGCACCACAACATTACCTTTGTTCTGACTACCACCAATTCCATACTTTACTGCATTTTCCACCATCGGTTCTATCGTATGTCTTGGAATCACAAAATTCTTCTCTTTACATTCAATAGCAAAATTCAACTCCTGATTACGATGTTTTTGTAATTGCAAATATGCCAAAATATGTTCTAACTCCTGTTCAAACGGAACAATTTCTCCCGCCTGCTCCAGTGCTCGCAGATTATCACGAAAATATTCAGAAATGTAATAAATCATTTTTACACTATTCGGAGAATTCTTTTTAATCATATTTTGCAATACATGAAACGATGCAAACAGCAAATTCGGATTCATCTCCTCTACAACTTCATTCCGAATCTTATTCCGTTCATACTCTGTTGTATCCTCTGTCTTAACATAAGCGGCCTGCTTCATCCCCTTAAACCAAATGACACACATATACAAAAACCACGCAAGCGGAATATACAATTGCTCTGCTCTTGATTGATCAAGAATCTTCACAAGAACATGTCCGATCAACGCGATAATCAAAAATACATTTCCAACCAATAAATAAATCAACGCATTTCTTCCTGGTTTACCTATCAGTCCAGACAACAACATTGTGTATAAAAGAATTACCATAATTAACAGGATAACGCCTATTATGAATATCGTGGTGAACTGTATCAACGAAAATGCCTGCAACACCATCACACTAATATAAATGATCCCATAAAATACAATTCCCAAATCCACAAAAAAACATACTTTTTTTCGGGATAGACAACTTCGAATCACCAATAAATGTGAAACCCCTAACAACAAAATCATACATGCCTTTGCAAAATACAAACTATAATTCCATCCAGTTAAAACCCAGAACAGTTTACTCTGCAATATCAGTACCATTCCCAATATAAATGCCTGCGCACATGCGGAAACCAACAATTCTCTCCGTTCTTTTTGTGTTTTAATAATTGCGAACAGAATCAACACACATACATTCAACAAAAGAATCCCAATACCACATATAAAATATGCTCCATTATCAAGCAATGAACTGACAATCAGCTGACTATCACTTCCAAATTGAAAGGTTCCAAAGGATACCTGTTCCAATTCTTTATCCTTTACAATAATCCGCAAATTGCTGCCCTCATAAACTTTTGAAACTTTTACCACATGAAGCGCTTTAATTTTGTTATCTCGTTCGGAACTGCGATATAAGAATTTATCTCCAGCATATACCTCAACCTTTTGTCTGTCTGTTTCAAAAACAAGATATCCGTTGTTTCCCGCAATCGCAGGAATTTTATTGGTCATTTCAAACGTTTCTCCCTTTTTAACCCGAAGGGAAAACGGAAGGGAACGCACATCCTCTATCCGATTCTTTCCAGACATAATCTCATCTTCTGTATAATGCTCCTTCAATGTTTCCACATCAGATACTTTGTAATTGCATATCCAGCCTTCTGAGTAATCTATCATCTGTTCAAATTGTGGTTTGTCAAATTGCTTTTTTTCTGGAAACGCCATTATAAAGAACAACACAACACTAACCAGAAAAAACAAGCGAACAATCATATGCAATTGTCGTTCCTGAAATCGAAACATAATCCCTCCTAAATCAAACGATCATGCATTCAAACAGTTCATGCTTACATCTGTTTTAAAAGATTTACCATTTCAATTGCACCTAACGCACAATCATATCCCTTATTACCTGCTTTTGTTCCTGCACGCTCAATTGCCTGCTCAATATTTTCAGTTGTAACAATACCAAACATAACTGGCACACCTGTGTTCATAGAAACTTGTGCAATTCCCTTTGACACCTCATTACAAACATAATCATAATGACTTGTTGCACCACGAATGACTGTTCCCAAACAAATCACTGCATCATACTCGCCAGACTCAGCCATCTTCTTTGCAGCAACTGGAATCTCAAATGCCCCTGGTACCCAAGCCAAAGTAATGTTATCATCTGGAACATCGTGACGTGTTAATCCATCTACTGCTCCACCAATCAATTTTGATACAATAAACTCATTAAATCGTGCTGCCACGATACCAACCTTCATATCTTTTGCTACTAATTTTCCCTCTAATGTCTTCATTTTATTCTATCCTTTCCTAATTGAAATATCGTTTCATAATCCACGTAATCTTAGCATTTTCAAGCACTTCTGTCAAATAAGAGATGGCATATTTTCTCCATCATACAAATAAGCAGGAAGGTGATTTGTTGCTTCTTCCTGACTCTCCAAATACGCCTGTGGAAGCTTCATTTGATAGCCCAACCCCTGTTTTACCGCACGAACATAATCTGCA
Organism: Eubacteriales bacterium; assembly: GCA_030533405.1. GTDB lineage: Bacteria > Bacillota > Clostridia > Lachnospirales > Lachnospiraceae > CAG-590. The sequence continues at coordinate 65,774 of JAUNJF010000003.1, forward strand.
TCTGTTTGTATCGGTTGGTCAAATGCCATCGCATACAATTTCTCATTTACCGCATTTGATGCATCATGAATATCAGAACCAGCTGTCATCGGCAATTGATATTGCTTTGCATATCTATATGCCAAAATATCCTGTTCATGTGGGTTTCCTGCATTTGCAACCTCCCATGCATCGCACTGATATGGATGAAGATTAACCTGACTAATGTAATCTCTCTCTCTAAATGGATGCGCCTGTACAACCAATCCGCCTGCTTCCTTCACTTTTTCATAATGCGTTTTCTGATCCCACGCAAGCATATCTGGATGCGCCAACAACCATTGTTTATCTAGTCCGTATACCAAATATTCATCATGATTAAAGTTCACTTCCCATCCTAAGAATACCTTTAACCCTTGACGGTCGCCTTCGGTCTTTGCTTTTTCATACCCTTTACAGAACAATGTAATTCGTTCTTCCCATGGCAAATCCTTCGGAATACAACTATTTCCATTAAAGAAATGGTCGGTTACGAAAATACCATCATATCCCAAATTTTTGTAATATGTGATATAGTCGCTACCAGAACTTTTCGCACACGTGCTCGCCTCAGAGGTGTGCAAATGTGTTTCATATAAATATGTCATATATTTTTTATCCTTCCGTTTTGCTAAATACGTCTCGATTCAAATCTCCGTTTTGATGTGCAACAATTGTTGTACATACAGCATCTCCTGTAATATTGACTGCAGTTCTTAACATATCCAAAATTCGATCAATTCCCATAATCAATGCAATCGCCTCAACTGGAAGACCAACAGCTGCAAATACCATGGACAAGGTTACCAATCCTACAGATGGAATACCTGCAGTTCCGATTGATGCCAATGTCGCTGTTGCAATGACTGTAATATACCCCTTTAATCCTAAATGCACACCATAAGCCTGCGCTGCAAATACAACAGCTACACCCTGCATAATAGAGGTTCCATCCATATTGATAGTTGCACCAAGTGGAATGGTAAAAGATGAAATCTTTCTTGAAACACCAATTTTTTCCTCTAATGTATCAATATTCATAGGGATGGTTGCATTGGACGTTGATGTTGAAAACGCAAATGCCATAACCGGAAAAAACTTCTTTAAAAACTTTAATGGATTCAATCTTGTAAATACAAGCAACAATAGCATATACACAAAAAAGCATTGCACACCTAACGCAATCGTCACACTTCCCATATATTTTAGTAATGGTAAAAACGCATCAAAACCTAAATTTGCAAATGTTCTTGAAATCATACAAAACACACCAATTGGTGCAAATGCCATAACCATATTAGTCATTTCCATCATTAAATCATTACACTGGTTAAAGAAATTCGAAACAAGCTCTGCTCGTTCTCCCATTTTTGCTAAAAGGATACCAACAATCAATGCAAACAAAATAACCTGTAACATGGTTCCACTTGCCAACGACTGAATCGGATTTTCTGGTATTATATTTAAAAGTGTATCTACCATAGATGTACTTTCCGCTACTGTCACTTCTCCCGCTTCGATGGAATCCATATTCAAACCAATTCCTGGATGAATAATTGATGCAACTGTAATCGCAACCGTAACAGCCAATGCAGTTGTTACCAAATAAAATGCAATTGTCTTACCACCGACTTTTCCAAGCGCCTTGGTATCACCAATCGCAGAACTACCACAAACGAGCGAACAAAACACCAACGGTACAACCAGCATTTTCATCAATCGAATAAATCCATTACCAATCACATAGAAAATACCTTCTACAAATACAGTATCCCTCACATAACTATGTGGAATCAGCTGATTAAAAATCACACCAACAATCAATCCCCCAATTAATCCTATAAATATCCAAGTTGTTAAATTAAACTTCTTTCCCTTCATCTGTTTCCTCCAACCATTCTAGTATTCGTATTATTGTTTTTTATAATCCTCAATATAATCTTTCAAATCATCCAACCATAATGGCATTGTAAAGATTTCTGTCATTTTCATCATCAAATTCTCTAACAATGTAGAAGACTGTCCACTTTGTCCCTCTGTGAATTTGCGCTTTACAAGATTCACATCGTAATCCATTAACGAAAGTATCGTCTTTGCAAATTCATATCGTGAACACATACCCTCACACGATGCATGATAAGTTCCATACTCAGATTCTTCAATTAATCGTTCTACAAACTCTGCCAACGTTCTTGCACTCGTTGGACTACTTATTTTATCGATTGGTGCCTCAAAGGACTCGCCACGCTTTCCATGCTCCACAACATAACTAAAATAATTTCCCTCAGCAGCGCTATATACCCATGAACTACGAATAATTAAATGCTTTGGATTTAATTCTCTCACATAATTCTCCCCAGCAAGCTTCGACTTTCCATAAATTGTATTTGGATCTGGTGTATCGTACTCAGTCAGTCTTCCTGATGTTTTTCCATCAAATATATCATCTGTAGATAGCTGAATTAATTTCGCGTTGATTCTTCTCGACGCACTTGCCAGATTTCTTGCACCTAGCGCATTCACCTTAAATGCTTCCACCATATGCTTCTCGCAATATTCTGCATTTGATATACTTGCACAATTAATCACAATCGTCGGACGATACATATCCATCGCATGATCTACCGCATGCATATCTGTAATATCTACATCCTGATCCGTTTCCAATATCTTATAATCACTATTCTTTTCTAATCGGTCCGATAATTCTGTGCCAAGTCTTCCAGCTGCCCCCGTAATCCAAATTGTTTGCTTTGCCATATTCCCACTTCTCCTTTTTTGTATATATTCCTAATAGGTAATTGCGAAACTCGATTTAGGTGGTTGAAAGTTGTACAATATAAACAAATCCAAGTTGGGTCGTTTGCACTTAATTACGAATGTAACAGTACATAAGGTAGCAAAATACGCTACCTAAGTACTGACATTCGTAAACATCCCAACTTAGATAGTTGTTTATATTGTACAACTATAATTTACATAATTGAGAGTTTCGCAATTACCTAATATATTCCCGACATCTGAATTATATCATAGCTCGCCCAAGGTTACAAAATTTAAGCATTATTTTTATCCTTTGCATGTTTTAGCCTGTATGCAATCTTTTTCATCTGTGGTCTGAGTGGAAGGAAACACAACCAAATCCTTGTTAAGACAACATAAAACAGATTTAAAACAGAAACACGCTTTCCTTTTCGAACCAATCCTACAAGAACAGCTTTGATTTGACTCTTTTGAATCGGTCCTTCTATTTCCACCTGATTATCCCCCACCAGATAAATTCCATCCTGCTTGACTTTATAGACTCGATGAAGCACTAAGGTGTCATCTGCCCTTCGATATAGCACTACCATACCACGTTTTAATGGCATCGCATCTGCTTGCTTTAAAATCACCTGATCTCGTTCTGGCACAATTACTGGATACATACTATACCCTTTCGGTGCCATTTGAATTGTTCCATACTTTGCAAGCAATGCCTCCACATTCACCGTTTCTTTCTTTTCTTCAAAACAATTTTTAGTCATAATATCTTTTTCCCTTTATATTGCCGATATTGTTTTAGACATTTACAAAACCTTCAAATCTCGGTTATACCATTGCTGATTTCTATATTATATATAAAATGCTATATAAAACATCATAGCATTATTATAGTGAAAATGCTATAATAAGCCTGTATTTATCACCAAAAACAAACAGTATGCTACATAGAAGTTTCAAAAAAGAGGTATCCATTTATGAAAAAAACATCTTTTCTTTCCACGATATTAAAAAACACACCCTATTTGCTTCCATATGGACAGGCAATTGCTGATTATCGAATTGGAATGTCTACCAATGAGACAGGACATATGCTTTGGGATGCAATCAGTCATGGTGCCAATCGTGCGGATCTCATTACCCTCTTGCAAACGACATATGATATATCAGCAAGTGACTTACCCGATTTAGAACAGGATGTCGACACCTTTTTATCTACATTGCAGACAAATGCGATTTTGGAAAACACGACATCTGAACTTTGTAGGTTCCCAAAGTCTTATATTAAAATCGGTCCTGTTACCTGTTGCATGCAGTTACCAACGGGTATAATTCAAGAATTTTTTGAAGCTTTTTGTGTAGAACCAGGCTCAACCATGCAAAATATATGTTTCTATCCTTATCTTCCAAGCAATCGTCCAAACGGAATGGTTCTTGTGAGAAATGAAGATATGCTAATTATGGAAACAGATGACTGGTTTATTTTCTTACCACAAAAAAGCACCTTTGTTTACGAACTACACGTTTCCAAAGATACTTCTAAAGCAAATATTTATAGCAAGCTTGATGAACAGAATTCCTTATGCTATCACGAAATCTTTCATATGCTACGATTTGCATTTGTTATGATAGCACAAAAAAATGGACTTTTAGTCGTCCACTCTGCTTCCATTTTACACAACAATCAGGCATGGCTCTTTTCTGGTCATTCTGGTGCTGGGAAATCTACCCACACCAATCTTTGGCATCAGGAATTTAACACCCTCATTTTAAATGGAGACTTAAATATGATTGGAATAGAACAGAACAAAGCAATCTGTTATGGATTGCCATGGTGCGGAACATCCAATATTTTCACTACAAAAAGTCACCCATTAGGTGGTATTGTCTACCTTAAGAAAGCTCTCGAAAATAAAGTCTTAGAGATACCTGCTGACAAAGAACAACTCTACCTTTTAGAACGATTAATCTCGCCAAGCTGGACCAAAGAACAATTCGAATCAAACATTATGTTAACCAACGACATTGTAAACCTGATTCGCAGCTTCCAGCTTTTCTGTACAAAAGACACAGAGGCTGCCTATGTCATGCGTAGCGCAATCGAATCATAAGCAACCCCTAACAATCTTATATATCTACACGTTTTAGAAATCATGCATCATTTGTGTGATTTCTTCCTCACTCAATACCTCGCATCTCTTTTGTCGTATCGCATACACTTGGTTACAAATTGACAATACCGTTGGTCTATGCGTCGTTACAATACAAGTTCTCGGTTTACAATCCCGCGATATATTTTTTAACACTTTACGCTCTGTCGCCACATCCAATGCAGATGTCGCCTCATCTAATAACAAAATCGGAGTATCTCTTAACAATGCTCTCGCAATCGATAATCTCTGCGCCTGACCTTCCGAAAAACCACCACCACGTTCTTTGATTTTACTATGAATTCCATCTGGTAATTTTTTCACAAACTCCCATGCACAGGCACGTTTCAAGCAATCGATAATCTCCTCATCTGTTGCATCTTCCTTCACATTTCGCATATTTTCAGCGATAGTACCGGAAAACATAGTGTTTCCCTGTGGTACATAGGAAAATATCTGTCTAGTAGCAGGTGATAATTCAATACCATCATCCTTTTTTGCAGCTACACATTTTGCTATTCCACCCTGTATCGGGATTAAGGAAAGCAAAATACGCATCATTGTCGTCTTTCCCTCACCAGAAGGACCCACTAACGCTACAATCTCATGCGGACTTGCTTCTAAGCTTGCCTGTTCAAATACCTGTGTGCCATTGTGATAGGTATATGAAATGTCATGCATCTCAATTCCAATTCCTGATTTTCCATTTTTCTTTGCAAATTCTGCCACTACATCCGATTTGCTATAATCTTCTCTTGGCATTTCCACGATATCCATTAATCTTCCAGCTGATGTCGTGAGGTTGATTGCCATTGGAACCAATGAAGTCAAATTATGTAACGTTCCTGTTAAAGTTCCTGACAACCCTAAAAACATGGTCATCGTACCATAATCAATGGCTCCACTCCACACACGATAGATTCCCCATCCATAGGATGCGTAAGAGACCAAAAGACCCACTGTAGATAAAATCACAGACGTCCAAATTGACATTCGCTGAAATTCCAAACGCATCGAAATATATTCCTGTTGTAACTGCTTTAATCTTCTTACATATAAATCAATCAAATCAAACGCTTTAATCGTTTGAATATTGGAAAATGTCTCCTGATTAAATCCAGACATTTTTGCACCCATGGCTGCACTTTTTTCATTGTTATTCACCATTCGTTTCATCAATGTCTTAGATAAAATCAAACTGACAGGCATTCCTAAAAAAGCAAACAACGCAAAACTAGGATCATGATAAACAACCACAACAAATGCACTGATAAAACGAAATGTATAAATGATTAAATTCGGAATAAAACTTAGCACCCCATTTGAAATCATGGACGCATCCGAACTCCATCTCGTCAGCAAATCACCAGTGTGATAATTTGTTAAGGACTCCCAGTCCGTCACTAGTATTTTGTCAAATATGTCTGCTTTAATATCCGCATCCACTCTCATACTAATCAGATTCGATGCATAACTAGATATCTCACTCACAATCATGTTTCCAACATTCAACCCAATCATGATGGCAAATGTTTGTAACACCTTACCAGCCTGATGCCCTGTAATAATATTAACCAAATCTCTTGACACCAAACTACCACCAAGCGATACAATGGTTCCAAACATTCCCAATAATGTATAAAAAACAACGGACTTCCAATATAATCTCGCATACTGATATATCCATTTCGTCTGCACCTTCATCTCCGACAATCTGCCAGCCTGAATACGGGAAATATAAAATTGAATTCTTTCCTTCCACATAAATAGAATTCCTTTCTCAGAAAGCTTAAGAACTTTCTCTAAAGTAAGAAAAAGCATCTCGACAAAATGAAGTCAAGATGCTTTTTTAATTACATATCAAAATGTTTTTTCTTATTTATCTCCGTCACAGAATGAACAATAAGCACTTGTTACAGCTAAACCTTCATCTGCTTCCACTGTAATCTCACCTGTTCCAATATTATCACTTGGATTATTAAAGTAATTATATGAAACTTCGATTTTTGTAGTTCCATCGCCAGATATCAATGTACCACCTGCAGCACTCTTAAATACAACAGGTTTGTTAAAGCATAATACAAAGTGCTGTTCATTCGAATTATGATTTGTGCTATGCTTTGCATCTAATTGAATACGGAAATTTGTTCGTCCAGTTTGCTGATCCTGATGCATTCTATATGTTACCGCATAACATTTACCACTTCCATTGCTTCCACTTGCCATATATATGCTCTCTGCTAAAACATCATTTTCTACTACCATTGGTTTTTCATATTTTTTCATAATACATACTCCCTTTCTGTCTTTCGACACAAACCAATCTTCTTTATCTAATTAATTATTTATTATACAATTGACTTTTACATTTTGTCAATGAGTTTTACATGAAATAGTTTCATTTTCTTAATAATTTTTCCTCTTTGACGTGCACTTTTCATAATTGCTCGTGTGGAACCACGCTCTAATCTACGATTATTCGTCAGAAATCGCAAAAGCGTAATTCCCCAAAGAATCGGCCATAACAAAATACATCTGGATGCCTTTGCATAATTTAACCGCATCTGATGATGAAACTCCCTTATAAAATCTTTGATATGGTCCCCTCGAAGTGCAACCATCCTTTTCGCAGACGATTTTCCAAATTCCTCTGCTTCAAACACCTCACTCATAAATTCCATATCGTCGCATCTGTCTATCTGCATAAATGCAATATTTTTCTCATGCAATCCCAAATATCTACAACATACACTAGTAACCTGGTCTGAAAATCCTTTGATACCACATGCTTCTATCAGCTTCAAATATAACTGCTGCTCATCCTTTGAAATCGGCTGATTCCAAAATACAACCCAATCACACAATAATTTCAATCCAAATCCAGCTCGTAAAAAATGTTGTAACATATGAATCAACAACTCAAACGCATGATATGCCGGCCCCAAAGAAGGAAGCTCTATACCTGCTACCTGACATGTGCATATATAATCCTTGCATTCTGATGTCCTTTGTTCCATATATCGATTCATTCTCTGATTATCAAAAGGTTCTGACAATACCGTATGCAACTCAATATCAATACCTTCATCCGAAGAAAAAACAATATGATGCAATGCATGTTGCTCCTCTGTAACATAAAATCCCAATCCTTTTAATACGACACACGCCTTTTCCAGCTGTCCCTTTTCTAACAATAATAAGTCGACATCCCCTGTTTTCCGGTACTCAGGATATTCGTAATAGGATGCAGTAGCCAACCCCTTTAATATGGCAACTGAAACATCTTGTTGTTGCAGTTTTTCCACAAGATATTTATCCAATAATAACAGCCTGTAATTTTGTGCGACCGTAACCTGCGTAGTCAATGCTATTTGGTTTTTTACTTCCTGATGAAATGTAGGATGTTGCATAAAACTTTCGTAAAGAAACGGCGTTACTTTATGCGCATCTGCAATCCGAAGCACAGCATTCCAATCAATGTCCTCATCCCACATCAGATTCTGTTCACCCTTAAGTGCATGGCACAACAAAGAAAGAAGTGTCAATTGTTCTTTTGTCAGTTCTTTATCATTTTTCTTTGTTTTCCCTATTCTGTTTGCTACTAACATTTTTCCCTTTTCCCAAAGTAGTTGAAACTCCTTGGTACGCCAATAACAAAGGAAATACACTATATTGACGATTGCAAAGCAAACGATAACACGACTCACACAAACGAACCACAAATTTCCCTCTATTTGTTTACAAAGCAAATCCATTCCATACCATAACAAAAAGGTAAGTAATGCATACATACTATATTTCACAAAATATGGAAGACACGAACTTTTTAACTTATGCTTATATAATATGTACGGTTCAACCCAAAACGATGTAGTTATGGTACTAATCATGGTTCCCAAAAATACACCTATCGTTCCCCAATAATATCCTAAAATCAAAGATACAATTAAATTAATCACAGCTTCCGCTACAGCCTTCATTTTATCGTAGCGAAACAATCCCATAGATTCTCTAAAAATCAAAGTTGCCTGACGCATTCCCGTTACATAAAAATTCAAACACAACACAAGTGTAATGGATTGATCAAACACATATTGTTTTCCGAAACTCAATCCAACAAACAAATCAATCGCCTCATACAGACAAATTGTAGCAAGTCCGTACATCCATTGTCCCATAAAAAACAACGCATAAAATATCTTTTCAATTCTTTCCTTGCGTTCTGTTACACCCATATTACCGACACTTGCGGTAATTCCCTGAAACACCTGCACCAGCACCTGCCGCACTGACCCAATAATTAGAAAATAATTGGAATAACAGCTCACACTTATGGTTCCTACCAGAGCTGACAATAACAGGTTATCTGTGTTATTGACTGCAACATTCCCTATTTTATGTACTAGCATGGCACGAATGCTTTGGAAAATACTATCCTTTTCCGCTTTCGGAAGTTCCTTTATCGCTTTCTCTTTTAAATATGGATATAACGAATCTGCTTTCCTTGAAATACACAGATTGTTTCCAATTGTACATACAAGCATTGCAGATAGATACAAAATAAAATTCTTTGTTGTTAATAAAATAATAATCTGCAATACATTCTGAATAAACCATGAGGATGTCTGATATACAACGCCAATATAAGATAACTGATGTGCATCCACCAATGTCCTTTTATATACCCATAAATAAGATAAAACTGTATTTAACAAATATATGAGATAAATCCAAGTTAAATGTCTGACATTTGGACGATCTTTAATTAGAATATCCATAAACGGAACGACCATCATACCCGCAGCAAACACAAATCCTGCTACCAACTGATAGAATCGCTTATACATACGCATTAACGATTTTTGTTTTTCTATATCCCGATCTGCAATTGGTTTATATAATGCATAGGTAATTGCTGTTCCAACACCAAGTTCCGATAATGCTAACACATTTAATATATCCGTAAATAAACCATTAATTCCAACATATTCCTGACTTAATGTATGTGTAAACACTACTCTGGCAGCAAATCCCATTAAAATCGCAAATGCTCTTGCAATAATTGCAACCACTGTATTCTTTGCTGAGTATTCCGTTCTACTCTTCTCTGTCACTATTACGCCTCCAACTTATTTTTCAAAACATGACTTATTTGGTAAGATATTTTCAAATGCCATGTGTAATTCCTTCTGCATTTCTGAAATATCACCATGAATTTCCGCATCATTGATGCAAATAACCTTTTTCTTTGGTTTACGAATCGCCTGATATAGCGCCTGATTATTCTCACTCATCTCATAATATTGAAAATTTTTATGTACATTTCTTGGCACAAAATCCCCAGACAATTTTTGCCATTCCCGAAATAAATATTGTGTCACATCCCCATTTCCTCGAAAACGGTCCTGTGAAGCCTTTCTAAGCGCTTCCCCTTCCTGTTCCCATACTTCCTCATATGTTTTTTTCAAAAATGGGGCTGGACCATGTACGGTATAAAATCCCGTATATAACGGAAAAAATAGTTCCAATAAATTATAAAAAAAGTAAAGTGGTGGATAACCAATTCTAAAATAATTGCCTGGATGTGTTTTTACACCTTCTCGTTTATTAAAATGCTTTGCTAAAATCAGTGAATTATTCATATATATATTTGACATCACCGGATTTTTAGGATTCGCAACGACTGGTTGAAACGCCAACATATCAACTGGTTTCCCATCCATAAAAAACACTTCTGGTTTTGTATCATCGACTAAAAAGACATCATCATTAAAAAAAACAAAATGCTCTGCCAATCCTTCAATTTTATGCAAATAAAGTTCAATCACAGAGCTATTAAATACAGGCAAAATCTCCTTTGGCATATAGTCTTCATGCTTCACAATATGGATTTTCGGATTCGTAACATCTAACCACGTAGGAACATGTCCCCATGTAACAAAATGAATTTTTCGCACCCATGGTGCAAATTTTTCTACTCCACGAAACCAATACTTTAACAACTCCCAATCTCGATATCTTGCATCACTGGCATCACTTTGAGAATCTGGCATATACTTTGACTTTTCTTTTCTCCATTCTGGATCATTTCCATCTACCCACATGATTACAAAATCGATATCCATCTATTCACCTCTCTTTTTTGTTAACGGCGTGTCTAAAAGTTGGATAGTTCCAACCATATATCCATATTCTGTCATTTCTGAATCATTTGCAAATAAGATTCTTTGCTCTGAAGCGCAATCCTTTATTCCAAAATATACTTCATATGTTTTTGGTTCTTCCCCCTTAAAAAACAACTCTTGTGACACACACACAGATTCCTTTTCATTCGCACCCGACAAATTCATCACCTCATCTGCATCCATCGAAAGCTCACGAATTTCATCTGTATCAACATCGCGCAATAATAGTTCCACCTTTGCCTTTTTATAAAGAGGTGCGAACCCACTATTTTTCAAATACAAACGCAAAGAAACCTGATCTTCCGCATAATGATAATCCATCTGCACTTTATTCAAATACAAACGATATCCCAAATGTCGTTCCATGTAGGAAAGACCATCCATTCCCTGATAACAGCTATCTTCCTGCACAATATAATTCTTCCATTTATCAAATACAGCTTGATCATAATCTTTATTGATATATGTCACATGCATTTCGCGTAAATCCTGCAATGCATTTTCAAAATCATTATATGCATTCTCAACAATGACCTCACCGCCCTGTGGCACATTTTGACAGAGTTTATTTTGAAAAGAAATCTCCTCTTCTCTGGTCCATTTCGAAAAATCCCCATCTTCTGCCTGCGTGTGAACGCCGTATGTTCCGTAATCCGTCGCACTTCCAAGCATTCCATCATTATATAACCCCAAGCGATCCATCTTTGTGCCTCTTCCTTTTTCCATCTCGGCCAAATTCGCAGTTTGATTAATCACACGCCAAAACATTGGGGTACGTACCGACAAAAAAATATCTTCGGATGTACAATCTGCCAACTGATTTGCAAGTAATTCCAAGTCCCGCTGATTCGTATAAGATGTTCCGTTCATTTCACCAACATTTCCTATAAATAAGCCCTGTAAGGTGAAGATGTTATCTGCATTCTGATTAATCAATGGAGCAACCTGTTTCATATGATTTAAAATAATATGGATATCTTCTGGATCTAGTTCATTTGCCTTACCGCTCCAATCATATAAAAACCGAACGATCCACTGCTTGTCTGTTTTTTGCATATTTTCAAATAAATTTTGTATATTGTTTAATCCCTGATTCGAAATAGGACCTTCTCGAAAATCCTCTAGATTCACCTGAATCATAGTGAGTGTCGTATTGTCCTCGTCGTTATATCGTTTTTTTATCTCTTCTGCAAAATCCATCTGGTCATCATGAATGCGAAAACCATGAATTCTGTAAAATCCACGATTTGGATTCCTTATCATTTTGTTGGACTCTTTGAAATCAGGGCTGCTACAAACAACATTACCATGACCTCTCATAATAAAATATCCACACCAGATTCCCAATGAAATCAGACCAATTCCGAATAATAATACAAATATAATTAATAGTATTTTCTTAATTTTCACTATGCTCCTCCACTGGAAAACCTAAACGATAAATACATGCTGGATTCTGCTTAAAATAGTAACACACAAAATTATCATCCTCGTAATACGTATGAAGCTCACCTGGATACAATCTTGAAAATTCCTTACACCACCAATTTAACTTAGATTCTATGATTGCCCTTGATTCAAGGTCAGCATACGAGGTTGTCGCAACCGGCAACATCGTATACAATAGTTCATCTGTATCTTCATACAATTCTGAATGCTTGATATCTGGGCACTGCGTTACATAATCTCCATAGTACTGTGGGTACTTTTCATCCCCCAACCATTTCGGACCATTAAAAAAATGAATTTGACTACGTTGCATTGGCTTTTTTTCTAAATAAATAAACACATATTCTGTCGGAAGTTTATAAAAACGATTTGTACAATTATTTGTGAAATTAACAAGCTCCTCGTGATAACCATATTGTATCATTTGATAAAGTTCGTCTACAGTTGACACTATTGTATAACTAAAATCTGGAAACTGTTCTGTTATATCATAAGTTACCATAACCGCACTATTATATCTTGTGATTTCATAATGCTGAAATCCATGAAATGTACCGGTTGCCTGCGTAAACACATAAATAACACCAACCAAAGCGGCTCCAATTACATTTTGCAACTTTTGACTCGCAATTTTTATAAATAAAACACTCACTGCATCCACACAAATAAAGCACATACCAATCATCATAATCTGGATGATAACAATTACTCGAGACCCCTCTATCAACTGTGGGAATCCCAACGCCCCCGCACAATAAATGACCATAAAAAGAATTGTCGCTAAAATGATTGATACATAATGATCGAACTGCGCACAATCCATTTCTTTCTTCCTTTTTATCACGGCAATTAACGTTATTCCAATTCTCATCACACAAAAAACTACAAACGACAGCACTGTAATCCACAATAATGCAACACCACGTTTTTGTTTGAATAATTTAATATAGGAAAGTTCATACACGATGGATGCCTTCGCTTTGACAAGCTTTTTGATTCGCTTAATCAACGATTCCTTCGGTACCTGTCTAATAGAATCCGCATTAGTTTCATCTTGTGTGTATACTTCCTGCGCCTCTGTCTCCGTAGATACAGCTTCCTCTTGTATATTCGAAGCGTCCTGATTTTCAAAAGAATCCTCTTCATTTATACTATTCTCTTCATTTTCTGCGTCATCACCACTATTCTTATCCTCACCACTCATTACGTTAAGTGCCCATCCAATGGAACCCTGAAACGGAATACCAGATGCAAGCGCTCCAATCATCGGTACAACCGCTACTGTTGTACCCATAACGACAGCTAACACCAATGTTACAAATCGCTTAGGCGTAAAAATTTTGCGAACTGCCACTGGCACAAATGCCACACATAAGAAAAATGCCATAATTGTTGTGTAAAAATGTGCCACCAAAGAAGCTGCAATTGCCATCCAAAAAACAAGTAAATTTTCATTTGCAAATAATCTTTTCAGCCATTTATATTTTCCAGTCACCTGTTCCTCTTCCGATATATCACCACGTAAATATCGAATCAAGTATGTCACACACATAAAAGGTGCAAACAATGTAAATTCCTGTGGTAATGTCCACTGCAATCGTGACATCGCATATACCGCATCAACATTTACAACATCCAATGTTAAAAACAATGCTACAACAAGAATCGGTATATATCTCCATCGAAAAATTTCTCGAAACATCATATAAACAGAAACCAACAATACAAACACATGTATTCCCTGTAAAAACAATAGACAACTATAAATTCGAATATGAAATAATTCATGCATTGCATAAATCATACAATGCATACCCTCTGGATATACACCCGCTGAAAAAATTTCTCCCTTGGTTAATCCATAAATCCATGCATTATGTGGATACAAATCTCCACATCCATAGGAATAATCCTGAAATGCACCATACGAAAAGAAAATGACACCAAATAGCACAACAATCGCTAAAATGCTATATTCCCAAAACCGTCCCTGAAATGCCTTCAAAAATCGTTTCCACGCATTCTTAATCACATCAACAATCATACCACCTATATGATAGCAATAACTTTTGATTCCCAATGTTCCTGACAATACATGTAAAATACGTTTTCCCTCTTCTTTTTTATTTGGAATTCTACTAATCACACAATACAAAAATGACCCATAAAATAAAAATGAAATCAGCCATGGGTTTAACATATGCACAAGTCCCAACATCAGTACAGCAGTATTCACTAAAACGATTTGCGTGGTTACACAAAATCCAAATCGAAATGTCAATGTTTTTTTATGCAAAAATTTCTTAAATATTACCGATGGCCATATGAAAAAAATAAACAAATAAGCAAATAGCACTTTTCCATATTCCACCAACCAATACAATGTTGTCATGAAATCACCTCATCGATCTCGTAATTCATTAATTTTCCAATATATACTCTATCACGTTGTTCTTCATTTCCAAAATGAATTCTTTTCCCATCCAACACTCGAAAAGCTTGTAAATAAAAATGTGTTACATTCTTTTTCTTTGGATGAACGCTACACACAAATTGCATCTCCATTTGCATTCCACTTGCAATGCCAGACAAGTCTCCACAAACTGTTATCATCCGTTCATCCTGTCCACATTGTGCTACAACTTCCACACGCATCTCATGATACGCATTTGCAAAACCTGTATTTTTTATCCAAACACTCGCCTGTACATACCCATCTTCTTTCCTAGACATCCTAAAATCTTGAATCACAAAGCGATATCCCAAATGAGCCTGCACATACTCATATACATTTTTCCCTCTCCAGACATCTCTTCCATCATATTTTTTTTCTTTCCAAAGATTTAACATATTACAATCATACAATCGATTCAAATAGGAAATATGCATCTTTCTAAAACACAACATCATTTCCTCTATTGTAAGACCGTCTACAAATCCATCACCGTAAACTGCCTCTCCACCATTGGGAACAATGGCACAAAGCTTATTTTGAAATTCTAATTCCTCTTGTCTTGTCCACATTTTATCCCAATTTTGCTGAATCTCCACTCCATATGTACCCATATCTGTCTCTGATGACATAATTGCATCATTAAATAACCCTATCTTACATTGATTTCTATTATTTTTCCACAGATATTCATTTCTTAACATACGATATATGACAGGCTTTCGAACCGCCAAAAAAACATCTTTTCCCAACTCGCGATCCAGGATTTCAACCAACTCGCGCAATTGTCCGATTCCCTGAAATTTGGAGCCATGCATTTCTCCCCAATTCCCAATTAACAATCCCTGAAAAATGAAAATTTGATTTCTCCAAGGTTGTATCAACCTTCCAATTGTCTGTAAATGCTTTTTAACAAGAGAAAAGTCATCTGGCTCCCATTTCAAAGCATTTCCCTCATGATCATAAACCACTCGTAAAATGATATCCTTCTCATGTTCTGCAAAAAAACAAATAGCTGTTTTTATTGCAGCAGTTGCCTCCTCTGACAGTTCTTCATTATGATATTTCCCAATATCAATAAGTAACAAAACCAAACTTTCCTTTTCCACTAAGCACTCTGTAAACAATTGATAATCAATATCTTCACCAATTACCACAGTGAAAATCTGGTAGAAGCCTCTCGCAGGATTACATATATTTTCAAAGGACTCTTTTAATTGTGCTTTCTGATAAAGACGATTAAAGAGCATTGCTTCCCTCCATCTCTACATGAAAAAGTTTAATTCTGACCCATACCGCTACAATAGAAAACATCATTCGAAACATATATATGATAGGTCTCAATCCTGAATGCATACTAACACCTTCTGTACGCAAATGCATAACAGCTGGAATTTCAACAACGCGATATTTTAACAAAATCATTTGCATAATCATATTTGCATCCGGATACCGATCATCAAAATGGTTATATTTTGCATAATACGAAAATGCACTCCTACTTTGTCCCTGTAATCCTGTTGTCGGATCTGTAATCGTCTGTCCCGTTCCCAATTTAATTAGCATACGAAATAAGCAATACGCTATTTTCTTTAACAACGAGGTCGGATATTCTTCACATTCTTTCATAAAACGAGAACCCAACACAATATCTGGGCATTTACCATGCTCATCCGGAGTTTTCAGTTTTTCGTATATTTGAAGAATATTACTTACATCATGCTGTCCATCCGCATCCATTTGAATAATGTATTTGTATCCTTTTTTTACAGCATATTTGTAACCAAGCTGAAGACCATTTCCATAACCCAAATTAAAAATATGATTTACTATTTTCACACCATATTTTCTTACAACCGCCTCTGTATTATCCTTTGAATAATCATTCATAACCAAAACATCTGCCACAGAAGCAATTTCTGGTTGTTTCAAGGCTTCCAATACCTTTCCTATATTCTTTTCCTCGTTGTATGCTGGTATTATAATTAAAACCTCTTTTGTATTTTTCATATGTCCTCACCCTTCCATCAAAGCAAGCAACTTTTGTATCTCCATACTGCTATCTTCATTTTTCTTAGCTGCCATCTCACCTAGTCTTTTTCGTTTTGCTTCATCATGAATCAACTCACGTACTGACTGAAAAATAGCTTCTGCCGTAAAATCACACAATACACCATCCACATCCTGAATCACCTGTTCCCGATTCCCACTACAATCTGAAACAACCATTGGTTTTCCAATAATCTGCGCTTCCTGAATTGCGATACTCTTGCCCTCAAAGCGACTAGCATGTACATAGATATCTGCCTGTTTCATATATGGATACGGATTTTTCACCGCACCCGGCATCAAAAAATCTTTCTGTAACCCTAACTTTTCTACCTGGTCTTCCAATTTTTTTCGTTGGTCACCATCACCTAATACATACCATCTTACATTTTCGCCACTATCTTTTAACATTTTCATCGCATCAATAGAAACTTCAAATGCTTTTTGTGTCGTTAATCTACCAACTGACAAAATACGGATTCCAGAAAACTCGTCTGTAAATCCCTCATTTTCTTCTGCTCTTTTTCGTATCCCTTCACAGTCTAAAATATTATGAAAAACCTGTGTTTTCTTGCTGTACTCCGGATACGCTTTTTCAAAAGCCATCTTCACCTCATCAGACACAGTAAATATTTGATCAAAATGTTTGTAACAATCCTGATCAAGTGCTCTTGTATAACCAGCTTTCTCATAATCCACATGCACAAATGCTGCTTTTTTATCGGCATTTACCCAATTTGCAACATAATATGTGGAACCTCCTTCTAAATACGCAACAGCCAAATCATAATGTTCATCAAATCGTTCCGCTCCCTCCGACAAGATATCCCACAATAATTTTTCAATCAGAATTTTTCGTTTTCTAATCATATAACATAAATTACGCACCAGATAAGGAAATTTTCGAATCACATTTCCTCGCTTTAACAGTGCCTTCAACACGGTTTTTTTAAGGTTTCCCTTTCCCTCAGCACTTAGCACCGAACGATTATCAAAATGACTGTTTTTTAACTTCACATAGTCTGGCAGCATAGAAACCATTTCACCTTGCCCCATCAATACATATAGTGAAATCTCATATTGTTCAGAATCCATTTTCCGAAGCAATTCCAACAAAGCCGTTTCAGCTCCAGCCTGACCCAGTGTATTAATCACAAAAAGTACTTTTTTCATCATGATTTACCTCATTCAAACGATTACCCAATTTTTTCTTCCAACTGTTGTATTCTTTTTTCCAATTCTTCCTTCTCTGCATTCATCAAAGACATCTGAATGGCAATTTCATTATTCTTGCGTACCAGCTCAGATATTTTACAACTCATAAAATAAATACCAAAAATCGAGCCAAGCGCAAACATAATTAATAAAACCAAACCTGTTTTACTAATAAATCGATTAATGATGGTTGGTCTTAGAAAAATACCTGCAATCATTAAAATTACTGCAAACATTCCCCATGACAAACAAAACGATACTGTCATGCTATTTTTTGCAAGCGATGCCATTGTAACACAAAGAATAATCAGTCCAACAAGCACCATAATCATTTGTAAAATCACACCAGAACCCATATTACATCACCTTCTCTTTCACACTTGCGTCATATACTTTGTTATCTGGACGAATACCTTCTCCCATTTTTAAGATATGTCCCCTGCAAAAGATATGACGATCCAGATTTTTTTCTATGTATCTTAAACGAATATAAGCAAACGCCCAACCAACAACAGAACCAGCAAAAAAACCGATTCCAAACCAAATTGGCTGCAAGCTGGTAGATAAATATGCACCGACCAAAGTCGCTAATGCAAAGCTAATGGCTGTAAACAAAGCACCATTTAAATCATCAAAGTAGTATAGGAAAATGATTTCCGCATACATAGTAAACAATACAAAATATCCAGCCGCAAGACATGGGTAAATTTGCATGACAATTCCTCCAAATCCAAACATCGGTAAAATAATCATACAAACAAAAAATACAACAACTGTCACAATAAACTGAATACGTACTAAGCTCATCAACTCATCCGAAAGCTGCTCAAACATTCTTTTTTTTGCATTTTCAATGTCCATTCCTCGTCCACCTATTACAGCTTCAGAATACTTTTTATATCGTTCATGAAAATGCATTTCCACTCTTGAAATAAAAATAACACTTGCGGATATATTGGTAAACATGGCCAGACAAGTTGCCATATCATATGATGTCATACAAACAAAGCTTTTTACAACAATCAAATGCATATCCGTCGTCCAAAACACAAAATTATGCATATATAATCCCAATGTATAAATAAAATTGGTCAATACCAACTGCCAATATTTTTTAAAATATTGCAACACTGCTTTGTATCGTCCACTATTCTCTCTAAAATAAGAACGAATCAATGCGTACTCCAAACTTCCTGTGATTAAAAAACCAACATCCAATGATACCAACATGGCATAGATTGCATCCACATCATAGGAGTACACCAAAATAACAGATAGCAAAACCGTTATAAGCATTCCAATGGTAAAAAATAATGAGATTTTTTTATACACTTTGCAGATTGATAAGTACAGCATAGAATAAAAAACAAATACAAGTGCCATATATCCGCAATATCCCGCAAACACAAAACGAAGCTGCACATCACCAACCAAATATTCATGAATACAAAATGGAATTCCCACTAATACACTTAATATTGTGTTCATCAATAACCCTGTATAGTAACAAGGCATAATATCCTCATACTTTTCTTCATAGATAATGTCTGACATATATTTGGATAATACTGCATTAAATGGCGATGCCGTTAACAATCCAAAAATAAATATATATAAAACTGTACAGGCATACAATTCTCTTTCTGCATATCCAAGTTTGAAAACACCCAATAAATACTGCATCAGCACAACTGCACCAATTACCACAAACATTGGTGCAACCGTAATCATAGAACTATAGCCAAATCCAACCAAATTGGTAGCAATCGTGTTTTTTCCATATATTCTATTTAGTTTTACTCCAATTCCTGCCATATCATTTTCCTCTCATTTCATTGGTAGTCGTATGATTTCTTCTGCTATCCCGCCACGATGTTAAAACATGCTCTTTTTCAAACCAGTATCTCTTGGTAAATCTCATAATATTTGTTCTGCATCTGATCTAATCGATAATATTGATTTGCACGTTGATAACCACATGCACCCATCTGTTCCCGTAAATCTGGATGTTCAGCAATCTGAACCATTGCTGTCGCAATCTCCTCCGTGTTCATAATATGCGTTAATATACCCGCCGTTCCACAGGTATCACCCTCTTCTCCATAAATCAATTCCCTACAATTTCCTACATCCGTAGCAATCACCGGCTTGCCAGCTGCAAAGCTCTCCAGAATCGTAAGTGGCTGTCCTTCACTAATACTCGTTAATATGGTAAAATCCATCCTTCCAAGATACTCTTTTACATTGATTCTTCCTGTAAACACAACATCTTTGACCTGAAGCACTTCTACCAATTCCTGACATTCTCTCGTATATTCTTCGTCCTCATCCATAGGACCCATAATCCATAATTTCAAATTTGTAACTCTTTGCTTCGCGAACGAAAAAGCACGAATCATAGTCTTTACATCCTTAATCGGAGCAACTCGAAGAACGGCTCCTACATTGATATACTTCTCATCCTCTTCTGTCTTACCAGGTAACCCTTCAAAATTCTGCGTGATAATTCCATTTGGTGTCAACTGAATTTTATTTGGATTACATCCCAAATCAATCTGTAACTCTCTTGCATGACCATACAACGCGGTTACTACATCCGCACTTCGATAACATATTTTCGACATATTACGAAATTGATCAATCCAGATATTTTTATAAATTCCATTTACCCATTTCGCCTTTAATATTTCTTCTTCTCGCTCTCTTGTATAAATACCATGTTCTGATAAAAGCAATCCGCATATATTTTGATATTTTGCAATACTTCCTAATATTCCAGCATATCCAGTAGATACACAATGATAAATATCCGCTTTGGGAATTCTTGTTTTCATAATCAAAAACATTGGCAAATAAATAGAACGCATCGTCCACAAAAAATCAGAAAACATAACCTGTGGATAATTCTTATCATAACATTCCCGCACAATTTTAAAGAAATCCTCACCCATCAATAATTCATCTACCGAAAACTCTGTATAACTAAAAAAATCAAATAAAATTCTCCAATCTGTTTCATAATTCAAAACAAGATTTCGAAGTTCACGATATTGCTGCCTATTTAATCGGATTTTCTTTCGCCTTTTTCCCGGATTCCAATCCACATCATTTAAATAAGCTTCATACACAGCAGACACATTAGGCAACATCTCATATTTGAATTTTCCGCTTTGAGAACGATCTGAAATAATAGCCAATATAATAAACTCTACATCCGAAAATGCCTGTATCATACTGTTAATCCATCCAGATACACCACCCACAACATATGGGTAGCATCCCTCAACTACAAAACACACCTTCATAGAAAACCAATCCTTTCTGCTACTTAAATGGTTCCTTATACTGCCATACACTCTCTGACGTTTCTGTCTCAATCTTCACATCAGTATCCGTAACATGTAATAAATACATATCATCTCCAAGTGCTGTAAACGAGCCGCCAGTAATCTGTTTAATCTGCTCCCCATGTGTTCGAAACATAAAGTAAGCATTTTCCCCAGCATTTTCTACCTGTAAGCGAATTTCATTACCTTCCCGTTCCTCCCTGTAAGATAGATTTAAAAACGCTCTCGCTCTTTCATCTGCACTAGACATGGTTGTCTGATCAAAAAACATATATTTGGAATAAAAAGTATCCACATTACTAATCACATCATCAAAGTATATCTGCCAATGATCTTTGTTACTCGTTGGCCACATTACACGATGCAAATCAATCAATAAATTGGAATATCCCAATGCCGTTACTGTACTTCGATACCTCAAATCCTTTGTAAATGAATATTCTCTCGCAACCTCCGTTACACCTAACAATGTAACATCATCCGTATAATATGATAAAATCGGTTCCTTTTCTCTTCTATAACAACTAATTGTATGAATTCCTTCTAATGCATTTTTCTCATTTAATGCCCATTTTAAATCGTCAGAAATATTATTCACATATGCAGTTCCAAATTGATATGCGTAATTCGCATTTTGGTAAAATGAATCATCCTGCTTTGCCTTTTCGGACATTGTGACTCCTCCGTAATAATTCATCGAACGTCCGGCTTCTGCATTTGCTTCTTTCATCTGTTGTAAAAAGAATACTAACTGATCATCACTAGGTTTTACATCATTTGTATAATTATATTTTGTTTGAATATAACATGTCATCTTAATATCATTTTTAGATGCCATGGATAGAATACTTGGCCACATAATATCACGCATGACTGCATCATTTTCTCTACTATAGATTGCCTTCATAATATTACTATTTTCTTTTGCTAAGGTTGGATAATCTGCAATCAAAGTACCTTGCGCATTCACAACTGGATATAACATATAATCATTACATTCAAATACAAATGCATCCAAAATTCCCATTCCAGTCAGGGAATCACAAAAATCACCATTCATTGCAAATATCATTGTGTTATCATAATGATTTCTCCATAAAACACGCGGGAATTCATCTCTCTTTACAAACTGTTCATTTTTCAAACCAACCATATAAGTTTTCGAGCCACTACCACAAATATACCATGGCATAACCAAATCAAAATCCTGTAATTTTTGTTCCTCAACTGTGTTCGCCTTATAAATTGCTTCTCCTCCCAACAAGAAACCAGAAAACAAATATAATCCATCTACGATCGTTTTATCTTCCCGTATTTCCTCTATTCCAAGCAATGCCTGTAATACCTGGTTTTGTTTCACCTGATTTACATCTGGCAAATTACAAAAAATAACAGGGACACCTTTCTCCGCAAGCTCTTTCACATTAAAAATCTGTTCATCAATATCTACACTTTTTGAATCGACCAGCAATAATTCTGGCAAATGTTCTTGCAAGGAGTCAATTTCTGACAAATCATCCCGTTCTAACACATTACGCTTTGTGTATGTACACCACTGCATAACGGTATCTCTCACCGTTGATTCATCTGTTCCTAAAAAAATAACATAACGACTATCCAAATCAGAGAGCATTTCTTCCTCTGACTTCAACTTCCAAGAATATTCCTTACTCGGAAGATTGCTAACGTGATATTCATTTGTATCGTATTGATTACTGTTCTGTTTTACAATCTGTGAAAACTGAAACATAAACAATAATACGCACATCATTAAAAAAATGACAAAGAAATTTCTACGTGATATCATGTTCTCCCACCCTTAACGAAATACTCTTAACAACTCTAATGTCTCGCTATCAACTACTACGGACGAATTTTTCAACTCCTCAACCACAGAAAAGAATTTCTCTCGTTCACCACAAGAAAAATATAACTTAAGCTGACATGTATATGTAGCAAGTGCATTGGGGTAATATGATGCTGCTCGCTTACACCATTTTTCGGAGCGATCATATTCGTTGATTTCCAAAAGACGCATACTAAGTGCCTCATAATGTGTACTACTAACTTTTTCTGGTTGATTTGCAAATAGAATTTCACCAATTTCATCAAAAATTTCAACGTAATGTCTTTGTTCCATATCTGTAAAAACTTTCTGCTCCAAAACACGATTCATATAGTCTATTAACACTTCTGCATAAACCATACTGTTTTCTTCCTGCTTTAGGACGATTGTTCTGTGTTTTTCCACATAAACGCGAAATCGATTTAGTGCTTCCTGTAACATTGCTGCAGCATAGTGCGCTGTTTCTGTATCCTCACTATTAAGGGCTAATGAAATACTATATAAAAAATTCTGAATATCTCCTCTAACTATATTCATCATTAAAAAGCGCAAATCCTTTTCATTGGTAATCTCAATCGCTTCCTCCAAAGAAACCATATTTCGCTCCTGCTCTTCCATAGCACCAACAATCGCTTTTGCTCTTTCCTTACTAAAAATAACATCATCCAAGTCAACAGGTTCAGAAAAAAACACTTTATATACAACATACGCACACAAATAAAATATAGGGCCCAATACTGGACACACAAGCATAACGATAAATCCCACCATGTAGTTTTTATTTTTCTTCATAATGATATTGCTAATCAAATAGATCACAGCAACAATCACATTCACAATCAATATCAAAATAAAAACTTTCATATCTGTTCTCATTCGTCACTGTCCCCCAATATCTCACTCTCAAATCCTATATCTGCCAGTCTCTTTACAACCTGTTTTGCATCTTCAAAATTTGTATTGGATAGCAATATATATATGTTACCATCCTCTAGCAAACCTGCATAATCATGATCTCGCATTTTATCTGCCAAAATATTACTTACTTCTCCAAAATCCATCTGATTTGTATTTTCTAAACGAAGAACCATACAATCCGTAAAACCCTGTCTAGCTGCTTTCATATATGCTGCTACCAAAGAAGAAAATGCATCCGCGTCTAGCAGTTTTGTTCCTTCAATATATCGTTCCTCTTCAAGCGCAGCCAAATATCGGTTTGCCCTGACCACTGCGTCACGAATCAACGCACCAATGACGGTTAACTGATTTGCTTGTCCTAACGTCATACTTTCCCACGGCAAATCCCAGATCATAATAATCATCTGCATGACATCCTGCTCATCAAAAATAGCACTTGCCATAAGTGGAAATTTCTCGTCTAATTTACGATTAATATATACATTTTTTGAACTAAGTACTTCATACATCTCACCTAATTCTTTGTATTTAACCGAATTTCCCAATACTCTCGCATATTTCGATGTAGATGAAAATAATCTCGCATACACCTTGTTAGATACAGTATAAATCGCAACATCCTTACTCTTTACTAATTTAGAAACCATATCCGCGGCATAAAAAAGAACTTCTTCCTGACTATATTGATCTAACGACGATGTGATACTATAAATTTTGCCAACACTATCATTTTGATTCACAATTTGTACTTGTAATGCATCCTTTACACGTACATTGCTGTCATTAATCTCTTTAATATCTCCAAGCTGCATATTTAAAAAGTCCTGCTCACTTTTCTGTTCAAATTTTAGCTTGGTAATATAATCTCTCATATACCCAACAGCAAGACCTAATATAAACAACTGCGCAATCCACACATATGTATTACTATCCACCATCAATTCAAGACCTGAACGATCATACATCTGTCGAAAACAATATCCCATTACCGCAAGAATTGCAGATAAAATTGCCTGTTTTTGTCCGTAAATAATAGCAAACAACAAGACATATAATAAATAAAAATCAAGATTTGCAAAATATTTACTTCCAACAGATCTATTATTAATCATAAATGACAAAATAAATACTGCAAAATTTTCAATAAATGGAACAAGGACCTTTACAATCCACCCTGTCTTTTTAAATATACGATCAATCAATGGCTCTTTACGTTCTCCACCATATACGAAAACGTGTCGATACTTTTTCATCTGTGCAATTACTTTTTTTATTACATCCTCGTTATTACATAAAAATGAGCCACCAAATTCATTATGAAACCGCTTGCCAGACAATACTTTTCTTCTTTCTCTTGTTCCAACCACCACAAGCTCCACATCAAATCCCAAATAGCTTCGAATGATTTCTGCTAATTTGACATCCATTATCTCTTCATCTGATGCCAAATTGTAAAGACTATACTGATGCTTCTTGCTTACTAACAACCGATACATAAATTCAATCGCATCAGAAACAAATAACAAAGAATAAGATTCTCCCTGACTTACGGAAATTACGCCACTTTCTAACGCCTGTAAACATTTCTTTGTACATGGGTCCGTTACATCCTCCAAATATTCTGGCAAAGAATAAACATGTTCCAAACGCAAAACGATAATATCCTTCTCACAACTGACACGATAATTCTCACACATCGCCTCCGCCTGTGCCAAAGCCATATTTTTGAAACTCCGAGGTGTCAATATCATATCTTCTGTAATATCTTCTACATAATTCCCCTCGAAAACCTCCTCAGAAGACAGGTAAATAAAACGACCCGAATTCTTCATGATATAGCCCATCAAAATATTAAGCATGCACGCATTATATTTTACAGACTCCGATTCTTCATTTTTCCAAGCATAATTGGTATCGTATGCGCCCATATAAATCGTCACATCTGGATTCACACTTTCAAAAATCTCATTAAGACAACTCGCGTCATACGGGAAATCGTAACGTTCAAATACCTTTTGATAGGAATGCTTTTGATACCGAGAACCTGTCAAAAGATATACTCTATGACCTTCTTTTTTCAGTTTTATAATGAGATTGTTGATAAAACTACTACAACCGCCAATCAATAATACATTCATATTTCTCACTGAACCTTTCCTACGCCATACTGTTCAAGTTGTAACAAAAATTCATTTACATCCTGTTCAACCAATTCTATATCGGCATCATATTCCATACTCATTAGATTCACAATTTGATTTCTATTATTTCCCTGCTCAAGCATTCTCCAAATCTCTGCACCCATTTCATTCATCCGAAGGGGTGGCTTATATGGAACACCCAGCTGGTTAATATCTAACAACCAATAAACACCCGCTGCCCTACGTAACACATACTGTTTTTTGTCCATATCATCACCCTTTCTCCTGAATTTTTTAATACTTTATTATACTATAATTTAGGTTTTTTTTCAAATCACAAGCATCAAAAAAAGCACGAACACATAAAAGCATTCGCACTTTTTATCAGCATACTGATTTTAGAGCAATGCGTGCTTTACACGCTAATTTTCTATAAAATCGAAAACATAATTTTCACACTTGCTCCGCCAGTTTCTCTTGAATTTTCCAATAACAATTCTCCTCCATGACTGTCTGCTTTTATTGTCCGCATATCATTCATTTATTTTATCCTATATCATGTTTTAATAATTTCTTATAGCTGCAATCAATTACAAATGCTCCAAGTGGTGCAGTCATTACAATTGCAAGAACTGCAACCGTCAGCACAATGTCCCCACAAGCCAGTCCCATACTGAGTGGAATTCCACCAATCGCAGCCTGCACCGTTGCCTTAGGTGTATACGCCATCATCGCAAACAATCTTTCTTTTCGGTTAAACTTTGTTCCTAACATACAGGCAAACACACCAAGCATTCGAAATACAAGTGCACCTATAATCACAAGTAATGCACCGACACCTACATTTTTCAGATATCCAATGTTCACCGTAGCACCCACTAATACAAACAGAAATACTTCAGCACCAACCCATAATTTGTTGTATTTTGCAGACAATCGCTTTGCAACGGGTTCCCGATATTTTTGAAGCGCAATTCCTATAAACATAATCGCAATTAAGGCAGAGAATGTGATACTGGTCTGCATAGCATCCTCTGCTACTACAAGTGCAAAAGATACACAAAGAACCAACAAAACCTTCACGGTATCTCTGACATGCACCTTTTCAAAATATTTTGCAAATAACCATCCCACGATTGTTCCAAGTATAACACCAATGGCAATCGAAACTGGAATATTTACAAAACTTAATACCGACACGCCTTTTCCCTGCGTCAATCCAGTAAATGTTGTAAATAAAACAATAACGTAGACATCATCCACCGACGCACCCGCTAAAATAAGCTGTGGAATTCCTTCCTTTGTTCCATACTTTTCATCCATCAATTTTACCATTCTTGGAACTACAACCGCTGGTGAAACAGCAGCCAATACTGCACCCATAATGGCAGCCTCTAATATGCTAATTCCTAACACCTTCGGTCCTAGCAAAAGCATACCTAAAAGCTCGAAAGTCGCTGGCACAAAACACATCATAACCGCAGGTCTTCCAATCTTTTTGAGTCCCGAAACATCCAAACTGAGTCCCGCTCTTGTTAAAATAATAATCAGTGCAATCTTTCGAATCTCTGCTGAAATATTCAAAATAGACGGATCCATCCAATTCAAAACATAAGGACCTAACAGGATTCCAGTTGCCAACATTCCAATCAAGCTTGGCAATTTGCATTTCTTGCATAACCAACCTAGTGCCATACCAACTATTAAAATCAACGTTATACTAAGTAACATACTTTACAATCTCCTTTCATAACAAGTAGCAATATGGCATTTCACAAGACGCCTCCCATTCAAGTTCATCACTAAGCGGCTTTAAGCTTGCATTTCTTCAATCGCAACACCTTAGAATAATCGCAATGTGACTCGCTCACAATCTCTAACCCAAACTGTGCAAAATATGCTTTTAAATCTTTTACAATAAATGTCTTGTATGGTTTTGGTTCCAAAAGTTCAATTGGCAAATAGATAATCTTCTGGTACCATTTATCGCTTCGTTCCCACTCCGTAAGAATAAGTTCACCATCCTCCTTCATGACACGAACTGCTTCTTCCACAATCTTATTCGCAAGCGTTTCTTCCGTTTCATGTAACACCAATGACAATAAAACCTTATCAAAACATGCATCCTTGAATGTCATTTTCGTGGCATCCATACAGTAAAACTTAATATTATGTACGTTTTCTTTTTTTCTCTTCATTTTTGCAATCGTAAGCATATCCTCAGATAAATCTACACCTACAATCTTCACTTTTCTTTTTCCTTTCGCAATGTTAATTGCATTTGTTGCTGTACCAGTACATAAATCAAGCACCGCATCATTTTCATCAATTGCGTCAATCACTACCTTTCGTGGACTTGATGCATAGTTACGAAAATAAACAACATCCAACAGATCATAAAAATTAGACATAATCTTATAAAATAATTTTGAATTCATCATACCCCTCCTTCTACTTACAGCACATCATTTGTTTTCCTAGGGAACCATGGTATACAACGATTTACTCGTTTGCAGTAATCCATATATTCCTGTCCATATAACTTTGCTAGCCATTTTTCTTCTGTATTGATCAGCATAATGGTCATCGCCATCCAATAAACAAATGGCAAAATAAGCAACAATATATTATGTGCAATCAGTATCGCACCTGTACACCAAAGCATATGCGCTACATAACACGGATTGCGAACAAACCTATAAGAACCATTGGTCTTTAGTTGATTCTCTTTAATACTGTCCACTAAGTTTCCTGCAAAATCAGCACCTAAAAATAAAACAGTCGCCTCTAAAAGAACGAGCACACCCAAAACGAAAAAAATACGTTTCGCAAAAATTGATGTCATAACACCTGGTAACAATCCCTTAACGGATAACAAAATAAAAATAGCTGTAATCACCGCAATAGAACATCCATAAATCGGCCCCACACCAAATACTGGCAAATGATTTTTTTTATTCATATAATTCACCTCATTTCTTCATATGAATATATAATCATATATCGCTTTGTTTGTCAACCAGAAAATAAAAAAACCTAGAACATTGTCTAGGCTTCTCCTATTCTTTTATATGCGTTTTTCCTTTATACTGTTTTATCATAATTATAAAATTGATTAGCCATAATATAAATACTGCTACACCGACACCCCAAGGCACGCGGGGATCTTGTATCACTTCAACATGAACATATCCAAAACCTCCCTGTGTAAATGCAATATAATTTACAACTTTGTTTCTGGTAATTTTATAATATCCCTTTTCGCAATGATCTCTTGAATAATCTAGTTTTCGACTGATTATCTCCGCATATTTATATGCATTCCCTGTAATCATTTTCATTCGTTCAAAGGATTCCTTCATCCAGGCAGCTTCCATGATACTATTCTCACAAAGTAACCAGTCATCATTTGCTTCCACTACCTGAAGCTTTGATATGTCCTCTTTATTTGAACAGGCAATCACATTTACTTCATTATGATTTTCGTCCAAAAAAGTCAATTGCATTGGATAGATTACAGCCCCATGCTTTGCATATTTGTCTACACGAATACTTCCACCTGGATAATCACACAAAAAATGATAGATGTCTGCACCATATCCTGACAACACACATGCGCGCAAATCCACTAATCCTGCCATATGATCGATACCAGAGTTTCCTCTGTCATTGCCATGAACCACATCATGCCAAACACCATTTGTTAATCCATGCTCACCAGTTTTTGTTGTATAAATGTATGCATTCTCACGTTTCACACATCCCTCTTTGATTGCATAATCACTCGAGTACATTCGTTCAAAAAGTGTCACATCATACTGGCTATCCATTTCATCACAGTCCTCTTGCGCAACCATATAAACCTGTTTTGCAATGTCCATTTTACTAATCCCATATCCATTCAATTCTTCAAAAGGACATTCCGCAGTCTTTCGATCAGGATGTTGAATTCCATAATGCACATCATATATAGAAATGGTCGCTCTCATAAAAAGGAAAAGTGCCACGATTACAGAAATTATGCCATAAATTAAAATAAATAGAATTGTTTTCCTCTTCTTCATTTATCCAATCTTTCATCCTTCCATTCTTTTATTCAAATAGTCATAAAACAACTTTTATCATTTTATTTGTTTTTTCTATATACAATCCTATTGCTCAGCAAAAACAACCGTAATCATAACATCTGCTATCAACTTGCCCGCCTCATTTTTCACTTCCACCAGATAGACACCAAGCTTCTTCCCTATTTTTCTCTCTAACACGGTAGCTGTCATTTTTTCACCCACCATTGCAGGTCTGTAAAAATGAATATTCGAATCTGATGCCGCTCCTTTTTTCCCCAACGATGTAACATATCTTCCTATCGCTTCGTCAGCCAACAAAAAAATGATACCTCCATGCACAACTCCATTAACATTTGCATTTTTTTCATTCGGAATCAATGAAATTGCATAGTTTTCTCCCTGTTCTTCGATTATATCAATATCTTTTACTTCAAACATATTTCCCCTCCATTGCAAATCAGCTCAAATACTACCACTCATTCTACACTAGATATTTCAAGAACGCACCCAGCGTTCTCCTAAAACCACTCATAGTCTCCGCCTGTCACAGCAAGACTTAACAATTTATCATAACGCTCAACTTCCTCATCCCTTACAACCTGAATAAGCTTAGCAGCCTCAACAACCTTTGGCATCTCATCATCTGGTCCAATCTCCATATCTGGTGTTTCCCCACAATATGGACAAACCAAGCTTGGTCCGACCTGTACATTCAAAAAACGGCTACCGCAATCCTTACACTCATAATATCCACACAAAACTGTCCCATCTGGCACGTAATACATATCTTTTCCCTCTTTCCTATGTATTTGATTTAGGTAATTGCGAAACTCTCAATTTGTTAATTTGAGTTGTACAATGTTGACAAATATCTAAGTTGGGGTATTTCTGTATGTTGGTACTTAGGTCACGTACTTTGTGACCTTATGTACCACTACATACAGAACTAAGTGCAAACGTCCCCAACTTGGATTTGTTAATATTGTATAACTCTCGATAGCTTAAATTAAATTTCGCAATCACCTAATATTTATCTAATTTTTCTTCAGTTTTCGCAGGCGTGACAATGCCTCATCCAATGTTTCTTTCTGGCGTGCAAAATGCAAACGAATTAAATGATTCACATCCTCACGGAAAAAGCTAGAACCTGGCACTGCAGCCACACCTACATTTCGAATCATCCACTCGCAAAATTCCAAATCAGAATAGCCTGCAAACTGTGGCAAATCCAAAAACTCCTGAATATCGATCATCACAAAGTAGGTTCCCTGTGGTTCGTTATGCTTTAATCCAATGTCATCCAACCCCTTTAGGAAATAATCTCGCTTTTCTGTATAGATTCTTTGCAGCTCTTCGTAATAAGATGTTGGAAAATTAAGTCCAACAACTGCCGCCTCCTGAAGCGGTGCTGCTGCGCCAACTGTCAAGAAATCGTGTACTTTCTTTGCCGCCTCAATCACCTCTGCCGGCCCAATCAGATAGCCCAACCGCCATCCTGTAATCGAGTATGTCTTAGACAAGGAATTACAGGTAATCGTATGCTCATACATGCCTGGCAAGCCTGCCATATACACATGCTCATACGGCTTATATAAAATGTGCTCATACACCTCATCTGTCACAACAAATGCATCATACTTTACTGCAAGCGATCCAATTGCCATTAATTCTTCTCTTGTAAACACCTTACCACATGGATTCGATGGATTACAAACAATAATTGCTTTTGCACCAGCTTGAAATCCCTGCTCCACCAGTTTCAAATCAAATTCATACGTTGGTGGTACAAGCGGAATATAAATCGGCTCCGCACCAGATAAAATAGCATCCGCACCATAATTTTCATAAAATGGCGAGAATACCATTACCCGATCTTTCGGATTACAGATTGTCATCATCGCGGTCATCATGGCTTCCGTTCCACCACAGGTCACACAAATTTCTGTGTTCGGATCAATCTTTCTTCCGATTGCTGCACCCTGTTTTCTTGCCAATGCTTCTCTAAAATTCTGTGCGCCAAACGTAATAGAATACTGATGTGGACCATTTTTTGCAACCCTCTCTAATGCATCTAACATCTCCATTGGTGGATCAAAATCCGGAAATCCCTGCGATAAATTGATAGCTCCATATTCGTCACTGATTCGTGTCATTCTTCTAATAACCGAATCTGTAAATGTTCCTACTCTTTCACTTAACTGCGGCATTTTTATCTTCCTTTTCTCTATGTTATCTTTGATACACATTGTTATTCCCTTTGTATACCTTTTCGCTATGCGCGTGCTCTACACTTCCAACAAGCTCCTAATCGAGTTCAACGATATATAGTCATTTTTCTCCTTCTGAAAATGCCAATAGCATTCGAATTCTACTCTTGACCAGTGCATCTGTTCCACTTGCATCATAATCAACAGAAATATACTGTGCATCTGGAAAACTGCGTCGTAACGCTGGATATAATCCTCGTCCACATACATGACTGGGCAAACACCCGAATGGTTGCCCACAAATAATGCGGTTGTACCCATTTTGTACATGATTTACAAATTCTGCTCCAATCAACCATCCATCTCCGATACTACACTGATAGGTCACATAACCATCTGCTTTTTGCTTAAATACATCATATGCATCCATACAGTATAGACCTTCCTCTTTGATTGCCGCAACCATAGTCTGTTGCAAATCCAAAAACTTATGATATACAAGCTTACAAAAACGCCCCATGATATCTTCGCGCACAACGCCACCTTCACTCAACAAATGCGTATCCACATAATAAAGGGCATACCACGTCATGCCATTAATGGAATATTCACAATCCTGACTTTGTAAATATGCTTCCAAATCCCAGTTTCCCAAATGACAGTACTTGATATACAACTCTCCAATAATCCCAATCTTCGGTATGGTTCGGTCAACACGAGGAATTTTTGCGAACGATTGTGCTATATCGCAATACTTCCTTTTCATCTCCCGAAATGACAAATGCATTCCTTTCTCAATATCTTTCGATAACTTAGTCATCCACTGTTGATACAATTCTTCTGTTTGTCCAGTACATTTTTCGTATGGTAAAACTTGATTTTTTAAAATCATCAGCATATCTCCATAAAAAGCACCTGCAACAGCTTTTTTTAGCATAGCATATGTGATAGGCAGTCTATGTTTGCGTTCAACTCCAGTTACATTTAAAGAAATAATGGGAACCTGTGCAAATCCTGCCTGATCGAGTGCCTTCCGAATCATTGGAATATAATTGGAACCCCTGCAGGCATCTCCTGCTTGTGGCTCCAATATCACGGTTTGATTCACATCATATTTTCCACTGTTTAATGTCTCTAAAATCTGTCCTACAATTAAAATGCCTGGATAACACAAATCATTATGCACATATTTCAATCCATAATGAACAATATCTTTAGATGCGTCCATCACAACTGGATAGTATTTCCCAGAATAAAATGCGTACTTTAATAAAGGGAAGTGTGCATCCAACATAGCCGGTATCAACAAAGTCTTTTGTGATGGTTTCCGTCTCATCTTACCCACTCCCCTCCTTTTTCTATTTCATAATACGTTTCAATACAAC
This sequence comes from Eubacteriales bacterium, assembly GCA_030533405.1. Taxonomy (GTDB): domain Bacteria; phylum Bacillota; class Clostridia; order Lachnospirales; family Lachnospiraceae; genus CAG-590. The sequence continues at coordinate 99,966 of JAUNJF010000003.1, forward strand.
ATTAACACCTGGCATAAGCTGTAACATAACTTTGCCATTCTCAACCGGTATTTCTTTTCCTGTTGACAGATTATGAACAGACTTGCAATCTTTGCCCACTTCTATCACACAGGATTCAAAATATGACAAATCTGAACGCACAACCAAGCAATCATTATCATATAAAAAGAGCATAATACCTGCTGGTGCATCTAAACGAACCGAAATCTTCTTATCAAACAATCCACGAATTGCATCAAGCACCTGTGTCGGATAACAGTACAAATCACCCATATTATCAGGAATGGTAATCACACTGATTCGTCCCATCCCATAACTGCAACGAAGCACTATCGGATAATTCATTCCCTGACCATATGCCGCTGCCAACTCCCATATATCATTCGTACAATAGTCTAGTTGCGGTATCAAAACCGCTTCTCTTCCCACATAATTTCCACTTACCGATAATCCATTATCCTTCGTAATTGCATAATCCTTTACAAATGCTTTGCGCGTACTATACGATACATTTACAAACTCCTGTATAAAAGCCTCGTTGATTTTTTGCAAAAAACCAGACGTACAAATCACATCTGCACCCGCCATAAGGCTTTTTTTCATTTTCGCAATAATCTCTTTATCCTCTGCCGCACCGGCAGCTAAAAACACAACCTTTTCATCCTCAGGGTATTGCATGGTTCCTATAAGCGGAATGCCACACATACCAAGATAACTATGAATATTATCCTCTCCACGCGCTGCATTTGGACGATAAGAAGCAATTCCAACCGTATTACCCAACTGATCTAAATACGCATCCATTTCTATAAACATCTGCTCTAAGGACGCGGCAAACACCGAATAACGCTGGTCCAACACCAAAGTACCCATACAAAAAATCGTAATTTCCTTTGCTCTGGCAAATAACGTTAAATACCCTTGTTCCAAATAAGATGTCAAATTATACGTACATTCATATGGGTCAAACCATCCACCCAAATTTCTTCCAGGAGCCGCACTTTCCAAATAAGTCATAATAAAATAGCTTAAATACTTAGGTAAATGCTGTTGTGCATAATCTGGATTTCTTGTTTCTGTTCCTGTATAAATAAAATCAAACAGTTCTGATTCCGTTTCCAAATCATATCCAGTTTCCTGATATACCTCATACCACTGTGGATATTTTATAATCACATTCACACTTGGATTTTCTTCCTTCGCAACATGTAACACAAGCTCATTCGCCACCTCAACCATCTGCTCTTTTCGAAATGCAGACCAGCTTCTTACGCCCTTTTGTGCAATGCATTTGGGACATCTGCAATTGGTAAAAAAGAAATCATCTAAAATAATCTCATCAAAGCACTGCGCCAACATCCGAATTGCCTTCTCAACTTTTTGTCTATCCTCTTCATCAGAATAGCATAACGACACATATCCCTCATTCTGTCCACCAGCGCAGGTTGTGATTCCACCACTTACTGCAATTCCCTGTTCTTCAAAATAAGATTTCATTTGCAGCAAATCGTCTTTTTCACACCACACATCACCACGGAAATTCTCTAAATACACTTTTCCAATTTGCACATGTTTGTGTAAACATTTAAACTGCTCAATAAACGCTTCCTGATTCTTTGCAAACTGCAATACATCATGTACCGGACAATACACTGCCACATTAAAATTACGATAACGCTTCCCCATATTATTTCCCCTAATCCATTATTTATTAAAAATTTAAAATATGCCCCATTTTCTCCTGCTTTGTTTTTAAATAAAACTCGTCATATTTTCCTGGTTCCATGACAATTGGCACACGCTCTACAATATCTAATCCATATCCCTTTAATCCATATATTTTAAGTGGGTTATTGGTCATCAAACGAAGCTCTTTAATTCCTAAGTCCACCAAAATCTGTGTACCAATCGTATAATCTCTAGCGTCCTCCGGAAATCCCAATTCCACGTTAGCCTGCACGGTATCTCTACCATGATCCTGTAATTCATACGCACGAATTTTATTAATCAGACCAATTCCACGACCTTCCTGTCGCATATACAAAAGAACACCCCTGCCCTCTTTTGCAATCATCTTCATAGCAGCATCATACTGCTGTCCACAATCGCAACGAGCAGAACCCAAAGCATCACCTGTCAAACACTCAGAGTGTACACGACAAAGAACTGGAGCGCCATCTGTGATATCTCCCTTCACAAGCGCAACATGATGCTCACCATTTAACTGATTCACATATCCATGAATTGTAAACTCACCATATCTTGTTGGCATTTTCGCCTTGGCAACGCATTTCACAAACACTTCATGCTCTTTACGATACTGCACCAAATCTGATATTGTACCAATCTTTAAATTATGTTTCTTTGCAAATGCAAACAAATCATCTCTTCTTGCCATGGTTCCATCATCATTCATAATCTCACAACACAAACCAACAGGCTTTAAACCTGCTAATTTCATAAAATCAACCGTTGCCTCTGTATGACCCTGACGTTCAATGACTCCACCTGGTCTTGCCTCTAATGGAAACATATGTCCCGGACGACGAAAATCTTCTGGTTTTGCTCCATCCTCAACAAACTTTCTTGCGGTCAGTCCTCTCTCATAAGCTGAAATACCTGTTGTGGTATCTACATGGTCTACCGATACAGAAAATGCAGTACAATGATTGTCTGTATTGGTAATACACATCTGTGGTAAATGCAATTTATCTGTATAGCTTTCATCCATTGGCATACAAATCAAGCCCTTTGCATAGCTTGCCATAAAATTCACATTTTCTGTCGTTGCAAACTCAGCTGCACAAATCACATCTCCCTCATTTTCTCTATCTTCGTTATCTAAGATTACGATACATTTTCCTGCCTTCAAATCCTCTACTAATTCCATTGTTGAATTAAACTCTGCCATTTTTATTCTCCTTTTTTCCTACTTTGTTCCTACATAAATCCGTGCTGTGATAAAAAATCAACCGATATTCCACTTTGCGCTTTGGTAGACGAATCATCCACATCTTCAAAATGCATCAATCGCTCAATGTATTTTCCCACAACATCATTTTCCAAATTCACAATATCACCTGGTTTTTTATCCAATAATGTTGTGTTACTTCCTGTATGCGGAATCAGTGATACCTTAAAACACTGTGCATCCACATAAGCAACTGTTAAAGAAATTCCATCTATCGCAATGGATCCTTTTTCGATAATATATTTTAACAGCTTTGCAGGTGTTTTTACTGTTACCCACACCGCATTGTCCTCTTTTACAAAACTTTCAATTTCTCCCGTTCCATCAATATGTCCACTGACAATATGTCCACCAAATCTTCCATTTGCAGCCATTGCCCGTTCCATATTGACTTTACTACCCTTTGACAAGCTTCCAAGCGAAGAACGTCGCAACGTCTCTGCCATGACATCCACTGTAAATGTGTTAGCCGTCTTTGTTGTCACAGTCAGGCAGACACCATTTACCGCAATCGAATCTCCGATATGCATATCTTCAAAAATGATATTTCCTGCAAGCGTCATTTGAGAAGACTTTGCACCTTTTTGAATGGAAACCACTGTTCCAATCTCTTCTATGATTCCTGTAAACAATTTTTCACAATCCTTTCTATCTCAAAAATAAAAATGTCCCAAAGTAACTTCTTACCTCAGGACACAGTACATACATTAACATATAACCTGACACCAATCGTCAAGCTTCCTTCTTCCATCCAGACTATAACTGTCGGCACCAGAATCTCACTGGTTCATGCCATTTGGCTCGCGGGCTTATGAATCATTCAAATACCGCCGGTGGAGACTTTCACTCCGCCCCGAAGTTCTTTTCACTTTTGTCATTACTCATATCCGTGTTTTTCCAAAAACACCTTCGAACGTCTTTTATCTTATCATAGTTCCCTGTAAATTACTACATTTTTCTAAAGAAAAAAACCAAACAAAACAGGAATGGTAACAAATGCCAAAAGATTGGAAACAAGTGCCATACTTGCACCTAACGTTGTATCCCCTCCGTATGCAGCAGGAATGATAATCGTATTTAATCCCAGTGGCATCGAATATGCACAAATCACGACATCCCGAATTTCATTTGGTGTTACAATCCATCGCATAACGCAAAATAATATCAATGGCAATATTATCAATCGATAACAAGACACCCAATAAACCCTTCTCATTTTCAACAATTCCTTGACAGAAAACCTTCCAATCACAAATCCAGTCAACAGCATAGCAACAGGAAACATACAGGCTGCACCGACACCTAAAAATCTTGACAATACATTCGGTAACGAAACATTCCATAATCCAAGGATGATTCCTATAACAGAGGCGATATTAATCGGATTCATCAGCTTCTGATAATACGGTTGTGACTTTTTATTCGGCATAAGCCAAGATATCCCCACACTATTAATAAATATATTAATCGGCAACGTAAAAATCAAATAATCAAATAATATTTCCTCACCAAATACCCCCTCCACCACCGCATTCCCCATAAATGCAATATTTGCAACCGAAAAAGAATAACGATATATGCCTACTTGATTTTTCTCTTCTACAAAAAATGGAGTCAGCAAAAATGCAAACAAAATAGCAACCCCTAAAAATATACAACCATATATAAAAAATGGAGCTTTCATTTTTAAATTTTCTATCGTACACCGACTAATAAATGTATTCAGCACCAAACACGGCATAAATACCATATTTTCAAGCTTTGACATTGTCGCATCGCTTTCTTTGGGCAACAAATTCTTTTTCTGAAACACCCATCCTACTGCAAGAAATAAAAACATCAATATCATTTGATTTGCTGTCAGACCAAATATCCCCATATCACACCTACCAATTTCCGATAGGAAAAAGGAGTCTTTATACACTATAAAAACTCCTTTTTCTATCTCATGTACTTTCTATATAGGTTAACAAAATACATGTGTTTTATTCATTTTTTTATGCATTCTCTGTATATCTACAATTCGGGAATCCTGCACATCCCCAAAACGCTCCATATCTTCCGTTTCTTTTACGAAGTTCCTCCCCACAAAATGGACATGTTTTGGCATTCGTTGCCTGTTCTGGTTGCGATGCAAGTGCTTTTCCAAATGCTTCAAACACCTTCTGATTCATCCGACAATCATTGAGTGCACGATGTGCTCCCTGCGTTGATAAGTGATAATACTGTGCTAAATCTGTCAAACGATGATGTGAAAGCTCTGGAAGAAGCTTCTTTGCCATTCTTAAGGTATCCACATAATCATTTTCCGGAATTTGCCCCAGATACTTTTGTGCATCCCGATAAATAAATTTTAAATCAAAGCTCTTAATGTTATGCCCTACCAAAACATCATCACCAGCAAATTCTAAAAACCTTGGCAAAACTTCTGCAAAAGTCGGAGCGTTTTTCACCATTGCATCCGTAATTCCATTGACTGCTGAGGCGGCATACGGAATGGTTCGAAGCGGATTTACCAATTCGCTAAATTCCACAACTACTTTTCCATCCTTAACCTTAATTGCAGAAATCTCAATCACTTCGTCATAATTAGACGAGATTCCTGTTGTCTCTAAATCAAACAACACATAAGATGGTATATAGCTATTCAATTGTTTTCCTGGTTTGTTTCCTAACATCCTTTTTCTCCATATATAGATTATTATTTAATCTTCTTGATTTTACCCATTTGCACAACGATTTTTCGTTTTTCCCCTAATTCAAATTTTTGCCATTCTTCAAGGGATACGTCCTTATTATAAACCTTATTTTTCTTTGTCACAAACGTCACAACGTATTTCTCAATTCGTTCTCCCTCGCGTTCCTGATCTGCTAACACCACGTCACCCCAATATGGATCTTCTTTTTTTCCATCTGTTTTTACCGAGTGATCATAAATCCATTTTTCAATTTCATAGTAATACTTTGTCTTATATATGGGAACATCCTTATACACCGGCTGCCGTTCTGTCTCTGTATAATATTCCGTTCGATACCTTGGTGTCTGCACGGTTTCTTCCTTAAAAGTTCCATCTCCATTATCTATGTAATTTGTATGGGTATCATATCCATCTAACACATCCCGCGACTTTTGTACCGACACATCCTCATAATGATCAATCACATGATCATAATGGTGTATTTCTTTTTTATGGTCATACTCCCGTCCACCTGCAGGCACAGCCCAATCCGATTCCTTCACGGTCTTGTATGCCTCAATCTGAATCTCACGACTCCAGGATTTGTCTTGCAATGTTGCGGCTGTGTTCTTTGGCCATAAAATAATCGTCATCAATGCAATCAGCAACGCTGCAATCCACGCAAACCGTTTTCTAGTTCGTAAGCTCTCCCGCATGCCACGCTCTTTATCTTGTGTCTTAACAGACGAAGCTGGAGAATATTTTGGAGATAGCGTACTCGATTGTTTTTGTTCCGCCATCTTTTTGGGATTATCAAAATAATCTCCGCTCTTACTCTCTTTCGGTGCACCACAATTTACACACTCACCAACATGATAACGGTTCAATCCACCACAAAAACTACAAGTCCAATCTGCACCTTTTCCATAATTCTGTGCAACCTTCGCATCCAAATAATTTTTTTGTTCACCCAGATAGAACTTTGTTCCTTCATCCTGCGGATGTCCGCAACCAGGACATTGCTTTTTCAATCCACCAATCCCTTTTTGATTGCAATAGGGACAATCCCATAAACCTTCCACTAAATTCGACATTTTTCTCTCCCATTTTCTTTTTTTGCTAATATGTATAAATTAAAAAATGATAAGAAAACACGATATCGTATTCTCCTATCATTTATTATAACATTTTTTTCTTGCAAAGGAATAAAAACCTTTTTTATCTAAAACGCTGTCACATCAGCACGGCTCATCATTCGTCCCTTCGACAAAACAAGTGGAATCACAATTAACAAATCGCATATCATAAAACCAACCATGCCTGTTTGAGATGCAAACATGAGATACTCACCCTTTGGTACATAGTAAAGTTCATTTATAATATATGTATATGTTAACATAATACCTGCTCCTATGATACAGGCAATTGCGTTCATAACAAACACTTCTGCTATCACCTTTTTCTTTACATCCCATTTACTTCTTCCAAGTGCCCGGTATACTCCAAATTCATAAATACGTTTTATGTACTGTCCTGTTATGACAGAATTCACTGTCACTGCAAGCACAATAGCAATCAATATATCAATCAAATAAAATAACACAAAAAAGATTTTGATTTGACCCATGAAACTTGCCTCTTCTGTTTCAGAAATCTGCACTTTTTTATCTTTCGCCAAATCTCTAACATAATCATAGAGTTCTTTTCCAACCATCGTATCACTATAAATATACAAACGCCCCAGATTTTCGTCATCCTCATAAACATAAAAAGTACAAAAGCTTCCATCATCAATAATTGCATCCACAGTATACACACCATCTAAAACAGAATCAAATGTCTCATCTAGCTTATCACCAAGTTTTATTCCCTTATTATTTGCAAAATCCTGACTAATCACCATGCTTCGATGCTTACAGTTTGAAAAATCCCCTTCAATTCCAAGATGGTTAAAAACCTTCTTCATATCATCAACGGAATTAAACACATAAGACCATCCACCCATTTCTAGATTTAACACAGTTTGATGTTGCATTCCACTAAATCCCAATGCAGTAACATCCACATAGTTTAATTTCGGATCCTCTTGGACAAGTTTTTTAAATGCAGCAAAATCCTTATATTCTTCATCTGTTGGTTGAATACCGGCAACAACAACCTGGTTCGAATACTCAAATTCCTTGTGAAACGGGTAAATGACAGATTGAATATAGTTACCACTTAAAAACATAAGTGTTGCCAAAACCATCATAAACACACCAATAAAACATCTTCCCTTATTTTCTTTCATATAATAGATTGCTGAAAATGGATTTCTTTTATTCATCTTGTTTCCTTTCTGATTCTGACATCACAACATTACTCAATTTACCATCCCACATTTCAACTAAGATATCTACATCTTCCAATACTGATCGGTCATGGGTTACAACAATCACCAAACGCTCCTTCGAATACGCTTTTAATATCTTCATGACATTAAATGCATTTTCATGATCTAGTGATGCCGTCGGCTCATCCGCAAAAATGACCTTCGGATTATTAATCATGGCTCTTGCAATTGCAACACGCTGACATTGTCCACCAGATAGTTTTGCTGGACGTTTTCCCCATTCCCGTTCCTTTAGTCCGAGTGCTGTCAGATACTTTGTTGCATTTTCAACTGCCTCTTTTTTCTCACTGGTCGCTGCAACAATCACATTATCCAAAGCTGACATATAGGGAACAAGATAATGCTTTTGAAAAACAAATCCAAATTCCTTTCTTCGCATTTCCTCTCTTTGCTTGTTTGAAAGCATTGTCAATTCCTTTCCATTGTAAATTACATTTCCCTCGGTTGGTGTTTTTAAGGTTGACATAACATACATTAATGTGCTTTTTCCACTTCCTGAAGGACCAATCATTCCAACAAGTCCCTTGTCTGGTAATTCCAAATCAAAACCATTTAAGGCATACATTTTATCCTCTGAATCCATATCATAAATCATACTTACATTTTTTATTTCAAACATATTAGTCCTCCATTCGATCCACTGTTTTTATCTTATGAATTGTTACAAGAATTGGTATCTGTAAAACACCAATAATTGCCATAAATGCTGCAACGATTCGCAGTAAATGTGCAAAATCAAAATAACGATAAATCAGTCCCATATTATCAAGTACCATATGCGCAAATACATAAAGGATAATCATCGTCACTACAATTCCAATCACAGTGCTCATACCAAAAATAAGAGCGATTTCCCGCATCATCATTCCATAAATTTCTTTCCGTCCAAAACCAATCGAACTATATAAACAATACTCGTTAACACGACTACGCATAAAGGATATGTAGGCAACCAATATAGAAATTGCCAGGAATACCATAACCACGACTAACAGAGCTACAATCGCAACATCCAATACATCCGTTACCATTTCCTTATAACTCTTTTTCCACTCCACAGCATCATGAAGTGTATCGTATTCTGTGACCTCTATTCCTGTATCCTTTAATACCTTTGCCATATCCGAATTTTCTTCATTACAATATACAGTCATGTACCACCCAGTGTTCATATATCCCTTGGGTGTTCCCACACAAACGAGATAATCTGACTCCACAACACCAACCACTTTAAACACCTTGCCATAATAATTCTCCATAAAGTAGCCATCAAGCTGCATTTTTCTGTTCATAAACACCTTCTTGTCAACCAGAATCTCACCATCTGCTTTCGGCATTCGACCGTCTACAAGTTTTGCATCCATATGCTCTAAATAGGCCGGCACCTGTTCGGGCTCTAACAGCGGAAAATAATAACTAACCGATCCAACAATCCCCTGATAATTCGCACTTAACACCTGAGAATATACAACCTCTTCTACTCCATCATGAACCTTTAATTGTTTCATGATATCTGCTCTTGTTTCTTCCACCTTTTGTCGAAATTCATCATCCGTCGCATACGCATCCTGATCAATCCCTGCCGTCTCCAGACTCAAACTGATATATGCCACATGTTTGGGCAATTCCAAAAATAATGTTCGAAAACTCTCCTGTGTTGTCATCAGCAAAAAGTTAATCACATACATGGTCATCAGGGTCAGCGATAGTGCAATCAGCATAACCCATACCTGTTTTTTATTGTTTCGCACAAATTTCAGTGCTGATAATTGATTTTTCATTTTGTTCTGCAGCAAACATTTGCTGCGTGCTCCTTTCCTGTTGTTTTTCCTATTTTTTCTTCATTTCATCCTACTTTGATAATCCCATCTTACTCATTTTACGCAAATAAAAAAAGTGACTGTAGTCATATTTTCGTATGACCACAGTCTTATTCCTGTCACGCTTTTATTTTTGTAATTCCACAATCAACTTCACACGATCATGAATACCTGTTTTATCATAAATATTTGAGATATAATTCTTTACGGTTCCCTCAGATATATATAATCTATCCGCAATCTGTTTGTTCGTAAGCCCTTCTACCATAAGAGAACAGATTTCCTTTTCTCGATTTGTCAATTCCGATGAAATATCATTTTGTGAAGCATTCATCTTGTCTGGTGTATCTTGTTTCACACCCAAATTTTTGGTCATAAGTTCTGTCAATCTACTCATAACCTTTTGATCCAGCACTGTAACACCACTTAAAATTTGTGCAACTGCGCCCAATATAGCATCTTTTCCACTATCCTTTAACAGATAACCATCAGCACCACCTGCAATTGCTTCTGTAATGTACTGATCATCATAAAATGTGGTAAGTACCAAAATCTTTATCATAGGATATTTATCCTTCATGATTTTGATCAGTTCAATGCCACCCATACCTTTCATATTCAAATCCACAAGTGCAATATCACAGACATCTGCTTTTTCCTCTAAAATATGTAGTGCCGCATTTCCATCATTCGCTTTTCCAATAATTTCCATATCATTTAACGACAAGATGATTTCCAAACTATCTAACAATAGATTCTCATCATCAACTAACAATGCTTTATATGTAGCCATAATCTTTATCCTCCAAATACAATTGGTAATTCCACCATAGATTTGAACCCATGATCATTTGCAAAATGTGTTTTTCCTCCACACTTTTCCACATAAGAAATAATTTTTTTGATACCAAAACCATTCTCAATTCTTTGTTCTGCATTAGAATCCTGAAAATCACTTGCACCATTATCCGCAATGTCCAATCTAATATGCGCTGAATCACCTGTCAACACAACAACAAATGTATCTGCTTTCCCATGTTTGACACCATTAGTGAGCATTTCCTGCAACACACCTGTCAAAAAAACAACATGATCATGTGGTAGCTTAATATCATCAGGAACGTCATCAAAATTTTGTCGAATTTCCATACTCGTATCCATTACAAATTCTGAACCAATCATTTCCAATTCTGCTTTCAACTCTCCAGCCGTTAATGCCACATTTGCTTCATCCAACACTCTAACCGCACGACGAATAGATTCCAGGCTTCCCCGAATTCTTGTATTGGCATCGTTCATCTTTTTGCGCGCTTCATCTGGTTTGACATCATAAAGCAAATCAGCTGCATCCAATGTCATAATCGCAGCGGTAATAGAATGCCCTACACTGTTATGGATATTACGACTAATGTTTTCACGTTCTAGTAATCTTGCGTTTTTTTCATCCATATAGCGCTGTTTCACAAGCTGCTCATTTAACCTTTTTTCATGTAATTCACTAATATTAGATGCTACAATTCTCTGACCTTCTCTTACTTTTCGTTGTTCCATTCGAGTCATACCAATCATAATCAAACTTAACACAGTATATCCTGCCATAAGACATATGGTCTGTAAAATAACCATTGCAACAGAAGTACCCTGATGAAACAACACCTGGCAAGCGAAAAAAATAATGGTACCCATCGCACAACGATACAGCAGTTTCAACTCTTTATAAAGCAGAAAAATCAAAAAACCAGAAACATTTCCTGATAATATGGCAAACATCAGCAAAATAATGCCATAAATGATCTGTATCCACTTTTCATGTTCTTCCTCCAAGGAGCGATACGTTGTCATAACCATTAAAACCGCTGCAACAACAATCATCATCACTGGCTCTTTTGTAAAAAACATTCCCAATCCTGTGAGAAGCATAATCATTAAGTTGTCCAAAATTGCATATATCATAGGCTACCCCATTCAAACAAACTGTACCATATTACATCTTTCTTGCCACAAAAATATATCTTGCCATTTGCTCACAAAATGCCTCATACCCATCGACTACATATTCTGTCTGAAGGACTAAAAGTTCATACCAGTTTGCATATCCTTCTGCTTCAAATTCTTCTTTATGTGCAATCGCCGCCTCACGTTTTTTGACTAATAAATCATAGGTCTGTCTTGTAATATCAACAACTTCATAAGACATTTGATTCTTGCGAAAGGCTTCCACAATCTGTGTCGATTCCACATCCTTTGTCTTTGGAATCACATCCCCTTCCTGATATCCGACAAAGAAAACGCCATCCTTTTTCAACCACGTTTTCAGCTGACCGACAAACACATTCATGTCCTTTGCAAAATACATCGTATCCATAGAGGTAATCACATCAAACGAATCTGGTTTATATGTGATTTCTCCAATTATACCCTCCTGAAAATCTGCTTGTTCACGGAACAGATTCTTTGCTGTTGCAATTGCCTGCGCCGAATAATCAAACCCATGAATATATGCCCCAGTTTTCTCTTGTAAATATCCAACCATCTTTCCATTTCCGCATCCAATATCTAAAATATGGACATCTTTCCCCTCTGGAATATATTGTAAAATACGGTCTATCTGCTCTTTATCACTGAATCCATCCTGTGAAAAATCAGCACCAAATGCATCTTTGCAAAAATTGCGAAACGCATTCGAGTTTTCTGCCATTGTATAAAATTCCTGATACGCATCATAAAATAATAAATCTTCTTTTTCCATGTAAACTCCTTAGTTCGCTTTTTTATTTCTTTCCTTTGTTACATACTTACGAGCCGCATTGATACCAACTTTATACAGGAACGGTCTTAATTCTTTGTCTGCCTCTGCAAGCTTTTCACGAATGGCAATATGCTGTGGACAGTGCTGTTCACATTTTCCACAGTTGACACATTGCGATGCAAAGCCTGGATCCTTACGCAATCCCATATTCTGCGCAAACGCAAAACGAGCAGATGATTTTTTCTCAATATACATCATATTATAGTAATAAAAATTACCTGGAATATCAACACCCTTTGGACAAGGCATACAGTAACGACAGCCAGTACATCCCACTTTTTCATTCGCACGAATCGCCTTTACAATCGATGCAATCACATCTTCATCCTCTTTGGTAAACGCATTTGCCTGTACATCCGATGCAATTCTTATATTTTCCTGCACCATTTCCATCGAATTCATTCCCGATAAGACACAAGTTACTTCTGGCTGATTCCACAGCCAACGAAGTCCCCATTCTGCCGGAGTATATTTTCGCTCATTTTTCTGAATAATCTGCATTGCTTCTTCTGGTAACATATTTACAAGCTTACCACCTCGAAGCGGCTCCATAATTACAACTGGAATTCCCTTTGCCGCAGCAGCCTGTAATCCAATTCTTCCAGCCTGACTATTTTCATCTAAATAATTATATTGAATCTGACAAAAATCCCAATCATATGCATCCAGGATTTTTAAAAACATATCCGTATCTCCATGATAAGAGAATCCAATATTACGCACACTTCCATCCTTCTTATGATTTTCAATCCAGCTCTCAATACCAAGTGCCTTAAGATTCTCCCACTCCTGAAGATCTGTAAACATATGCATCAGATAGTAATCCACATAATCCGTCTGTAAACGCTGTAATTCCTCCTGAAATGTCTTATCAATTGCTGCTGCATTCCGAATCATATACTGCGGTAATTTTGTCGCAATTGCAACCTTCTCCCGCACCTGATTCTTCGCAAGAATTTTACCAAGACACTCCTCGCTTCCTGGATAAATGTATGCGGTATCAAAATAATTAACACCCTGTTCAATCGCTGTTAAGACTTCCCGTTCTGCCTTTTCAAAATCAATCGAATTTCCTTTCCTTGTAAAACGCATACAACCATATCCAAGCAACGAAATCGAATTTCCATATTTATCCTCTCTATACTGCATATTTCCCTCACTTTCCAACTTCCATTACTGAATTTTTCATCCATCTACCACTCAAATAATATGACCACGCAATGGTACATCCAATTGCAAATCCAATAAAATATTAATCACAGAAGAAATCAAAAGAAAATACAAAGTTGCTGCACTATCTCCTATTGCGCGCAAAATGGAAGAAAAAATATTATATCCATACTGAAACACCAATCCCACAATATAGATTCGAAGATATAAAAGTGTTAATTTCATAATCTCATCTGGTACTTTGATCCAATACTTTAATGCCAGTCGAGAACCTGCAATACCCACAATCGAAATTACAATTCCCAACAATAATAACAACAGTATACCTGTTGATGCTGCCTCTCGGACTTCTTTTTCCTTTTTTGCACCATAAAATTGTGCGACAACCACACCATTTCCTGCTGACAAACCAATTGCAATTGCCAACAAGAAAAATGTTAATGTTCCCGTCGTTCCAACAGATGCAAGAGATTCTTCTCCTGCAAATTTTCCAACTACTATTGTATCTACTGTATTATATAACTGCTGTAATAATGAGCCCGCCAAAACTGGCATTGCAAAAGTCAAAATATGCTTCCACGGAGCTCCTTCTGTCATCGCTTTTCCGTTCATTTTGTTCCTTTCTCGTACCTTTTTAATCCAATATAAATGCTGCTTTCCCTGCGCACATTTCAGTTTTCAACCACCCACTCATCATGATATGTTACTGTCACCTCTGTATTATCGGGCTGCGTAAATACAATTTGCGTCGGTTGATTATATTTTGTATCTCTCTCCAATAGTCTTCCACGTTCATCATAAGCTAACTGTACCGTTGTGCCTGATGAAGCTGTTTTAATTTTTAAATCTCCGATATCATCCTGAAACAACTTCGTCATATGCGTATAATATTTGTGTTTTAATTGATTATCCTTTAATTCTGTATTTTTCGTACCTGATGCAGTCACATAACAATACAAATATTTTATTTCCCCACTTTCATACATCATCAGTCGAATATCATTTCCATCCGCATAGGCTTCTACATAAGTACTCTCTGCAGCCATCGCAATTGCTCTTGCAGCAGTTACATACTTTTCATCTTTTGCGCGATCGATGTAGCCAAGCAGCGCTGGCACTAAAATAGCTGCAAGAATTGCCAGAATCACTAAAACAACAATCAACTCAACTAGCGTAAACCCTCTATTATTCGTCTTGCTCTTACACATATAACCGCCTCCTCTACTGATTGTCCCATCAAGTAGTATATCGGCTTTTTTTCACCTATTCCTCATGAAATATTCCCTTTAAAATATCATCTTCCATCAAAACCTGCTTCGCCTTATCCCGATATGCCTCCTCGTGCAAATATACATGTCGAAACGGTTTCATTGCTGGTGCTAAATCAATTGCCTGTAAATAATCTTCCCGATTCAAATGCAATTCCTTACAGTGGTCAAAAAAACCTGTTTGCGTAAAAAATTTACGAATTCTTTCATAACGATGTTCCTGCACAAGCGACATAATATAAGTGGCAATTCCCACCTGTATTCCATGCAGTTGCGGATTGACTAACATTTTATCTAATGCATGGCTAATCAAATGTTCCGACCCACTTGTTGGTGCACTACTTCCTGCCACCTCATTTGCCAAACCACTTGTTGTCAAACCATTTACCAATTCTCTAATAAACACCTCTCTCGTAACACTGTCTAGTGGCATACGAACAAACGAATTCACAGCATTTTTTGCAAGCATAACAGCTGTATCATTGATTTCAGAAACTCCTGTCTTCGCTTCAAACTGCCAGTCATATAATGCCGTAATCTTTGCCACCATATCACCAATTCCAGAAAAAATATATTTTTCAGGCGCACTCATGATTGCATCTGTATCTACAACAATACCATATGCAAGCGTCGCTGGCACACTGGTTCTTCTATCATTTACAATCAAGGAGGCCGTAGAAGAACAAAATCCATCACTGGATGCACTTGTTGGCACACTGATAAACGGTAATTTTCTCAAAAAACCAACATATTTTGTTGCGTCAATGACCTTACCACCACCAATACCAATGACTGCCTGCGTTTTATCTGGCAATGAAAATGCCATGGTCATAATATCATCAATTTTTACAGTGTCCAGTTCTTCATAATGAAGAACCTGCACCTTGGCATCCTCCATTCCCTTTAGCACTTTTTCGCCAAACAATTGAATCAATCCATTTCCAAAATATATAACGACTTTATGAATATCTCTTTGAGCTAAATATTCCCCTATATACGAAAGCATATCTCCACCAACCTTTAAGATTGCCGGCACTGCTATTTGCTTCTTATCCATGCATTCTTCCTCCTTCATTAGTCTGTAACAGCACACGCTTTACAACGCAAACTATACATCTTCAAATTATAAATCATAGCAACAATAAAAAAAATAATACATACCATTTGATTCATCGACAAAACAACGCCAACATGTTCCTGTCTTAAATATTCTAACCCAAATTTACAAATGGCACACAACATAATCACAACGGAAATCATTACTTTCTGTTTTCTTTGCACATATAGGCTAATTCCAACACAAAATACCACAAAAAACACAACACTTTCCAATAACTGAATTGGAAAGACCATTTCTGTCTTCACAACCTGATTATCATAACATACCGCAAAAGGACCATCATACGCAATCCCATGACAACAACCGACAAAAAAACAACCCAACTTGGATATACTATACATCAATGGCAACACTACAATATAAGACAACCAAAATGTAAAAGACTGCTTACGATATATTTGATTGAAGATTGCTATTCCTATTAAAAGTCCAATGACACCGCCCAAACTGGAAATTCCTGCTGTAAAAAAAGACTCTCTAAAACCGCTATGTATCATGGTATATAATTTTGCGCCATACACAATACTAAACGCATTTAAAAACAAAGAATAAAAAA
This sequence comes from Eubacteriales bacterium, assembly GCA_030533405.1. GTDB lineage: Bacteria > Bacillota > Clostridia > Lachnospirales > Lachnospiraceae > CAG-590. Next base: position 116,750 of record JAUNJF010000003.1, read on the forward strand.
TAATATTTCTCTCTATGTCTGCTTTTTTTAGTAGCTTACCCACAACACCAAATGGTACAACAAAGGAAAGCACTAAAAAAACAGCATATGGAGAAATCACGAAATCCTTCATACAATCACCCCATATTACCACATTGTTCCATACAGGATTGACAGGTTACCAAACAAGTAACAATTAAAACAATCACTGCAACCACAATCAAAATTGCAATTACAATATAGAGCCACATCAAGACCTTTCCAAATATATTTTTCGGATACTTGATTCGCACATAAATCATAAGCACAATAGCAGCAATCACAGCTGCACCATTTACAGCAGACAAAATATTAAAAACAATCGCATCTGCTTCACTGCTGTCACTACTTGTCGTAAGAGCCAATACAACAATAGAAAAAATAGTTAATACAATCGGTAGCACCATACAAATCAAAGAGATCAGACACAATTTGTTTGCTGTCTTTTTCTCTTCTTCGAATGCAACCTCTTGCACCTTTTGTTCTAACTCTTTTTGTTCCTTATCCTCCATCCGTCTCCCCCTCGTTACCTTTCTTGCGTACTTCAAAAATTGCAGTTCCTAGCTACCCAGAAACTGCAATCAAATAATTTATTATTTCACTTATCGAATCGCTTTTCCCTGTGCTTTGCGAATATTTTTATTCTCATACATTCTCCTATCTGCGATTCTAACACAATCTGCAAATGACAAATCCCCTTCATTCATGACACAGGTACCAACACTGGCATCAACCTGATATGGTAATTGCTGTGAATTCACTTTTTGCAATTCCTTTTCCAAATTCTTCAAAAAACGTGCTTCTCTATTTTTCGATGCACCAGTTAAAAATGCTGCAAATTCATCTCCACCGACTCTTGCACAAAATTCATCCTTACCAATTGATTTTTTCAATGCAGAAGCAAACAATTTTAAAGCATTATCGCCCTCCATATGTCCAAAGTTATCATTCACATATTTGAGACCATCCATATCAATACTTACTAATGTCATGACATTCTTAGATTCTGCCCCCGCAATCATCCGATCACGAATCAATTTATCAAAACCTCTTCGATTATATAATCCAGTAAGCGAATCCTTTTGATATAGTGCCTTAATTTTCTCTAAATCTTCCAATTTTTTCTGAACAGATGCATTCTCAATCGCATTTGCAAGTGTCATAATATATCCTTGCGTAAAGATATCAAACCAGCCTTTTTGCGGAAACTCTGCAACCAAATATCCATAAACATTATTCTTAAAATGAAGTACGAATATCATAAAATTCTGTATTTCATCCTGTTTCCAAATATCCTTCGGCAAAATATCTTTTCTTGGAAAACTGATTTTTTTCTTTTCTGCACGCTCTTCCCCATGAAAAACGCGCTTTAAAATCATCTGCTCCGAAAATGCACTCGCATTCTCAACTGCAGCATAACCTTCCTCTTCAGTATCACACATGCATAAATACACATTGTCCGTATTAAACAAGCGACCATACTTTTCTGTAATCCACAAATATTCTTCTTCATCAAAAGCATCCTGATACTCCGTTGTAGACAACATAATATCCTTCATTTTAGATATATTTTGATATTTTTCATCAACTAGTTCTGACACCTGACTCACATGAATTTGTTTTCCACAACCACAGCTCTTATGCAATTTTAATTTCGGTGTAACATATTCATAAGTTTCCTGCGATTTTCCACTATTTACACGATCAATAATTTCTACTGCCTTCTTTGACATTTTATCAAAATCAACCATCATTGATGTTAACGATGGATGATATTGTTTTGCTTCAATTACATAATCAAAACCAGATACACATACATCCTCTGGAACACGTACTCCATGTTCTCTTAATTCCTCACATATAGATAACGCCATATAATCATTGGCACAAATGATTACCTGTGGATAAGTTTCTCTTCCTTCCATAAACCAAGAAAGTGCTTCTTTCCCTTTTTCACGCCAGTAATCTCCATGGAATATCATATGTTCTGTAACCGGTATCTGATATTCCTCCATCGCATTCAAAAAACCTTGTAAACGTTCCACAGAATCTTGCGAACCTTTTTTTCCAGACATAAAGCAAATATCCCGAAATCCATGATGCTCAATAAAATGTTTTGTCATCATTTCAATACCAACAGTATTCTCTGACAGCACACTGTAAAAACCTTCTCTTTTTGTTCGCATATACACAACAGGACATGTTGCGTCTTTTTTTAATACCTGATACAGTTCATCTCCCATGCCAGGAATATTAAACACATCTTCTGTTACAATTACACCATCAAATCCAGACATATCAGGCAAAGAAATACATGCTTTTTCCCCCTCTGCATATAAAAAATCCTCATTATACGAACCATATGTACAAAAGCTAATGACGCCATATCCCTTTTGATTGGCATATTGGGAACATAATTTCATAATTTCTTCTTGAAGATTACCAACAACTTCTCCTAAAAAAATTGCAATTTTTTTACACATCCTGTCTCACCTCTATTCTGTATGTATCCTAAAACACAACTCGATTACGACCTGCATTCTTACCCGAATACAATTTCTGATCCGCTTTCGAAATTGTTTCATCTATGTTATGTCCATACTCATATTCTTCTAATCCAAATGTCATTGTAACAGAAATCCTTTGCTCTTGATACTCAATTTCTGTCTTCTGAATTCTTCTTCGTATATCCTCTAAAACACCACAAGCCTCATCTCCGTTGATTCCATAAAATGCAATCAAAAACTCTTCTCCACCCCAACGACCCACTTCACCATATGGGGCAACCATTTCCTGGAGCATTTGTGCCACATTTCGGAGCACAACATCTCCTCCTTCATGTCCATAGGTATCATTTACACGCTTAAAAAAATCAATATCCGCAATCGCAATATCTACTAAGGCATAATCATTTTTATGTACATCTATCCTCTTGTTCACTGCCTCTAACACTGCTCTTCTGTTGTACAACTGTGTCAATGCATCGATATCTGCCATTTTTCGTACACGTTCATTATACTTTACCAGCTTTGACTCCATCTGCTGTGCTTCTTTACTGAAAATATATATACTAACCGTTACTATGATAAAAATGAACATGATGTTGATAATTTGCATCCACATTTGTAACCGCAACCCCATCGTATACACACTAGGATGCAAATTTACTAATAGAAACAATCCATTCCATGCCATCCACAAGAAAGCACCATAACACACTTTCACATGAAGCGATGAGGTACTTGCAATAAAATTGAACACCAAAATAGCAAAAAGAAAATCTTGTACACCAGAATCCCATCCTAACATATATACATAATGAACAATCCAAAAAATAGAAATAATCTGCAAAAAATTCAGAACAATCTTTGTATGATTCATGTAAGTTCCAAAGAAAAGCGCCATGTAACTTGATAAGCAAAAAACACCAATCACAGAAACGTTCCAATTACATGCAAGCAGCAGTACAACACTTTGGATTAAAAAGTAAGCACTCATAATCAATGTAAATAATCGAATGAGTAGCGCCGTCTTTCTCGCTTCATTTTCATTTTCTACATCTTTTAAAACAAACGATTGAAATCGTAATAACAGATTCTTCATTGTCTCACCCCATTTGAGAATGTATTACATATGTCCATCTTCGCAATACACATCATCTAAACCGTAAACTTCGATAAAATCTGTTCTAAATCTTTAACAATAGACTCATTCGTACGACTGCTTTCATGTACACGCTGCATCATATTATGCAAATCCTCTGCATTATCAGATACTGTTGTAATACTTGCTGTCTCCTGTTCCACTACCGCCATAATCTGACTGATATTATCCTCAATTCGTTTCATATCCTCATTCAAAGACTTTGAAAGATTACTAAATGCATCCATCTGCTCCATAAATGCTGTTGCATCTTCGCTGTACGAATTACTAACCAGAGCAAGGTTCTCATAATCACTTTGCACTTCCTCTTCTACAAATGCAACCATTACATGAGCTGCTTCTACCAATTCATTGATTGTTCGAACCGTATAAGTATTCAATCCAACAATCTCCCCCGCTGTTTTTGCGGTCGCATCTGCCAAATTACTAATCTCACTTGCCACAACAGCAAATCCTTTACCACTTTCACCAACTCTCGCCGCTTCTATGCTTGCATTCAATGCTAACAATTGTGTCTGTTCTGAAATGGAAATAATCTCTTCTGTCAGCTTCATCGTCTCCTCGACCTTCACTGCTTCTGCAATTTTCTCTTCCAATGCATCTGCTATTTCTTTTGTCATGGATGCAATTTTGCTTCTTACTTCTTCACTTTGAACTTTTGCATTTACCGCATTTTGACGAATAGAAATCGCATTAGAATATTCATCTTTCGCCTGCAAATATACATTACTAGCACTTCTTTTTGCGTTTTCTGTTGCAATTGCAATTTTTGTAACAGATTCTGTTGTTTCATTCATTGCACATGTCATATCATTTAATGAATTCACCATCATATCCAATTCCGCTGCAAATGCATCCATTTCATGTTGAATTACTTCTGTAGAATTACGCAATGTAGATTCATTCTGTTTTACAGCCAACATCATATCCTTCAATTTAGCAATAAACTTGTTAAAGCTCTTTGCAACCTGTCCAATTTCATCACTACTTGTAACCTGTAACTGTTTTGTTAAATCTCCATCGCTACTTGCAAGTTCTGTCATTTTTTTATTGATTACAATCACATTATTTGCCATAATTTTTCCAATAATCATAGAAAGAATAACAGATAATGCAACAACAATAATCTCAATAATAAGCAATTGCTTTGTCAAATCCGCAGTTTTTTTGTTGATACTATCAATGGTACAATCGACACCGACAATCGCAACAACCTTCCCATCAACCATAATCGGCGCAAAACCACTATAAAAGCTTCCCCATTTATCCTTTGTCACTTCATAATCCAGAGACGGTTCACCCGCTAATGTCGCATCAATCACATCATATGTCTCATATGGTTCTCCGATTGCTGCCCCATCTTCTGTATCAGCATCTACTACGAATTCCAACTGTCCATCTCGCTGTCTCATCGTATATATATATTTTATACTCTCATCATCCAAAAATGCCTGCAACGTTTTCAAAATGTCCTGATAGGTATCTGTTTCCTCATCACCAGGCATTAGTGTATTTAATTGTTCACCATCCACCACATCTGCAGCAGTCTTTGCAACTGCAATTGTGTTTGCGCGACTGATTTCTATCATGTTACTCTTCATGTTCGAAATACTGACAACACTAATAATAACACTGATTAGGACAGAGGTAAGTAGTGTTGCCCCTGCAATTTTTGTGCTTAATTTGAACCCTATACCCTTTATCTTTTTCATATTGTAGCCCCCCAATAACAAACAATAACGACGTACTATATCATTTTTACAAAAGAGTCTTAATATACGCAACTAATGCATCTGATGCCTTTTGATGAAAACACTCCATCGGATGATAATCTGCAACATATCCCACATTACCATCCTGTTCTGGCAATTCAAACGTTGAAATACGCTGATCCCCTGTCTCCTGTGCATATTCCTGACATGCTTTGCACACAAAAGGATACAATCGATTCCCCATCAGTCCCAATACACAAACAATGTGTGCCTTTGCATTCCTGCTTCGTACCAAATGCAAAAATTGCTTATATGCATCCTTATACTCCATCTGTCGTTCTTCCATATCCTGACAATAACTATCGTCATTTGTACCCAGGTTAATCACAATCAAATCTGGTTGAAAACGTTCAAAGTCCCAGGCAACATCCGTGGTTTGCAATGTTCCATCAAAGGTATCAAAACACAAACCAAGTGTTGTATATCGATCTGGAATTCTTTGATCCGTGTGCTTTACATCCAAATCATCTGTATATCCTGAAATAATACCATGCCCACTTGTCGAAAACATACTATAATCTGCATCCAGTGCCATTGCTGTTTTATAAGCAAATGCCTTGGTTACATCCTCTGTCGCCGTCGAAAAATGATGTTCACAATCTTCATCATCCACACCATAACCACAAGTAATCGAATCCCCAATAAACTCCATTCGATATGCGCGTTCTTTCCCTGCACAAAACTGACTGGTATCTGATGTAATCTGCCTAATACCACACATTGACATAGCACATTCCGATAACTTGATAATCTTAACATCTACCGTCTGCTCTTCCGTTGAATGCAAAATCACGCATTCCTTTTTTTCACAATCAACTAATGTATCAACAACTCTCTCATCATTGACATAAACAGCAACTCTGGGATAATTCTCAGGAACCTCCGCATTTAAAGCTGCTTCTCTTCCACATATCGTAAGAGCTAATTCCTTTCCTGTGTAAGAAAATTCCACACCAGACCCTGATAATATCAGCCATAAAACATCCTGATAAAAATGTGTTCTACCGATATGCTTAACCTCTATTTGATTTAATCTATTTGTCATCATATACGCTGTCCTAATCCCCTTCACTCACTCATAAATCTGCCCTTCTCAAACATACAAAACACTTGCAAAATTGCAATGTTTTTCATTACTTTTATTATACCTTTAATTAGGTATTTTTTCAATCAAGAAAAAGCACATCAAAAAATGTGCTTTCCCAATCACTTCATATATTCCTCACTTGTTATTTATACATATTAGTTGAAAGATATTTCATACCATTGTCTGCAAGTATCACTACAATATTTTTTCCTTCATTCTCTGGACGCAGTGCAAGTTCTTTTGCCGCTGTAAGTGCTGCTGCTGCTGAAGCTCCTAAAAATACACCATCTGTGGTTGCAACCTCTCTCGCTGTTGCGTAAGCATCCTCACCCTTTACATTAATCACCTCATCATATTTAAAGTTTCTTCTTACTACAAACGGATGGGTACAGCCTTCTGGCTTATCAAAGATTACAACTCCATCGATTGTCGCTTTCGCATCTGGTACAAACGAGAGTGAATCTGGTGTCGGCTGAACGCCAACGATTTTGACACCTGGAACATGATCCTGAAGATAACTTCCTACACCTGCAAGTGTTCCTGCTGTTCCTGCGAGCATAACAGCAATATCAATCTTTCCGTCTGTATCTTCAACTAACTCAGGTCCTGTTGTCTTATAATGGGCAAGTGGATTATTCTCATTAAATAACTGCTGTACATAATAATAATCCTTTTCCTTTGCATGTTTCGTAACACATTCCATAATCTTTACTGGATTAAATCCAAACTCTGCCACAACCTCCTTTGCACCTGGAATATCATCATATTCCTTTACATCCGTACCATACGCCTTCATAATCTGAATTCTCTCCGGTGTACAACCTGGCTCCATATAGATAATGAGTGGATGTCCTGTTGCTGCACAAAATGCTGCAAGCGCAATACCTGTATTTCCACTGGTTGTCTCAATCACAGTCTGTCCTGGCTTTAATTCCCCAGATTCTTCTGCAGCCTGAAGCATTGATAATGCCGCTCTATCCTTTATACTACCTGATGGATTAAAATACTCAAGCTTGCCTAAAACCTTAGCCCTCAAATGATTCTTTTCTTCAAAATTTACCAACTCTAATAGCGGTGTATGTCCAACTAATTCTGTTATACTTCTATGAATGTTTGCCATAATTAAAATCCTCCTATTTTTTACGCTCTTATCATTAATCTAAAAATTCAAAAATCTGTGTAATTTCTTTTCCTGCCAATGCTCCATACAAAGATACCAACGCACTGGCGGCACCTGCACTACCCATATATAATCCTATATGCGCATCCACATTCCAAGGCATTACTCTCGTCCAAGCATTATACCAACGTGTTCCTTCATCGTTTTTAAATGCATCACCAATCAGCTTATCTGCAATGTCTGTTGCCAGCTTCTTATATTTTTCATCTCCTGTTAGTTTGTAACCATCTATAAAATGTAGAAAAACTCCTGCACTACCACAGCAAATACAATCATTCCATAATCCTTTTGACCGCTTATATGTAACGCCTGCCTGATCAAGTGCATTTGTCAATCGTTTATAAAAATCAAGATATTTAGCATCCTTCGTTGTCTTATAAAGTTCCTTTGCTACAATTGCATCTCCAACTGGTCCATGACACATACTTAAGTAAAATACATCAAATGGCTTATCTGCATTTTCCAAATATAAGTATGGAACAATCGATGCATTATCTTTATTGATTGCAATATTTTCAAGAAACGCAAAACCTGCCTTTGCTAACGCAAGATATGTTTCATCCTTTGTAGCCTGATAATATTTTGTTAAAAGGTAAACAATACCTGCCGTACCATGTGCGAAGTTCGGTAAAATTCCTCCCTCTGGCAACTCTGGGAAATAATTATGTATATCAAAGAATTTCCAATATACGGTCCCATCCTCTTTCTTAGTATGAAATGTTATAATATAATCCAAGTATACCTTCGCATAAGAAACATACTTTTCATCCTTTGTAAGTTTATAAAGATACAACCAATATGCTACAACACTTCCATCACCCATGTAATCAGGAATTCCAGACCAATGTATGAAACCATCTTCTTTGATTGCCTGTTCATAAGCCACATCTCCTGTTTTGATCGCATAGTCACGATATTTTTGTTCACCAGTCTTTTGATACAACAACTCTGCAAACAAACCCTCACCAGTCAGACCACCATGAATTCCAGGCTTTTGTCCCAAATCATCATGAAATGTGTTTAATAAATATTCACCCGCAGCAATCGCTTGATCCAGATACGCTTTCTCCCCTGTCGCTTCATACAACTGTATATAGAAATGTCCAACGCCTGCAGCACCTGAATAAATGCTTCGATCTGTCATCTTTTCCGCAAGATCATCGCCTGCGCTACTACCTGCTCCACTGCTAATTTTCCATGCTTTTCCTATTTCTTTCTCAACTTCATTCTTCCCAAGCCATTTTTCAACATCAAGCGCTGCCTCAAGGTAACTCTCTGTATCATTCTTTTTATATACGCTAATGTCAGAATATGGAATTAACTTTTCTGCCATCTATTCATCTCCTTTTTTCATTCTCTATTAAGTCTGTAGGTTTTCTATGAATAGATACTAGCATTTTTACGTATCCCTGTCTAATCAATAAATTTTGTTATTCGTTATCATTTTTTCTTATAACAGCATTAACTTTATAACATGTTGCAAACATAACTTCATGTACTAATTACAAGAAATGCCGCCATCCACTGTAAGTGACGCTCCAGTGATAAAAGATGCATCATCACTGGTAATAAACAACACTGCATCAGCTATATTTTTCGGTGTACCATATGGAACAACAGGATCCATTCCAGCCTTCACTCTCTCAAATCCAAATGCACTTTCCTGTTCATGGTTTGCGGACATATCTGTTTTGATTGCACCCGGACATATTGCATTGCATCGGATTCCCTTATGCAAATACATAAATGCTGTATGTTCAGTCAATCCAATCACGCCATGCTTAGATGCTGTATATGCTGAACTTGCTCTACAACCCTTTAACCCTGCCATAGAAGCAATATTCACAATATTTCCTCCATGTTCCTGTTCCAGCATAACATTTACAGCCTTTCGCATTGCATACATGGTTCCTGTAAGATTTACCGAAATAATTCGTTCCCATAAATCATTATCAAGTTCGCCGATTGGTTCATATCTTCCACCAATACCTGCATTATTCACTAAAATATCTAATTTACCAAATTGTTCTACCGCATATGTAATCATACCTTCTGCATTTTCCTGTTTCGAAATATCTCCTACAAAAATTTCTAATTTTCCTGGAAAATTCTCTTTTGCAACTTCTTCTTTTAGCACATTTAATGCGTCTTCTTTTAAATCCACCGCAACCACATTAGCACCCTCCTTTAAATAGCGTAATGTGATTTCCTTACCCATTCCATTTCCTGCTCCTGTCACTACAATACTCTTATCCACAAATTTCATTTTCATACACTCCTGTCTTTCTAATTTTAATTCGGTAAATGCAAACTCTCAATCACGCAAATTGAGTTTTGCAATATCCTATTTTCATATAAATGATATCTTTATTATTTATTTCTGTCTAATACACAAAAATAATGTCAAGTCATAAATTCCATTTATAACCTGACATTATATTACTCACACATTATGTGATGACACACACCTTAATCTCTTAATTTCCATCCTTTTTCCAATCAATCAGATCCTGAAGTGTAGTATTTTCCAGCACATCATCCATGGCCTGGTTTAATTTTCTCCACAAGGGATAGCAAAAACATATATCTCTGCGCTCACAAACTTCATCTCCATGTGCACAATCTGTTGGATATAAATCTCCATCTAAACACTTAATAATCTCTCCAACTGTATACATATCCGCAGTTTTTACAAGTCGATATCCCCCCTTTGCACCTCTTGCACTTTTTACCTTTTTAGATTTTTGTAAATGCGACACTATATTTTCCAAATATTTTTCAGATATGCCTTCACGCTCGGCTACCTCCTTCAGTCTAACAAAGGCTGGCCCCTGATATAACGATAAATCAATCATAAATTTGAGCGCATTTTTTCCTTTTGTTGTAATAACCATTCCATCACCTCTTTCCTATGTGTTTAGTAGGAATTTCATTTCAAAAATATACCGGTGCATCATACATCACCGGTTTTTATACTAACCTTGTCTTAATGATTTGTGATTATCAATCTTATCATAATAATTCGCTATTTTTTCTAATGCTTCCGTTATATTACAGGCAATATCAAACACAGAAATAGCCTTTCTTTCAAATTGTTTTTGTGCCTGAAATCCCACTTTTGCACAAAGCACACATCTGCAATCTGCTATCCTTTCAACTTTTTGCGTCACTCCCGCAGAACCTCCACATCCATGTCCATTTCCTGAGCATCCCTCCGAATTACATTCTGCAGTTCTACAAATGTTACTTTCTGTATAATCTTCATTCTCTTCAATCACTCTTGATTCTAATAACGTGAATTCTTTTCCACTCACTTTATAAATCAAAAAATGATCTACTTCACCAAACTTCAAATCTATATTTTCTCCATCGGAAGATCCGATTGCAACCAAATAAGCCATTTATTTCACATCCTTTATATACAGAATCAACCTTCAAAAAAATTTGAAGGTTGGTTCTGCATCAACTTTTAATTAAATCTAGAAACAGCCACTGTATAAATATCTTCTATTAAGCGTATACCACCTGCATATCCAACATAAAAGCTATCAAATACCACCTTATCCTGCACTGGCCACGAAACATTCAAAAAATTACCTTTTAATGATTCTGTCACTTCTTTTTCATAATAACCACCAAGTACCAATGGATATCCATGATAATCATGATTCTGAATTTCTTCGTGAATCTTATATCCATCTGTTTCAAAGGATACTTCTGCTTCGATGCCATAATTCAGATTTTTAAACTCTTCTGCAATCTGCTCCCTATAATTTTTAGGTGTATCATCGACAACAAATTGTTTTGCTGGTACTAATCCCAAATCATTCACCAAGAACTTCGTAATTCCAAGTGTATACTGTGCATCTGCAACAACTGTGAACTGCTTATTGATAACACGATTTTCCAAAAAGAGATCTGCATATCTTTCTATAAGATAGTAATAATAATCTTCATGTTCCTTAATAACAGCTTCTATCTTCTCATCTGCAACACCTGCAAATTTACCAATTTCACGTAAAAATTTGCTTGTTTCAGTTGCTCCAATTGGAAGCGTCTTATAATGTAAATATGGAATTCCTAATTTTCTTTCCATTTTCTTCATGGAACCAAGGCCAACCCAAGGAGAAACCAGTAAATTAAACTCCGCCTCTGGAATCTTGTTGATATTATCAATACCACGTTTATATCCAAAAATCGTATTTGGCGTTAATCCAATTTCTTTAATTAGTTTTTCAAGCTCTCTTATATTTCCAAGCCAAAACAAATCCTGATATGGAACATCAGCCCAAATATTTACAAGTCCTTTTTGCTTTGTTTCTGACTTTTCTAAATACTGTTCAACAATGGCATCAATAACCTGTTCATGTCCCTTAAAGTTGTTTCCTTTAAATCCTGCAGTAGGCGCATAGATAACTGGTTTTTCACCATCTGTAAATCTAGAAACAACTTCACTAGAATCATCTCCAACAATTTCAGGAATACATCCAGTAAGAACTACGTATAAATCTGCATCAACTACCTTAAGTGCATTTTTAATTGTAGAATTTAATTTCTTTACACCACCAAACACAACATCCTTTTCATTAATACTCGTACAAGGAAATATATTGGGTGAAAAATAGCCCGAACTTCCCGTTGATTCTGATAACTTTTGTGCACATCCTGGACCCGAATGTAAAATTGGAAGTGCTCGTTCAATCGCCTGCACACTTTGCATTGCACCAAGTGCACATTTATATCTCTGTTTATCAAGTAATTTTGCCATTATTTCGCCTCCTCTAAGAATGTATTTACATCCTGCTCATACCACCAGTCTGTATATGGAAGCTTTGTTCTCTTTGCAAGATTTGCCTCAAAACTTCTATTTTTAATTGCATCGACAATCGTCTTTGCAAATTCCAGCGTATGCTTATAACCAAATATCATATACTCATCAGCAACATAAATTGCTGGCGTACCATTTTTTATCGCCCAAACTGTCGAACCCGGATGACGAGATAAATACATATCCGGCTGATATTTATTAAGTATGTTCATTACCTCGTAGTTTTGCTGATCCGCAACACTTGCCTCAAAATCAATGTCATTATCTAAAAGATATTTCATTGATGGTGGTACATCACCATTTTCATATTTCTTGTCATAATGCCATGCAAGAGCCCACACCACCTTAATTCCTAATTCATCTAGTACTCTTGACACCTCAAATGTATAACCAGGTCCCATACCAAGAACTGCAGTAAGACCTTGAAGTTCTTTTTTCACCTCTTCAATTTGCGGAATATAGATTGCACGTTGCTCTTCAATATACTTTTCTACAAGTTCGCTTCGATTGGTTACTTTTCCAATCTCTCTAAGCCATGCCTCAAAACCTTTGATTCCGCACTGATTAATGCTTCGAACGTATGGCACACCATATTTCTCTTCTAATGCATTTCCAAGATAATTTCCAAGAGTTCCACAAATACAAGTTGTAGCTATACTTTCTGATAAATGTGACAATTCCTCAATCGTAGAATTACAATATAAAAATACTGGCTCCAAATCAAAATTCTTAAAAATATCGATAATTTCAGGTCTCGCACTTTCAAAGAAGTTCTTGAAATTAATTTTATTCGTTTTTACACCTTCTCTTGGAGGCTGTACAATTTCTTGCAAAATAGCATGATCAGAAATATCAAAACCTGTTGCCCAAATTCTTGACTTAAAACCTTCACAATGAACTGCAACAATTGGAACACTTATTTCTTCCCTTACTTCTTCCACAATACTGTCAATATCTTCTCCAATAATACCCGTCGCACAAGAACTAGAAACAAAAATTGCCTTAGGTGAATATCTCTTATTTACTTCAAGAATTACATTTCGAAGTGTTTCAGTTGAACCAAAAATTGTATCATTTTCATTCATATCTGTTCCTACATAAATTGTATCGCTTGTAACACCTCTTTTTTTTGCCATAACTCTGGACATATAATACGAAGTTGCACCAGCAACTGAACATCCAGCTGGTCCATGATGGATTACCGCAACATCTCGAATTGCAGCCAACTGACTTAATCCACAAGTAGACAAACATGTACTTGACTGTGAAAAACATCTTGAACATCCCTTTAAGGTTCCACATTCGCTTTGACTAGCGAGATCTTTTAATGTACCAACATATCCTGTTATAGAACCAATTCTGTTCTCTCTTGTTGCTACATTTGAATTACTTAAATTAATTGCCATATCTATTTATCCTTTCCTAAAATCCAACTTTTCCCTCAATTTCCGGTCTGATCTTTTGCAAATCTTCTGAAAGATATCTTTCTCCATTATCCGGCAAAAGAGGAACAATAAGCTTTCCTTCATTTTCTTCAAGAAGTGCCTGCTTGATTGCTACTGCGAGAGATGCTCCTGCCGATGCACCTACAAATATCCCTTCGTACTTCGCTAACAAATGAATTGCTCTTAAAGTTTCTGCATATGTAATAAAATGATATTCATCTGTTAATTCATTACTAAAGTTAGCAGGTGCCATAGGGGTAATTCCATTCTCATCATGCACTTGATGAATCCCATGAAATCCACCATCTTCTGCACCTTTTACTACCGGATTCGCCACATCATCTGGTGAAGGTTGTGTAATAATAGTTTTTATTTTTTTATTCTGCTCTTTAAGATATTTGCTAATTCCATGTGTGGATCCACCTGTACCAACACCTCCAACAAAAATATCTATTTTCCCATCTGTATCTTCCCATATTTCAGGTCCTGTAAACTTGTAATGCGCATTTATATTATCTGGGTTATCCAACTGTCTAGTGACATATGCATCATCAATATCCTGTTTCATATATTCAAGTACATCACTAAAAGCCGCAATCCCTCTGTCAAAAACTCCTGCAGTCAATTCATTAGGCACATCTGTAATATCTGCCTGATACGCTTCAAGGAGTTTGAGCCTCTCCTCAGAAACTCCATTTTGAAGTCCAATCTTAAATTTATATCCCTTTGCAGCTGCAAAGGCTGCCATTGCAATTCCTGTATTTCCACTGGTAAATTCAATAAGTGTTGTTTTATCTGGATGAATATCACCTCTTTTTTCTGCAGCTTCAATAATCTCCAAAGCAATTCTATCTTTATGAGATCCTGCCGGATTAAAGTATTCCAATTTTCCAGCAACTCTACCTTTTAGACCAAGCGCTTTCTCTAATCTCTTAAATTCAACAATAGGTGTTCTTCCGACAAGTTCTGTAACTGACTGATAAATTTTTCCCATATCCATCATTTCCTTTCTAAAAATATTTGCCCTCCGGTTTTCCAGTCAGTCAATTTTATTAATCATAAATCAAACAAAAATTATATTTATTTTATTAGGTTTAATTAAATCTTATAATCATCTGCCAATTCCATCATTCCATATTCCATAAGGATTTCTTCTAGTCTTTCCTGTGTCATTGGTGTAGGAATCACAAAATCTGTATTCTCAATAACCGCTTGTGCAAGATTACGATATTCCTGTGCCTGATTAGAATCAGGTCTATATTCAATAACTGTTTTCTTGTTAATTTCCGCATGCTGAACAATGTTGTCACGAGGAACAAAATAGAGTAGTTTTGTTCCAAGTTCTTTCGCAAATGCACGCAGTAAATCAAGCTCTCGATCAACATTTCTTGAGTTACAGATAATTCCACCAAGTCTTACTCCACCAGTTCTTGCGTATCTCTGAATACCTTTTGAAATATTATTTGCTGCATATAATGCCATCATCTCACCACTTGCAACAATATAGATTTCCTTAGCTTTTCCCTCTCGAATTGGCATTGCAAAACCACCACACACAACATCACCCAAAACATCATAAAATACATAATCTAAATCATCTGTATATGCGCCAAGATTCTCAAGCATATTAATCGAAGTAATAATACCTCTACCTGCACATCCAACACCTGGTTCTGGTCCACCAGATTCCACACATCTTGTTCCGCCATATCCTTCCTTTAAAATACGATCAAGTGTGATGTCCTCACCTTCTTCTCGAATCGTATCCAAAACTGTTTTCTGAGCCAAGCCACCAAGTAAAAGTCTTGTAGAATCAGCCTTCGGATCACAACCAACTACCATTACCTTTTTTCCATGTTCTACCAATCCTGCTGTCAAATTCTGCGTTGTCGTAGACTTTCCAATTCCACCTTTACCATAAATCGCAATCTGTCTTAATTCACTCATAATAATCTCCTTATCTTACATAAATAATTGTTTTAGTTTTTCATAATTTATCATTTGATTAATTGAATCTTCTATAAGTCCAGGTATTTCATAACATTCAATCCCTTTTCTTTCCGCTAATGCCGCAGCACCATTTCCAATCCGACTCACCAGCAAATAATGACAATCAGATATTCTTTCAATATTTTTTAGCAATTTTTCTTCATCGTGGTTACCACCTTCGCATACTGGTTTGACCTCTCTTTTTTCCCAAAGACTAGGAATATCATTTTCAATTTTATAGATCAAAAAAGATTTCGCCCTTCCAAAATGCTGATTCACTACAATTCCATCACTAGAAGCAACCGCAATTAACCGTTTCTTTTCATCCATGAGAAAATGTCTCCTTCACATTTAATCTTCTTTGATATATCTGATCACCATATTCTGATTTTCCCGGAACTCCAACTGCATCTGCTCTACAATGTTGACAATGTCTAAACACATCTATATACCTACTAGCTTTCGTTCTTGCTTCATCAATTTCCGCACACACAGGTGCTTTTACATCTTTCAGTTCATGTTGTGGAATCAAAGGAATGATATTGTATATGCTTGCCCCCGCTTGCTTTACGTTTTTTGCAATTTCCTCAATGTGTTCTCCATTAATCTCTGGAACAAGAACCGTATTAACCTTTACCGTAATGCCTGCTGCTGCAACTTTTTTAATTCCCTCCAACTGATTTTCAATTAATATCTTTGCACCTTTGACACCTTCTATCTTTTCTCCATGATATATTATGTACGCATTCAATTTACTTTCTATTTCTGGATCAACCGCATTTACTGTAACTGTCAACGAATCAATTCCTACAGCAATCACATCATCTGCTCTTTCATTCAGCAATAATCCATTCGTGCTCATACATCTAATCAAATCCGGAAATTTTTCTTTAATCATTTTAAATGTATTCAATGCATTATCTGACGCTAATGTATCTCCCGGACCAGCAATACCTGCCACCTTAATATCTGGACACAAATCCAATGCCTTCGAAAGGATTTCTTCACATTCTTCTGGCTTTAATATTTTTGACGTTACACCTGGTCTTTTCTCCACATCATTCAAGGTTCTGTCACAGAACCTACAAGCAATATTACACCCAGGGCTCACCGGAAGATGAATTCTACCTGCATTATTCTTATGCCCGCCAAAACAAGGATGAGAACTCTGTAGGTCTTTATATGTATTACTCATGTGACACCCTCTTTCTTCATATTCTTTTGTGCAACCTATATCTGTTTTTCGTTGCAAGCGATCCCGGTTGGACTCGAACCAACAACTTCGGAGTTGCAATCCTATGCCATTCCAGCGGCCACGGAATCTAACATCAAAAAACCAGAGATTTTGCACTTCCAAGTAACTGTTCGCTAACACCGAATCAATCCTTATGTGCAAAACCTCTGGTCTTTCCAGTCAGTTTATAATCTTATTTTTTCTGTTTTATCAATTTGAATCACTTTTCCATCTTGAATAATCAAATTCACACTACCATATCTTATGTCAGTCACAATATTTTTAATCTTATTCAAGTAGTTTTCGTCTCTTTTTTCCCATTTAGATTCATCAGCCATTTAAAATCCTCCTAGTTATTAAATAATGGCGTAGACAAATATCTATCTCCAGAATCAGGAAGCAATGCTACAATTGTCTTTCCCTTATTTTCTGGTCTCTTAGCAAGAATCTCTGCAGCCTTAAGTGCTGCACCTGACGAAATTCCAACCAAAATACCTTCTGAAACAGCAAATGCCTTTCCTTCTGCAAATGCATCTTCATTATCAATGGCAATAATTTCGTCATATACCTTTGTATTCAAAACATCTGGTACAAATCCCGCTCCAATTCCCTGAATCTTATGTGCTCCTGGCTTACCAGTTGATAGTACAGCACTTGTTGCAGGCTCAACAGCAACGACTTTCACATCTGGGTTTTGTTCCTTCAAATATTCTCCAACACCTGTGATGGTTCCACCTGTACCAACGCCAGCAACAAATATATCAACCTTTCCCTCTGTCTGTTTCCAAATTTCAGGACCAGTTGTTGCTTTATGCACCTTAGGATTTGCAGGATTTACAAACTGTCCAAGAATAACCGAACCCTCAATCTCCTTGTTAAGCTCCTCGGCCTTCGCAATCGCACCCTTCATACCTTTAGCGCCTTCTGTAAGAACAAGCTCTGCACCATAAGCCTTCAAAAGATTTCTTCTTTCCACACTCATTGTATCCGGAAGCGTTAAAATCGCTTTATATCCCTTTGCTGCAGCTACCGATGCAAGACCGATACCTGTATTTCCACTTGTCGGTTCAATGATTGTTGCTCCTGGTTTTAAAATTCCCTTTTCTTCTGCATCCTCTATCATAGCCAATGCAATTCGATCCTTAACAGATCCTGCTGGATTTAAATATTCCAGTTTTGCAAGTACAGTTGCCTGTGTAATCTCTCTTTTCTTCGCATAACCATTAAGCTGTAATAATGGAGTTTCTCCAATTAATTCTAATGCACTCTGTTTAATTTCACTCATATTCTTTTCCTCCATAAATAAATTTTAAATAAAAATAGCAGTTACCAACTTAAGGCAACTGCAAGTCTTTCTTTCCTTGCCAACCCTCAAGTTTCTTAAAATATCTTTTTAAGAATTATTCCCTCTTTGGATTGACTCTATATTATCATGAACGTATTCATTTGAAAATTTGATAAATTTTATCATCAATGATAACTTTTTCTTATTGCATATTCGTTTAATATATTATCCTCTTTCAACCCACAAGTGTAGTAGCACATGCCTTCATTCTATAACAATTCGCATTATCCTGAATATTGGTTATACTCGCGTCATCCCCACACACTTTACATCTTACATTTTTATTTGGTAATTTCACTATCCTACTTGTCATAGAAAGTCCGTCAAATACATACATTCTTTTTACTAGCAAATCTCCTATATCGGTAATATACTTAATTGCTTCTAAAGCCTGTATACTACCAATTATCCCTGTCACAGCACCAATAACTCCTGCGGTAGAACAATTTGGCATATCCGGATTCTCAGGAATATTCTCAAATATACATCTATAACAAGGACCTTGATCTGGCACATATGTCATGACCTGACCATGAAATCCTATACATCCAGCATGACAAAATGCTTTTTTATGAAGCACACACGCATCATTCACCAGAAATTTAGTTTCAAAATTATCAGAAGCCTCAATAATAAAATCATATTCACATATTATTTTCTCGATATTTTCCGGTGTAATAAAATCTGTATATACATTTACTTTAATATTGCAATTTAGACGTTTTATTTTTTCTTTCGCATATAAAGCCTTATTCACATTAATACCTTCCATATCATGAATAATCTGCCGCTGCAAATTGGATACACTTACAACATCTGCATCAATCAATCCAATTTCACCAACACCTGCGCTGGCTAAATATAAAGCAACCGGAGATCCCAATCCTCCAACTCCAACAATCAACACCTTTGCTTTTTTTAATTTCTTTTGTCCTTCTATTCCTATTTCCGGAAGAATAATCTGTCTATCATAACGCTGGAGTTCTTCCTCAGATAACTCATCTAAATAATGAATCAACCACGATTTGTAACCACCAACTAAATCATATGCTTCATACCCACGTTCTCGCAATTTTTTCACCACAACTGCGCTCTTTTGACCATACATACAATATACGATAAGTTTTTTATTTTTATGTTTTTCTTCCGACAAAGATTCTATTTCAATTGCTCCATCAATGTGACCATGCATATATGCTACACTTCCTCTTGTATCAACAAACAAAATGTCACGCAGATTCAACGTTTCCGCTTCTTCTATTGTAATTTTCATATATATCTTCTTACCTTTTCACTCTCTTATCATTAACGATAACAAATTATTATCACCATCATAATTCCTTATATTTCAACAATTCCTCAATATATGTGGTTCCAATATCACTAATTGCATGGTTTTCCCTTACAAGATACCCTATTGTAAGCGGATCTTCTTCCTTTAATTTAATACACACAAAACCGTCTTTTAAAGCAATACTCTCTGTCATATTTCCTGTTCCAATTGAATATCCATTCAGAGATGCCATTAATTCCGCTGTGGTTGCTCTATCATTTGATTTCAGAAGTTTATGAAAATCATAATCGCCAAGTGCTTCTTCTGTTAGATAATAATCGCTCTCACCATTCTGATCAAAAGAGACACACGGATAATTCTCCAATTCCTCTAATGACAACTCTTGCTTACCAGCTAATGGATGTGTCTTCCACAAATATGCATATGTATTTCGCATCATCAATGGTACAAATTTTAACTGATATTCTCTAAACAATTTCTTCATTACTTTTTCATTATTGTTAGAATACGAAATAATACCGATTTCACTTTTCAAATTTTTAACACTACTAAGCACATCTTCTGTTTTCGTTTCATGAACAGCATAAACATATTTCTGCGCATCATATTTCTTTACTGTATTAATAAATGCGTGCAACGCAAACACATAGTGTTGCATAGATACACTAAAATGCTTCTTATCTTTCCACTTATCGATATACCGGTCTTCTATTAGTTCATATTGGCTCACTGCCTGTTTTGCATAAGCCAAAAATTCTCTTCCCTCATCTGTAATACTTACACCTTTATTATTTCGCTCAAATATCTGAATATTAATCTCTTCTTCCAATTCTCGTATTGTAAAAGACAAGGCCGGCTGAGAAATAAACAGCCGACTCGCCGCCTCTCTCATGGAAGAGGCATTTGCTAGAGCAATTACATATTTTAGTTGCATAATTGTCATACTATTCTCTCCTCCCAACAACTTATTATGCACATTTCCAATTACATTTTACACTTTCATAAATAGCTTCCGCTAAGTTGTCATGTCCCACAATGTCTAAATGTTCCTGATCCGCCTTACTTGGACTTGCGTATTCTGACGCTGCAAGAAAATGAACCTTTCTCTTCTCAGCAACCTTCTGATACTCTTCCTTCAAATGCTTGGACACCACCACTGAATTTGCATTAAATTCTGGATCATATTGTTCCATCCAAACATCCTCTCCTAACTGAATTGGCGATACCAAAAGAACCTTTTCTGGAGCAACATATTTTAAAACCAAATCCAAACATTCTTCAACACCATGTGCAATTCTCTTTTCTGTATTTCCATAATGAGATTTACAATCATTTGTTCCAAGCATCAGAATTACAGAGTCGATATCCTTTGTTTCCTTAAAAATATCTCTAAGCGTATTCACACCTTTTCGATTTGGTCTGCTAACATCTTCAAACACTGTTGTTCTTCCACATAATCCCTGCTCTATAATATTCACATCGTTTAGTTTTTCCTGTAATTTACTTGTCCACCGAATTCCCCATGGATACCGTTCCTTTGTGTTTGGATTATATCCCCATGTATTAGAATCACCAAAGCATAATATATTTTTCATAGCGAATAACACCTCCAAATTCATCTTTTCTTATGATTTACCAATATAGCACTACTGCTTGTTTTGAGTCTAATACATATAATCTTTCATTCGTGATAACTATTCTTTATAACATCACGGATACGATCTAACGCTTCCTTTAAAGTCGCTGTATCGGTAGCAATATTAATTCTCTCAAATCCTTCACCAACCGCTCCGAATATAGCACCACTATCTAACCAAAGCTTTGCTTTATTGACAATCAAATCTTCTCTTTCATCTTCACGCAAACCAAGATTTCTAAAATCAATCCATATCAAATATGTTCCCTCTGGTTCAATCAATTTGATTTCTGGTATCTCTGTCTGAATATATTCTCTGACAAAATCTAAATTCTTTTTTAGATATTTCTTCAGTTCCTGATACCATTCCTCACCGTATTTATATGCAGCCTCGCAAGCCACAATTCCCATCGTATTGAGCTGACTATAACCTGCTGCTGCGATTTCTTTTTTAAATGCATGTCTTAAATGAGCATCCTGAATGATAATATTAGATATCTGCAAGCCTGCTAAATTAAATGTTTTTGCTGGAGAGGTTGCGGTAATACAATACTCCTTGATTCTTTCATCTACATTTACAAGTGGTGTGTGCGTATATCCATCAAATGTAAAATCCTCATGAATTTCATCGCTCACTACAACCACCTCATATTTGACACAGATTTCTGCAATTTTTTTCAACTCTTCTACTGACCACACTCTACCTACTGGATTATGCGGACTGCAAAGCAAAAATAATTTCACATGATTTTCTTTAATTTTCTGTTCAAAATCCTCAAAATCAATGTGGTATTTTCCATCCTCCAAAAGCACTAAATCATTGCTCACAAGCTTTCTGTTATTATCTACAATTACCTCTGTAAATGGATAATAAACAGGTTGCTGGATTAGTACTGCATCTCCTTCTTTTGTGTATGCCTTCACAGCCATTGCAAGTGCAAATACAACACCAGGTGTCTTTACAATCCAGTTTGGCTTTACATCAAAATTGTGATGCTTCTTAAGCCAGCCTGACACTGCCTCAAAATATTTATCTCTTGTTTCTGTGTAACCAAATATTCCATGTTCAACGCGCTTATGAATTTCATCCAAAATCAAACTAGATGTCTTAAAATCCATATCTGCTACCCAAAGTGGCAAAACATCCTCCGGTTTTCCTCTTCTCTTTGCAAAATCAAATTTCAAACAATCTGTATCCTTACGATTAACCTGTTCATCAAAATTTATATTTTGTTCTGTCATATTTCGTCACCTCTCTGATTCGCATCTTTTCCTTAGATATACAATCTTTGATATCCATCATAGGAATCTATTGCTTCTTTTAAATCTGCAATCAAATCTTTACTATCTTCTATTCCCGCTGAAAGTCTTAACACGCAGTCTGTGATACCATTCGCAATGCGAACTTCCTCTGGAACATCTGCATGCGTCTGTGTACAGGGATAAGTCAATAATGTTTCTACGCCACCAAGACTTTCCGCAAATGGTATCAACCTCGTATATTTTAAAATGTGTTTTGCTAAATGTTTGCTCTCCACCTCAAAAGTAAGCATTGCACCAAAACCTCTTGCCTGACTCTTACAAATTTCATACCCCTGACTTCCTTCTATTCCAGGATAATAAACATTTTTCACCTTTGGCTCAGAAAGAAGGTACTTTACAATTGCCTGCGCATTTTCCTGCGCTTTTTCCATACGGATTGGAAGCGTTTTAATGCCTCTTAAAATCAACCAGCTATCAAATGGTGCAAGACCCGAACCAACTGTCTTTATGATAAATCTCAGCTTGTCTGATATTTCCTGTACATTGGTTACAACAAAACCCGATAACGTGTCATTGTGACCACCAAGATATTTGGTACCACTATGAACAACCACATCTGCGCCAAGTTCTAACGGATTTTGGAAATATGGTGAAAGAAATGTATTATCCACAATGAGAATCAAATCATGTTCCTTTGCAATTGCTGCAATTTTTCTGATATCAACCACATTCATCATTGGATTGGTTGGTGTTTCAATAAAGATTGCCTTTGTATCCTTTGTTATGTACTCCTCCACATCAACTTTGGAACAATCAACATGAGAAAATGTAATTCCATTTTTTTCACTAATGTTATCAAATAAACGAATACTACCACCATACAAATCTGCATCTGTAATAATATGATCTCCTGGCTTAAATATTTCCATCAATGCTGTAATTGCTGCCATACCACTACTAAATGCTAACGCATCAATTCCTTTTTCCAGACTGGCAACCACTTTTTCTAATTGTTCTCTCGTCGGATTCTGTAATCTGCTATAATCAAATCCTGTACTCTGTCCAACCTCTGGATGCGCATATGTTGCGGTTTGATAAATAGGAAAGCTAATGGTTCCTGTTGACTCCTTCTCAAATGTTTCTTTATTTCCATATATACATCGTGTAGCAAATTCTAATTCCATGGCACATTCCTCCCTTATAAAATACGTAAGTGCTAAAGGCAATCTCTCTTAATTTCTAGTTTTAATATTTAACTCTGGCATCAATGCAGATACTCTGGTATTTTCTGCTACCGACTCAGTTATAAATGTATTTCCTGCTATCACTGCGTTTTTACCAATCACTGTGTCACCACCTAACACAGTGGCATTTGCATATATCACAACATAATCCTCAATCGTTGGATGTCTTTTTACACCAGACAACTGCTGTCCCTTCATCGTTGAAATCGCACCCAATGTTACACCTTGATACATTTTGACATGATTCCCAATAATTGTCGTTTCTCCGATTACAATACCTGTACCATGATCAATAAAGAAATACTCCCCAATCGTTGCGCCAGGATTGATATCGATTCCCGTTTTTCCATGTGCATGCTCCGTCATAATTCTTGGTATATATGGTACCTTTAACTTATATAACTCATGTGCAACACGGTATACAAAAATAGCATAAATTCCTGGATACGAAAATATAATCTCTTCCTTGCTTGACGCTGCAGGATCTCCCTCTAACTCCGCTTCTACATCCTTAAGAATCATTTCCTGTATCTTGGGCAATTTATCAATAAATGCCAATACAATATTCTCAACCTCTAAATCAAAATCCTCACTTCTATTTCTCTTTCCTCGAAACAAAAGTACCGTTCTAATCTGCCGATATAATTTTTCATAAACCATTGCGATTGCATTTCCTGCGAAATTTTCTAAATTCACATATGCTGAATTTTCCTCACCAAAAAATCCCGGAAATACAATTTTTCTGATTTCATTTAACACATCTATAATTTCTGTTTCTTTCGGTAACCGTTCACCAATACTAACAGAAAAAAGTCCTTGATTATTATAATTATCTGACACGCTTGCTGCTGCTTTTTCTATTCTCTCTTTTACTCTATTATTCTCACTCATATATGTTCCTCTTTTCAAATCATTTCATTTATTTCATACCATTTTGCTATGATTTAATAAGAATTATACTATTACACTTTCATATTGGAAAATACATATATTTTATCTTTTGTTATAAATTTTATTTAGAACTAAAAAAAGCCAGGATTACGAACGCTTTCGTAATCTTGACTTTTTTATCCTTTCTCCTTGGAAACTCTAATAAAACTTTTCTTTCCAAATTCATTTGTCACTTGCACATATTCAAATTCAGAATCCGTTTTCTTCATTTTCTCCTCATACTCTGCTATGACCTTCTCAATCTTCTCTAAGGAAACAGGATATGTCAGATTCTTTTGAATCTCTTTCACCGAATATCCTTGTTTGTATAAATGTTTCACGGCATCTACATACGCAAATCCAGCAGCCATAGACGCTACTGCTTCTTGAAAATATCTGTTCTCCATCCTTTTTCTCCTTGAGGAACCTTCTCCAAAATCAAAAAACGCCCGAGGCGGAACATTTCCGCTTCGGACGCATTTCTACACCATCATAAATTATCCTTTGAAATCAAAATTCTGACCTACACGCATTTCTTCATCTGTCATGACAGAGTTTGCTGAATTATCATATGCATACTTGGAAACCTTACTAACCAAATCATCCATAGAATCTGCCTTAATTTCAACATACTCTTTCTCATCCGTTTCCGAAATATTCTTATCGTCCTTGCCTTTTCCCTCTTTTAATTCCTTTTGCTTTACACGATTCTCTTCTCTTGTTTTTTCAAGTTTTTCTTCCTTGGCTTTTTTCTCAGCTTGCTTCTTTTCCTTCGCCTTTGCTGCCTTCTTCTCAGCCTGTTTCTTTTCCATTATTTTTGCCTGATCATTTGACGATTTTTCTAATGTGGCAAAGAAACTTGTTGTACCATCCGAATTAACAGACATTCCAAAGTTCTTAACATTTGCTCCGCTACTTGCAAGGCTATTCTTTGCATTTGTAAGCTGTGTCTGAGACATTGCAATTATACCTTCGTATTTTTTTCGGAACGATTCATCATTTGCCATTTGCTCTAACTTTGCATCGTCAATCAAAACAACCTGCTTATTTGCATTGCCATATGCCGCAGCATTGGCATGCACTTTCGATTTCATATCCTGGCTCACTGCAATAAATTCCATATTATGAAATTTCGATTTTAGTTTTTCATAATACTCCTTCGCTTTGTCCGATAGTTGTACGTCTCCAATTGCCATTCCTACACCTGTTTTATTTGCAGGAACCAAAGAGCTGGCTGTATCAATCGGTTTCCAGGTTGATGTCTTTACATCTGTACTCTGTTTTGATGTTTTCGCGTTTTCCGCCGTTTTAACATCTTTTGAAATTTCATTTGTGTTCTGTGTTTTACGATTCCACACTTCATTTGTCTGCTGATATGCAGATACTCCATACATACTTGCCATAATAAAACCTCCTTGTCTTATACATCTAAAATCCTTTTTACTACAAGTATTCTCTTCTGAGTTATATAATAATATACAGTTACACCAAACACCTCCATGTGTTAGTGAGCATGCATATATTATTCTGCTGCCTCTACATCTGGCACCGCAGCTGCCATTGTGTCTTCAACACTTACAACCTCCGGACCATCCATAAATGCTTCCTGTCCATCTGCCACTTCCATTGGATCTTGCTGTTCACGTTCCTCTTCATCCTCCCAAAGAGAATCGTGATCTTCATGATCTCTCTTACGCATCTGTGCGACCATCTGCGCACTTTTTGCCATCTGGTACATATCCTTATCGTATTCCATGACCCTTTTCTCATCACCCTGTGGAACATTATCTCCTTTTGTCATACGACGTACAACTTCCAGGATTTTTCTCAAATCATCAAATCCTTCTTTTTCTGACTCAACTTGTTCCTCCATCGCGACCTGATTGAATTTGGTACTCCACTGCTCCATCAGCTGATCCACATATTTTTGGTACTCATCCTGTTTTTCAGAAACCGCATTGTAGGTTAATTCTAAAGTAGCTGCTTCATTCGCATAGACAACTGCACCATTTTCCGTTTTTTTGATTTTCTCATCTAGCTCGGTCTTTTGTTTTCCAAGATTAAACTTTTGCGTATTGTACGATTTCAAAACCGAACTGTATGTTTGACGGGCCTCTCCAACTGTCATACTATCACCTTCCTTGGTTCACTTATGATTTTATATGCTACAATCCAACCTCCTTGTTGGACTTAGGCTCTATTCTCCTGGTTAAATCCAGTCATTAAACATTCCAGATAAAGCACTTGACAAGGAACCATTACTTCCATATGTGCTTGAACTCCTTAATGCAGCACTAGAAATCGCACCTGCTTTGTCAGCAACCTGTGTAGCATACGAGTATTTACCAGCAAACACTGCCTTTACATCCTTCATATCTGCTTTCTTAAGTGCATCCTCATCAACAGACATTTTTCCATCTTCCTCAACTGTGATTCCAACCTTTGATAACGAATTTTTCATTGTTTTAGATAAATTTGTCATAAATCCAGTCTGCAAAGAAACATCCTTTGCTTTCACCTTTGAAGACTGATCAACCACGTCATTATACGCATTAACAAAGCTCTTTACCGCTTTCGTAATCTTCTCCGTATCATAGGATCCATTCTTTTGTTTCCATAAATCATCCTTCTCGAATGCTTTCACAGCAGTTTTCAATTCCTCTGTCTCTGTTTTTAACTTTGTGATTCCTGTTTTATCAGTGGCATCAAGCTTGTTATTCTTCTTATCTGTACTGGTAGACAACATATTTTTCTGTTTTCCATAGTTTGCCTTTACCAATTTGCGGTATGTACCATTTTTAATCGATGCATATTCTGAAAAGTTAAATGAACTCATACCATCAGACTTAAAATTATTAAAAAAAGACGAAATATTAAAGTTTGCCATAATAATTCCTCCTACTATATATAACTTCACAGCATTGCTCCATAAATAAGCAACGCTACAACACACGATTCTGTCATTTTAATATGTTTGTGGATTTTCCAGATTCATTCTGCAAGAAATGTAATAGAAAAAAATATGCAAAGAAGATATAGTTTCCTATATCTAAAAATTAAAGCCTCACTCCTTGAGAATCACATGCCGAAATCCTTTTCGAACAATAAAAATATAAACTTATGGTTTTCTATAAGATATATCGGCTTTCATTTTAACATACTTTATACTTTTTTACAATTTTTTCTTCTAAGTTAGCAATTTCTCACTTTATTAGCAGGAATTTTTGCATAGGTAAATGTTCCAGAGCAAAGAAGATTTTCATCCTGATCCATAATAAGAACCTCGTAAACTCCAATCTGTTTTCCATTTCGAAGTTCTTTTCCAATACCGATTAGCTTTGTAACATTCCTCCCTGCATTTAAGAAATGAAAATTGCTGTCCACGGTGACAACTGGCTGCCCATATGAATAGGCTGCCGTTCCTCCTGCCATGTCTGCCATAGTGTAAAGAACTCCACCGTGAGCAGTATTATACGGGTTTGTATATTCTGGTTTCATCTCCAATGACACCTTTGCATATCCTGCTTCTACCTGTTCAATTTTAATTCCTAAAAAATTACCAAATGCATTGGTTGCATTGATTTCATCCATTACTTCCTGATAAGTCATGCGCGCCTCCAAGTTATAATTTCTATCTCTCTTTTTATCTATCGATATTTCTAGTATGGACAACAAACTGACCTGCAAACACCTCATTTAAAATACGACGTTCCAGTTTTACACGATGTTGTAAATGAGAAACCAAACCATCCATTCCCTTAAGCTGGTAATGTTTTCCATATGGAGATTCCTCCAGATAGCGAGTCATTAACGGAAACCACAATTCCTTTCCCTGCTCATCGCTTCGCTCTTTTCGAATCACAGTTTCGGCCTTTTCAATATCGTCCACTTCCAAGTATACAATCTTATAGTCCTTTCCCTCAAGTACCGATTTCACTTTTTTATAAAATTCTATAATCTCATCATCTTCCATTTCAAAAAACAGAATTTGATTTTCAATTATATTCTGAAAAATGGAGCATTCAAATATAGATCCTTCTCCATCCCAGTTTTGAAAACGCTTTAAAACAATCTGTTCAAATTCTTCTTTTCCTTTATTACCATTATAGATTTCATACTGTTCTAAATCTCTGTGAAATCCTTCTATGTCCGTCAAAATCTGCGTATAACGAATAATATATTTATCCACTTCCTTCACTGTTTTCTCGCGAATTTCATCGGCAATTTCATGATACTTAGCAAGTATTTCGGTGTAGGTGCTTTCATCATTATAGGTACACCACGCAAGTTCCACAGGAGAATAGTCTCCCTCCTGATAAACATGCAATTGCGGATTCTCCTTTGCTAACTTACCAACCATCGTTGATTTTCCAGATCCCTGAATTCCTTCAACAAAATATGTTGTCTTTTTCATATAGCCATTTCCTCCTCTACCTTCTTTAACCCATCAAGACTCAACTCATAAATGCAGTCACACACTTCCTTCACATACTTTCGATCATGCGAAATACTAATCACTGCCCCAGGAAACTCCCGAATCATCTGCCGAATTACCGGTCCAGATAATGGTGAAAAATTTCTGGTAGGTTCATCCAATATCAAAACATTTGCCTTGCTAAGACTCATTTTTAATAACAAAACCTTTGCCTTTTGTCCACCTGACAATTCCCGAATCGGATGATCCATCTCATCCGCAGTATATTTTAATGAACCAAGATAGGTACGTATTCTTGTACGTTCCTCCTTATCGCCAGAGGTATCCAGGAAATCTACAGGTGTCTGCTCCATATCCAGTAACTCTTCATAATTTTGCGGCATATATTCTGCATGAATATCCTTACGTTCTAATAGTTCTGCTGCAATCTTTTTCAGCAATGTTGTCTTACCTGCACCATTTGCACCAACCATACAAATTTTCTCAGACCCTTTTATACGAAGAAAAATGTTTTGGGCAAGCACTCGTTCGTCTCCATTTTCATCAGCTGGCGTTTTCAAAACAGGAAGTGCATATTCAATTACCGTTTTTCCCGCTGGAATAAAGTTGTCTTTCTCTCCCAATTTGAAGAAAATCGCTTCCTCCTGTTCTGGCATTTCTGTCATGTTAGCATCCTCTCGTTCAAATCGTTTCCCCATGGATTTTACAGAATGCATTTTATCCTTCAAATTCTTGGATACCGCTGGTTCTTTTCTTGATACAGTAGCCTGTGCATGTTCCACCTTCTGCAAAAGCCTACGATACTTCTCCTCACGAATCTGCTTCTCTCTGCGATCATTTAGCGCCTGCTGTTCCTGGCGTTCAAACTGATGTAAACGCTCTTCAACATATCTGCGATATGGTAAATGTGCAATGGTATATCTGGATTTTGTCTTTCGCATAATCTGCTCAATATGAATTACCATATTTGCTGTTTTTTCAATCAAGGTCTCATCGTGAGAAATAAATAACACAATTCCCTTCCAATCGTTAATCAGTTTTTCAATCAACTCCAACGTTGCAATATCAATATCGTTGGATGGCTCATCTAATAATAAAACGCTTGGTCCAAGCATCAATAGCTTCATCAGCTGTGCCTTTACTTTTTCACCACCAGATAAGCTTTTCATTTTCTGCTCGCTGTAAAAGAAATCGCCACTCACCTGATAATCCTTTGCAAGTTTTGACAAATCCTTAGGAGACTGATTCCAAAAAAATTCAGTTTCTGAAAAAAATTCGTAAACAGTTTTTTCCTGATCCCTTGCTGGCAGTTCCTGTGGGAGATAGCCTAGTGTTTCCTTCCCAAAAATACGCTCCCCACTACATTCTGTATAATCCTCCACCAATTCTGGATTATACAAATAACGCATGATTGTGGACTTTCCATTCCCTTCCTCTCCAATCATAACCGCCTTGTCACCTTCATTTAATACTAGCTGAAAATCTTCGATAATCACTCTCAAATCTTTACGATGTGTAATGGTTAAATCTTTCATCTGTAACATATATACATCACCCCTTATGTACCAACCTGACTTTTCGTCAATCAAAAACGAGCCTATTTTGCATACGCAAAATAGACTCGCAAAAACCTTATATATATCCCACAGATATCAATAAAAGGAAACATTACTCGCGATAATCTAATTCAAGCGCACACAAATAAACCCTTTGCCAGGTTCTAAAAAAACTATGTGTTTCACTTAAACGCAATTATCTATTAAACATTTCCTCACCCTACACAAATCTGTGTTCCTTCCATCTTTTTGTCTCTCAGACAATCCCTATCTTAACACCTGTCATGATAGATTGCAACAATTTTTCATTATTGTCATGCACTAATTTCTTCGATAGCACACTTTAATCTCTGAAGACCATCCTCTAATCTGCTTCTCGGACAGGCAAGATTCATACGAAGAAAATCTCTTCCATCGCCGCGATATTCGCACCCTTCAGACAAATACAAACCTGTTTTTTCTCGTATCAATTCTGCTAATTCATCAGAACGGATTCCTAAACGCTTACAGTCAATCCACAATAAATAGGTTGCCTGGCCTTTCACTGCATGAATAATCGGGATGTTTTCCTCTATATATTTTTCAGCAAAGAAACGATTACTTGCAAGATATTCTCTTAATGCATTCAACCAGTTCTCACCATGTTGAAACGCTGCAATTGCAACATCTGCTGCAAACACATTTCCCTCTGCCACCTCATCTGTATTCAGTGCTCTCCAGACTTTATGCCGCAAAACTTCATTTGGAATACAAACTGCCGCTGACTGCAAACCAGCAATATTAAAGGTCTTTGTTGGCGCAATACAGGTCACACTAATTTGCTCACATGTAGACGATGCACTGGCAAACGGCGTATATTCTGTATTTGGAAGTGTCAAATCACAATGAATTTCATCCGAAAGAACCATCACATGATTTCTTGCACAAATTTCACCAATTTTTGCAAGCTGTTCCTTTGTCCATATCATTCCTGTTGGATTATGTGGATTACAAAGAATTAAAAGTGTGCTTTGCGGGTCCTGACATTTTTCTTCCAAATCAGCATAATCAAGCTCATATACTCCCTGATCATACTTTAATTCACATTCCACAATGTTACGACCATTGTTATAAATGGAATTAAAAAAAATATTATACGCAGGCGTAATCACAATCACATTTTCTGCCGGAGTCGTTAATTTACGAACAGTTGATGATATCGCTGGCACAACTCCAGTACAAAAAATCAACCACACTTTTTTTATATCAAAATGATTTCTTCTAATCCACCAAACCATATATTCCCCATACCATGCATCAGGTACAACGGAATAACCAAAAACACCATGCTCCACTCTCTTTTTCAGCGCATCAATAATCTCTGGTGCCGTTTGAAAATCCATATCTGCAACCCACATTGGGAGTTCATTCTCTGCAACATCCCATTTATAGGACTGTGTTCCTCTACGATTTATTTCCTTATCAAACTGATTCATCTTTTTTCTCCCCGATTACATCACATATAATCTTAGTCTTATTCACATCCACCAAATCCTTTTGCATAATCAACGTTCCAATCTGATCCGCTTTAATGGTTCCACTCGTAGGATTCACAACACTATCCACATTTCCTGTAATCTCTACATCTACATTTGAATACTCAAATGCAAGGGTTGTATTAATCAACTTACAATTTTTCATAACAAGATTATCAATATAACACATCCCCTGAAGACTCTCGATTGTACAATTGATTAGCGTCAGATTCTTTGCATTCCAACCAAGATATTCTCCTGATATAAAGGAATCATATACTGTAATATTGTCACTATTCCAAAACGCATCCTTCGAAAGCAAAACCGAATCATGAATTTCTACATTATTACAGCCGTCAAATGAATAATTGCCATCTAATTTCAAATTGTGAATTTTCATATTGTTGCTATTCATAGCAAAATAATCACCCTTTGCAGTGACATGCTCCATTGTAACCTCATCACAACTCCAAAGTGTTTCCTGTGCATTAAAAAAATCAACATTTTTTAAAGTCAATTCTTTGCATCTTCTAAAATTCTTTGGCGCTTCAATCATCGCATTTTCAACAAAAATATTGTCGGTATACCATACACCAGCCCTGGCCATATCAAACCATTTACAATCCTTTGCAACAATATTTTTACAATACCATAACGGATATTTCCATTTGAACATACATCCGAATAACTCTATATCTTTACTTTCTTTCAATGGAGACTCTCCATCTTCAAAAATGGCATCTTGGACACACAAGTCAGAAGCATGAAATAACGCTCTTTCCCCTGTCAAAATCTCTCTTGTAATTTCTTTCATTTTCTCAAATTCTCCTATAGATGCTTAGGCATTACATTCCTATCATTGCGGTAAAATCTGACATCATTTCTGATATCTTAATTCTCTGTGGACATACCTGCTCACAATTTCTACATCCTACACAATTGGCTGGGCGCTTCTCTGGTGCCATACTTCCAACTGCCATTGGTGCCAAAAATCCACCACCAGTAATCTTATGTTCATTGTAATGCGCAATCAACTCTGGAATCGGAAGCTGCTTTGGACAATGCGATGCACAATAATGACATGCTGTACATGGAATGCCAGCCTGCTTGGTTTCCTCATCTGTAATCGCAATTAGTTTATCAAATTCCTCTTTGCTAAGCGGCTTATCCTCTGCGTAGGTCTCAATATTTGCTTTGAGCTGTTCCATATTGGACATACCTGAAAGCACCATTGTCACTTCTGGAAGGCTCTGTAAAAATCGAAATGCCCATGCTGGAATTGTTTCATCTGGACGCATTTCCTTTAATACTTTCGTTTTCTCCTCTGTCGCAGTCGCAAGCTTTCCACCACGAAGTGGTTCCATAATCCAAACTGGAATATTATGCTCTTTCATAAGATTATATTTTGCTTCTGCCTCCTGGAAATGCCAATCCATATAATTAAGCTGAAGCTGACAAAATTCCATATGTTCACCATAGGCAGCAAGAAATCGCTTAATTACTTCTACGCTACCATGTGCAGAAAAACCAAGATGCTTAATGCGACCATTCTTTTTTTGCTCCATCAGATACTCAAATATTCCAAACTTCGGATCCAAATAATCATCTATATTTCCCTCATACACATTATGGATTAAATAAAAATCAAAGTAATTGGTCTGACATTTTTCAAGCTGACGCTCAAATATTTCCTTTACTTTCGGCATATTGGAATTGTCATAGCCTGGAAATTTTGTCGCAAGATAATAGCTTTCTCTTGGATACTGAGATAAACACTTACCTGCTGTTAATTCAGAATTGCCATTGTGATATCCCCAAGCTGTATCAAAGTAGTTAATGCCATTCTTGTACGCAAAGTCAATCATTTCCGCTGCTGCCACTTCATCTACTTTTGCATCATCTCCATCCATCACAGGAAGACGCATCATACCAAGTCCTAACGCTGACAATTTTATATCTTGAAATTCTCTGTAAATCATATTTCCTTCTCCTTTTTTAATATCATTGTTATATTATACAACCTAGAGTTATCTCTAAGTCAAGAAAAAAATATGATATCCTAAATACAACAAAAATCGGCATCCCATCCATTACTGAATTCTCTGCCGATTCTCCTTCTTTCTCGTTTATCCTTATTTCGATTATAAGTCTTTCCACTAGGGACACTCCTTGTTACCGGATTCAATTCTCCCCAGGTTCTTCGTTGCTTGGAATAATATTCCTTTTGCGCTTTCTTGCTCCTCTTGTCGAGTGAAACATATTGCTTCATTTTCTTTTCCTCTCTTTCCTCTTTCTGTACCGTACTTTACCACAATTTTCTTTTGTTGTCATTCGGTTTCTTTCTTTAAGATAGTGGACTGCTTGTATCAGTTCAAAACTTTTATCGTCTAACGCCTTCATCGTCTAATGTTCTTTTAAGTGCTTTTTCTACTGGAACAATCGAACCATCCACCGCTGTCCCTCCTTTCCTATTTTTCGTAGCTACATACATATCATAAAATATTTATCACAGAAAATATTTCCTATATTGCTGATATTAATCTATTTTCTTTTTCAACTGATATTCCACACAGTATATTAATATAGGCATTGGCCTATCTGACCAATGCCTATATACAAATCAACAACTATATAATGCTATCTTGCAATACAGGATTATTTATCTCTTACTTAATAGCTATGTAAACATCCATACTCTCCCCATCTGTCTCAAAACAAGGGATTACACCATTCTCTTCATGTACTAATCCATTTGTTCTCATGTAATCATTTAAGGTTCCATATGCTCCAGGGATTGTAACAAATGGATTGTCAAAAGGATGATCGATATGAATAGCAACATATTTGTGGTCAGGCTGTTCTTTAATATCTAATCCTTCAGGCGTTACTTCATCTGGAAGTATCCATGCTGCTGTATATCCATGCATATTAAAAACATTAATCTGCTCAACCGATTACTCTTGGATTCTCTATTCCATTCTCTTTTGCATATTTGAATACGCGGTCAAGTGCATCCCCTTCTGGATCTGTACTAACAACGGTATGTTCAACATATCGAAACCCCGGTACAGTTTCAATACGAAGATTTGTATATTTATCGCTTCTTTTATCCATTTCATCTCTGAAAAGATTGTCAAGTGAACAATTAAACACCTTGCATAATTCAAGGGCTTTATCCATTTCTGGATTTGCTGCATCCATCTCCCATTTTGAGATAGTCTGACGACTCACATTTAATTTTTCTGCCAGTGCTTCCTGTGTCATGTTTCCGCTAAGCTGTCGAAGATATTGAAGATTATTTCCAAAACTCATTCGTTCGTTTCCTTTCAAAATACTTGATTTTATTATATTATCTTTGCTCCGCGTCGCAAGTATAGATTAGCACAGCACTTGACATAGAACCACCAACTTCTGCGTGCAATATTCGCAAAATTTGCAACTACAAGTTGCGTGTAATCTTTTTTTTCATCTTTATTTTCATTTTTCTTGCATATCCTGCTTCATTATCTCTTTCATCTTATCGACAAATTGCGAATATAATCCACCATCACTATTACTGCAATTTGAAAATCGATTTAAAAAAATCCTTCTGCCAGCCCAATTCGAGGAAAGTTGAATATCGGCTATCAAACTCGTTTTCTCCCCATCGTCATAAGAAAAGATTTCTAAAATACTATACTGATCACCTTTTTCTATTTTCAATGAATAAGCCAATTTTCTATCTATCGAAGTATATTTCTTACAAGCAAAAATCCGAAACCATATATTCCAAATCGATATACTACAATAACGGGAGTATTTAGAATCAGTGACGCACCATAAACACAAATGACAAGAAAAGCAAGCACAAATAGGTTCGTTTTTTTCCCAGATTGTAAATTCTATCCTTTTCAAGTCTTCTAATCCAAATCAAAATAACACTGAACACCCATAGCATCTGGATATACCATAATAGTCCTGTACCACTGACACACATTATTAGGAATAATACTGGTTTTGGTACTGCTGTCATCGTTTCAAATGTCTTTCTCGTAATTATACCACCTTTGCTATTATTTTTAACATTATTATAAAAAAAATAGCTCCACTCTTCTACCAAGCAGAGCTTACATTTATATATGAATTGTGTTAAAAATAGTGGCATAATCTCTCATATTGCTCTTTTTGCCCCTATAAAAGTATGACCGTCTCGGTATCATCTGTATGTGTAAACTTTTTTTCGAATATTCGGATTGACAGTTATCATTTCCTGTAGTATCATACTTCCATAAAGGAAATGGGTTTTCACCGGGTAGGGATTATTCCTGACAGGACTTGCTCGTTTCTTTTTTTATTTCTAACACATCATACAAATACATTTTTCCAGAAGAAGCATGTCTAATTAAAAGTCTAGCCTCTTCGCCAAATTCATAGCGATTAGACCGTGTCTGATGACGCTTTAATGTCTCTTCAAAACTAATATCATAATAATATGCATAAATATTTGTTCCGTATCTTAATAATTCCATCAAAAGTGGGATTGCCAGTGTATCTTCTCCATCACTTACATTTAACATGTCTCTCCGAATAGCATCCTGTGAAATAAGCATTGTGTTGCTCCCCAAAACCTTTTGAAGTTCTTTTGCAACAGTAGTTTTTCCGCTTCCAGAATTACCTCGAAGAACAACTAATTTATGCAACTTATCCCCTCCTAATTTCTATAATTCCACGCTTAGCCTTTACCTGACCAATATTAAGACTACTTACCTTTATCCCATCATTATGCGTTGCTCACGAAGTTTGGACAAAAGACATACCGTCTCCACATGGGTTGCGAAAACACTATGAATGTCAAACCACGAGATTTTAGGGGTTCGCTCGTAACAGGGAACATATCCACGACAATTTTGCTATTTTGTCCGTAGTCGGAAACTTATCATACCGATTTTTCTCCTTTTATCCGTGCGTGGAAACATATCGAAGCTGATTTTAAGGTCTGTGTGTACACGGGAACATATCAACTATATGACAGTCACTACATACGGGTTAGTCTTATAATAGGTCGCTCTGGAAACTTTACTCTTTTCTAAATATCCGTTTTTCTCCATATTTCCAAGAATCTGCTTTCTGAGGTATGTTGAATCACTAATTCCAAGATGTCCTGCAATTTCCGATACCTTGTGTGCCTTCAAATAACAGAATGACAAGACCTTTCCATCAAGCTCAGTTCCATTAGGAACTGGAGCAAAATTTAAGATAGGTAATGCCTCATCTTCTACTCCATTCTCATAAGTTAAATCAGGAAGTACTAATGTAAAATGATCTGATGATGAATAAATGTATGGTTTATGAGCTTCATCAGCAAATGCATACTCTTCTGTGATTTTATCAAATCCGGTTCCAGCAGCCTCCATTACATTACAGGCTACCAATACTCCTGCTATCAGCTCATTTCTTCTCTTGGATATTACCCCTGACAAGTCATATGTCTTACCAAGTTTTTCTCCCCTGTAAAATCCTCCCGGTGATGATATCTCTAGTCGATCCTTAAATATATCCACTTGGATTTGTGTTCCATCCAAATAGTAATCACGATGTGCCACAGCATTTATCACACCTTCAAACAATGCTCTGGCAGGATATGAATCTATATTAATTCTCTCATCATCCAATTTTATCATTGAATGTTTCATTCTCTGTTTCACAAAGTCCATGATGTACTCAATTGTTGATGTGATATTCCCATTAAATTTATTGATTGTAACAATTCTTTCACTTCCCTTGTTGAAACCAGAGAAAACAGAACACTGTACCTCTGTTTTCCTTTCGTTATAATCATCAAGGAATAAGACTGCTCCATAGAGTCGCACATATGCTTGATCCAATCCAAATCACGAAATTATCAACACCGGATGTATCCTATTTTCTTGGAAATAACCGAAATTTCCATATCATTAACTGGTGTATTTTTCTGTTAAAATCTCTTCGATTACATCAAGTGCATATTTAATCTTTTCCATATCTAAATTTGAATAATTGATTATAAAATAGTGTGATTTATTTTCTTCATTTAGAAGATTATAATCTGACAAGGTATTTATTCGTATTCCTCGTTCCATAAGTTTATGTTCTATTTCTTGATCAGAAATAGTGGTTTTCAGTTTAAGAAGAAAATGAAGTCCAGAATCATTTTCCCATATTTCACAGTATGGAACAAGTTTGCTTTGCATAACGACATCCATAACCAATGCTCTCTTTTTCATATAATACAAACGCATTCGGTTAATATGTTTTTCAAAATATCCCTGTCTAATAAATTCAGCAAGCGTATATTGTTCAAAATTTGACACCGTGCAAGAATAAAAATATAACGAACGAAATAAAAGATATACTAAATGCACTGGCAAAACCATATAGCTAATACGGATCGTAGGGGATAAAGACTTTGAGAATGTATTCATATAGATCACTTTTTCACAAGCATCAATAGAAAATAAAGTTGGAATTGGCTTTCCTACTGTTCTAAACTCGCTGTCATAATCATCCTCTATAATATACCTTCCATCCTTTTCATTAGCCCATGACAGTATCTCATACCTTCTTTTTGCAGGCATAGTTATACCCGTAGGGAAATGATGATTAGGACAAATATGTGCCACATCCGCTTGTGAATGTTCTAATCCCTCTACCGTGACTCCTTGCTTATCCATGGACGCAAATCTACAATCTATTCCACGTTGTTTATATATTTGAACAAGCTTCTTATATCCTGGCGATTCTATAACGTAATTCTTTTCATTCCCCAATAGCTCCGTCAGCAAACCATAAAGATACTCCGTTCCAGCACCTACAATTATCTGATTAGGATCTACAATCATTCCTCGAAAAGATCTTAAATGATCTGAAATTGCTTCTCTTAATTCTTTTACACCGCATACAGGTGACGTCCTCATCAGTTCTTCTTTTTTACCAGCCATAACCTCTCGTGATATTTTTGTCCAAACAGAAAATGGAAACATATCAGACGAAACACTATTTCCAGAAATATCAATTTCATACATTTCCTTCTCCGGAATAGTAATATCGTAGGTTATATGTCCCGAAGGAACTACTCTGCTGGTCATTTCCTGAAGATCTGACACATAATAGCCTTTCTTTGGTATTGTACATACATATCCCTCACTAATCAACTGGTCATATGCATTCTGAATCGTAATGGTACTAATCCCATGATTATTAGCAAAGCTTCTTTTAGATGGAAGCCTTGTTCCTGGCAGAATATTTCCCGATAATATATCATTTTTAATACATTTATAGATATATTCATATATCGGACAATCTATATTTTCAAAATTATATGTCAGCATATTCTTCTCTCCATCTGGAATATTTTTTATTACGTATTTGAGCATTTTTTTATAACCAATCCAATTGTATAATAACTTTCATAAAAATACAAACAATATTTTGAAGGAGGATACTATAAATGAGTCAAACACAATATGAATTAAACAAAGGCTTAGCCCAAATGTTAAAAGGTGGCGTGATTATGGATGTAACTACACCTGAGCAGGCAAAAATTGCAGAAGCAGCTGGTGCATGTGCCGTAATGGCCCTTGAAAGAATTCCTGCAGACATTCGTGCAGCTGGTGGTGTATCAAGAATGAGTGATCCAAAAATGATTAAGGGAATACAGGAAGCTGTCAGCATTCCTGTCATGGCAAAATGCCGTATCGGACATTTTGTTGAAGCTCAGATACTAGAAGCCATTGAAATAGATTATATTGATGAATCTGAAGTACTTTCACCTGCAGATGATATCTACCATATTGATAAACAAAAATTTAAGGTTCCATTTGTGTGTGGAGCCAGAGATCTTGGAGAAGCCCTTAGAAGGATCAACGAAGGCGCATCCATGATTCGCACCAAAGGTGAACCAGGTACTGGAGATGTCGTACAGGCAGTCCGTCATATGAGAAAGATGAATTCAGAAATAAGAAAAATTACTGCTATGTCAAAGGATGAATTATACGAAGAAGCAAAGCAGCTTCAGGTTCCATTTGATTTGATTTTGTATGTTCACGAAAATGGTAAGCTTCCCGTTGTAAATTTTGCAGCTGGTGGAGTTGCAACTCCAGCTGACGCAGCGCTTATGATGCAGCTTGGGGCAGAAGGTGTATTCGTAGGTTCAGGTATTTTCAAGTCAGGTGATCCTGCAAAAAGAGCCGCAGCCATTGTTCAGGCTGTAACCAATTATAAGGATGCAAAGCTGATTGCAAAACTTTCTGAAGATTTAGGTGAAGCTATGGTCGGTATAAATCCAAGTGAGATAAAAATTATTATGGAAGAACGAGGAAAGTAGAATATGAGAATTGGAATCCTAGCAGTTCAAGGGGCATTTATAGAACATGAAAAACAACTTGTTTCCATTGCCGATCATTTTGACGAACAGATAGAGTGCATTGAAATACGACAAAAAACAGATTTGGAAAATCTGAATGGAATCATTCTCCCTGGAGGTGAGAGTACTGTCCAAGGAAAACTAATAAGAGACCTTGAAATCTTCAATACATTACAAGACATGATTCTCCAAGGTGTTCCAACACTTGCTACCTGTGCTGGTCTTATTCTTCTTGCACAGACACTGGAGAATGATTCTACAAAGCATCTATCCACACTTCCTGTCACAGTTCAGCGAAATGCATATGGAAGACAGCTTGGAAGTTTTTCTGTCTCTTCTAATGTAGGAGAGATAGAAAATTTCCCTCTGGTTTTTATTCGAGCTCCATATATTACAAATGTTTCGCCAGATACAAAAAGACTGGTATCAGTTGATCAACATATCGTAGGTGTAGAATATAAAAATCAAATTGGATTAGCTTTCCACCCCGAAATGACAAACGATACCAGGATTCATGAATACTTTTTGCAAAAAGTGAAGGATTTTTGTTGTTAAACTATGGGCACTTTGACATCAAAATAACAGTCTCCACGTGGTCACCTTTGTCCAAACTTATTTCCATATCATGTGGAATGATTGGAAGTTTGAATGTTATGGACTTGAGCCACTGTCCATTTTGCTGCTCTTCCTCATGGATTTCCACTTTTTCTATAATATGAGAAAGAAATTCACGTCGATCAGCTTCGTCCATAACGGTATTCATTTTATCAAAATAAATAAGGGTGTTATATATATTATCGCCACAAACCTTATCTACCATAACCGAACGCTTTTTTGCTTTTGCTTCGACAAGCGAATTTTCTGCCTCTTCGATTTTATCATATACCTTACTAAGTCTATTTTCTAGGTCTGACTTTCTTCTTTGATAATGTTTATCTTCATAATCCAAATTATCAAGATCGGCAAGAATAGCATCTTTATTAAGATAACATTGGCGAAGATCTTTTTCGAGGGCTGCTATTTCCTGATCAAGAGCTGTAGTGTCTACTTCTATATCTATCTTGGAACGAATCAGCCCTGCAAACTTTTTATTACTTACCAGCTTACTAAGCACCTCAGTAACCGCTTTATCAAGCTTCACCTCCGATATCTGCTTTCTATAAGCACACTTATGTCCACGTGTCATATTACGATGTTTACAACCATAATAAAAATAGTCATTATAGCGGGTTCCATCTTTTCTGCTTTTGATAGATTTATTGCCATACATGCTTGATCCACATATAGGACATTTCAGCAATCCTGAAAGCAAATGAATCTTCTGACCATTTGGCGAATTCACTTTTTCATATTTCTTGGCTTGGGATGCCACCTTAATCTGAGCTATTTCCCAATCTTCTTCTGATATTATTGCTTCATGAATTCCATCTACCAGTAAATAATCGTCCTTGTATACCTGTCGATAATCATTTCTAGTGCCATGAACTTTTTCTGTTCTTCTACGGCCATATGCTATCCTTCCACAATATACCGGGTTCTGAATAATTTTTCGTATTAAAGAAGCATCAAATAAAGGATTCTTGCCGTTCTGTCTGGCAATTTTATGTATTCCATGATTTCCCAAATAC
The DNA here is from genome assembly GCA_030533405.1 of Eubacteriales bacterium. Classification (GTDB taxonomy): domain Bacteria; phylum Bacillota; class Clostridia; order Lachnospirales; family Lachnospiraceae; genus CAG-590. Next base: position 159,191 of record JAUNJF010000003.1, read on the forward strand.
TTGGCTATACCATTAGCACCTAAATCTGTATTGATATACTGCTCATATATCATTCTGATTGCAACAGCTTCTTCCTCATTTATTACAAGCTTACCATCCTCTAATGAATAACCATATGGAGCAAATCCGCCATTCCATCGTCCCTCTCTGGCCTTCTGCATGCGGCCTTCCATAGTTTGCACGCGAATATTTTCACGCTCAATTTCAGCCACAGCAGATAATACAGAAATCATAAGTCTACCAGCTTCCTTTGATGAATCAATACCATCTTCAACACAGATAAGATTCACTCCATAATCCTGCATTGTCTGCAAAGAATTTAATACATCCGCAGCATTACGACCAAATCTCGAAAGCTTAAATACAAGAACAAAGGATACATTATCCTTACCGGTCTTGATATCTTCCATCATGCTCTTAAATGCCACACGACCCTCTACAGACTTTCCAGACTTACCGGCATCCTCATATTCACCAACAATCTCATAATCATTAAACTCACAGAATGATTTCATTCGTGATTTCTGTGCATCCAAGGAATATCCATCTATCTGCATGGATGTGGATACACGTGTATATAAATATACTCTTATTTTTTCTTTACTCATCCAAAGCCCTCTCTATTTCTTCAATTGTTGGCAAACTACTCTTCAACTCTTCTGGAAGCGACCTTGCAATCTGATTTTTCCACTCTGCAACTCCTATTGGATTTTGATAACCAGCCAATGAATATTCTACAATTGTTTTATTCTTGCCTTTTACTAACAACAAACCTATCGTAGGCTTATCATCTGGATGTCTTAACAGATCATTTACAATATTTTGATACATATTTAATTGTGCAACAAATCCTGGTTCAAAGTCGCATGCCTTTAATTCAATTACAACATAGCAACGAAGTTTTAAGTGATAAAATAAAAGATCAATATAAAAATCCTGTCCACCAACCTCTAAATGAACCTGTCTACCCACATAAGCAAATCCTTGTCCAAGTTCTAAAAGAAACTGTTGTATATGTTCTATTAATTTTCTTTCAATCTCAATTTCTCGCCTTGGCATATCTGTTCCAAGAAAATCAAACAAGTAAGGATCCTTAAATATATCACGTGCCATATCAGAATCATTCTTCGGTAATGACACATCAAAATTATTTACAGTACCTCCAGTACGCTCATATAATCCACCTTGAATTTGCAGTTCTAAGATATTGCTGCTCCATCCATTGCATATCGCTTGCTTCGCATACCATATTCGACATTCTTTATCATTAATTTTGTCAAGAAGCTTGATATTTGTTCTCCAGGGAATTTGTGCAACAACCTGTTGCACAAATTCATAATCATCCCAACTAAGAGCAAATTTTCTCATATATTTAATATTTCTGGCTGAAAATCCTTTCATATCCGGGAACTCATCACCAATATCTTTAGACATCCTATCAATAACTTTTGCTCCCCAACCTTCAGCTTCTTGTTTTTCAAGAATTGCCTTTCCTATTCTCCAATAAAGACAAATCATACTTGAATTAGCAACAAGAGTAATCGACATCCTTTGATTGCTAATCTCCTGTTTTATATTTTTTATAAACTCTACATATGACACATCCATTTCTTGCATGTTTGGTGCAACAGGTATAACCACACCTTCTTTTCGTTTTCCCATATGTTTTCTATCTTCCATATCTCATCCTTTTCTTCTAAAATACTAAAGTATAAATGTATCGTTAAAAATAAAGTGTTCAATTCCGAACACTTTAAAGATTATCGCGTGGTCGAAAAATCGTCCGTAAATTTAATCCACAGCCATGAAGTCACAAATTGTGACTTCAAGTTTACATCTCCTCAAGACTTTCAATCTTCTTAAGAGCTTCCATATAAGCCAAGAGTCTCTTCTGCTGTTCTTCTTTAAGTCCATGATAATCTTCAACTATTCGAATATCCTGAGGTGTAAATCTACTCTCTGGCATTGCAGTAGCAATCTCATCCTCATCTTCTATTCCC
>JAUNJF010000074.1 GCA_030533405.1 Eubacteriales bacterium
ATCAATAGTTGCGTATAATTTTAACGCTTGAATAACATCTATAAATGATCCGTTAAGGTAGCTCTCCCATAGGTTGAAAATGAAGCGAAACGCCTTAACCCATGTGACATTATTATGTTCCACAATTTCATCTCTAAGTTGAATTGGAGAATTGTAATAAGAATTATAAATACTTTTCAATAGCTTAGCCTGTGCCTCATCTACTCCTTGTATGTAATCGAAAGCTGCAGCCCATGCTCGTGTAAGCACTACACCGTCATTTTTAAGTATATTTTTGATAATATTATAAATTTCTGGTGAATTTCCCACAAGAAAATGAATTTTCTTTGTTTCCGACCGCACTTTTTCTTCTTCCGTATCATATGGACGATTACTAACTTGTACAACATCGCTATCTGATTGTCTCAAATAATTGCAAAAGTTTACAACGTTTTCAGTCGAACGCCGGTTTCCATTTATGACATATTCTTTTAATTCTCGACTGCCGTCAATAGAAAAATTTTTGAAATCAGTTGGCTGTGCTCCTTGGAAACTATAGATTGACTGTGCAATATCTCCTACCACTCCAATAACAGTGGACTTTTGACCAATCAATTTTATAAGCAAAGTCTGGAGCGGATTTGTATCTTGAAACTCATCAACAAATATAAAAGGGAATTTTACCCGTATAGCGTATAATGCTGTAGGATTATTTTCAAGAATTCTATATCCAAAATAGAGAATTTCGTTATGTGTCAACTTTCTTACAATTGACCATATATATCTTTTAATTGGTACGACATGTCGTTCATCAATTTTGGAGGGTGCTTTAAGCCCCATATAGCGTGGACTTCTCTCTATAATTGAAGAAACAAACGCATCATTATTAACCTCTACTTCTCCCATTGCCTTTTTACTATATTCAAACTCATCATCTGAAAATTCTAAAGGATTCATTTTACGGATGAAATCATAAATTTCATTTTTGTCAATACCATGTAAAATCCCTAATCCTTCGATTTGTGATGATATTTTCCCTTTACCGCCTACCACTATTCCAAAATCAGATTCCATGATGTCTCTAAGATCTTGTTGAAATGGTTGAATTATATGTTCAATAATGAAGCCGTGAATAGTGTATACTTCAACATGCTCCGTGAACTTATCGAGGCGCCGTTTAATCTCATCGACCGCTGCGTTTGTGTAGGTAACGCATAGAACCTTTCGCATTCGACTTTGAGTTAATAGAGAATTCGTTGTAATTATATTTTTTACATTCCCAACCAGAAAATGTGTTTTACCTGCGCCTGGGCCTGCATACACTTTAGCATGTTTTTCTAACTGCTCAGGTGTGAAAATGTCTCCAGATGTCATTTCAATAACCATGTCAAACCCTCCTGAATATAGCGTGGAACTACTAACTTTGATGAACCGTCTTCGTTCATGAATGTCTCGTCTGTCAATATTTCCAAGGCCACATCGCCCTTCTTATCCTTTGCATAATGTAGAAATATTTCTGCAAATATCAATTTTTCATAATCAGAAGTCCGTTCTAGAGAAGCGTCTACTCTAGATTTATATGCATTAAGAAATTTCTGAACGGTTTTACGTGAGCGTCCATCTACTTCATCAATATGTGCCTCCCAGGCGGTTAGGTTGAAACTATACTTATCAAAAAAATCACTTATTGTGTTGCTAATTGCCTTCTTAAATACTTTTGTAGCTACATTTTCATTCGCCATATTTGCGAGGAAAAATTCGTCTTCAAATGTTCTTCCACCCATAGATTGTGTACAGATGTGAAAACTTTCAATGGGGAATCTCTTTTTTAGGTCGGTAATATGTGTTGGTTCATCGCTTTCATACTCAGAATAGCTACGCAGATTACCATCTCCATCAAAATCTATCCATTCGAAGTCTTTGTCGGTAATACATAGTACTTTTTTCTTAACTGCATTCTCATTAAAAAGTTCTACGAAATACTTGAAGTGTTTTCCGCCAATTTCAACAATTGAGATATGTTCGTCTTCATAGGGACAACCGCATATCTCCATAAACAATGGTACTAAAAGTTTCTCGGCAATTCCTTCTACCAAAATAACTTTATCGGAAAATAGCATGTCCGACCGTGTAACATCAAGAAATTTTGTGAGATGAGCTTTTGCCTCAGCTTTAATTGTTGTCCCATCTTTATCAGCAAACTGTTCCATCAAACTTTGCTGAGTACAATCCGAGTCATCTCCTTCGCGGTTATAAGCAAGTATAAACATGTTGTCTATACCTGCAACGGCAGAAATATTGCTTGAATGTGTTGTAACAAAAATCTGTTGATTTAAGCCGTTAATATTATCTAAATCTCTTAGATACTTAAATAGCTTATACTGCATCGCTGGATGGAGATGAGCTTCAGGTTCCTCCAAACAAAGAATACGGAAGTCTTTTCCTGGTCGTATTTCTGTTAACTTGATAAGCATATAAATATTAATC
>JAUNJF010000004.1 GCA_030533405.1 Eubacteriales bacterium
AAGAAGCCAGGTTTAAAGGCAGCTCGTCGTGCTCCACAGTTCTCAAAGAGATAATCAAGAGAATATTTCAAAGAATTTACAAACCTCAGAAACCGTGTGTTTCTGGGGTTTTCTTTATGTTTGAGAAAACGAATAAAAATTGGTATGCAACATGTATGCATCGAATATGCAACAATAGTTTTAGCTAACGATGTTATTTTTTCGATAACTGTGGTACTATTAATATATCTAAATAGTACATAAGAGGGTGGTGGTTTTGATGATGGCTCCTAGAGAACTAAAACACCTGGCTGAGAAAAAAGAAAATGAAAATATCAGATTTCGAACATTCCTAAAATGCAATGCTGATGAGGATGAATTAGATGAGCAATTTGCGAAATTACATAAAGAATTGTTTGCAAATTATGACTGTAGCAGATGCAGGAATTGTTGCAAGAATTATTATGGAAGTATTCCAACTTCTGATGTTGAAGTGGATGCAAATTATTTGCATATGACAGTAGAAGATTTTATTAATCTGTATTTTAAGGAAAAGGACGTAGAAGAAAAGTATCAAACAAAACACATGCCATGTGATTTCTTGCAGCAGGATGGCAGTTGTAAGCTTGGTGAGTGTAAACCGGATAATTGTAAGAAGTATCCATATACCGACCAGCCAGATCGATTGCATAGCCTGTATAGTGTGCTTGAAGCAGTGGAGGTGTGTCCTGTTGCCTATGAAATATGGGAACGCTTGAAAGAGGAATATGGATTTGAAAAATAGAAGAAAGATATATAATAAGGATGAGAGTGAATCAATCATAGATTCCGATGAAATATTTGCTTTTATTGTAGGATATACTGAGGGTGGATTTCCATATGGAGTTACTTGGGAAGAAATGGAAATACAAGAAGGTACTGAGGATATAGTTGAGAAAGATATTGAATTACCATTTAAATAATGATGAATTGAGGTAGATAGCATGGAGTGGCACGCATTATTTAGACCGCATATATTGGATAGAGGAATTGAATATTATGAAGATGGTAATGTTATAGATTTCGAATGCACAGAAGATACAATAACAGCTAGAGTTATGGGCTCAGAAGATTATAACGTTGAAATTGATATAGAAAAAGAGAATGTACTTGGCATGTACTGCTCTTGCCCATATGCGCGGGATGGGAAGCAATTATTCGTAAAGCAGATGGAGCGTTTAAAAACGAAGTGAAATCCTGGTTTGAAGATCACCGCAACGGATATGTTCTGGATTTTATGGAAGAATATATGGATGAGATTTTGTTTCAGGAATTTGGAAATGATGAGAAGATTAGAGAAGAAATTCAGCTACTAGATGAAGTGATTGCAAAAGCAAAAGGAAATGATTGGGTATATATTATTCGGTTTATCATGGATATGAAAACACGATATTAAAACGAATTCATTATATGGAGAAATTGAATTACACTACTGAAGAAATTGAAAAATATAAACAAGAAAACCGAAGATTTTTTGCGATTCGAGAATTGGAAATTACAGATGCAATTTCGCGGAAAGATTATAATAAGGCTATTGATGTGCTTAAGGAAAGCAAACGTTTAGATGTAGATTATGTGGAACAAACAAAAAATTATTGTGAGCAATTGATTGCCATTTATGATAAACTTAATATGAAGGAAGAGTATTGTAAGGAATTAGAAGGTTACTTGATTCAATATAGACAGTTTGATTTGAAATACTACAAAATGCTGAAAACTGAAATGACAAATGAACAAAAGTGGAGCGAAATTGTAGATCGAATTGTAGAACATAATCCATGCGAGCGATTAGTGTGTGATGTACTACAGGATGAAAAGAGATATGAACAATTAATGTGTAAAATCGAACAAACCTCTGGAAATGTTGAATTGCTTGATAGATATGAGAGGGTTTTGAGAAAAAACAACCCGGATAAAGTGATAAAAATATATGATAATCGTGTTAATAACAGCAGAGATTGGAGTGTGATTTATATGACAACAATGAGTACTAAAAGTGGAAGAGTAATAAAAGTAGTAAAGCAGGGGGAAGAAAAGAGTACGTTAACATCCTCTGAACAGGAAATGGATATACGAGCTGTTGCGGCAGTGAATGCTGCGATTAATAGGGCAAAGGTTTGCAAAAAACCAGTTGCTGTATATGATAAGGAAAAGAAAGCAGCATATGTTGAGTATGCAAATGGGGAAAGAAAATATGCAGAATAGAAAGCCCATGGTGCTTGTTTTGGCTGGACCAAATGGTTCGGGGAAAAGTACTATTACAACATATTTTGATATTGTTGGTAATTATACCAACGCAGATGATGTCGTATCATCTACTAAGATGAATAATTTGGAAGCAGCGAAAATGGTGGATAAACAGAGATATGAATCCATTGAGAAGAAAGAAGACTTTACCTTCGAAACAGTATTATCGTCAGAATATAAATTAGATATTTTACGTAAAGCAAAAGAAGAGGGTTATTTTATTAAATGCGTATTTGTTTTGACCGTTGACCCTAAAATTAATATTACTCGTATTGAATCAAGGGTGGCGCTGGGCGGACACGATGTGGAAAACTCCAAGGTTATTGAGAGATATCATAAATCGATTAATAATATAAAAGAATTGATAGAGTTATGTGATATTTTGCATGTATATGACAATACTGAAATACCGCAAAGAATTATTCGCAAACATAAGGAGGATTTTTCGATATATCCGAATTCTTATTGGAATGAAGAAGATATTTTAGGATTGCTTGAATAGTGTCGTTGGGACTTGCTGAGATTCCCGCAGTATGCAACACGTATGCAACTACCAAAACCACAAACCCTGTATTTCACGGCTTTTCCATCTCTCAAAACGCAAGTTTGCGTTCTCAAAGAGATAATCAAGAGAATATTTCAAAGAATTTACAAATCTCAGAAACTGTGTGTTTCTGGGGTTTGTCTTGTATTGACAGGAAAGAAAAAAATAGTTGGTATAAGCTGTTATATAATGGTATAATACAAAAATATAAACGTTTTTCTAGGAGGATATACTTATGGAGTATATTATAGGTCCAGTAGTATACTGTATTTTTGTTGCTATAATAGTTATTCTAGGATGGTTTTTCATAAAAAAACTTAATGGATGGAGTGCTCATAAATATTCTATAAATGTTACAAACGAGGTTAGGGATTATTTAAAAGCACCACAAAATAGAAGAAAACTCGAATTAAATGACTTAGAGAAGATTCGGGAAAATACAAAACAAAAAATAATATCTTATATGCTGATTTTGCTTTGTGTTTTGTTTGTATTTGGAATAAAAGAGGGATTTAGTGCTACATTATTTCTTTCGTTTATTGTACTTGTGATTGTATTTTTTATTGCTATTTTCATTTTGTCTATAAAAGATAAAAAGGAATTAAATCCTAGTTATGATGGTGGAATTTGGATTGAAAAGGCATATATATTGCATGTAATACCTTATAAGGGATACAAACTTATTATTGCATATTTTGATTTCTTTGAGAATGAAATTAAGACAATAAGTATTCAAATTGATAGGGATGATGTGGGTACGCCCTTACATATTGGTGATTATATAGATATTGTTCTTTCTGTAAAGAGTTCCCGCTTAAAATATTGTCGGGTGGTACATACACAGGATACAAATATGTATAAGGAAAAAACAACGAATTACATGAAAAAGGAATTTGACGAAATTGTTCAATTATGTGAGGGACGGATAGAGGAATATGGAGATCACGCCTCATATTTTCTTGAGCCCGCAAACGAGGAAGAAATCCTTGAATGGGAACGACAAACAGGAACGGAGATGCCGGAAGATTATAAAGAATGGCTAAAATTAACATCTGCTTGTCAGATGTGTTCAACAATTGCTTCATTGTTTTTCCCTGAGATAGTACAGCCGTCCTTTCTTCCTGAGGAATATGTTCTCATTGGAAATGTAGTTGGAGATGGAGAAGTACTTTGTTTCAGTAAAGATACTAAAAAATATGTTACATATTTTGAAGGAAAAGTTAATCTGGAATACGATAATCTTAAGTCTTTTTTGAATAGTGTTAAGAGAGATATAAAGGGAGAATTACCTCGGCTTGATTTGTCAGAGGAAGATTTGACGAGAATGAAGGAAACGCTAGATAAAATAAGAAATGCTGAAAAATAATAATCAAGCCATAGGCGTAATTCTTGTAATAGAGGATGCTGTAGATTGCATTCTGGAACATTGTTCTGGGATGCTTTTTTACATAGAAGAAATCTAAATGCTGTTCATATCGTTTATGATCATTCCTTAAGTGTAGTCTGGATTTTTATACCATTTAAATTAGATATAAACGAAGGATATTATTTTAGAGCTTCGGACTAAAAAAGGATTATCTCAGGAGAATAATAAGGAGATATTGAGGTGTAAGCATGAATAATAAGGAGAATATGATAGAGGTGTCATTGGATTTATTTTCAAAACGTGGATTTTCAGGAGTATCCGTGAGAGACATATGTGGGAAGTTGAACCTAAAGGAAAGTGCGCTTTATTATCATTTTAAAAATAAAGAAGCAATTTTGGAAACTTTGTATCAACGAGTTGAAATCTTAATTGAAAGCATGCGTGGTACATTTGACGGGACTTTTGAGAATGTGAACGAGGTATCTACAGGTGCGATGCAGATGGTTGCGAAGGGATTTCTTGTTAATTATTATTGTGATAATCATGTGAGGCGATTGCTTGCTATGCTGAATATTGAACGAATGTCAGATTCGGTTGCGAATGAGAAGTATAGGATGCTTATGTACGAGATGCCACTTCAACAATGTGAGCGTGTTTTCAAAAAAATGGGTGAGAAACAAATCATTGACTGCAAAACACCAGATTTGCTTGCGAAGGAATATCTTGGGATAATTATAATAGCATATGATCGATATGTTTTGGGGAATGAGAATTTAGAAAAAGGAATAAAGAGGGCACTTGATGATGTGGAGAGAGAAGTAGGATTGTTTTACGAAGGAATAAAAAGATAAATAAAGTGTTAAAGGATGCAAGAGACAAAGGATAAGCATTACGGAAAAAGTATGATGATGAAAAATATAACAACAAGAAAATTTACATGTTTATTTTGTTTATTTGTTATGTGTTTTATGCTCACGTCATGTGGAGAAATGCACGCAATGAAAAAACAGGCGAAAAAGGATGCCAAAGAAATTCGGAATGAATATAAAGAAGATTTTATTGCTGCGGCTAAGGAATTATATGGAGATGAAGTAAGGGTAAGGCGAATCAAAGGAGAAGTGGATACTACATGCGATTCGATGTTTGGGTATACAACAAGCTATTACGCAACGGGAAAGCTGATTGGAAAGGTACACAGTGGAAAGACAATAAAGAGTGTTGTATATAATCCTGTATCAGGGGAAATCGAAGAACGACATTAACGTGGGTGCCAGAGATTGAGGAGTACAAGATAAGTATGAAGAGTGAAGAATTATTTATGTTGTTAATCATTGGTGGTGGCATAATATTGCCGATTATGGGTATTGGGATAGCGATTAGCAGGGTAACGTATAAGAATGAAAGACGATTTCGTGAAAATGATTTGAAAGAGGATGTTAAGAGATATATAGGTGATGATGGTAATCGCCGTAAATTTTCAACAGATGATAGATTGTATTATAAAAATAAAAGAAAAAAAAGGATAAAAAAGATTGTTCCGATGATATTGTATAGTCTAATTGCTATATTGTGGATGATAGATGCCAGGGGTAATATGGATAAGGTATCTTATGCAGTTCCTGTTTTGATTATTAGTTTGATTGTGCTTTTATGCTGGTGTATAGCTTTCATAATAGGAAAAATGAGAGCCCCCAAGGTGAATGAGGGATGGGTTATAAAGGGCTACATTTACAAATATATAAGGTCAAATCATAGACATATACAGGTATACGCACTTATAATATATTATGATTATATAGAAATGAAATATAAAACATATGAAGTAAATACAAAACGTATTCGATTGAAAGAAAATGATGAGAAAACTGGTGCGGAATATGTTGAACTAATCTGTAAAGAGAAAAAGCATAGACTACAGATTATGGATGTTTTGAGCTAACTATGCGTAGTAATATGTGAAATGCGAATTGTAAGAATATGAGCAGTTTGCCGTCTTATTTTTTTTAGATGGCAAACTGCTTTTTTTTCTTGACGGCTAATTTAAATTAGCTTACAATTAGGCTAATCTGAATTAGCTAAGGAGAGATAACGATGGATACAAAACACAGAATTTTGGACGAGGCCCTTACTTTGTTTTCGCAAAAGGGTTATGCCAGTGTTTATGTAGGTGAAATAGCAGAGCGTGTTGGAATAAAAGCGCCATCATTATATAAGCATTATAAAAATAAAAAAGCTATTTTTGATGCAATTATAGATGAGATGAATCAGAGATATTTAGAACAAGTAAATATTCTTAATATAAATGGCATGGATCCCTCAGAAGATATTTCTCGATATATGAATATTTCAGAAGATGATTTTATTCAAATAGGTACAAGTTTGTTTTTGCATTTTCTACATGATGATTACACAAGTAGATTTCGAAAAATTTTAACAATAGAACAGTTTCATAATTTAGAATTTGCAAAGCTTTATTCTGATGAATATGTGGATGGTCCGTTGAAATATCAAAAGATGTTATTTCAACTTTTGGTATCGAATGGCGTATTCGTGGATGCAGACATAGACGTTATTACATTACAGTTTTATTCGCCGATTTTTATGCTATTAACACTTTGTGACAGAGAACCCAGTAGAGAGGATGAAGCAGTTCAACTTTTAGAAAAACATTTCAGACAGTTTAGTGCTATATACGGGAGGAATAAATGATGAAGATTGTGATGCTCAATGGACAAAATCATAAAGGTAGTACCTATAACATTGGACATATGATTGCAGAGAAGATTGAGGGGGAAAATGAAATAATTGAATTTTTCTTTCCGAGAGATTTGAATCATTTTTGTGCAGGGTGTTATCAGTGTATTGAAGATGTTTCGGCATGCCCTTTTTATGATGAAAAGAAGAAAATTGTGGATGCAATGGATGAAGCAGACATTCTTATTGTGACAACTCCAACGTATTGCCTGCATATGTCAGCACCGCTGAAGTCATTTTTTGATTTAACCTTTGATCTGTGGATGTCGCACAGACCTTTGGAATCGATGTTTCGTAAAAAGGCTGTTGTTGTGTCGACATCTGCAGGCGCTTCGACAAAATCGGCTATAAAGGATGTAGAGGATTGTTTATTCTATATGGGAGTACCCCAAATAAAAAAATATGGAATTGCGGTGCAGGCGATGAACTGGGATGGTGTTGCTACGGATAAGAAGAAAAAAATAGAAAAAGAGACGAATAAAATAGCAAAAAAACTTGGTGCGACAAAAAAAATGACGGTAGGAATTAAGACTCGATTTATGTTTGGAATGATGGGTATGTTGCAGAAGAATGGATGGAATTCTTCACCAATTGAAACGGAGTATTGGAAAGAACGTGGATGGCTTGATGGGAAGAAACCATGGAAGGAAATGTGAGCATTGATATAATCGGTGCTATATAGATAAAAAATAGAAAGGGTGTAAATATGTATTTATTTTATTTGACTATGAAAACTGTAAATGGAATCGTTGCAATTTGTATCCTGCTGTATTCCATTATGCTTTCAATCATTTGTCCGAAACTGAAAAAGAATAAGAATTACAAAATGATGTGTATTCTTTGTGCGTTGCCGACTGTTTTTGCTTTGGTTCATTTTTTTGTATATGGTAGGATTACTTTGTGGGTGTTTTCATATCTTTATGTGGAGGCGCTGTTGCCGCTGATTTTGTTGTTGCCAGGAAAGAAGAAGGTACTGATAGTTATGAAGTCGTTGGTGACCTTTGTTTTGACGTTAGGAGCATGTTTCATTTTTCTTATAAATGCGATTGCGTCACCTATGGTACATAATTTCTCAAGAGACAGTTACACGGAAAGTTTTCAAAAAATGTTAAATACTATGGAAAAAGAGTATGCTTTAAGTAGTTGGAAGAAGATCAATTATGATGCACTACTGGAAGAATACTTACCAAGAGTAGAAGAGGCCGAAAAAAACAAGAATGAAACAGAATATGCAGCAATCATTTCCGAAGTCATATATCGTTTTTATGACTCTCATGTATATGCAGATTTGGATTCTGATCTTCAATGTGAAACAGAAGACTATTTCTGTGGAAATGATTATGGATTATCCATGATTCAAATTGATGATGGAAGCTTTATAGCGATTTTGGTTGAGCCTGAAAGTGAAGTGGCGAAGTTTGGTATTCACGATGGAACAACTATTTTAAAATGGGATAATCAGGATGTGAAGGATGCTGTTTCGAAAGTAGAATTTATTTGTCCTTCATTTGCATTTCCGGTAAAGGGTAATGAAGATGTGATGAAGCCTCTTTATCTTGCCGGAAAGGGTGGAGACAGTATAGAAATTACTTTTATAGATGATGATGGAAATATACAGAACATTACCGCAAAAAAGTTTGAAGAAAATACTTACTCGGACCGAATGATTGGTGCCTACATTATGTTACAAAATATATATAATATGGATTATTCGAATAATGTTTCTTATATGCTAGACGATAAATGCGGTTATCTGCGAATTCGCAAGGAGCGTTATGATAATGTGAAGGATAATGTTGCTGCGGTACGCAAAGGGTATTATCCCGAACTCACAGCGTTATATGCAGATTTGATTGGTGATTTGCAAAATCAAGGTATGGAATATCTGATAGTGGATATTCGTAATAACGTAGGCGGATATGATTGCTGTGCTGGTGCGTTAACCTCTCTTTTTACGGATGAGAAGCGACATATGGTAGCGTTTGGTTATGAAGATGAGGAGGGATATCATATCAAAGAGAATCAGTATATTTTTCCTGATGGCAGATACAAGGATATTCCAGTTGTTGCATTGGTAAATTCGGAATGTGTCAGTGCAGGTGATGGAATGGCAAAATTCCTTGGAGAGTGTGATAATGTAACACTTATGGGATTTACCGCTAGTGGTGGAGTGAATCAAAACAATGGTGGATATATTTATCTCACTGATCGTATTTGTGTAGAATACCCAGTGTTTTTTGAGTCTTTCATCTGATGGTGAACCGCTGATTGATACAGATGATACAAGAGAAAACAGAATTCCACTTGATGTGACAATTCCTATGACAAGAGAAACTGCGTTAAAATTGTTTAACTTTGAAAATAAGGAAGATGTTGAACTTAAGTATGCAAAGGATTATCTTGAAAGCATGCAAAAAGTTGGACGATGATTCTTTCTTTTATTCGTTGGAATATTGACAACTTAACACTTGTTATGTACAATTTTGCTTAACGAACGTTAAGTAAAAGGAGAGTACACATGAAAAAACCAATAGTAACAATGTTAATTGTAGTAATTTGTACTGTTTTATCCGTAGTTGTATATTGTAATCCAGAACTTTTTGAACAGATGTGTCTTGCTACAAGACCTGTGAATATCTGGCAGTATTTTAGTGGGTGCTTTATACATGTTGTTGAACCCAGGATTGCATTTTGGATTCAATTGATTATGAATTTTATGGGGCTTATTCCTATGGGCTGTATGATAGAAAAAAGATATGGAAGCCAAAAAGTATTTATTCTTTTTGTGGCTGAAATTGTTGTTACAGCATTATTATTTCAACTTGTTACATGGAATAAACCAAGTGAGGCAGCGGGAATATCATCAGTGATGTATGCATTTGGAACAGTTGGATTTTATTGTTTATATAAAGAAATGCGTGAGAAGAAAAAAGAATTTTGGAAGAAACCTGCTTCATATTATTTTGTGTTTATAGGTTTGGGAATGTTGACGAATATTGCACCAATGGGAAGTGTTGTGTCTATGGTTCTTCATAGTTCAGGAATCGTGTTAGGTGGGATTTTTGTGATTTTAAATAATAAACTTGTTGTGAATCGTTGAGGAAGTAATATGACAGTATTCTTTTTGCCTTTTGCCTTACGGTTTTTTGTTGAAAACATAGACGTATTACAATATAATTTGTATATGATATTATGGAATTTGTTAGGTTATTCCTAATATTTCTTATGCTACAAAAATAGATAAAGAGATGGGGAAGAATAATGATTGATGTAAGCAAATTAGAATGGACGAGAGAACCAAAAGATTATATGATTTCTGAGAAAAAGATTGAGATTATTACAAATCCACACACAGATTTATGGCAGAGAACATATTACCATTTTAGAAATGATAACGCTCCTGTTTTGCAGATGAAGACGAATGAAAAGTTCTTTTCTTTCGTAGTGAAAACAGAGTTTGCGAGTAAGCATCGCTTTGATCAGTGTGGTGTGGTTATGTATCTGGATAGTGATAATTGGTTGAAAGCTTCTATCGAATATGAGAACGAAGAGTTTCAACATCTTGGTAGCGTGGCAACAAATCATGGATACTCTGATTGGGCCACAACAGCTATTGATGCATCTATTAAATCAATGTGGTATAGATTCAGTAGACGTGAAGATGATTTTTGTATTGAGTGTTCAGAAGATGGCGAACATTATTCGCAGATGAGGGTGTGTCATATGTGGGATGCAACAGATGAGATTTCGTTTGGTATCTATGCATGTAGCCCAGAAGATTCTTCTTTCATGGCCACCTTTACAGAAATGGATATCACGGAATGTAAATGGCTGGCGCATGATGGACAAAAGCCAGATGAAGAGTAGAAATGACATCTGCTCTTAAATGTTACTCTTTTGGATTTGTTAAATTCTTTAAGGATTATTTAATAATTTGCGTACTAAGATATAATCAACAAGGGGAGAAAAACTCTTTGTTGATTATTTTTAGTTAGGAGAGAAAAGTGATGATAGGTAATATTTTGAAACGAGACCTAAAAAGAAAAAAGACCATGAACGTAATCATACTACTCTTTGTAATTCTTGCAACCATGTTTGTGGCAAGTAGTGTGAACAACATAATCACCATATTAAATGGTACAGATTACTATTTTGATCAGGCAGGTGTCGGAGATTACAACATTTTGACTTTGGGAGAAAATGTTGTGGGGAACCTGGATGATTTTCTTAAAAACACAAAAGAGATCAAATCATATAAAAAGGAAGAGGTTATTACAATTGGTTCAAA
Source organism: Eubacteriales bacterium (assembly GCA_030533405.1). Taxonomy (GTDB): domain Bacteria; phylum Bacillota; class Clostridia; order Lachnospirales; family Lachnospiraceae; genus CAG-590. The sequence continues at coordinate 11,218 of JAUNJF010000004.1, forward strand.
AGCAATCACCAAGGATGGAAAGACATTAGAGCTTGAGGGATTAATGCTTGCTCAAAGCCTTGAGGATTCATGCTTGAAATTTTTTGATGAGAATAATAACGTAGTAGATTCGGTAGAAAACGGAACTATATATATTACACGTGAGTTGGGGGAAGGTAAAAAATTTAATATCGGTGATCAGATTACCATTAAGGTAGGTGATGTGGAGCAAAGTTTTACAATCAAAGGGCGTCTTAAGGATGCGATGTTGGGTTCTAGTTTTATGGGGAATACCAGATTGCTGATGAGTCATGATGATTATAAAAAATATACCGATAATCCAGAGATTGCAAGATATTCCAGAGGGGAAATGTGCTGTATGGAATCAGACGATGTGGCTGCGATACGTAAGGCAGTAGGAGAACTAGAGGGGATTGCTTTTAATGCGGATCGAGCATTGATTAAGTTGACCTATGTTATGGACCTAATCATTGCGGCTGTATTAATTGTAGTTAGTATCTGTCTCATTATAGTGTCATTTGTTGTGTTGAAGTTTACAATTTCATTCACTCTTTCCGAGGAGTTTCGAGAAATTGGTGTCATGAAGGCAATTGGAATTTCGGACATTAAGATTCGAAGTATCTATTTTATTAAGTACTTTGCGATTGCAGTTGTCGGTGCATGTATTGGTTTGAGTGCCAGTGCTCCGTTTGGTAATATGCTGCTTCGTTCGGTTAGTGAAAACATGGTGTTAGGTAATAACGGAGGAATGCTTCTTAATATCATAAGTGCTGTAGTTGTGGTGGTTGTAATCGTAGGATATGCATTTCGTTGTACAGGTAAAATCAAGAAAAGCTCACCGCTTGATGCCATTCGAGATGGACAGACAGGAGAACGATTTGGAAAGAAAACTACCCTGCGTATTATGAAGAGTCCGACTCCTACCGTTGCGTATATGGCACTAAATGATGTGTGGAGTAGTCCAAAACGTTATTTAACCATTATTTTAGCATTTACCATATGTTCGTTACTTGTGTTTGTTTTGATTAATACTACGGAAACAATGGATAGTGACAAGTTGGCATATACTTTTGGAAAGCAAAGTGATGTCTATTATGGAGACAGTCTTAGTGATGATTTGAAAGCAGTGGGAGTGGCTAAAGATTGCGAAAAGGATTGCCAGTTTTTGAAGGAAAAGCTTGCTGAGAAAGGATATGATGCCAAGGTTTCTGTTGAGGCTATGTTTGCATATAAGGTTTCTTTTGGCGGAGAAAGCTACAAAGTAATGTGTGATCAGGGAATCAATACGAAGACAATAGATTATCCATATTATGAAGGTGAGGCACCTAAGAATACACATGAGGTTGCAATCACAGAACAGGTGCAGAAGCTATTAGGTGCAAAAATAGGAGATGTAATTAAGATTACTATAAATGGACATGAGGATGAATATCTCGTGGTGGGATATTGGGAAACCATGGAGCAACAGGGAGAAATGATACGTCTTCACGAGGATGTGGAGTTTGGGGAACAGGACTATATTGGGTGTGCTGCTTATCAAATTGACTTTTTGGATCATCCATCTAAAGAGGAGATATCAAACCGTGTAGAAGTAATCAGGGAATTTATGAATACAAAGAAGGTATGGGATGCCAGAGATTTTACGGTTACTACAATGAATTGTTTGGATATGATGAAGAGTGTTCAGAATCTGTTGCTTGGTATCACTTTGGTTGTTGTGTTGCTTGTAACTGTTTTGATGGAGAAATCATTTATATCAGATGAAAAGGGTGAGATTGCTATTTTGAAAGCTGTGGGATTTACAGATGGTAATATCATTAGCTGGCATGTAATTCGATTCTTTATTGTAAGTGCTATTTCTATTGTTTTGGCTTGCATACTTGCCGTACCTGCAACGCAGGTTGCTATTACACCAATATTTAGAATGATGGGTATGCACGCAGTTGAATATAACTATAATTTGTTTAAGCTTTTGGTTCAGTATCCAGGTATCATCTTGGTTGTAATGATGATTTCAGTTGTTGTTACTGCATTTGGAACAAAGCGTATTACATGCTCAGATGCAGCAAGTATCGAATAGATAATTGTGAAACTCATTTAAAATTTTAAATATTGTACATATTTTACAAACCATTGCAGGCACGCTTTCGCTGCCTTCGTGACGCAGTGGTCAATGTCAGAAGGAGGGACCCACTTGTGGGAGGTTTCCTTTTGACCCGTGGTGAAACCACGAAGTACCAGCGTCCTCAGAGCACCTGCATATGGTTCTTGCAAAACATGTACAATGTAATATATAAATTTGAGAGTTTCACAATTACCTAATAGATGAGCATATGATGTGAGTGTTGATAGATTAGATTTAGGAGGATAGAAAAATGGGAGCAGTTATTAGTGTTAAAGATCTTTGTAAAACATATATCGTAGATAAGAGACAAAACAATGTATTGAAGAACGTAAACTTTGATGTGGAGGAGGGTGAAATGATCGCCATTATGGGACCTTCGGGCTCTGGTAAATCAACCCTTTTGTATTCCGTATCTGGTATGGATAAGGCAACAAGTGGTGAGGTCATGTTTGGTGGAAAGAATATCACAAAGCTTGGTAGCAAGGAGCTTGCGAAGCTTCGTCTTACAGAAATGGGATTCATTTTCCAGCAGATGTATATGCTTAAGAATTTAACTATATTTGATAATATTGTTCTTCCTGCCATGCAAAGTGGAGCGGCAAGCAAGGAAGAGATTAAGAAGCACGGTGAGGAGCTTATGAGAAAGTTGGGAATCATTGATGTTGCAGATAATGATATCAATGAGGTATCTGGTGGACAGCTTCAGAGAGCCTGCATTTGTCGTAGCTTGATTAATCGACCTAAGGTCATTTTCGCAGATGAGCCAACGGGAGCATTGAACCGTTCCACATCGGAAGAGGTATTGCAGGAACTATTGAAAATAAATGAAGAAGGAACTACAATAATGATGGTAACACATGATGCAAAGGTTGCAGCAAAGTGTAACAAGGTTCTCTATATTGTGGATGGAAACATTAAGGGATCATACGAACTTGGAAGAATGGAGTCGCCGGATCAGATTCGCGATAGAGAACGAGCAGTCAACAACTGGTTAATGGACCTTGGATGGTAAAAGGAAGGTAAGATGACAGCAACAGATATTTTAATTGTGGAGGATGACAAGGATATCGCTAGAATTCTTGGAGATTTTCTAAAGGATAAGGGTTATATTGTAACAATTGCAAATGATGGTGATCGCGCGATGCATCTCTTTGAAAAATATGGTGCAAGACTTGTGGTGCTAGATATTATGCTTCCAGGTCAGGATGGGTTCGCCATTTTGTCAAAGATTCGTAAGGATAGCAACACGCCTGTCATTATTGTTTCCGCAAAGGACAGTAAAGAGGATAAGCTAAATGGAATTCTTGGTGGAGCCGATGACTACATCGAAAAACCATATGACATTGACATTTTGCTTGCCAAGATTGATGGAATCTTTAAGCGTCGCTATGCTATGGATGAGCTTGTGGCAGGTGATATTAAGATTGATAAGGAAGGCAAGGCGGTGTACTTTAAAGGAAATCGTGTAGATGTCACAATAAAGGAATATGAGTTGCTGTTGCTATTAATGGAGAATCCTGGCAAGGTACTGGATAAGGAATATCTGTTCCGCGAGATTTGGGGAACGGATAGCGAGTCTGAGCAGCAGACCTTGACGGTGCATATTAAATGGCTTCGATCAAAGTTTGAGGAGGATCCGAAAAAGCCTGTGCATTTCCAGACTGTCTGGGGTGTTGGATACAAATTTGTCGTGTAAGATGTGTGTTGATTTCTTCGAGAAAGCGAAACGGAATGTGTGGGTCTCGTATTGCTGGGAATGTGAAGGGATTGATTATCATTTAAGTAGAGCGGATTGGGTAAGTAAGAATGAAGAGTTATCGTAGACTATGTGCTGTAGTGATCACCATTTTGTTGGTGGTGACTGCAGTTGTAAATGTTCGTTTATATAGGATGAGTAATTCGGATGAAGCGAGACCATATATGGTTGAAATATTCCGACTTGTAGAGGAGATGAAGACGACTGCTGGTATTTCAGATATCAGCAGTTGTCAGTATGTAAAAAATATTGTTTTGTGTGAGGATGTAGAAAGCATAACAGAGACATCTGGACATGATAATGTAATTCGAGAGATTAATGGGAAGCTGTATCGTTTTGAGTATGATAGTCATAATGCAATGGTGAATCAGGTGGCTGTCACAATGAATGTGGTATTGGCTTTCATTTTTGTATTTGTGATTATTTTTATGACCTATATTGGAAGGAAAATCATTTTGCCGTTTAATCGAATGGAGGAGGTTCCATTTGAATTGTCAAAGGGCAATCTGGCTTTGGAGCTTCCGGAGGAAAAGACCAAATTCTTTGGACGATTTATCTGGGGTACCAATATGCTTCGAGAGAATCTGGAAGAGAAGCGTCAGAAGGAGCTGGCTATGCACAAGGATAAGAAAATGTTACTGCTTTCCCTGACTCATGATATTAAGACACCGCTTTCGGTTATTAAGCTAAATGCACAGGCTCTTTCGAAGGGGCTTTATAAGGACGAGGAGAGAAGGAATCGTGCAGCCAACGAGATCAACGATAAGGTGGTCGAGATTGAGCAGTATGTAACGGATATTATTGCTGCTTCCAGAGAGGATTTTTTGGATTTATCTGTGCGTGAGGAAGAATTTTATTTGTCTAACGTGGTTAACAAAATAGAGGATTACTATAAGCTTAAGATGTCGGTGAATAAGACTCAGTTTGTGATTGATTCCTATTCTGATGTTATGCTTTTAGGAGATGAGAGCAGAGTAAATGAAGTACTTCAGAATCTGATTGAGAATGCGATTAAGTATGGAGATGGACAAGAGATTCAGATGTCATTTTCAAGGGAAGAAGAGTGTCAGCTGATCACGATTCGTAATACTGGAGATGGCATTAGTCAGGACGAAATTTTGAAAATATTTGATAGCTTTTTCAGAGGTTCTAATGTTGGAAAACAGCCAGGAAATGGACTTGGGCTTTATATCTGTAGGCATCTGATGAACAATATGAATGGAGATATATTTGTGAAACAGGATGAAAAAGAATTTGCAGTTACCATTGTGGTTCGTATGGTATAAGCTCGTCTTGTAAACGAAAACACCACGTGAGGTGGCAACATATAAGGGGTGATATAAATGACATATGAAGAAAAAGCATTAAAAATAGCATATTGCCTTAAGAATATAACAATTAAGTGAGTAGATTCTAATTTTTAGGAATGAGGATAGGTGAAAATATATTTATGAAAGAGAAGAATTTCAATATTTCAAAAATATTATACTTAGATGATCGCAGTCCGAATGAAATGTTTAAGAAACATCAAATAAGCGTGAAATATGAGACGGAACCTCCACATGGTGATGCAATATATTCTATTGTAATAAAAGAAAAATTATTACCTTTTTGGATATATGGAAGAAATATTATTTTTATTGGTGATACTAAAGTTATGGTGGAGTCTGTAAAATGTAAAACATGGAGTCCAGTTCATTCTATACTTATTGATTTGGAAAAAGGTATGTATGCCGATTTGATGGAATGGTATACAGAGATAACATTTTTTAATAATCAAATAAAGATGGTAAATTATTTTAAAGAAAAGGATGCATTAATTCTAAATAATTTTGACGATTTGCAATGGATTGATTTGTAAATTGGAAAAAGTATTAGCTGTACTTAAAGCATTTACATAAATCTGTACCAGAGATGACGCAACATTTGGAGGATACCGGGGATACATTTTATATTTTTTTAGGAGATGGATGATGAAGAAGGATTGGATCAACAAAAATAGAAAATGGATTGCACTGTTAATTAGTGTAGCAGTTTTTGTGCTTTTTTGGATTGTGTTTGTAATTGGGTCGATTAATCGATACCATGACACACATACATGGGCGAGTATTCAAATCACAGGCGTATTAGAAACAGATACTTCAGATGCGTTTGAGCAGAGTGATGAGTATTTGAAAGGGGATGCCATAACGGTCGGCGATGCCCTGTTAAGGATTGATGATATCAAACATAATGGAACAGTAACATTTCATGTGGAACGAGGCAAACTGACAGATGAAAATGGTGAGGAAGTTAAGACAGGAACGATTACCTATCAAAAAAAAGAACGTTATTATCTAGAACATGGGACTGTTCAATTACAAGTGATTAGTAATCGGTATGAGTAAGAAAAAAATAAAAATAACAGAATGAAAATGGCTTACATGTGATGGTTAAAAGCCAGATGAGGAATCCGGGTAAATGAAAGTAATAAAAAGAATGGCAGCAATTTTCTTAACAGGCTGTTTGCTATGTAATCTGGTTGGATGTGGAACAGCAGATTACGAAAATATTCGATTAGAAGATAATTATTATCAATACATAAATAAAGATGCCCTGATGGAATATGATGCTAGTGGTATTGTGGGAGAGGATGCATATGATCTTGAAAATATGCAAAAGATTGTGGATCGCGAGGTGTATGCGCTCATCAAGGATGTTGTGAAGTGTGATGTGGAATATGAGCCAGGAAGCAATGAGCAGTTGGTTCGAGAAGCTTATCAGCAGGCAGAAAAATTTTTGCAAACCGGAAGGTGTGAGCAGAATGAGGAATTTGCCAAAGTAAAAAATGAAATATTACAAGCACATAGTCTGACTGAACTTACGCGGATTATGGAGTTCTTATACAATGAAAAACAAATAAATTGTTTTTTGAGTTATCCATGTAGTTGCTATGAAGATGGAAATGACGATGCGGGAGTAAGTCTTCCATTTGGAGATGTGGAGAGTGGTGTGGGCGGCTTTTTGTTTCGAGGAATTAGTGACTGGGAAAAGGATCGGGAACGATTTCGTAATTATGTGAATGCTTTGGCGATGAGTTTGGATGAAGAGGGTTCTGTGCTTCATGCGGATAAGTTTTGCAATACCATAGAGGAATATTCCGAATTGTATGGGAAACAATACGAAGAGAATTGGCAAACATTTCAATCGGAAAATGGTATTTATGATGAATTAAAGTATTTTAGTCAGCAGCTGTACCGTTATTTTAATGAGGAACATTTAGATATTATAAAGATGTTCATACTCTGTGATGTCATGTATGCATGGAGTGATTATTTGTATTTGGAGTATCCATTTTTAGCAGAATATAAGAAAGTGCAGGATGTGAATTCAGAGGATATGGCAGTAGCCATTACGATGCTTAATGTGTCAGAACCAGTTAGTGAACTATATGAATCGCAATATTATACAGAGGAAATGGATGCCATGATTAAGCGGGTTTATGAGGATGTAAGAAATTCCTATAAGCAGTTAGTAGAATCATCTTCGTGGTTATCAGAAAGTGGGAAGAAATACATATTAGAAAGATTGGATCGTTTGACGTTGGAGACAAATGGTCAAGGAAAAATGATTCCCGATTTGGAACTTGCGGAAGAACGAGATCGAATGATATCCTATCAGGTAAATGCGCATTATAGCAGAAAGAATCATTCGATTTTGATTTCCACTGCGATTATGCATTATCCGTATTTTGATGAGCATGCTGATTATGAGAAAATGCTTGGGACACTGGGATTTTTTGTGGCACATGAAATGGGACATTCGCTAGCAACTGAATTCCTATATGGATTTTTTCTTGATACAAAAGGTGTTAGCATGAAGGATGAACAGGTATTTGAACAGATTCGTGATGACCTGGAAGAATATTATTCTGGATATAAGATATTCGACCAATATGCTGTAGATGGAAGGATGACGCTAGAAGAGAATTATGCGGATATTTTAGCTTTTGAATGTTTATTGAATCTGGTAAAGGAACCAGAAAAACAAAAGGTTATGATGGAATCCTATTGCAATTTAATGGTAAAAAGAATGAGCGAAGAAGATAAAATTGAAAAGACAATCAAGGACGTGCATAGCCCTGGTGAGATAAGAGTAAATGCAGTGTTATCTTCAATGGATTCCTTTTATGAACTGTATGATATAAAGCCGGAAGACGGAATGTATGTTGAAAAAGAAAAAAGGATACATATTTTTTGAAAGAGTGCAATCAAAAATGAATGAGGATGGTTATATGTATATTCACAAATCAACAGGTGTTGTCATATGTGAGTTGCTTTAATTTGTATAAAAATGGTATAATGGCGTCTGTGAAAAGATTGCTAGAAAGGAATTTAAGAAATGAACGGGAAGAAAAGAAGAAATAGAATGCGTTATTTGTTATTGTTGGTATGGATGATGGGAATGTTGATGCCATACAAGACAGTAGCATATGCACAGGAACGTACTGTGACACAGACTGCACAGGATAAAAAGGTGATACCTGATTTATATAATACAGGTGCTGTTAAACCAAATGGTGGTTTTATAGATGCATCGAGTGGTGAGATTCCATGTACAGTAAATGGAGAAAAAAGTGTATTACCAGGTAATTTATATCAGGGTGTTTTTTCTATCAATTTTAAATATAAACAAAAAGATATGAACGGAAAATATATCATTGAAAATGCAGATTTGACCAGCATGGATTTTAAGATGTATGCCATGGAATCGATAAAGGAAAATGGTCACAAGGTGTCGTTAACATTTAATAATTGTAAATTTAAAACATTTGCAGGTGCACGAAATGCGAACGAGGATTTTAGTGTTGTCTTTAACAATTGTTCGTTTGTTTCTGCAACAGGTAGTGACATAACCTTTAATAGATGCTGTTTTGGCGGTGGTATTCATGATCGTATGAACTTGTTTGTGAATTGCTATGTGAATGATTGTTACCTTTACAATGCATCATCATTAGATGCTGCATCAGGCGAAATTCATGTAGATGGAATTCAGATTTTCGGTAATAGTACAGATCATTCTGTTAAAACAGAAAATATTCACTTTGATAATTGTCGATTTGAGATGCCGGCACTTACCTATCCGAATGCGCCAAAGACATATGTGAATGCGTGTATTATGCTCCAAACAGAGTATTCAGATGGCGATAACATGACTTTTGAAAACTGCTATCTAAATGGTGGTGGTTATTCAATGTATGCGCATGGCGTAAAGGGAACAAAGCTTTCTAATATTGTGTTTAAGAATTTAAAGTTTGGTTGTGCTGCGCTCTATGGAAAATTGTATCCGGATAAGCCGGCAGGTGATCAGGTCGTATGGAATGAGGATACATGGACAGATGCAACGTCTATTTATGTTGGAACAGTTCAGAGAGATCAAAGTAAAAACGAGACTTATATGTGTGTAAGTAATGATACAAATCGAAAACGCTACTTTAGAGCATATACATCCAATGGAACGCATTACGATTATGCAATTGATGCATGTCCAGAAAAGTTAGCAGTTCGCAATTCTGGGAAGACGTTTGAAGAACTTCCATTTGATAAATTATATACAATTCCAGAATATTGTGATTGGGTAGTTGTATATGAAATGGTTGCAAAAGAAAATAGTACAAATCCAGATATGAAACAGGTGAGATTTCAAAACTGGACGAATCAGAAGTCGGTTAAAATTTCTGATGTGTCAGCATCTAATTTGGAGTATGCCTTAACGAAGGATGGTACACTTAAAGTTTCGGGATTTGGTGACATGCCAACGTTTACATCCGCAGATAAGATTCCTTGGTATGGTGAAAAAGACAAGATTCAGACGGTGCAACTACAGGGGATTACATCTATTAGTAGTGGAATGTTTGCAGATTGTGTGAACCTAAAAGAAGTAGTTTTGGATGATCAACTTCGAGAAATTGAAAGTGCTGCATTTAGTGGGTGTACGAATCTTTCGAGAGTATCATTGGAAAAAGCGAAAAATCTAAAGAAAATTGGTGAGAATGCGTTTTTAAACTGTACAAAACTTAGCAGTATAGATTTTCCGGTGAGTGTGACTACAGTTGAAAAGGATGCATTTGCGGTTGATACGAAAGCGTACACAGAATATCGTACCAATATGGATATTCATTATAGTGGAGATTTGAAGAGTTGGATGAATATTTCTTTTGCGAATGCAAGTGCAAATCCAATGTATGTATCAGGTGGTAGATTATATGTAAATAATGGTCAGTTGGTTGAAAAATTGAATCCAGCACAGATGTCCATTACCAAAATTGGAAATGCTTCATTTGCGGGTTGTAAGAGTTTGAAAGAAATTTCTCTAGATGGTTTGACTGAGATTGGTGCAAGTGCATTTGAACGAACAAATATTCATGGTGTAATGACGGTTCCAAAATCAGTTACAAAAATAGGAACTTATGTATTCCAAAATTGTCCAAACATTGAGAAAGTGATATGGAAGTCGGATGCTAATGTTTCGATGGGTTGTTTTCAAAATGATACAGCCATAACAGAGCTTGTTGTATCAGGTGATGTGAAAATGCTTGGAAATTGGTGTTTTGGTAGCTGTTCGGCGCTGAAAACAGCGGATTTGCCAGAAGCATTAACGAGTATTCGACAGAAAGCGTTTTATCAGTGTGATGCACTCACAGAAGTTATATTTCATAGTAAAGCTTGTCCAGAAATGACAATTGCAGATGTCTTTGTAAAGAAATCAACAAAAGAAGCAAGCATTGTTGTAAAGATACCAGAAAATGCAACTGGTTATCGTGAGAGTAGTGTTATTCAAAAAATGGCAACACATTTGTTGTGTACAAAAGTAATTGAGGCAGATAAATGTATTACGCCAGCCAAAGAACAGCGAGTGTGTTTGTTACATGATAAATGTACAGAAAATAAAGAGACCATTATAAAAGAGAATCAGGGTTCTACAACGGAAGCACCAAAACCAGTGAAAAAGCCAACAAAGAAACCAACGAAAAAAGTGACAGTAAAGGCAACCTCCTTGAAGAAAGTAGCAAACAAAAAGAAAGGGCAGCTTGCTGTTACGTGGAAAAAGGTATCAGGTGTAAGTGGTTATGAGATTCAGTATAGTACGAGCAAGAATTTCAAGAAAAAAGCCCATATAAAGAAACTGAAGAAGGCTTCTACGACAAAAGTAACCATTAAAAAGTTGAAAAAGAAAAAGAAATATTATGTACGAGTACGTGCTTACAAGACTGTGAAAGGAAAGAAATATGTTTCGAAATGGTCTAAGAAAAAGACGATAAAGATTGTACGTTAATCATACATGAATGAAAAAAGATTGCGAAACTTAGTTAATTGTTTATATGCTATGGTATCAATAAACAATTTGACTGTTTCGCAATCTTTTTGCGTTTAATTTGTATAAGAGCGATAGACGCCAACATGATCGTAAATTGCTCTCCATGAGCTGTAGGCATTTCCAGTAACGCAGATGTATCGTTTTCCGTTGTCTGCTTCGTAGTAGCTTGCAGCACAGAATCCAGACTGATTTACAAAGCCAGTTTTGGCAGCAATTACATTTCCTAAAAATTCTTTGTCTTCGATTCTTCTTAAAAACCAGTTTGAGATTTCAATTGGTGCAGGTTCTTTTTCTTCCGTTGTGGATTCATCTTCAGGTGTTGTAACCTCGATGGCAATATCTGCTTCTGATTCTTTTTCCTGTGGGAAAATGGAATCGGTATTATAAATTCTTAAGGATAAAACATCTGATAACATTTCGTCCTGAATTGCAACACTTAAAATGATTGACATATCACGCATGGTACAATGTAGATTCTCATCGTAGTTTCCGACAGGATTTGTAAAGTGTGCAGTTTCGGATAGTCCCAATTTTTCGACATTCTCATTCATTTTCTCTACAAAAGCTTCCTGGGAACCTGCACAATATTCTGCAAGTCCGTAAGCAGCATCTCCGCCGGAACAAACAATGGTGCCGTAAAGAAGATCCCTAACGGTAACAACGTCGCCACTGGAAAAACCAACCGCATTTAATCCATGCGCATTTACTTCTTGCACGATTTCATCTGTAATGGTAAAGGTGTCATCTAAATTCTCTTCTGTAATATAATCGCGAGCAGTGATAACGGTCAGTATTTTTGTCATAGATGCTGGGTTGATGATTTTGTCAGAATCACGTTCCGCAATGACTTCTTCAGAATCAAGGTCGACTAAAATCATATAGGTACTGGTCAACTGCGTTGTTTTGGATGCTTCTCCAGGGGAAGATAGGTTGATTGAGCCTGGAACTGAGTCTAAGGAAAGCGTAACCTGTTCCCATGGTCCTTTTGCTTCTGCATTTTCACCTGTTTCAATTTGTGTATCATCATTCTCGAAAACAGATAAATCTGCTTTTGGAAGGGAAATCGTTTTCTCTGTCTTTGTTGGATTCATGACATGTGCATCTGCAAACCAATTTGGTACTTCTGTCGTTTCTTCCGTGGTTGCTTCTGTTGTAATGTCCTCCGTTGAAGGCGGTTCTTCAGAGGTGGTAGAGGATGCATCTGCAAGTTGTTTGTTGTTTTGTACATCCTTTATAATTGTTTTTACGCCAAATCCGATTCCAATCAATAAAATTATGGATGCAACAATTGCAATGATTGTAACTGGTAGTTTGTTGTTTTCTTTTTTCATATATGAGAATCCTTTCTATATGCAACTGATAATTTTTATTACGAAATAAGTGATTGAAGAATCAACAATCACATGTCTATTATAAAACAGGGAGTGCTATATGAAAAGGGAATTCTGATGTGAAACAGCAATCACGAAGTAATAATTGACTTCTATATTATTTCTGTATATTATTAGTAAGTGATTTTGGTATATAGATAGGTAATTACCTATTAATGAATAGAGTTTACAAAGGAGATAAAACATGGAAGCTTGGAATAATTATTTTGGAAATACCACCCCAACAGAGTTGCTTGAAACATATGGAAGTCCTTTATATGTATATAACGAGGAGATTCTCAGAAGACACTGTAATGAGTTAAAGACATTTTGTCCTTATGAAAATTTTGTAATAGACTATTCGATGAAAGCGAATTTCAATCCTAGCATTTTAAAGATTGCAAGAGAAGAAGGTTTGGAGGTTGATGCAATGTCAGTTGGCGAAATGAAAATCGCTGAGATGGCAGGCTATACGCCAGACGAAATTTTCTTCGTATGTAACAATGTTGGTGCGGAAGAGATGCAGTATGCGATTGATCGTGGAATTCGAATTAGTGTAGATTCGTTGTCACAGTTAGAGTTGTTCGGTAAGTTGTCACCAAATTCAAAGATTGCAATTCGTGTAAATCCTGGAGTAGGTGCAGGACATCATGAGAAGGTTGTAACAGCGGGTAAGGCAACTAAGTTTGGTATTACCATGGATAGTTTGGATGAGATTTATGCAATTTGTGAGAAATATAATTTGACGATTGCAGGTATCAATCAGCATATTGGTTCTTTATTCTTAGAGGGTGATAAGTATTTAAGTAGTATTGAGTCATTATTTACATTCTGTAAGAATTTTAAAGATCTTGATTTTATTGATTTTGGTGGTGGATTTGGAATTCCTTATCAAAAGGGTGTCGCACGTCTTGATTTGAAGGATTTGGGCCAGAAGATGAATGACGCATTTGAAAAGTTTTGTGCAGAGTATGGACGCAAAATCCAGTTCCGTGTTGAGCCAGGTCGTTATGTGGCTGCAGAGTCATCTTGTATTCTTGGTACGGTGCATGCAGTAAAGAATAATTATGAAAAGACGTATGTTGGAACAGATGTTGGTTTCAATGTATTGGTTCGTCCAATTATGTATGATTCTTTCCACGAAATTGAGTTATACAAGGATGGTAAGTTGGTGGAAGAGACAAATGGAAATGTTGCGACAATCGTTGGTAACATTTGTGAGTCTGGTGATATTTTAGGAAAGGATCGTCCATTCCCGGTTGCAGAGGAAGGTGATATCGTTTGTGTGAGAGATGCAGGTGCGTATGGACATGTTATGTCCTCAAATTATAACGGTCGTCTTCGTCCAGCAGAGGTTATGATTACAACGAATGGAGAGGCTAAGATTATTCGTAAAAGAGATACATATGAGCAGCTAATGGAGAATTATGTAATGTAGTTAAAAAGAATTTGTGAAGTGAAAAGTTATTTTAGGGGTGTCTTGGGTATCGTGTCAGATACTAGGACACCTCTTTTTGTGTAGGCAACGAGCCAATCAGGCAGATGCGTGCTTGCACGCAAAGCTGTCTAGTTGGCGACTGCCCATCATCGAATGACGAAGTCATGAGATGTATGCTTGAGTAGGAGAAATCCTACTCAAGAGCGCAAAAGAATAAAAGAGATATAGTATAGCTTTATAGAAAAGTGACAAATTTGTCACTTGCAAATTCACTCTAAAGTCATTTAAGTAGTATATATTAGTTTTCAGAGAAGCAAAGAAAACAAAAAAGAAGTAAAAGATTAAAATAATGCAAAGAAGTTGTAAGAAAGGAACTATAAAATGGAAATATTAAGATGTGAAAATTTAGTAAAAGAATATGGTGAGGGAGAAGCAAAGGTTAAAGCATTAGATAACGTATCCTTCTCCGTTGAGAAAGGTGAGTTTGTATCAATCATCGGACCATCCGGAAGTGGTAAGTCAACCCTGCTTCACATTTTAGGTGGTGTAGACAAGCCAACCAGCGGAAAGGTAATCGTAGGTGACACAGATATGCATGCACTTTCCGAGAATAAGTTAGCAATCTTTCGAAGAAGACAGATTGGATTGATCTACCAGTTCTACAATTTGCTCCCAGTATTAAATGTAGATGAGAACATTGTGCTTCCTCATTTATTAGATGGAAGAGAGGTGGATCAGGAACGACTTGATTTGGTGGTAGAGCAGATGGGACTGAGTCATCGTCGTAACAACCTGCCTAGTCAGTTATCTGGTGGCCAGCAGCAAAGAGTTTCCATAGGAAGAGCCATTTATAATCATCCGGCAATTGTACTTGCAGATGAGCCAACTGGTAACTTGGATCGTAAAAATGGTTCCGAGATTATTGAGTTGTTAAAGAAATCGAATCGTGAACAGAATCAGACATTGATTTTGATTACCCATGATGAAAGCATTGCCCTTCAGGCAGACCGTATGATTTGTATTGAGGATGGAAAGATCGTAAAGGACGAAAGAATTCGTATGATAGACGGCAATAGATAATTACGGAAAAGGAGAATAGACATGAAAAAGAAAAACATCGTTCATATCGTAACGAAAAAATACATGATGCAGAACAAGAAGAGAACCTTTGTTACAGGACTTGGAATTCTTCTTATGATTGTATTGATGACCTGTGTGTTTGTTGGAAAAGATACTTCAATCCAGTATTTAATGGATGTTGTTGCAGCTAAGGATGGTCATTGGCACATGGCTGTTTATGACTTGAAAAAAGAGGATGAGAAGATATTAGAGAATGCAGGATTTGTGGATGAGAAAGGATATGCGCTGCATAAGGGCTTTATTGAGTTTGAACAGTCTGCAAATGAGATGCGTCCATTTTTGAATATCAAGGGATATCAGGAAAAAGCCTTTGAGTGGAACAATATTGTGGTATCAGAGGGCCGTATGCCGGAAAAGGAAACAGAGCTGGTATTAAGTGATGCTTGCTTAATCGATGGTTCAAAGGTTGGGCTCGGTGACACCATTACTGCCCAGACCTTTAAGCGAATGCTACATAATCTTGGAAATGGCGGAGATATAACATTTCCATATCAAAAATTTCAGGTGTTAAAAAATCAGCGAGCTGAGACACCAGAGCAATTTCCTTATTTTGCACCAAATGACGATTTTGTGGAGGAGAAGGATTATTTTGGAGAAGAGAAGACCTATACAATCGTTGGATTTGTAGAGACTCCAAACTTTGAAAAAGAAGACGCAGCAGCTTATACAGCATTTACTGTATGTACTGAGGATGAGGTAGCACAGGCAGACAGTGCAAATGTGTTCCTTCGTTTTGACACAAAGAAAATGAAAGGGAATGACACTATTGATTTGCAGGCTGCATTACAGAATTATGTAATTGAAATAAATGATATGCTATTGATCTTTTCAGCAAACTCAGATGATATAACCATGAACATGCTTGTAAATGGAATGAGCGCATTTTTCATTAGCTTAATTATGCTTTCTTCTGTAGTGTTAATCTACAATGTATTTGAATTATCATTCCGTGAGAGAAGCAAATATTTGGGTATGTTGTCTTCTGTAGGTGCTACTGCTAAGCAGAAAAAGAGTAGCATTTACTATGAAGCATTTACTTTGATGATCGTCGCTTTACCACTTGGTATTGGAGTAGGATTAGTTATTGTGAAGCTTGGTGTAAATGCTATTTCCAAGTATTTAGTGAACATGATTTCTTTCAATGGAAACTTTGAGGCGCAGACGGTACATTTGTCGGTGGACGCAATGAGTATTCTTTTTGTCATTCTATTTAGCACTATTACAGTCTTTATCTCAGCGTATTTGCCTGCTAGAAAGGTAAGTAAGATTGGTGCTGTGGAGTCGATTCGCGGAAATGATAGTCGTAAAAAGAAGACATACAAAATGCGTAAGGTTGGTCGTTTTGGTGCAGAGGGAATGCTATCTAAGAATTTCCTTACCAGACAAAAAAGAAGTAAGAAGAGTATCTGTCGTGCCATTGCTGTGCTACTTGTAGTCTTTTTGGTTACTTCATTTAGTGGCAAGATGGTGAACACAGTAATCGACTATTCCGCACAGGATTCGAATTATTGTATTGAAAATGAAACTAAAAATATGAGTATTCTTCAGTGTCGTTCCAAGAATAAGGAACTGCAACGAATTGAGGATGATATAGAGCGAGCAAAGAAACATAATCATGAAGATATGGATCTTGAGGAGTATTTGAAAGCGAAGGAAGAGGAAAGAGAAAACCTAGAGGATTATTTGCCGGATGAGGATTTTGATTTATTACTTGAGCGAATAAAGAATCATCCAGATGTGAAAAGAGTAGAGGAACGATATGATTATATTGGTGGATTTGATGTGAAGGACTCTTTTTTCAGTAAGGAGTTCCACGAGGCTGATTTGGCCATCAAGGATGCATATATGCTTACAGAGCGGGAAAGAGAAGAGTGGAAAGAGTATGAAGAATATGTATTTAGTCAGTTAATCGTATTAGGGGATGACACCATTGCGCAAATCGCTAAGGATTGTAACATGGATTTAAATGTGTTAATGGATTCAGATAATCCCGGTTGTATCGTGGTAAATGAGAAGATTCTTTCAACCGACGCGAATGTTTATAACGATAGATGCCAAGGATCAAAAATGTTCGAGTTAGAGAATATTACAGATTTACAGGTTGGAGATAGTATTCCTGTCAGATTCTATAATAAAGATGGTGATGAGGTAGATACAAATGTTCCAATTGCAGGAATTGTAAAGCCAGACAAAATCGCAAAGTATGTGGACGTAGCATGTAGAAATGGTGCAAGAACTGGTGGATTCTTTATTGCAAGTAAAAATGCAGCTGAACATTTTGCCAAGGTTTATGGTTATGATTCTATTGATACGATAACAGAAAAAAGCTATTACATTGATTTCCAGGGAGAGGCAGCCAGCTTGATTAAGGATATCGAAGTAATGCAGGAAAACTATACGAATATTTATTATATACCAGCTGGATGGTCTAAGATAGAAATGAACATGAAACAAAGCATTTCGATGATGGTTCGAATTTTACTTGGTTGCTTTGTTGCTATGACATCTTGCATTTGTTTGATGAACCTTGCAGCATCCATTGGCGGTAAAATGGCACTTCGCAAAAAAGATTTTGCTATTATGCAGTCCATTGGAATGGAAAAAAGTCAAATTCAGAAGATGGTGGTATTGGAAACCGTTGGAATTCTTGTAGAAGGATTTGTATATGGAATTGTGATTTCTAGCCTGATGATTGTGGTTGTGTATAAGCTACTTGGTGGTTTAGTTGGTTCGGTACCATTTTCAGCACCTTATGTGTTATTTGCTTGTGCATTCTTGGTTATTATTGTTGCAGTGTTAGCAATCGCTATTTACTTCTTCAAGAAGCAGGATGCAGAAAATATTCTTGAAAACATTCGAAACGAAAGTGTATAATAAACTTATAAGAGTTGTTTCAAGAATACGTTGTTCAGAGAGTGATAGCAAGAATAGATTACGGGCGAAAAGGACTTTTTCGAAAAACGCCCGTAGAATACAAGTGAGGATAAAACTGTGAATGTACTAGTTGTTGAAGATGATGAAATGATCTTAGAAGGAATTAAATACTCATTGACGCAGGAAGGATACCAGGTGCTAGCTGCCATGTCTGTGGCAGAGGCCATGGAGGTGATTCATGGAAGTACACCAATTGAGTTTTGCCTGTTTGATGTTATGCTTCCAGATGGCAATGGTTTTGAAATTTGTACGGAAATGCGTAAAACAAGCAAGGTGCCGATCATTTTTTTGACAGCCTGTGATGATGAGGTAAGTACTGTAAGAGCGCTTGAGTTAGGTGCTGATGACTACATTGCAAAGCCATTTCGTATTCGTGAACTTATGGCAAGAATGAAAGCAATTCTTCGGCGATATGAGGGCAGTGCCCAGATGGAAAATGTTGTGAGTGTTGGTGCCAATATTGTGAATTTGCAGACGGCAAAGGTGTACCGCAATCAAGAGGAAATCATTTTAACAGCTATGGAATACAAGCTGTTGTTGGTGTTTATTCAAAATCGTGGACAGATTATTTCTAGAAATCGTATTCTGGATTTGCTTTGGGATGATGTAGGAGATTTTGTAAATGATAATACATTAACGGTATATATTAAGCGTTTACGAAAGAAACTTGAGGATACAGATGAGACAAATTTGATTCAAACGATTCGTGGTATGGGGTATCGATTAAATTAAACAGACAAAATATGAAGTGCGGATTTGGTGGCAAATATGGAATGGATAATTGACGTTATTTTAATCTCTTTAACAGCAGTGGCATGTATAATAGCAGGAGACTACAGGATTTCCTGCTATTTTCTGTGTGCACTTATTGTGTTATTCATTGTGATAAGATTGTTTTTTTCGCGTAAAATGACGCGGGAAATCAAAGGATTAATTGATTATTTGGAAAAAGTACAGAACAGTCTGGAAATGCCAGCATTTCATTCTTTCAAGGAAGGACAACTTGGTATTTTAGAAAGTGAACTTTATAAGTTAGTTGTACTTTTGAAGGAGCAGTCAGACAAGGATGCAGCAGAAAAGGGTTATTTGTCGGATATGTTATCCGATATTTCGCATCAGATTAAAACACCACTCACATCTATTATGATTATGACAGATCTGCTTCGGGATGAACAGTTGCCAGATGAAAAGCGACAGGAATTTGTTGGTAAGATAGAGACACAGGTAAGTAAGATAACGTGGTTGGTAAAGAATTTATTAACCATATCGCAATTGGAAGCGCAAGTGCTCAGACTGAAAAAAGACGAAGTGGATTTGCAGCATTTACTAGAAGCGTCTTGTACGCCGATTGAGGCACTGGCAGATTTTAGGGATGTGCGTGTGACCGTTTTACCGTTAGAAGAAGATGTCTTTGTTACTTGTGATTTTAACTGGACGCAGGAAGCACTTACCAATATTATAAAAAACTGTGTAGAGCATACGGATGAAGGCGGTTATGTTCGCATATCGTTTAGACAGGATAATTTGGCAACTACGATTCGAATTGAAGACAATGGAAGTGGAATAAAAAAAGAGGATTTACCGCATATATTTGAGCGGTTTTATAAGAGTCAAAACAGCAATACGAATAGCGTTGGAATTGGTCTTTTTATGGCAAAACAGCTATTCATGAGGCAAAATGGAAATATCCAGGTGGAGAGTGAAGAAGGCGAAGGAACAACCTTTTATATTAAGATGTATCGTTCTATGTGATTTATCGTCAAAGTGTTGAAAAATCAGGCATTTATTCTACGATTCTTAATGGGTATGATTGTTGACTGAATATGGAGCGGTAAGATATAATAATAATTAGAATCATTAGGCGAATGCGCTGTAGGGGTGTGGCGCAATACGGGATAATATGTGTAGCAATGATGTGGGTTTACAAAGGATGATTGGTGTGTGATTAATATGGTGGGGAAAAAAGATTTTACAATAACATCCATTGATAATTTTTCAAAGGAACAACTCTTTGAAATGGCTTTTTATGAGCCTGTGACACATTATTATAATTGGAACTGGTTGCGTGAGCGACTTGAGAATTTTGAAAAGTTCGGATTGTCAGATTTTATCTTTGCGCATTTTGATATCAAGGATTTCAAAATGATAAATGAAATCTATGGGCATACGGTGGGGGATAAGGTGTTAATTCGTATGTGTGATGCGTTGAGTAAGTGTGATTGGATATATTTTTCAAGCCGCTGTGATAATGATAATTTTGCGTTGATGGTAAAACGTATGTCAGATGAGGAAGTGCGTGCAAAATTACAGGCGTTGTTTGATAGTTTGTCTGTATTAGATGAGGATTCAAAGTACCCCATTTTTTATCGATGCGGAGTTGCTTCCGTGGATAATGTTGGGGATTATCGTGCGACTGTAACAGATTTGGCAAAGATGGCACAGCGTTTGGGTACAAAAGTCAATGTGACAGAGATTCATTTCTACACAGATGAAATGAAAGAAAAACAAATGCATAGTAAGTTGCTTAAAAAGGATTTAACAAATGCGTTGGAAAATGATGAGTTGATTGTATATTATCAGCCAAAGTATGAGCCGGTTCATAATACGCTTGTGGGAGCAGAGGCATTAATTCGCTGGAATTATCATCATGAAAGAATGTTGCCACCTGGAGAGTTTGTACCATACTTTGAGCAGGAAGGTGCGATTGAGAAAATTGATCGTTTTGTGTTAGAACAGGTCTGCATGAAGCTCGAACACTGGAAACAGCAGGGCATTAAATTGGTTCCGATATCAGTAAATATGTCGAGAGCACAGTTGTATAGCCCGTTAGTCATTGATAATATTTTGGCAATCGTGGATCGCTATGACGTGGAACGTCAGTATATTGAGTTTGAGTTGACGGAGTCTTTAGCCTATGGCGATGTAGATTACATGATTCAGGTGATGAAGGAATTAAGGGAATTAGGATTTTTACTTTCAATCGATGATTTTGGAACAGGGTATTCTTCTCTTAGTTTGTTGTCAAATATGCCACTTACGACATTAAAAATTGATAAAAGTTTCATTGATGAGATCGAAATGGATGAAGACGGAAAAGTAGATTATATTGTGAAAAACATTTTAGGTATTACAAAACATTTGAGTATTTATAGTGTGGCAGAGGGTGTAGAGACAGAAGACCAGAAAAACTTATTGAAAAAATGGGGATGTAATTATATACAGGGATATTTTTACAGTAGACCGATTCCTGTTGAGGAGTTTGAAAAATTTTTAGAAGTTGCAGAGTAGAGTGGATAATAGGTGGTTAGCATGAGAGATGTAATGTTGGGAAGTACTGGAATTATAGTACCACAGAATGCATTTGGGGCGTTGCCAATTCAAAGAGACACCACAGAAGTGGCAGTTAATTTGTTAAGACGCGCGTATAATGGTGGAATGCGTTTTTTTGATACAGCAAGAGCTTACAGCGATTCAGAAGAGAAAGTCGGAATTGCATTTGAAGGAATGCGTGAACAGGTTGTGATTGCCACAAAGACAATGGCGAAAACACCAGAAGATTTTTGGAAACAATTAGAACAGTCGTTATCGCTTTTAAAAACAGATTATATTGATATATATCAATTTCACTGTGTAGAGCAATGCTATAAGACAGGGGATGGAACTGGTATGTATGAATGTATGCTTGAGGCTAAAGAAAAAGGCATGATTCGTCATATTGGTATTACTGCGCATAAATTAGAGGTTGCATTTGATTGTGTGAACTCTGGATTATATGAGACGATGCAGTACCCATTTAGTTATTTGGCTGCACCAAGAGAAATTGAATTGGTGAAGCTTTGTAAGGAAAAGAATGTTGGATTTATTGCGATGAAAGGCTTGGCTGGTGGTTTGATTACGAATTCCAAAGCTGCTATGGCTTTTATGACGCAGTATGATAATGTGGTACCAATTTGGGGCATTCAAAGGGAACATGAATTAGATGAGTGGTTGCTATATATGGATGAGACACCAGAGTATGATGAGGTGTTGCAGACATTTGTGAATCAGGAAAAAGAAAACATCATGGGAGAGTTTTGCAGAGGATGTGGTTATTGTATGCCATGTCCAAAGGATATTATGATTAATCAATGTGCAAGAATGTCGTTGTTATTAAGAAGAGCGCCATCTGCAAATTGGTTATCGCCTTCCATGCAGGCAGAAATGAAGAAGATTGAATCCTGTATAGAATGTGGCGCTTGCCACAATAAATGCCCATATGGCTTAGATACACCGAATCTGTTAAAGAAAAACTATGAGGATTATAAAAAAGTTTTGGCAGGTGAAGTTAGCGTTTCGTAATCGGGATGTGATTCGAGGATTTTGTAGATTTATAGAATGAATTGTGCAGTTACATAATAAAAAAGTAGGAGAATAGACATGAAAGAATATCGTAATTTATTTGCAGAAGTAGGAATTAGTGAGACTGAGATTGAGAAGAAATTACAGGATCATATACATACATTTTTTTATGATGAGGAAGAAAGAATTTATCATCCAGCTGGAGATGATATGGGATATTTGGTGGATACAGGTAATAATGATGCGCGTACAGAGGGAATGTCTTATGGAATGATGATGTGTGTACAGCTTGACATGAAAGAGGAATTTGATCGTATTTGGAAGTGGTCAAAGACGCATATGTGGATGGACTATGGAGATAATGAGGGTTATTTTGCATGGTCTTGTCAGTTGGATGGAACAAAGAATGCGCAAGGACCAGCACCAGATGGAGAAGAGTTCTATGCCATGGCATTGATATTTGCTTCGCATCGCTGGGGTGATGGAGAGGGTATTTTTAACTATTCGTCTGAGGCAAAAGAGATATTAAGAGCATGTATTCATAAAGGTGAAAACGGCAGACCAGGTCATGCTATGTGGAATCGAGAGAATCATCAGATCTTGTTTGTGCCGGGCTCTCCATTTACAGACCCATCCTATCATTTGCCACATTTTTATACATTATTTGCAGATAATTGTTATGAAGAGGATCGAGAGTTTTGGTTGGAGGCAACGAAGGCAAGCCGTGAGTATTTGGTGACAGCATGTCACCCAGAAACAGGAATGTGTGCGGAGTATGCGGAGTTTGACGGAAGACCGATTGAGAAAGAGATTCCATGGGGCAGATTTGATACATTCTTTAGTGACGCGTATCGTACCGTTGCCAACATTGGTTTGGATTATGAATGGTGGGGCGTTGATGCTGGTCAGAGAGTTGCTGCAGAAAAGTTACAATATTTCTTTGGTGTGACACATAAGGGAGAGGAATTTAAGACTTATGAGATTGATGGTACAGAATTAGAGCGTCCTGTGTTACATCCAGTGGGACTTTTGGCAACAATTGCACAGGGAGCTTTGGCAATTCCTGAAAATCTAGGTGGTGATCAGCTTTCTGATGCAGGCAAGCTCGCAAAGGAGTGGGTATTGCGCTTTTGGAATGAACCAATGAGAAAGGGAGAACGTAGATATTACGATAACTGTCTTTACTTGTTTGCATTCCTTGCATTAAGTGGAAGATATAGAATGTTTTAGGAATAATCCGTTTTACTATTGTATAGAAAAAGCAAGAACGCATTTTTATTGATGCGTTCTTGCTTTTTCTTTATAGAGGAAATTCCTCGAAAAGACATTTGTGCGTCTGATTCTTAAAGCAATTCTTTTGTTGTGTGCGCGTCTAAAATGACTTGCTGACGTTGGTCTCCATAAATGAGAGTTGTGTTCATAGATCTTCTTGCGTATACGGAAGCTTTTGTGAGTACGCCAGCTTCCCAGGTGAGATTATAAACGCCTCCATCCATGCCACAGATGCCTGTTACACTACCATTTGCCCATTCACTTGGAAGTGCTGGCAGAAGTATTGTGCGGTTCTCATTGGATTGTAATAGCATCTCACCAATAGCTGCAATCGAACCAAAGTTACCATCTATTTGAAATGGTGGATGGTTGTCAAACAAATTTGGAAGGGTTGATTTTTTAAAAAGCTGAATTAGATTTTCATAGGCTTTTTCGTTATTCCATAAACGAGCATACATATTCATAATCCATGCGCGACTCCAACCAGTATGTCCACCTCCGCTGGATAATCTTCTTTCAAGGGTTACGCTGGCAGCTTTGCATAGTTCTGGGGTTTCATCCGGTGTGATTTGATGTGCTGGATGAAGTGCCCACAAATGAGAGATGTGACGGTGACCGGGTTCGGCTTCGTCGTAGTCTTTGATCCATTCCATGATTTGACCGTGTTTTCCAATTTGAATTGGAGGAAGATGATCTTTGATTTCTTTTAGCTGATCAAAAAATGCAGAATCATCATCATTTACTTCCGATGCTGCTTTCATACAGTCTGCAAACAACTCATGCAAAATCTCATTATCCATGGTTGCACCATAGGTAAGACAGCCACTGGTTCCATCCTCCATGATATATGTATTTTCTGGGGAAACAGATGGACAGGTTACATATTGATTGTCTACTTTGATTAAGAAATCCATAAAGAAAGTAACTGCCTGTTTCATGGTAGGATACATGCGTTTTAAGAAATCGAAATCTTTTTCATATAAATAATGATTCCAAATGTGGGTACATAGCCATGCGCCACCTAATACCCAATAGGTTGCAGGAATATAAATATCCTGTGGAGCGGTGTCGCCCCAAAGGTCAGTATTGTGATGTGCGACAAAACCATTGCAACCATACATTTCTTTTGCGGTCAGTGTTCCGTTTGGAACCATGCGTAGCAGATGTTCAAAAAGTGGTTGTTCACAGTCGGAGAGATTACAAATGCCAGCAGGCCAATAGTTCATCTCGGCATTGATGTTAATGGTATATTTACTGCCCCAAGGCGCATCTATATCTCGGTTCCAAATACCCTGTAAATTAGCAGGGAGACAATCACCACGACTAGAACTGATTAAGAGATAACGACCAAAATCCATGTATGTGTTGATGAGTCCGTTATCTGGATGCGTGTCATCGATACGGGCGAGACGTGCATCGGTTGTTAAACTGTCTAGTGTTTTATCATAATCGAGGCTTAAGCGGAAAAGATGGAAATAACGCTGATATTCTTCGATGTGTTCTGCTTTTATTGTTTCATATGGTACCTGTGCAATTGCATCTAGCCATTTTGCGACCTCTGTTTTAGGCGTTTCATATCGGAAGGTTGTTGCGGCGGTAATGAAAATGGTTGCGTTAGTAGCCTGCTCGGTAAAGACATGTTCGCCCATTGCTTTGACTTGGTTGCTGTCGGAAAGCATTTTTAATCCACAACAAAAATCCATGCCGCCGCCACCCAAGTTGCCCTGTATAAATAAACTGTCAGAGGTGTGTTCTGTTGATTCGTAAAAATTACCACGTTGCAAAGAAGCAGCGAGAGAAAGTTCTCCTTTTTGGGATGCCTGATAGTGAACAACAATACAGTTGTATTTTGCGCTGACAAATGCTTCACAATCGTAGCGAAGATCTGTTTGCTTGTCTGTTACGGTTGTGCTGTGAATGGCAGTCTCCAAATCAAGTGATCTACAAAAATTGGTTCCGTCTTTGATTTTTCCGCAATAATCAAAAAAAGCATCTCCAAGTGTCTGATAAGTGTGCTGACTTTGTGGTGTGCCAGAAAAGGCATACTTTGCTAATTGTTCTGCTTCGGGGATTTTGCCATCTAATATTAGCTGTCTGATTTCGGAAAGATGGGACAGTGCTTCTTTGTTGTTGCGGTTTCGTTTTTTTCCAAACCAGACCGTTTCTTCATTGAGTTGAAGATGTTCAGAAGTTCCTTCTCCATATATCATAGCTCCCAATTTGCCGTTTCCGATTGGAAGCGCTTTGTTCCAATCCCAGCAACTGGAAGAGTCATAAAATAATTTGCTCATTTTTCGTTCCTCTCTATATGATATAAATATGCATTCAGTATAACATATTTTGGGAAAAAAGATATGAAAAAGGTGAGATGAATGACAAGAAAATACAGGAGTAAAAAAATAGATTTTTACAATTTTTTTCAGATATTTGTTATATCGTAAATAAAATAAAATTGGTATTCTCCTAACAAGATACAATATAAAATGGAATAATATATTTCTACGGAGGGAAATCAGATGATTTTTGGAAATGGTTGTTGGTTACAAAAAGAGGGATATGAGTGTTTTGCTCCACAGGAAGCATATTTTGTAAAGACGGAGCCTAAGAAGGTGACAATTTGTGCACCGACTACAAAGATTCGTCACAGAGGAGATACACTTGGTGGGGTGAACCTGACGGTGGAGATTACTTCTCCTGCACCAGAGGTGTTAAGAGTAAAAACAAGTCATTACTTAGGTGTGAAACATTTAGGTCCTGATTTTGAATTAGATTTGAATGAAAATGTGGATTTGGATATTACAGAAGATGAAGAGAAGATTCGAATTGCCAGTGGAAGCTTGGCACTTGTCATCACAAAGGAATATTGGAGCATGACTTATGAGCGAAACGGCGAAGTGATTACAAAGAGCAATGGACGTGATTTGGCTTATATGAAGACCGATTGGAAGGGTTTAGCATATGACAAGACAATGGATGATGCTTATGTTCGTCAGGAACTTTCTTTGTCAGTTGGTGAGCTTGTATATGGTATGGGTGAGCGCTTTAGCAATTTTACAAAGAATGGACAAAGTGTTGATATTTGGAACGAAGATGGAGGAACCAGTACATACCAGTCTTATAAAAATATACCATTTTATATTACAGATAAGGGATATGGTGTGTTTGTGAATCATCCAGAAAAGGTTTCGTTTGAGGTTGGAACCGAGCAGGTGTCTAAAGTAGAATTCTCTGTGCAGGGAGAAAGTTTGGATTATTTTTTGATTAATGGACCAACCATGAAAGAAGTGCTTATGCGTTATACCGATTTGACAGGTAAGCCATCACTTCCACCACAGTGGACATTTGGTTTGTGGTTATCGACATCCTTTACAACAAATTATGATGAAGAGACCGTTATGAGCTTTATCAATGGAATGGAAGAGCGTGGTATTCCACTTCAGGTATTTCATTTTGATTGTTTTTGGATGAAGGATTTCCATTGGAGTGACTTTACATGGGATAGTCGTGTGTTCCCAGACCCAGAGGGAATGCTTCGTCGTATCAAGGAAAAAGGAATTCAAATTTGTGTTTGGATTAATTCCTATATTGCCCAAGAATCACCTTTGTTTGCAGAGGGTATGGAAAAGGGTTATTTGGTAAAGCGTACCGATGGATCGGTATGGCAATGGGATATGTGGCAGCCAGGTATGGCACTTGTAGATTTTACTAATCCAGATGCATGTAAATGGTTCCAGGATAAATTGGAAGTGTTAGTAGATATGGGTGTGGACTGCTTTAAGACTGATTTTGGTGAGAGAATTCCAGATGAAGGTGTTTGCTATTTTGATGGTTCTGATCCTAAAAAAATGCATAATTACTATACATATTTATATAACAAGACAGTTTATGAATTGTTGCAACGCAAAAAAGGAGAGCATGAAGCCTGTTTGTTTGCGCGTTCAGCAACAGCAGGTGGACAGAAATTCCCTGTTCATTGGGGCGGTGATTGCTGGTCAACCTATGAGGCTATGGCTGAGAGTATTCGTGGCGGATTATCTCTTACAATGTCGGGATTTGGATATTGGAGTCATGATATTGGAGGATTTGAGAATACTTCGACACCAGATGTTTATAAGCGCTGGGCAGCATTTGGACTGTTATCGACACACAGTCGTTTCCATGGAAGTACTTCGTATCGTGTGCCATGGGCATATGATGATGAGGCTGTCGATGTTGTAAGATTTTTTACCCAGTTAAAACTTTCGCTGACTCCATATTTATATAGTAGTGCAGTCTTTACATCGAAAACAGGTATTCCAATGATGCGAAGCATGGTGCTTGAGTATGAAAAAGATCCATGCTGTAAATATTTGGATCGTCAGTTTATGATGGGTGACAATTTGTTGGTTGCGCCAATCTTTAATGATCAGAGTATGGCAAACTATTATTTGCCAAAGGGAACCTGGGTGAACTATTTGACAGGAGAAACCTGTGAGGGTGGTGTGTGGCGAGAAGAGCACCACGATTACTTATCTGTACCGCTTTGGGTAAAAGGAAATTCGATTGTGCCAATTTGTAAGGAGACAGGACATGCAAAAGATAGTTATAAAGAACATTTGATTTTGCAGGTGTTTGCGCTTTCGGATGAAGCAGAGACCACAGTATATCAAGACCGTGAAGAAGTTTTGAAGGCGACTGTGAAAAAACAGGATAACCAGATTGTGATTCAGGCTGAGTCTGCATTTGGTTATACAGTATGTTTGAAAAATGTAGAGGTTGTATCTGTAACAGGTGGAGAGCTTGCAAAGGACGGAGCAGACAGTTTGATTACAGTAGTAAATCCTGCAACAGAAGTTGTATGTACAATTGCATAATAGGTAAAAAAATAAAAAGAGGGTTACGGATATGAAAATGAGTAAAAAAGTGGAAAGCTTATTAAAGGAGCTTACATTAGATGAAAAAATTGCAATGATTCATGGAGGAGCGTTGTTTGCAACTTCTGGGGTGGAGCGTCTTGGGATTCCTCCATTGGTAACATCTGATGGACCAATGGGAGTTCGTTTGGAATTTGAACCAAACGAGTGGAAGCCAGTTGGTCATTCAGATGATTTTATTACCTATCTTCCGTGTAACAGTGCTTTGGCAGCAACATGGAATCGTGAACTTGCAAGGGAAAGTGGTAAGGTATTAGGAGAGGAAGCAAGAGGTCGAGGAAAGGATGTCATTTTAGCACCGGGTATCAATATTAAGAGAAGTCCGCTTTGTGGTCGTAATTTTGAGTATTTTAGTGAGGATCCATATTTGACACAAGAGCTTTGTGTACCATTTATTCAGGGTGTACAGAGTGCAGATGTGGCAACTTGCGTGAAGCATTTTGCTGCCAATAATCAGGAGACAGACCGTCTTACGGTGGATGTAGATGTGGAGAAGGATGTTTTGCATGAGATTTATTTAAAGGCATTTAAGGCTGCAGTGCAGGAAGGTGATTCTTACACCATTATGGGTGCTTATAATAAATTATATGGCAGACATTGCTGTCATAGTGATTACCTGTTAGACGATGTGCTTCGGAAAGATTGGGGATATGATGGTGTTGTTATTTCCGATTGGGGTGGTGTGCATGATACGATAGAGGCTGCAAACACCAGCTTAGATATTGAGATGTCTGTATTTAGCAATTTTGATGAGTATATTATGGCGAATCCATTAAAGGAAAAAGTGCAAAATGGTGAGGTGCCAGAGAGTGCCATTGATGAGAAGGTTGTGCGTATTTTGAATTTGATGGAAAAATTGCATATGTTAGGCGGCGAAAGAAAGCGTGGATGTTATAATACGCCAGCGCACAGAGAAGCAGCACTAAATGTGGCAAGGGAATCGGTTGTATTGCTAAAGAATGAGAATCAGGTATTGCCACTGGATATCAACAAGCTTGGAAAAGTGTTAGTGGTTGGTGAAAATGCGGATGTATGCCATGCGTTTGGTGGTGGTAGTGCTGAGCTTAAGGTGCTATATGAAACGACCCCTTTGCTAGGATTAAAGTCTCATATTGGTGGAAATAATCAGGTCATTTATACGCCAGGTTATTGTAGAGATTTGGACGGTGTCAATCCAGTTGATTGGAGAAATATTGAATCCGAGGATGTGGATAAAAACTGGCAGGAGAGCAGTCTGGAAGGCGGTGGCGGCTCTACAATGAAAGAGGAGCAGGTTGATGCTATGTTAGCGCAAAGAAGAGTACAGCTTCGCGAAGAAGCGGTTGCGCTCGCAAAGGAATGCGATACTGTGATTTATGTGGGTGGATTGAATCATTTTTATGATTGTGAAGGCAGCGACCGCGCAAACATGAAATTACCATATGATCAGGATGTGTTGATTCAGGAATTGCTTGCGGTAAAACCAGATATGGTTGTAGTTATGATGGCAGGTAGTCAGGTAGAAATGACCGAGTGGATTGAACAGGCACAGGCAGTTGTTTGGACCTGGTATGCAGGTACAGAAGGTGGAAATGCATTAGCAGAGGTATTATTAGGAGATGTGAATCCATCCGGTAAAATGCCAGATACGATGTATAAGACACATACAGATTGTTCTGCACATGCAATCGGAGAATTTAAGGGTGGCGAGAAAGTTACCTACAAAGAGGGTAGATTTGTTGGATATCGTTACAATGATAAGTTTGATGTTGCGCCATTGTTCCCATTTGGACATGGACTTTCTTATACAAGCTTCGCATATGATGATTTACAGGTAAATCGGGAACAAGGTGTGATAAGTTGTTTAGTGAAAAATACAGGTGCTGTCGACGGTGCAGAAACCATACAGGTGTATCGCAGTGAACCACAGACAAAGGATTCACTTGTAAAAGAATTGGCAGGTTTTGAGAAGGTGTTCTTAAAGGCTGGTGAAGAACAGAAGGTTACCATTGCTGTGGAAAATATGACAGAGGACAGTAATATTTTGGTGGGTGCATCCGCTGGGGATATCCGGTTAGGAATCAAAGGGAACGGATGAGATATTACAAATAATCAGCAGTAAAAATATGAACAGTAAGTTTTCAGGAGGATCATATCACTTTGTGAGATGTCCTCTTTTTTTACTTTGATAAGATATAGTAGCCTGTTTGTTGTGCACAGAGACTTAAAATTGTATGAAAATAAAAAAACAAAATTTGCTTGCCAAAGGGGATGTTAGGCTATATACTAAATTAGTTTGATTTATAAAATAACAAATGCATGAAAAATTTATCTTAAAGGAGGATCAGACAAGTGAAATTGAAATGTCAATTTATGGTAAAAAGTTTTTGCTTGATTATGTTTTCAGTGTTGATGTTTTCGTCGACATTGCATGCAAAGACTACAAAGTATGATGCAGCATCAATAAATGGTTCGATACAATTAAGTGGAAAAGAGGTGTCAACCGCTCCGCTTTATGTATCAGGATTAAAAACTTCAAAAAATGGAACGTTGACTCGAGTAAAAGGTGGTGTTAAGTGGGATTATAGAAAAAAATATTCTATTGATGAGGATGGAAATTATGTGGATTTTACACCAGAAAAATTTAAAAATTTTGATGGTCAATTTTACAATTCTGTGAATGATGGGTATACATGGTCGGAGACTGTTAGACCGCTGGATTATCGTTTCGCAATTAAATGTATAGAAGTTAATGTGGCAAGTCATTATACATTAGTTATGAGTTTGAATACGCAAGGATATAATTATGATTATGGCTTTATCGATAATGCGGAGCGATATTTTTATCAAGGTACTGGTGAACTTAATATATTTATTACTACTAAAACAATAAGGTTGTCTCCAGGTAAGCATCAGCTGTTCTTTTGCTTTGACTCTCAAGATGTAGCAGCAGCATCTGCTGCAAACAAGGCGCCTGTAATCACATATAATTTTATAGGTGATCAGTATACAATTAATTATTCTGGACCAGGTGTATCAAAAAGTATAACGTATAATTATAAAATGCCGGGTGGGGCAAATGTTAGACCTATTAGTACGCCAAATCAGTTGGGAATAAAAAGAACTTTTAATGTTACAGTAAAAAATGAAAATGGGACAAAGGATAGTGTGACATCATATAATGTACCATATTCGTGGAACAATTATAACGGTATGACTCCAGATATGATTTTTATAAATAATAATTACAAGAAAGATATTGATTTGACGTCGAAATTAGGTAGATTAAGTTATACATGCCCGGCTGCTCCGAGTGCGCCGACATATCAGATTGAATATGATTCGGTCGGTGGAGAAGCCGTTCAGAAAACAGATGTGCCGATGAAATTTACACAATGGTATGTGTATAGTTTAGATGTTCCTACTATCAGTTCTAGGTGTAAGCCTGGAACCAAGTTCAATTTGTGTGAAGACACAACAATTACCGCAGAGTATGATCCAATCAACTATGTAGTACTAGCAAAGGGTCCAAAGGGTCCAAGACGATATACCGTTTCATTTGATTCGGATGGTGGTAGTGTGATTCCTTCCGTTGAAGGTAATGCTGTTTTTGATAGATGGATAATTGAGGATTGGTACTATGATGCTCAACAAACAATTGATTGTTCTGGTATTAAAAAAAATATAGAGGCGTATGCAACGTATATGGGTTATGATGAAGTAGTTTTGCCTACAACAGTTCCGACAAAACAGGGATATAGATTCGATGGTTGGGACTTGAATGGAAGAAAATATATGCCAGGTGATGTCTGCAGTATTTATTCTAGTGAAACGCTAAGAGCAATGTGGGTAAAAGAGGAATATAGTAATTCATCAGATGATAACAACACTACAAATGTTAATGGTACAGCAAAATATAAGGTTACCGTAAAATGTAAAAAGCAAAAAGATGTAAAGGGATACCAGTTTAAGTTAAGTACAAATAAAAAATTTAAGAAAACAAAAACTGGTTATTTGAAGACAATTACAACAAAGAAAAATAAAGCAACCTTTAAGAAGCTGCCAAAGAAAGGTAAGTACTACATGAAGTGTCGTTCTTATACAATGAAAGGTAAGAAGAAGGTTTACTCGAAGTGGTCGAAGGTTAAGAAGATTACGATTAAATAATTAGATTTACAAGAGAGTCAGTGTAATCTGGCTCTCTTGTATTATAAAGAGAATAAAGATATAAGAAGCATTGGTGGCGTAGTGGACTGGACATATGGATTAGAAAAGTAAGGAATGCAAAATGCTGAGTATGATTTATGGATGTTGTTTGACTTTGATATGAAATCAATGAAGTAGGAATGTCAGAATCGCAAGTATATATATTTGAAAAATATGTGTTAAAGGTTCAACCTGCTACAGCAGAGACTGACAATGAATATAAGATATTAAAATGGATTTATGGCAAATGTCCGACACCAACTATATTGGAATACATAAAACAGGATGGTGTAGCGTTTACCTTGATGACAAAGGCTGAAGGAAAAATGCTTTGCGATGAGGAGTATATGAAAAATCCTCACAGGTTAGTTAAGCTTATTGCAGAAGGTCTAAAATTGCTATGGAATACTGATATAAGCGAATGTCCTTGTACTTATAGCAGATTAGATGAGCGTTTACAGGCTGCCAGAGAAAATATAAAAAATGGAAGAGTGGATATGGATAATGTTGAGCCAGAAACATTTGGTCCTAATGGATTTGCAAATCCATCTGAACTTCTTAAATGGTTGGAAGAAAATAAACTAGTGGAAGATTTGGTATTAACCCATGGTGATTTTTGCCTTCCAAACATATTTACAGACGGAAAAAAATCACAGCATTCATAGATAATGGAAAGATGGGACCAGCAGATAGATGGCAGGATTTAGCTATTGTGCTTAGAAGTTTAAGACACAACTATGATGGCACATACACAGATGGAGTGTCGTTTGAAGGCTATAGTGAGAAAATGCTATTAGATGAGTTGGGGATTGAAATGGACGAGAAAAAGTATAGGTATTATTTGTTGTTGGACGAACTGTTTTAATATACCGGAAAATATTCATTTTACGCAGACTATGCTTATAGAGTTTCATTTTGTAAGGATGTATTTTTGAGTACGTGATGATTATTAGAATCAAAAGGAGAATACAAATGAATGAGAAAGAATTATTATGGAATAGATTTATTGAGAAAAATGATCTTACTACGGAATGTATAAAATTCTTAGAGGATATACAAGATTTATAGATTAGAAGTTGTAGAGGGGTTAAGAATGAGCATACGAACAATAATGATATTTCCAGAGTTTGAAAATATGGAAATCATAGATAATATACGAGAAAAATATGACCCATTGGCTCAATTGGTTCGTCCACATATTACGCTTGTTTTTCCATTTGAGAATGAGATGAGTAATGAAATGATTGAAGAAATACTAATTAAGCGACTGCAAGATGTTAAGCCATTTGAAATTGTATTGAACGGTATTAGTATGAAAGAGGATAGATTTGGAAATTATCTGTTTTTAGAAGTAAAAAAAGGTGTGGAGGATATATGTTTCGTCCATGAAATTTTGTATAGAAACGAATTTAAGCAGTTTGATTTAGGGATTGGATATAAGCCACATATGACAATAGGAAATTTACAAACTATAAAAGAATTAAATATAGCATATAACGCTTTAAAGAATATGGATGAGACATTTACAACGATGGTTAACAAGATTTCGGTGGAAATGATTGGAAAAAACGAAGAGTCCATAATTGTAATAGAAAAGACGTTATAAAGAGACAAATCCCAGTTTATTGAGCAGGGATTATGATTTCCTTAGCAGGTGAGGTGACAAGTATATGAAAGACAAAGGCTTTAGGGATAATTACCAATACATATTTGCACAAGATGGGCTGTATGGTGGTGACCAAAATATGCCTAAGCAGGAACCGGAAAGATATAAAGAGATTGTAAGACGTTACTATAAAGATTATACCGATGAGCAAATTGTGGAACGTCTTAATTTGCTTTCCACAGAGGGCTGCGGATACGTTGCGCTCGTGAATTCTATTTTTTTAAGATTTTATGGTCAAGAAGAACAGTTTCGCAGTGCGTTTGGGCTACCAATGTATGATGCCAAGGGAAAACTTAATTTTAATGATTTGATAGTGGATTTCTATTGCGCAACGGATAATCATAACAGATTTTTATGCCTAGATTACCTCGACAAAAAAGAGGATGCCACATATCCGAATGGAAAAGGAACTAATATTGATAATAGCAAGTGGAGGTTTGAGCGATATCTGAAAAAACATGGAATTACAGCGAAACTCAAACCAATTGAGCTTGAAACGGAAGATATAGAAAAGCACCTTGATAAGGGACCGATTATCGTAAGTATTCGTCCAACGACACTTTATAATAAAGAGGGAAATATTATTCATGATGCAGAAGGTGGACACACTATGAGTGTGTTGAGCGCTTGTGATGATGGACTTGTAAAGGTGGCGTCCTGGGGAGGGGAATACTATATCAAGCACGGTTCTTACGCAGAGTATGAATATTATCAGCAAGTAATTTTCTAGGGGATATAATGGGTAAGGTTTTATATGCGGCTATAGAAAACGATAGATAATTGTATTTTTTATTTTGATAATACGGTGTAGGTAGCGGTAATAGAAGCCATTTGATAGTAGAGGTGAATAATATGAAAAATGTGGGGTGATTTTGATTTTAGGGGGGATAAAAAATATATGACTATACTAAATAATACAAAAGAGTATGATGACATATTTATCAGGCGACCATAAGTTCAATTGTATGGGAAAATAGATAACTTTGAATTTCTAGGGCTTGGGAGGAAAGTTATGAAAGAAACATATTATCTTAATGGCAAAGAAGTTCCTACAATTCCTGTGCCACATGATTGTATTGTCAAAGATATAAAATTAGATGATGGAAATCTTGTTTTTAGCTTTGAGGATGATATTTCATATCATGATAGTATTAAGAATAAATATCCGAAGGTCAAAACTTTGATTATAAGATTTCATTTACTTCAAGATATTTATGATATAAATCTGTTTATAAGAAGTAAAGCAAATAGATTCCTTCATAAGGCTGGAGTGTTTAGGGAAATAGATTTACCTAAAAGACAAAAAGACTTGCTTACTCTTACAAAAGATAATCTGGAATATTTGTATCATAATGTTGGATATTGCTCGATTATTGTTAAGTTGTGGTCTTCAAATGATATTGTTTTGGATATTACAGCTGATTATGTCGAATTTGAATGGATAGAATTTTAAAAAATTCAAATTTAACGAAACACAAGGGACGTGTGGGAAAAAATGAACAAACTAAAATTCATAAAAGATATATCAACAGGTATTGAAACAGTTAGCTTTGAAGAGGTAAATATTTCATATCCGGTGCATACACATATTGGACACTTTATCTTTGGTATTATCACAAAAGGAAAAGTAAAGATTACTATTGATCATGAAGAATTTACTTGTTGCGAAGGAGAAATGTTTTCAGTAGCACTTAATTTACCCCATTCGATAGAGCCTATTTCAAATAACTATTCGATGATAAGTATTTGTGTTCCGCAAGATGATGACATTGAAAGAAATCTGGATATAATTAGAAAATGTATTATTGGAAATCCAGAAGTTGAAATAAATATTGCACAAATGGCTGAGATGGTTCATATAAGCAAATATCATATGCTTAGGAGATTTTCAGAAGAAAATGGATTGACTCCGCATAAATTCCAATTACAGTGTAGAATTAGAAAAGCACAAGAATTACTACGTTATGGAATGAAAGTTGTTGATGTTGCAGCGGTACTAGGCTTTTGTGATCAAAGCCATTTATGTCGAGTGTTCAAGAAACAAGTAGGGATTTCACCAGAGGAATATATTAATTCCGCAATTATATCCAAGGCAAATAATTAGAATTATCGTAAGATTGTCCTATATTAAAGAAAGCGAGGACAATATTATGAACAATGAATTATTTGAGGCATTTAACAGAGGAAGATTAGCACTTATTGATAGTGAAGTATCTTTTGAGCAGACTAATTGGGCAAAGCATCCAACATTCGAAGGTGTTGAACTTAAACACATTGTTACTGCTAAGGATACGAATGGATTATTTAGTTATCATCTTGTAAGAATTGAACCAGAAAAGGCAATTGGCAACCATATTCATGAAACACAGCTTGAAACACATGAAGTTATTGCAGGGGATGGAATCTGTATAAATAATGGTGTAGAAATCAAATATAAACAGGGTGTGATTTCAATAATGCCTGAAAAGGTACCTCATGAGGTGAAGGCTGGAAAAGATGGTTTATATTTATTTGCAAAATTTATGCCTGCGTTATGCTAATGATGTTAAATATACAGAGGTACAATGAATCGGGTAGAAATAGATAAATTCAAAGTTAATGGGGCAACGCTACAAGCTAAGTAAGGGCGAAACAACTGAATACGAACGACCACGACCAGGTAGGAAAAAATAGCCCTATCTGGTCTTTTTATGGTATTTATATTTCTTGACAGCCTAATACTTATTAGGATATACTATTTCCTAGTGAATATTTGGGAAAATGACATGTTGTGCGTGAGGGAGCTAGGAATGAGGATAACAAATACGAAGGAACGGCTTATATTAGCTGCTATAGAGCTATTTTCCACAAAAGGATATGAGGGAACTAGTGTGGAAGAAATTGCTAAAGCTGTAGGGATAAAGGCACCATCCATATATGATCATTTCAAGGGAAAAGAGGCTTTATTGTATGCCGTTAGGGATTATGCAGATATTGCGTATGATAAAGGAATGCAATTTAGTAGAGCACAGTCAGATACTGTATGTTCAAAAGCTGGCTTTAAAGAATATACCATGCATTTAATTGAGTTTACTTTAAACAATGATATAGCTCGTAAAATGCGTCGTATGATGACTATTGAACAGTTTAGAAATGAATTCTTTACCCAGATGGTTACAAAGCGAAATTTAACGGTTCTCAAGGACATTTATGAAAATGTGTTTACACGGTTAATGGATTTAGGAATTATGCAAAAGGGCAATCCAGGTATATATGCACTTCAGTTTATTTCACCTGTTACACTGCTGATTCAATTATGTGATAGAGAACCAAACAGAAAAGATGAAGTGTTGGAGATTGTTAACGAGCACATCGATGTATTTATACAGAAGTATTTTACAAAGGAGTGAGAAATATGGAATATTTGTATTTGATATGCCTTTTGGTTGCGATTGGTATGTTGATTTGGTTAAAGATATTTGATGTTAGAAATAGTATTTCTCAATATTTCAATTTAATTATAATTATTATTTCAAGTTTTGGATATTTTTTGTTTTCAATTTCAAGGACTCTTGAGGAGGCTATATTTTCTCAAATAATAGGTTATGTTGGAGGTATATTTTTCCCGGTTTTTTATTTCTTTGTGGTTTTGGAAATATGCCATTTAGAACTGTCGCAATTAATAAGAATAATACTTGTATTATGTCAGGTATGTATATATGGATTTGTCTGCACAATAGGAAGAGGAACTTTGTTTTATAAAAGTGTAACCATGCATATGCAAAATGATTTTGTTGTATTAGATAAAGTTTATGGACCATTGCATATATATGCTATAGGCTCAATGTATTTGTATTTCTTACTTTCCTTTGTAGCTGTAATTTATACATTTGCAAAAAAGAAGTCTGTAGAAAGAAAAAATGTTATAACTATGTTGGTATTAATGGCAATAGCTATAGGTTCATATTCCATGGAAAAAATAATTGGTATTCAGTATACGGTTATTCCAATTATGCTTGATGTTCTTATGCTTATAGCTTTTATTCCAATATATGATTCTAACATTTATACGGTTTACGAGAACAAAGATATAATTAATGAACAGCTTAGTCAGGTAGGCTTTTTGACCTTTAATACCAAGAAAAAATATAAGGGCTGTGATCGTTATATGGAAAGGATATTTCCAGAATTATCACAGTATAATTTAGGACAAATCATAAGTAACAGTAGCTATAATTTACAAAATATAATTGACGGCATATCTAAAATAGAGGAGATGGTAAAAAGTCACTCGAAAAAGGATCATATGAATATTCCTATAGAAGCCTTTTTACAGGATGGCAAATATTACGATGGAATGATTCATATTCTTAGAAGTCCTTTAGGAAAACTTAAAGGATATACAATAGAACTTCGGGATAATACAGAACATTATAAGACTTTAGCACTGAAAGAACGATATAATGATGAATTAGCCAAAGAAGTTGAAGAAAAGACGAGTAAAATAAAAAGTATTCAGGAAAAGACAATATTAGGAATGGCGCAGATGGTAGAATCGAGAGATTTAAGCACTGGTGGTCATATTAAAAGAACAAGTGATGTTGTAAGGATATTCGCAAAAAAACTTGTAGATGCTGACCTTGGACT
The DNA here is from genome assembly GCA_030533405.1 of Eubacteriales bacterium. GTDB lineage: Bacteria > Bacillota > Clostridia > Lachnospirales > Lachnospiraceae > CAG-590. The sequence continues at coordinate 50,337 of JAUNJF010000004.1, forward strand.
TACGCCTGATTTTTTGAGTCTCGTTATACGAAGTGCACCTATGCATGATCTTGGAAAGATTGGTGTTGATGATGCAGTACTACGAAAACAGGGAAGATTTACAGATGAAGAATACAATAAAATGAAGATGCATTCAGAAATAGGATATCACATGGTAAGTGAGATATTATCTGGTGTAGAGGAACCTGATTTTGTTCGTGTGGCAGAAAACGTAGCGCATTATCATCATGAAAAAGTCAATGGAACAGGATATCCAGAAGGATTGAAGGGAGAAGAAATTCCTATAGAGGCAAGGATAATGGCATTGGCTGATGTATTTGATGCTTTGGTTTCAAAGAGATGTTACAAAGATGCATTTTCTTATGAAAGAGCTTATGAAATAATAGAAAAGGATGCTGGAACACATTTTGACAATCAATTAGCGATGGTATTTCTATCTTGTAAAGAAGAGCTCGAAAGGTATTATAATGCGAGTGAAAAGTAGAAAAGCAGGAAAATTGAAATTTTCAGAACAATAATAAATTATAATTTAATACTGATTTAGATGCAGAAAAGGTGCAAGGTTTTTTATCTATGCACCTTTTCTATTTAAAAAGTTTTTTAAATAGCTGTTGACTTTGGTAAAAAATCATATTAAAATCTATTTAAAAGAAATTTTAAATAGGTAATGCTTATGAGTGAAACTAATATTTTTAAGGTCTTGGCCGAGAGTCAGCGCAGAGATATTCTTGTAATGTTAAGAGAAGGACGATTAAATGCCGGTGAGATTTCGGAAAAACTAAGAATAACGCCGGCTGCACTATCCTACCATCTAAAGCTACTAAAGAATGCAGATTTAATATCAGAGTATAAGGAAAAAAATTATATTTATTATGAGATTAATACGACAGTCTTTGATGAGTTAATTATGTGGATTAATCAGTTTGGAGGGAAAAAATAATGAAGAAGATAATGTGGCTTTTGGCAGTGCTTCCAATAATTGTTACAAGTGTTGTATTACAATTTATGCCTGATATAATACCGATGCATCATGATTTAGCAGGGAATACTGATAGATGGGGAAATAAAATGGAATGTTTCATTTTCCCAATCATTATTATAGGTATTACATTATTTTGGCAGGTACTTATCAAAGCGTATGAGAAGAAAGCTGCAAAAGCTAAAATAGAGAAAGAGCAGATGGAGGCTAAATCATCTGCGAAATTTTTGTATATCGTCGGAATAGCGGAAGCAATAATGTTTGGTGTAATGCATTATTTCATACTTTATTCTTCATATGTGCAGGCAAGTACAGGTGAAAACAAGGCAACTATAGACATTGCCAAGATTTCATGTATGTTATTGGGATTTTTGTTTATAGTGCTTGGAAACTTTATGACCAAGACAAAGAAAAATGCAGTTGCAGGAGTTAGAACTGTTTGGAGTATGCATAATGATAATACCTGGAGAAAAAGTAATCGTTTTGGTGCAATATCCATTATTGTAGCGGGTTTATTAACAATAGTGACCACTGCATTTGTAAGTGGGATGGTCAGCACAGTTTTCTTACTTGTATATATTATTTTGGCAGCGATTATTACAGTAATATATTCAAAAAGGGTATATGATGCAGAAATAAAAAAAGAAAAACTGTAATAATAATGAAGTCTGTAATTGGGAGGAGTTTGCATGGATAGAGATCCATTTAAAGAGTATATAAAAGAATCTGAGCCGGGGAAGCGCGATAAAGGGTATGCCTGGCATACGGCGATTGGACTACAGGCCGTTGATGAACTTACAACTTCAAAATATCTTATAGATATTGCAATTAGAAATATTGAAGGTGATATTTCGATAGATGAGGCCAGCGAATTATTAAATAGCTATTATGAGGAAAATCCGAAAACAGATAGTGATGATAGAACTGAGGAAGCGGATAAAGTGGCACTTCGAATAGCTAAGATTTTGTCAGAGAAAGCATTCAGTTTTAATCCCAATGAGTATATCTCTATACACAAGAAATTATTTACAGGCATATACAATCATGCTGGTAAAATACGTGATTATAATATTACAAAAAAAGAATGGGTGCTTGATGGGGCAACCGTTTTATATGGTAGTGCTTCAGAGCTTAGAGCTACACTTGATTACGATTTTTCTGAAGAGAAAAAATTCAGTTATAAGAATTTAGGGATGGATGAGATTATCCATCATTTGGCTGTCTTTGTGTCGAGATTGTGGCAAATTCATATATTTGGAGAAGGTAATACAAGAACTACAGCAGTATTTTTTATCAAATATTTGCGAACATTAGGTTTTGATGCTACAAATGATATTTTTGCAGAGAATGCCTGGTATTTTAGAAATTCATTAGTAAGAGCAAATTATAATGATCTTAAAAAAGGCATTCATGAAACCACAGAGTACTTGGAGTTGTTCCTTAGAAATCTTCTCCTGGACGAAAAAAACGAACTGCATAATTGTTCTATGCATATAAGTGGATTGTTGAAAGCGGACATTCAAAGCACAAAAGTGGACATTGAAATTGCAAAAGCGGACATTGAAAAGCGTTTAGCAAACATTGATGAAGTAATAAGAAATAAAACATCAATGCATATAATTGCTTTATATGAAGAATGTGGTAAAGATACGATATTTGGACGTTCTGTTGTTGAACAGGTTACAGGTTTAAAATCCTCCAGAGCATCGGAAATCATAAATCTGATGGTGGAAAATGAAATAATAGAGCCTGTTAAAGGAAAAGGAAAAGGAAAGTATCGATTTATGTGATTGGCAATAAATTTTAGTTTAATACGTCAGTTGGATTGCACTGAAAATTCAATTTTTCGTTGTTAAAGGGGTGAAGTAGTATTGATTAATCTAGTGGCACTTCCGTGCCTTTGCGTAGATGTTTTTGATGGAACTGATGAGTTGCGTGCGGGAGGAGAGGCTCTTAATTTTGCAGTGCATTCATCAAAATTTGAGCAAATCAATGTATCATTATTAGGTGCAGTGGGACAGGATTCATATGCGGAGTTCATCATGAATTCAATTTCTGATAAAAAAATTAATGTAAGTCATGTAAGAGTCGAGAAGGATATGGTAACTGCGAATAATCGTACTTATCTTACTGAGGATGGAGACAGATATTATAAAGAAGACTCTTGGGCGGGAGATATTGTTGATAAAATGGTATTGAACCAAGAAGAGCTTGAGATGGTTAAAACATCAGATGTTGTTTTTGTTCATTTCTGGGCAGGATGTTTTGGTCAAATTATAGATTTGAAGAAGCATAATGATTTTAAGTTGGCAGTGGATTTTGTGGAATATCGTGATTTTGAAGATATGGAAAAATATGCGCCATATATTGATTATTTTATGATTAGCGGAGAAGAAAGTCTTCATCCAATATTTGAGGATTGGTCAAAAAAATATACAGGGCTTTTTAATATGTCTTTGGCGGATAAGGGAAGCGTTACATATAATAATGGAAAAAGTTATTATGTTCCAGCTAAAGATGTAAAAGTTATAGTTGATACTACTGGATGTGGCGATAGCTATCATGCAGGATTTGTATGTTCTCATATGATGAACGAAGATATATATGAGGCTATGAGGATTGGAACTGAATTTGCGACAGAAACCCTATCACACTTTGGTGGGTTTTAGGAAATTCTTATTTCAGGGAGAGTAACGGTTCTATATTAACTTGTCGATATAAGAAATGATATATAATATGCTTTTTGTGAGGAGGGAACAATAAATGTACTATTCAGTAATAGGAATGATAGCTATTGTGCTACATTTGATAATGAATCATGAATTTGTAAAGATAGATAAAAACAGAGATGAAATAAATAGGACTTATAGGAAATTTGTATTTGCCTCGTTGCTGTACTTTATTACAGATGCATTATGGGGCCTATTTAATAGTTTAAAAATGGCAAAGTTATTATATGTAGATACATTTATTTACTATGTTTCAATGGCATTGACGATTGCATATCTATGTTTCTATGTCACAAAATACTTACATCTTCGTAGTGGATTTGGAAAGTTTATAAGAATATTTGGACAAATATTTGCTATATTGGAGCTTGTATTATTAATTGTTAATCATTTTGTTCACATATTCTTTTGGATTTATCCCGATGGTACATATCAGGCATTTGTATATAGATATATTGCTTTATTTATGCAAGTGTTTCTGTGTTTACTCTTGTCTATTCAGACAGGAATTGTCATGTCTAAATCTTCAGATGAAATGAAGAAAAGATATTTTACAATTTTTTTCTTCTGTGTAGCAATGGTAGCTGCTATAGTATTGCAGATATTGTATCCACTGCTACCTATATATGCAATTGGTCTTCTTATAGGAAGTGGTATTATCCATACATTTGTTAATGAAGGCGAAAAAGAGGAACAGTTCAAGGTTCTGCAATCAGTGGCAAATATACATTATAGCATGCATGTAATTGATCTTGCCAAAGACACAGTACAGGAGCTGACTGCAGGAGAAGATGTTAAGGCTATTGTGAATAGAACGAATGGTGCATTAGACATGATGCAGGCTGTCATAAATGCAGTTACTGTAGATGAATATCTAGAATCAGTATTAGAATTCACGGATTTATCAACGCTTGCAGAGCGAATGCGCGATAAGAAGACAATTACAAAACAATTTGTTGGAAAACATACGGGCTGGGTTCAGGCAATGTTTATTGCTATCGCAGCAGATCCTTATGGAAAACCGACAAAAGTTATTTTTACAACAAGAGTAATAGAAGAGGAAAAGAAAAATGAGGAAATGCTCGTCAAGAAGACAATAATAGATGAACTTACAGGACTATACAATAGAAGAGCTTATGAAGAGGATATTTTAGAATATAGTGCTGCATCTATAGAAGAAAATTTCGTCTATGCTTCAATAGATGTCAATGGTCTTAAAGTGGTAAATGATGAAATTGGTCATGCTGCAGGTGATGAATTAATAAAGGGAGCAGCCGACTGTATGCTGAAAGCCTTTGGAAACTATGGAAAGGTTTATAGAACAGGCGGAGATGAATTTGTCAGCATTTTTTTTGCAAATAATAAACAGCTGGTAGTTATAAAGGATGAATTAGAATCTATTACGGAAAACTGGTCTGGAGAATTGGTTTCTTCGCTTGCTTTATCTGTTGGTTGTGTTTCAAAGAGTGAGTGCGAAGATGCTACAATCCTTGATATGGCTAAAATTGCTGATGAGAGAATGTATCAGGCAAAATCAGCTTATTATGCAAAAAAGGGAGTCGACCGAAGAGGACAGGCTGCTGCGAATACTGCCCTTTGCAATTTATATACCAAGATATTGAAAATCAATATTACAGAGGACACATACGCAATCGTAAAAATGGATGTGTCAGAGCAAACCAGTGAAAAAGGATTTGCTGATACAATATCGGGATGGCTTTCAGGTTTTGGTAAATCAGGACAGGTTCATGAAGATGACTTGGACGTGTACTTAAAAAAGTCGGATTTGGAATATTTAAGAGAGTATTTTAATGATGGCAAAACATCTATTAGTATTCAATACAGAAGAAAATATTCCGATGGTTTTAAGCAAGTTGCAATGGATATGATACCTGCAGATGATTATTCGGCTGAAAATCAAACATTGTTCTTGTATGTCAAAAATATTGATATGTAAAAGTTTCATGTCAATGATGCTTTTTTCGTTTATTTCAAGAGGAAAAGTTTGATTTATCAAAATGAAACGTAATCAAGCAACATTACAAGCCCCTACATGATATGTGCATAGTAATTAGTTGTGTAGGTGGAAAGATGGCGTAACTCAAAGCTATGCTTGGGCGATTGTAAAGAGAGGATCATTCCTCTCCGCCATATTATTGGAAATTCTATTTTAGGATGAGGAGAATTCATATGCGTTTTATTCATTTAGCAGATTTACATATTGGAAAGAAAGTAAATGGTTTTTCCATGTTAGAGGATCAGCGATATATTTTGGAGCAGGTGCTCTCACTTATAGAAGAAGAGAAGAAGGGTGAGAAGGACATTGATGGTGTTTTGATTGCGGGAGATGTGTATGATAAGACCGTTCCGACAACAGAAGCAGTACAACTACTTGACTGGTTTTTAACGGAATTGGTTGCACAAAATATGCCTGTGTATATTGTGAGTGGAAATCATGATAGTGGAGAACGTTTATCTTTTGCAGCTAATTTGTTAAAGACAAGTGGTGTATTTTTGACCTCTGTTTATGATGGAAAAATGGAGCCGATTCGATTGAAGGATGCATATGGTCCTCTTTGTCTTTATTTATTGCCGTTTATAAAGCCTGCACATGTGAAAAAAGCATTTGATTTGGATGAGCTTGGAAGCTATCAGGAAGCGATGGAAACGGTTTTTGAACATGCCAATATGGATACCAATGTGCGTAATGTATTGGTTGCACATCAGATGGTGACAGGTGCCAGTCGTTGTGATTCGGAGGAAGTGTCCGTTGGTGGCTTGGATAACATAGATAGTGAGGTGTTTGATGCATTTGATTATGTGGCACTTGGTCATTTGCACGGTCCGCAAAGAGTTGGAAGAGACGAAGTGCGATATGCAGGCACTTTGTTGAAATATTCGTTTTCGGAATGTCATCATAAAAAATCAGTTACGATTGTGGAGTTGTTGGAAAAGGGAAAGGTTGTAATTGAAACGAGGGAGTTGAAGCCAATTCGTGATATGCGCGAAATTACTGGACTTTATGAGGACTTGATGAAGAAATCGTTTTATGAAGGTAACAATCAAAATGATTATATTAGTGTTGTGTTGACTGATGAATTGGAAGTGCCAGATGCGTTTTATCGATTGCGAACAGTTTATCCGAATATGATGAAATTAGAATACAATAACAGGCGAACAAAAATGATGAAGACGATGGAACAGGCAGATTTAGATGACAACAAGCAACCGATGGATTATGTGAGAGAATTATATGTGAGTCAGAATAATCAGGATATGACGGAGACACAGGAACAGTTAATACAGGAAATGATAGAGCGTATTTGGGGGTGAATGTATGAGACCGATTCGATTAACAATGTCTGCATTTGGCCCATTTGCAGATAAGTTTGTGATAGATTTTGATAAATTAGGAAAACAAGGATTATATCTGATTACAGGAGATACAGGAGCGGGAAAAACCACTATTTTTGATGCAATTGTCTTTGCATTGTATGGAGAAGCAAGTGGTATGTATCGAGAGAGTAATATGTTTCGATGTAGATATGCGACACCACAAACAAAGACCTATGTGGAGCTGGTATTTTCTTATCGAAATGAAGAATATACTGTGCGGAGAAATCCAGAGTACGAAAGGCCAAAAGAGCGTGGTGAGGGCATGACCACGCAAAAGGCGGAAGCAGAATTGTTTTATCCAGATGGAAGAAGCCCAGTTACAAAAAGTGCAGATGTGACAAAGGCAATTACAGATCTTGTTGGATTAGATTGCAATCAGTTTACGCAGATTGCAATGCTGGCACAGGGAGAATTTCGCAAATTTTTGATGGCATCGACGAAGGACAAGGAAGTTATTTTTCGTAACATTTTTCATACAGAGAATTATCAGACGTTGCAGCGCATGCTGATGGACGAGGAGAAGCATGCATATGCACAATACAAAAATTTGGAGGACCGATTATTGCAGGTCATCGAAGGAATTACCTGCGAGGAGGAAAGTGTATATCAGGATGCGCTTTTTGAAATGCAGGAGCAAAATGCACTAGGACAAAAAGATGAGTTTGTTGCATTGCTCGATAACATTACAAAGGAACAGCAGAAAAGATTAAAACAAATAGACGCGTCCAAGATGGATACTGAACAGGCATTGACAACAATAAATGAAAAGATAGGTGCCGCAGAAAAACTGAAAAAAGCAATCGAAGAAAAGGAAGAAATAGAGCGGTTATTAAATGAGGTAGTAAATGAACTACCAAAGTATATTCAGTTAGAAGAAATGGCGGAAAAGGAAGCAGAACAATGTGAAGAACTGAATACAAAAATTATTCAAATTGAGCAGCATTTAGAGGATTATAATCGACAGACAGAGCTTGCACAGAAGCAAAAACAGGAAATGCAAAAGCTTCAGGCATTATCAATAAATATAGAAAAAACGCAAAAAGAAATTTTGGAAATCAAGGAGAATATTACAAAAAATCAGAGCATTCAGGAAAAACAAAAGGAAAGTGGAACGAAGCGTTTGCAGGTCGAACACCAACTGGAAGAATTGGAACGGCAGGCGAAAGAATTGGAAACACTAAAGACGCAGTTTGTTTCGTATGATGAGCAAGGGGTAGCATTGGATAAATTGCGAGAAACAGCAAAGCAGAGATGGGAGTCATTTCAGCAGGCACTGGGATTATATAATCAAATGAATCAGCATTTTTTTATGGCACAGGCTGGAATTTTAGCAGAAGAACTGGTGGATGGTATACCGTGTCCAGTGTGTGGTTCATTAGAGCATCCGCATCCTGCAGTAAAGGCTGAAGAAAGTTGTACCAAAGAAGCGTTAGAGGAGCAGAAAAAAACAGCGGATCAATTGGATGAGAAGCAACGTGAGATGGCTGCGAGAGTTGAGCAGGCAAATGCAAACTATAACGCATTAGCAAAGCAGATGGAAGAAAAATATCAGGTGATATTTGGTAAATGTAGTTTGGAAGAAGCAAGAGAACAACTGCAAAGCAGACAACTGCAGATAGAGGAAGAAAAACATTTTTTGAATAAAGAACATGCAATCCATCAAAAAGGGGAGCAGGAATTCGAACAGGCACAAAAGGAGATTCCAATTTTATTTGAACAGATACAGGAGAAAGAAACGCAGTTAGCATCGAATCGAGAACAGGTGGCTACTGCAAATAAAGAGGTTGAGCATATGGATGCAGAACTGACCAAATTAGCAAAACTTCTTTTGTATGAAAACGAGAAGGCAGCAAGAGCAGAAATGCAAAAGCTTTCTACAAAAAGAGATGATTTGACAAAGAACGTGCAGCAGGCGAAAAAGAATCGATTTGATTTTGAAAAGATGATCGCTGTTCGAAAAGCGGAAAGGGAATCTCTTGAAAAGCAAATTGGTGATCATCAGATTGGTGCGTTGGAATCATTTTATGAGCAACGAAAACAATTGCAGGAACAGCAAAGAAAGCTTCAGGAACAAAGAGATGGATTGCATCGCCGTTATACCAATAACACGGAGTTTGGACAGCAGGCAAAACATGAATGGGATAGTATGGAGGATATTTTGGAACGCTATCGAAGTATTAAAAATCTTTCAGATACCATGAATGGAAAGTTGAGTGCAAAAGATAAAGTGATGTTAGAAACGTATATTCAAATGACTTATTTTGATCGTATTCTGCGAATGGCAAATCTTCGATTGCTGGAAATGACAAATGGTAGATATGAGCTAAAACGAAAAGCAGGAGCAAGAAATCAGAGAAGTCAGTCTGGTTTAGATTTAGATGTAAAGGATTATTACAATGACACGGAACGTGGGGTACAAACATTATCTGGAGGTGAGTCATTTATGGCATCGCTTGCGTTAGCACTTGGATTATCGGATGAGATTCAGATGCGGGCAGGAGGAATTCAGTTAGACACCATGTTTGTGGATGAAGGATTTGGTTCATTGGATGATGAGACGCTAGCAAAGGCAATTGATGTATTGATTGGTCTAGCACAGGAGAATAGAATGGTCGGTATTATTTCCCATGTTTCAGAGCTAAAACAAAGAATTGATAAACAGATAGTTATTGCGAAATAATATGAAAATTTAATTTACGAAATTGCGAGTTTATAATATAATTAAATTAGGGAGAAAAGAATTTTACATATTGTTCGGGGGTGGTGGAATATGGCATTTTCCTTAAAAAAGGAGGACAAGCGGACATTATATGGAGACGACGAATTTGTGATTGAAGGTAGAAGGTTCAAATTGTATTTAAACGATCCAAATGAGCGTTACATCTTACAAAAAGAGATAGGACTTGAGGATTATCGATGGTTTCATGAACAGACTGGTAATCGTAACTGGGTTCTTTATAATCCAAAGCATTATAAGATATCAAAGGATAAAGATTTGCGAGATATCTTAGTTTTTAATGTATCAGAATATGATGGGACTCGGTTGGAGGTGCCAATTAATGCAAGCAGCTTATGTGGATTGTTTTCATGGGTGGAACTTCCTGAGAATTTTCAGTTTACCAGCGTTTTTGATACTTCTAATATTGTGGATACCAGCTTGATGTTTGCAGGCACAACGTTGCCAAGATATTTTTCATTTGGTACACATTTTCATACACATAATGTGAAAGATATGCATTATATGTTCTACTATACAAAGGTGGAGTGTCCGATTCATTTCAATTTTGATACCAAAAAAGTTGAGAATATGAATCATATGTACGCGCATGCGAGAATTAAACATGCATGTGAAATTAATTTAAATACTGCGAGTGTAACAAATCAAAGATATATGTTTCACAAAACAAGATTTATGGAGCATCCGTTGTTTGGTGATCAATTTGAAATTTCTGAACATGCGTCAACGGAGAGTATGTTTTTAAATACAACGCTAAAAGGAAAGACAGCAGGTCGAGAACTGGTGGAAAATGGAAAAGCAATGTTTCAGGAAATGTATTCCTAGTTTATTACATAATTTTTAGGAGGTTTAAGATGGAATTATTATGGAAAGATAGAAAGCGTACTTTTTTAGGTTTGCCTTGGTCATTTACCAAGTATTCTTTAGATGAAGAGAGATTGTTTATTAAGACGGGTTTTTTGACACAACAAGAAGATGAGGTGCGTTTATATCGTATCATGGATATTAGTTTAACAAGAACATTGGGACAGCGTCTTGTAGGTGTAGGAACCATTCATTGCTCTTCTGCGGATAAAACAATGGGAGACTTTGACATTAAGAGTATTAAGAAACCTCAGGATGTAAAAGAAATGTTATCACAGCTGGTTGAAGAACAGCGTGACAAAAAGCGTGTGACAAATCGTGAGCATATGGTTGACCACGAGCATTGTGATCATGATGATATGGATGATTACAGATAGGAATTTATTAAAATAGACTCTTGTAATTTATAAATGACTACACTATAATGTTCAGTGTTGAACTGTTTGGGGATGAACAGTTCAATGCTGAACATTTTTTGCTGAATATAGGTAATTGAGAGTTTCGCAATTACCTAAATAAGAATAAATGGAAAGGAGACGCATATATTGAGAGACGGTAACAAGAACTGCGAACCAATGGATATTGACTTTGAAAAACTATGGAACAATCCAATGGAAGAAAGATACGTCGGATATCAGATTAAGATGATGGATCGAACAATCTGTAAGCGAGTTGTAAAACAGTTTCAGGATCATTGCTATGAGGGAATGACGCGACTAAGTAACTGGATTTTAGAATATTTGGAAAATCAAGAACCTGAGATTACATATCAAAAGGATATTGAGAGAGTGTTTGGAATTGGTAAATCTACGATTGCAGGAAGCATGAAGGTACTTGAAAAGAATGGATTGATTGAGAGAAAATCAGTAGAAGGGGATGCTCGGCTAAAGCAGATTTGTCTGACAAAGGATGGAAAAGCCTTTATTGAGAAAATCAAGCAGAGCAAACGGGAGTTTGAGAGCCAATTAACCAGGGATTTATCCCCGGATGAAATAGATATGTTCTTTGATATACTTCAGAAGATGAGAAAAAATATTGCAGAATAAGAAAGGAGACGGAATATGTTAAAGACATTAGGAAAACATTTATATGGATTCCGCAAAGATTCGGTTATGACACCGGTGTTCATGATTTTAGAAGTAATCATGGAGATGGTAATTCCACTTATGATGGCTGCTATTATTGATCAGGGAGTAAATGGCAACAACGGTGCGGGTGATATGGGATTCATCTTTAAGATGGGTGCTTTTATGCTTGTCGCTGCTTGTGTCGGATTATTTGCAGGTATTATGGGAGGAAAGTATGGAGCGAGAGCTTCTGCAGGATTTGCGAGAAATCTTAGAAAGGGTATGTTTGAGAATATTCAGACGTTTTCTTTTTCAAATATAGATAAGTTTTCAACTGCAGGTTTGGTGACACGAATGACAACAGATGTTTCGAATATTCAAAATGCATATCAGATGATACTGCGAATGTGTATTCGTGCCCCATTTAGTTTGATTATTGCGATGATTATGTCGTTTTCTATCAGTCCAAGACTTGCTAGTATTTATTTGATTGTAGTGCTTTTACTAGGTTCGCTATTGGCAATCATGACTCGATTTGCAATGAAGTATTTTGGTGAGGCATTCAAGAAATACGATAACATGAATGAAAGTGTACAGGAAAATGTTTCGGCAATTCGAGTGGTTAAGGCATTCGTTCGAGAGGATTATGAGAAGGAACGTTTTGGTACTGCAAGTGGCAATGTTTACAAGATGTTTATCCGTGCGGAGAACATTGTAGTTTCGAATATGCCGGCAATGCAGCTTGCTGTTTATACATGTATTTTGTTGATTTCGTGGTTGGGTGCCAAAATGATTGTCGCAAATGATTTGTCGACAGGTAATTTGATGAGTTTGTTGGCATATTGTATGAATATTTTGGTGAGCTTAATGATGCTTTCTATGGCATTTGTTATGATTACAATGAGTATTTCCAGCGCGGAGCGTATTGCAGAAGTATTAAATGAAGAAAGTGATATCCAAAATCCAGAGAATCCAGTGATGGAAGTGAAGGATGGTAGTATCACATTTAAGCATGTTAATTTTGGTTATCATAAAACGGCTGAAGAGTGGGTATTATCGGATATTGATTTGTCGATTCAATCAGGTGAAACCATTGGTATTATCGGAGGAACAGGTAGTTCTAAGAGTTCCTTTGTCAATTTGATTAGTCGTTTGTATGACGCATCTGAAGGTTCTGTTCAGGTGGCAGGCATTGATGTGAAGGATTATGATTTGGATGTGCTTCGTAATCAGGTTGCAGTTGTATTGCAGAAGAATGTGTTGTTTTCTGGAACGATTTTAGATAACCTTCGTTGGGGTAATGAGAATGCTACCGAGGAAGAATGTATTCGTGCATGTCAGTTGGCATGTGCAGATGAATTTATTGAGAATTTCCCGGATAAATATCAGACGCATATTGAGCAGGGTGGTAGCAATGTATCCGGTGGACAGAAACAGCGTTTGTGTATTGCCAGAGCATTATTAAAGAAACCAAAAATTTTGATTTTAGATGATTCAACAAGTGCGGTGGATACTGCCACTGATGCGAGAATCCGTAAAGCATTCCGTGAAGAAATTCCGGGAACGACGAAGTTGATTATTGCACAGCGTATATCTAGTGTGCAGGATGCAGACCGGATTATTGTTTTGGAAAATGGTCATTTGAATGGATTTGGAACACATGATGAGTTACTTGTTAACAATGAGATTTATCGCGATATCTATGAGTCACAGACTAAGGGTAGCGGCGATTTTGACGAATAGGAGGTGTAAGACATGGCACATGAAGGAAAACCAGAAAATGGAAAACCAATGGGCGGAAGACCACCTCGTGGTTTTAAAGGACCTCGTGTTGAGAATCCAGGTAAAATTTTGAAGAGACTTGCAGCCTATATTATGAAGTCTTACAAATTCCATATCATTACAGTTGTTGTATGTATTTTCTTGAGTGTAATCTGTAATCTTCAAGGAACTATGTTCATGCAGAAATTGATTGATGATTATATTACGCCAATGCTTGGTCAGGCCAATCCAGATTTTTCGGCACTTGCAGGAGCAATTGGTCGTGTGGCAGCATTTTATGCAGTTGGTATTGTGGCAGCATTTACACAGCAGAGATTGATGGTAAAGGTAACACAGGGAACACTGAACAATCTTCGTATTGAGATGTTTAACCATATGGAATCGTTACCAATCAAGTATTTTGATACACACTCGCATGGTGAGGTGATGTCGACTTATACCAATGATATTGATACACTTCGTCAGATGGTATCACAGAGTATGCCACAGTTTTTAAATAGTGGAATTACAATTGTGGGAGTTCTTTATTGTATGATTCGATTGAGTATACCACTTACAATTGTGACATTGTTGATGGTTGGTGTAATGTTGTTTGTAACAAAGAATCTTGCAGGCAAATCTGGAAGCTATTTTATGAGACAGCAAAAGAGCATCGGTCAGGTAAATGGATATATTGAGGAAATGATGACAGGACAGAAGGTTGTTAAGGTGTTTTGTCATGAGGAAACTTGTATTGAAGAGTTCAATAAGCTAAATGATGAGTTGTTTGACAGTGCGTACAACGCAAATAAATTTGCAAATATTTTAATGCCAGTGAATGCACAGATTGGTAATGTGAGTTATGTTATTTGTACCTTGGTTGGTGGCGCACTTGCAATTGGCGGTGGCTTCGGTGGTGTAACGCTTGGTACCTTGGCTAGTTTTTTGACTTTGAATAAGAGTTTTAACATGCCAATTAATCAGGTGAGTATGCAGTTGAATGCAATTGTTATGGCACTTGCAGGAGCAGACCGTATCTTTAAATTATTAGATGAGAAATCAGAGTTAGACGAAGGCTATGTAACATTGGTTACTGCTGAAGAGAAGAATGGTAAGCTTGTAGAAAGTGATAAGAAATACACAGGTAAGTGGGCATGGAAGCATGAACATCAGGCAGATGGAACAATTGATTATGTTCCATTACAGGGTGACATCGTGTTAGATGGCGTAGACTTTGGTTATACAGACGATAAGATGGTATTGCACGATGTGAAGCTTTATGCAAAGCCGGGTCAGAAAATTGCGTTCGTTGGTTCTACAGGTGCTGGTAAAACAACGATTACGAACTTGATTAATCGTTTCTACGATATTCAGGATGGTAAGATTCGTTATGATGGTATCAACATCAACAAGATTAAGAAAGCAGATTTGCGTCATTCTCTTGGTATTGTTTTACAGGAAACACATTTATTCACAAATACTGTTATGGAGAATATCCGATATGGTAACTTAAATGCAACTGACGAGGAAGTAATTGCAGCAGCAAAGCTTGCAAATGCAGATCGTTTCATTCGTCAGTTACCAGAGGGATATAATACCATGTTAACAGGAGATGGCGCCAACTTAAGTCAGGGACAGCGTCAGCTACTTGCAATTGCCAGAGCAGCGGTAGCTAATCCACCTGCTTTGATTTTGGATGAGGCAACATCATCAATTGATACGCGTACAGAGCGATTGGTACAGGATGGTATGGATAAGTTGATGGAAGGAAGAACAACATTTGTAATTGCACATCGCTTGTCTACTGTTCGAAATAGTGATTGTATTGTTGTGTTAGAAAAGGGACGTATTATTGAAAAGGGTACCCATGATGAATTGATTGCACTACAGGGTAAATATTATCAGTTGTACACAGGTAAAACAGCATAATTACGATAGGTGGGAGTGATTCTTATTAGCAGAGCAGATGAAATATTAAATGGAAACTATGATTTTGATGGAGAATCAAAGGATTTTAAAAGAACCATTGGAAAAGCCTGTATTGCATTTGGAATTTTAGCACTGATTTTTAATTCATACTTTTTCGTGAAGGTTTTAAAGGTTGTGGTAGGCGGAGAATCCTTTCAGGCTGATATTGTAAGAGGACGCGTGTTTACCGTAGCGGAGTACAAGGATGGAGATAAGACATATCAGTTTGATTTGAATGACACAATCATCAGTGATAAGAAAACAAAGATTAGAATGTATTATAAAGGTGAAATCAAAGAAGCAATCACAATAAACTGGGGTGTATATGCGTTTTCGTATCTTGTGTATCTTCTGATTTTGGTTTCAGGAATATTAAATGTAAAAAATATTGGAATCAAGGATTTGATTCGAAAGATAACATCAAAAAAGAAATAACAGGTTTGTTATAGGTAGTATGTTTAGAGAGTGACATTTGTCACTCTCTTTTTTTGTACAAACGATGACAAATGACACATGAAAAGAATGCTGTTGATTTTTATAATAACATTATCAAATACAGAAAGAGGTGTTCGTTATGGAAAACAAAAAAACAAATCAAGCCACATCTTTTTTAATGGTGGTAGGAATCATTTTTATCGTAATTGCAGGTACGATATTTGTGTCAACAACCTGGGGATATTTGCCAGAGATGGCAAAGTTGATTTTACTCCTATTAATCGGCGGGGGGTTACATGTAGGTGCATTTAAGATGCGAGAAAAAAATGTCTTAAGAAAGACAGAAACCGCAATGTATTATCTTGGTAGTTCGTTTTTAGCATTTGCCATGTATATGGGTTGTAAAAATATCAGCTTGGCAAGTGCAGTTGCATTGGTTCCAGTAGCAATTCGTTTTTTGAAATCAAGAAGCGGTTTTGATTTAACAATGACAGCATTATTAGCAGATTGGGTTGTTCTTTGGTTTCAGATTGAATGTAAATTTGGATTCTTCGCTTCCTGTTTGCTTGCTACGATTGTACTTACCATATATGTAGTGTTGGATGTATATCGTGAAAAATGGCAGGCAGATAGCAAAAATGTTGAAATTATTTTTCAGGTATTTTTCATTCTTCATGCAGCAGGTTTTGTGATTCGTAATTTGGTTTTATTATTGGTTGGACAATGGATTTTAGAAAAAGGTGTTAATTATGAAGTTGCATTAATGGTGATGGCAAGTTTTGTTTTAATCATTACAACCATTCTTTACATTGCTAGAAAGACAACAGTGATTCGTGTATTTCAAAGTTTATCAATTGTCTGGTTGGCAATGGTAACGGTAATTGCTTTTGCGAGCAATGTATATACACAGATGAGTTTTGAAGTAGGATTTGTGACAGTGTTTGTGATTTGCGCAATCTGTATGGCGGCTTTAGTAAGAACAGAGTTGTTCTGGATTGTGATTTCCGCTGGTATGCTAGCTCCTTTTTATCAGTTGGATGCATACTATACAAGCTATAGTGTTCTTTCCAATACATTTACAGGATTGCCATATATTGTTCTCGCAATCACATTGATTAGTTCGGTTGGCGTTTATTTGGTTCGCAAAATGCATATGGAAGATGTTGTTGAGGGTCAGGCATTTCAGTATATGTTAGCAGGTATTTGTCAACTTGTCGTGTTAGGAACGACATTGATTGCTTATTATCATCCGACAGAGGATGCAATTGGATGGGCAATTCTTACATTACAGTTTTTGACCATTGGGTTCCTTTTGATGGAGAAAACAGCAAAGAAATGTTTTTATTCCTTTGCGTTAGTAACTGGTGAAATCTTTGCTATGATTGTAGTTGATGATATGGTTCCTACAAGATATGACGTTGCAGTAATCTGTGCAGCAATGGCAATTGGAGTATACATGGTTGGTATCATTTTCCAGTCAAAGAGTGAAGCGATGAGAATGTTCCAGTTTATCTGTGCATGTATCATTAGTTCTATTATGCTTTTGAATGCACTTGCAGATGGTAGAGTAGAAAATGCATTGATTCTTGGAATTGCAGGTGTAGCAACATTGGTTGCAGGTGCCATTCATAATAGTAAACGATATGTTATATTATCATCTATTGTTTTAGTACTTTTGGTATTTTATTTAACAAGACATATTTGGGCATCCATTGCTTGGTGGGTATATTTGTTCGTAGCAGGTGTTGGTTTGGTATTATTTGCAATCAAGAAGGAGAAAGAAGAGTAGACAATAAAATAACAACCATAACGAACAGCGAAAAATGTGCCGGGAGAATGAAAATTCTTTCGGTACATTTTTTTGCATCCAAGATGATTGGTTGTTATATCTGTTAAATTTATGTATAATGTTTTATAAGAAATTTTGGTGGTTAAGTAACCTAAATTGAGATTCGCAACCACCTAAGTTATAATAATTTGTAGAAGGATGGAGAAAAAATGTCGCTTGTATTAGGCGTATTATATGTGTTGGTTATTGGTGCAGTAACAGTCAGTATGACAGTGTTGTTGCTCATGGGAAAAAAAGAACCATATAACAAAATGTATCTTGGCTGTCAGGGGATGGTTATTTGCTGGTGCGTGTCGCAGATTTTAATTTTACTCTCGCATACAGAAACAGAACTTGCATTTTCGTATTTGCTTGGAAATATAGGAATCTGCTTTGTGGGAGCATGCTGGTTTGGATTTGCATCGGCATATGGAGGGAAGCAGTTACCTAAGGTTTTGCGGTTTATGCCGTTTTTTTTGTCGGGAATGCATTATGCATTTGTTTTGACCAATCAATGGCATCATTTATACTATACAAAATTTTCGAAAACAGAGATTACACATGGTATTTTGTTTTATTCCAATGTTGCAGAGACATATTTATTTGTCACAATAGGTGCTGTTATTTTATATCGTAGTATCAGTAAACAGATGCGTATGACAAAGTTTTGGAGACAGGATGGTATGCATGCTAAGTTATTAATTATTGCTGCTGTTCTGGTTCCGGTGACGTTTAATGCTTTTTATATGATGGGGCTTGTTCGGGTTTCATTTGATATTACTCCTCTAGGATTTGGGATTTCAGGTATTTTGGTGTTACTTGCAACCATCAAATATCGTTTTATGGAAGTGAATATTGCTGCGTTTAATACGGTGTTGCTTGGTTTGTCAGATGGTGTTGTGATTTTTGATCGTCATGACAAATGCACATTTTATAATGATGCATACATGGTGCTGACAGACAATACGAAGAAGAAAATTCCGAATGGCGTGATGCAGGTTGTAGAGGAAATGCGTGAGATGGATCATTTAGAGGAAAATGTGTACATCGATCAAAAGCAGAGACATCTTCAAATACAAATGTACCAGGAACGAGGTGCATCGCAGAATACGACAGCAAAAATGTGTGAGGTAGATATCTCCCAGGTTGTAGAAGGGGTGCCTACTGTTTTCGTAATCAAAGATATCAGCCGATATTACGAGTTGTTGGTACAGACGAAGGAACTTGCTGTGACAAGTGAAAAGCTTGCTTTGGAAAAGGAACGAAATCGTATTGCGCAGCAGGTACATGACACGGCAGGGCATACACTGACCATGATACAGTCGTATATGAAGCTGGCAATCGTATCCAATGAGAAAGAAGAACCTGAAAAGGTCGGTGCGTATTTAGAAGGTGCCGCTTCGCTGACTAGTAAGGGAATTAAGGAAATTCGTGAATCGATTAATCATTTACGCAGAGAAGCAGAAAGTGAACTGGTGACACAGGGAATATTGCAATTGGCAGACCAGGTGAAGGAAATACCGGTCGAGGTGACAGTGCAGGGAGAGGACAGTGAACGATACTCACATTTATCACGTGTTCTTTATGACTGCGTGAGAGAATCAATTACCAATACATTGAAGTATGCGAATGCTTCTAAGATGGATATTGTGTTGCGCTTTAAGGAGGATGTAATCGAATTGATGATTGCGGATGATGGAAAAGGATGTAGCGATATTCAGGATAATAATGGCTTGTTCGGAATTCGTGAGCGAGTGGAACAGGTGCAGGGAACAGTTAAGTTTATGTCCGGAGACGGAGAGGGATTTTTAACTCGAATTTCGATTCCTGTGCAATAAGAACAAATGAGACGAAGCGGAATGTGAAGAATCCGTTTTGTTCAGCTGTAAGAGATGAGGGGAAATATGGAGAAAATAAAGGTTTTAATTGCGGATGATATTATGATTTTGCGTCAGGGGTTAAAGGCGGTATTGGAACAGGATGCAGAACTTGAGGTTGTTGCATTAGCGGAAAATGGAAAAGAAGCATTTGAAAAATGTGCAGTGTATACACCAGACGTAGTATTGATGGATATGCGAATGCCTGATTATGATGGTGCATATGGTATTTCCAGTATCAAGGAGAAACATCCAGATATTAAAGTATTGGTGTTGACGACATTTGATGATGAAGAGACGATTGATAAGGCGGTTCGCAGTGGCGCAGATGGATACATTTTAAAGGAGATGGCAGATGAAAAGGTGATTGCTTCCGTAAAAAGTGTATATGCGGGAATTAGCGTGTTTGGAAGTGGTGTTTATCATACGATGCGAACACAAATGGCACAAGGGGCTACAAGTCAGACTAAGCAGGAAATGACGGAGGAAACGTTTTCGGATCGTGAACGTGATATGCTTCGTTTGGTGGCACAGGGATATGATAATAAAGAGATTGCAACAGAATTGTTTTTGGCAGAAGGAACTGTGCGGAATCAGATTTCAAAATTATTAGAAAAGTTAAGCTTAAAAGATCGTACCCAATTGGCGGTTTATGCGGTAAAGCATGGGTTAGATGAATAAAAAGAATAGAAATGTAGTATTTATGAAGGATTGAAAGAATAGCAAATGTTATTTTTTCAATCTTTTTTTGTTTTATAGGAAAATTCCATTTCTTTAGGTTATCTTTAGGTTGCTTTTATTTTAATTAAAGATACTGGCTGTATGATAGGTTCATAAGATGAACGGAGGTCAGATATGATAGAGATTAAGAATGTAGTTAAAAAATATGGAAAGCGAAATGTTGTAGATGATATTAGCTTTAAGGTAAAAGAAGGACATCTGTTTGCACTACTCGGAAGTAACGGTGCAGGAAAGAGTACAACGATAAAAATGCTTCTTGGTTTGGTTAAGAAAACCAGTGGTGAAACAAAAATTGCCGATGGTAAAACAATTGGTTATTCGCCTGAAACACCATATTTTCCACCTTTTTTTAATGGATTAGAGGTGATTCGATACTATGGAAAGTTACAAGGTATTCAGGAACCACAATTGAGTGAGGAATGTGAGACGTTATTGAAAATGGTGGGATTGCATGTTGATTCACAGACAAAGGTAAAAAGCTATTCCAAAGGAATGCTTCAGAGACTTGCACTTGCACAGGCACTTTTGGGGAATCCGGATATTTTAATTTTGGATGAACCATGTGCAGGACTTGATGCAATGGGAAGAATTGAAATGCTTTCTTTAATTGAAAAAATGAAAGAGCAAGGCAAAACGATTATCATGAATTCACACATTTTAAGTGATATGGAACGTGTGTTGGATGAAGGTATCATTATGAAAAATGGAAAAATTTTAAGAACTTTTTCAAAGGAAGATATTACAGAGGAAGAAACATTAGAAAAAATATTTGTGAGTACAGTAGGAGGAAATGAAACATGGGCGTAATCGTAAAAGGGTCGTTATTAGAGAGACTGAGAAGAAAAGAATTATATATTATTTTTGCAATTGGAGTGTTGATGATTTTGATGACATGTACAGGAAATGCATCTATCTCCGTTAGTGGACAGAACTTAGTTGGTTTTCGAAACAAGTTGATGATTTTTCAAATTTTAATTAATGCATTTTCTTGTTTGTTATCGGTTGTGTTGAGTATGCACACAATTCCAAATGAGTATGAGAGACGAAATAGTCATTTGGTATGGATTCGTGGAATATCACAAAGAAAATATCACGGTAGCTTATGTATTGCAAACTGTATTGTAAATTTAATTGTTTTATTTGTTTTTTATTGTATGTTAGCAGTGTTCTTGGTAATGAATGGAAATGCTGCAATGCTTGTAAGAATGATTCCAGCATATTTATTTACAGCACTTAATATTGTTTTTGTTTGTGTTTTGACAAGTGCAGTGAGTATTAAGGTGCCAGTATTTGTAACAGGTTTAGTTGGAATCTTTTGTGTTGTGGCTGGTGTGTTTTATCCTTTGTTTTCATTAATGAAAAATGTGTTAGGTGGCTTAGGTGGAAAGTTGATCGGTGGTGCATTAAAGGTAATTCCAAATTTACATGGTGTACAAAATCAGGCATATCGTTATTTGTTAGGAGAGGAAATTTTAATTCGAAAGATAATTGGTGTTGTCGTGGCAATTTATGTAGTGACATGGGCAATTATGGTATGGAAGAGAGAGGAAGCGTAAAGATGAAGAAAAAGATTGGATATATGATATATGGTGCAGTTGGAGTTTTGTTGTGTGGTGCGATGGTGTTTACAAGTTCATTTGGTTTAAGTCGTGTAAATCAAGAAGCATATGATAAGTTTCTTACAGAAAGTGATGTATTGGAAAAGCTTGCATTTGACGGTTTTGCAGCAAAGAATTACAAGGTTCGTTTTTTTGATGGTGAACAGGATTTTGTGATGCAAAAGGATGCGGAAATGAAAAAGGATAAAGAAACGTTAGATGTGATTGCAGCAACTGCAGTGGAGGTGGACGACGAATATCAGGTTTTGGTTCCGGTTTATGAAAAAATGCAGGGTGTAACACAGCTTGTGGATGGTGTAAGTTCTCTTCAAAATGCAGATGCGCAACCGAAAGAACTGGAATCATTTTCACAGGAAATGTATGTTGCAGCAATTTGTCATGAGGCATTTCACTGTTGGCAGTTCACAAAATTCGAAGAACAAATTGAGAATGGAATTGGTGACGAAGGACAGGATCGTGAAGCAGTAATCACATCAGAAATTGATGCAAATGACCAGTATGTAAAGTCGATTGAGCATGAAATGGAATGCTTGCAAAACGCATATAATGAGACTGCTCTCAATCAAAAATATGCGTTTATCAAGGATGCTCTAGCAGAGGAAGCAAAGAGACAGGATAGCGTGAGTGATGCAGCTTGTCGAGTAGAAAAGT
The DNA here is from genome assembly GCA_030533405.1 of Eubacteriales bacterium. Taxonomy (GTDB): domain Bacteria; phylum Bacillota; class Clostridia; order Lachnospirales; family Lachnospiraceae; genus CAG-590. Next base: position 72,989 of record JAUNJF010000004.1, read on the forward strand.
TTGTAGAAACATTAGAAGGAAGTGCGCAGTATGTTGAGGCAATGGCATATCGTGATATGACATCGGAGGCTTCGTTTGAAAAACATTATTTAGCGGATTTTAAATATACAGATGGTAGTGGAAAGTACTACACGATGGGTCTTATGAAATGTTTGATTCTTGATCAGGTAAGTGAAAATTGGCAAAGTGATTTTTCCTATGAAAATAATGCTTCTAAGATGCTCGAAAAGGTGGTAAAATGAGAGCCATGTATTAAGAAATTAGGTGATTGCAAAACTCGATTTAGCGGGCGAAGTTGTATAATATAAACAAATCCAAGTTGGGTCGTTTTTACTTAGTTGCAAATGTAACAGTACATAAGGTAGCAAAGAACGCTACCTAAGTACTGACATTCGCAAATATCCCAACTTAGAATGTTGTTTATATTACACAACTTAATCTACATAATCGAGAGTTTTGCAATTATCTGATTAAGAGAGTAGAAGTGAGGAAAATAGGATGATAGATGGCAAGTATGTTGTATTAGCTGCTGATGATGAGGTTGAATTGTTGGATTCGCTGGAGCTGTTTTTGAGAAGAGAAAATATTGAAATGAAAAAGGCGGTAGATGGAATTGAGGCTATGGCACTTTTTGAGAAGCATCAACCAGATATGGTTTTGTTAGATGTGATGATGCCTGGTTTAGATGGATTTCAGGTGTTAGAGAAGATTCGGGAAAAAAGTAAAATTCCAGCAATTATGATGACGGCTAGATCAGAAGACTATGACAAGATTCTTGGTTTATCGTTAGGTGCAGATGATTATATTGTAAAACCATATAATCCACTAGAAGTGGTTGCCAGAGTAAAGGCCGCGCTTCGTCGTTGCTATGATTATGTAGAGCAATCTGCGACTGTAAAACAAAGTAATATAAAAGTATTTGATTTGGAATTGGATTTGGAAAGTATGATTATTCGCAAGAACGGTGTGGAGATTACGCTTACAAAAACAGAATATAAAATTTTGGAGCTGTTGATGAAAGCACCTGGAAGAATTTATACAAAACAACAGATTTTTGATTATGCGAGAGAAGATGATTTCATTGCGGATGATAGTACCATTATGGTGCACATCAGTAATTTGAGAAATAAGCTTGAGGATAATCCAAAGAATGCAAAATATATTAAGACTGTGAAGGGATTAGGATATCGTTTTGAAAAAGAGGCATAAAAGTATATTTAAAGAGTTGATAATGAGTTATATCGTGTTTACAACAATTGCGCTGATTGGCATCGTTGTTTTTTTTGTGATTGCACTGATACAAACTGCAGGTGAAAAAGCATACGAAGAAAGTTATCCATATATAGCATTTGAAGAGAATGGAAATATTGTAGATACGAAAGCAGTTGAATCCATTGGTGGATGGATTGAGCAATTAGATGAGAATAATGATGTGATTGAAATATTTGGTAAAAAGCAGACTGAAACAAAAAAGTATGCAGAAGAGGAATTACTTGATATGATGTCACAAACCTTGATGAGTAACTATGAACAAGATTTTTACTCGTTTTATCACAAACAGGGAGATTATAAATATTTAATCTTTTATCCAGCTGACAAATTTAATGTGATTTATTCGGTTGGATCAGATGAAATGGTTTATACAGACTTTAATAAAGGTGTTTTGTTGGGTCTTGTTTTGTTTTTATTGTTAGAGGTTGTGGCTGTCAGTGTTTTTGTTACACGTAAGATTACAAAGCCGATGGAAGCGTTAAGTGGCGGAATGGAACGAGTTGCAGCTGGTGAGGAAGAGGTAGATATTCCGATTTATCGTGAGAAGGAATTTGCTGGAATTCAGAGTGCATTTCAGAATATGACAAGACAGCTTCAGGAGCAGAAAGCCGAAAAGGAAGAGATTATCAGAAGAAGGCAGCAAATGCTGTTGGAATTATCGCATGATATTAAGACGCCAGTTTCTACGATTAAGAGTTACGCGTATGCACTGTCAGAACACATGGTGCCGGAGGAGCAGTTGACAAAATATTACACAACAATTGCGACAAAAGCAGATCGTGTAAATCAGTTGACGGTTGATTTGTTTACCCTTTTGAAGATGGAAAGTGAAGGGTATCAGGTTGAACAGAGTCATCTGAATTTTTCAGAAATGATTCGAACTGTTTTGACTACGAATTATGAAGAAATTACGAATGAAGGTTTTGATCTGGATATTGAAATGCCAGAGGAAGACTTTTTTGTGGATGGCGATGAAAGATATTTGACTCGTGTGGTTGAGAATCTTTTGTTCAACGCAAAAAAATATAATAAGACAGGTCATCAAATTAAAGTAGAAGTAGCTGCTGCGACTGGAGACTATAAGGTTTCGTTAAAGGTAAAAGATGATGGAATAGAAATTGATAAAGAAATTCAAGACACGATGTTTTTGGCATTTGTTCGGGGTGAAAAGTCTAGAAAATCAGATGGTGGAACTGGACTTGGTTTAGCGATAACGAAACAAATAGTAGATAAGCATAATGGACAATTGCAATATTCGTATCAGGATGGATTTAACTGTTTTGAAGTTCAATTATAAAAAAATACAACCCATGCGGGTTGTATTTTTTATAGGAAATTTCTTGGATTTTCTATAGGTCTCGTCCACAAGGCACGAGACGATATTCGTAATTGTATATGCAATATTGGGGAATGATGATTATTCCTTACCATCCCAACAGTATGTACATAGGTTTTCAGTTGGAATACCAACTGCATCTAACATATCATCCAGACGATTAAAACGAAGAGATGTGAAGTTTAATTCTTTACGAATTTCTTCTACCATGATTTCGTATTTTTCAGAATCTGGATTTGTATACTCTTGTAATACTTCCTCGGCAACATTTTCTGTTCCCTCTAATTTGGCGATGACTCTTCTTGTGATTAAATCCATCTCGGATGAGGAACGAGAGAAGTTTAAGTATTTACAACCATAAATGAGTGGAGGACAGGCTGGACGAATATGTACCTCCTTTGCTCCGCTTGCGTATAAAAATTCTGTTGTTTCTCTAAGCTGTGTTCCTCGAACAATAGAATCATCAATTAATAATAGACTCTTATCTTTAATTAAATCGTGAACAGCAATTAATTTCATTTTTGCAATTAAGTTACGTTTGCTTTGAATGGTTGGCATAAATGAACGAGGCCAAGTTGGTGTATATTTAATAAATGGTCTTGAAAATGGAATGCCAGAAGCATTGGAATAACCAACAGCATGTGCAGTTCCGGAATCAGGTACACCAGCTACAATATCAGGCTTAACATTGTCGCGTTTTGCCATGGCGGCACCACAGTTATAACGCATCTGCTCTACGCTGATACCTTCATATGAACTTGAAGGATAACCATAATAAATCCAAAGGAATGTACAAATTTTCATCTTGTCGCCAGGTGCAACTAATACCTTGCATTCCTCTGCTGTGATTACATCAATTTCACCAGGACCTAGTTCTTTAAAATATTCATATCCAAGATTTAAGTATGCAAAATCTTCGAATGTAATACAGAAAGCGTCCTCTTTTTTGCCAATGACAACTGGTGTTCTACCATATTTGTCACGTGCTGCATAAATTCCCTTTGGTGTTAAAATCATCATTGTAAGGGAACCATCAATTAAATCAAGGGCATAACGAATACCATCAATTAAATTCTCTTTCTGGTTGATAATCGCAGCGACTAACTCAGTTGGGTTAATGTCCCCACCACTCATTTCTAAGAAGTGAGAGTTACCATTTGAAAAAATAGTATCCACAATCTCATCTGTGTTGTTGATTTTACTTACGGTTGTGATTGCATATGTTCCGTGATGAGAACGTACAATCAATGGCTGTGGTTCGTAATCGGAAATACATCCAATACCATAATAGCCTTTCATCTTCTGTACATCTTTGTCAAACTTGGTACGAAATGGTGCGTTTTCAATATTATGAATAGCGCGGTCAAAACCATTCTCGCCATATACGGCAAGGCCACCTCTACGAGTTCCTAAATGAGAATGATAGTCTGTTCCAAAAAATAAATCAAACATGCAGTCTTCTTTTGCTGCAACTCCAAAAAATCCGCCCATTGTGATCTCCCTTTTCGATTTTAATGTAATTAGCATTGCGAATTTATGATTATAAATTCGTAACAGCATATTTTGTTTCAATTGAATCCAGTGTTATTTTAGCAAGCAAATTGATTTGTGACAAGTATATTTTAAAATTTTGTATAACATGCTATAATGATTGAAATTGAGAAAAAGAAAACAATGCGAAGTGGCGAAAAATGGCCAGGAAGCGCACGGGTACGGAGGGAAAAAATGAATTTAGTTACACTCATCATTTTAGCAATTGGATTGTCGATGGATGCTTTTGCAGTTTCAATATGTAAAGGATTAGCAATGAAAAAGCTGTCGTTGAAAAATGCAGCGATTGTTGGATTGTGGTTTGGTGCATTTCAGGGAATTATGCCATTTATGGGTTATTTGTTGGGTGTTCAGTTTGAAAAATATATTGAGGTGGTTTCTTCGTGGGTTGCATTTGTATTGCTTTCTATTATTGGATTTAATATGATTCGAGAGTCCTTTTCGAAGGAGGAAGAGATTGAAAACGATAGTTTGAAGGTGAAGGAAATGTTTGTAATGGCAATTGCAACAAGTATTGATGCGTTGGCAGTTGGAATTACATTTGCCTGTGTGCCAGTAGCAATTACAGATACAATGACACCATTTTTGAATACTGTGATCGGATGTATCCTGATTGCGGTTACTACCTGTACGATTTCAATGGGTGGTGTGAAGATTGGTAATATTTTTGGTACCAAATATAAAAATAAAGCAGAGTTTGCAGGTGGAGCAATCTTAGTATTGTTAGGTATTAAAATTTTATTAGAACATTTTGGGATTTTATAAATTTTTACGTAAGAAGTCTTTTTTATGGATGCAATGCTTGAAAAACCTAATAAATTCATTGACAATCAAGAATTGGAGGAATACAATAGGGAACGTTGTAAATTTATAAGAGGGACGGATGATAAAAATGGAACAAAAGAAAGAAAAGCTACAACCTAAGATTTGTAAGACGATGAAAAAGTACAATGCAAAGCAATTTGCAAAGGATGTAGTAGCAGGAATTATTGTGGCAATTATTGCATTGCCGTTGTCCATTGCGTTAGCATTGGCGTCTGGTGTGGGTCCGGAACAGGGTATTTACACCGCAATTATAGCAGGTTTTTTGATTTCTCTATTTGGTGGAAGTAGAGTGCAGATTGCAGGTCCGACGGCCGCATTTGCGACAATCGTTGCTGGAATTGTTGCAAAGCAGGGCATGGAAGGTCTTGCGCTCGCAACGGTATTAGCGGGTATATTTTTGATTGTCATGGGTATTCTTCGTTTGGGAAACCTGATTCGATTTATTCCTTATACCATCACAACAGGATTTACTGCAGGTATTGCAGTAACAATTTTGGTGGGACAGTTAAAGGACTTTTTCGGTATCACCTATCAAAATGGAGAAAAGCCAATTGAAACGATTGAAAAGTTGGAAGCTCTGTTTGCAAATACATCAACATTTAATATGGATGCATTTATTGTTGGTGCAGTGTGTTTGGTGATTTTAATTGTTTGGCCATATTTAGGAAATGTTCTTCCGAAAAAAGCAGGTGCATTTATTAGTGCAGTGCCAGGTTCGTTAATTGCTGTTTTTGCAGGTATTGCCATGGTAAGTGGATTAAAGATGGATGTTAATACAATCGGAGATTTATATACAATTAGTAATAAACTTCCAAGCTTTACAATGCCAGTGATTTCTATTTCGACAATTCGTAGTGTCTTACCAGATGCGGCAACCATTGCTGTGTTGGCAGCAATTGAATCGTTGTTGTCCTGCGTTGTTGCGGATAGTATTATTCACTCAAAACACAATTCGAATATGGAACTTGTGGCACAGGGAATTGGTAATATTGGTTCTGCAATGTTTGGTGGTATTCCTGCAACTGGTGCGATTGCGAGAACAGCTGCTAATATCAAAAATGGTGGACGTACACCAGTTGCTGGTATGGTACATGCAGTTGTTTTAGTGTTAGTACTTGTATTGTTAATGCCTTATGCAGCATTGATTCCAATGCCAACGATTGCAGCAATTTTGTTTATGGTTGCTTATAATATGTGTGGTTGGAGAACATTCGCACATGTTGTAAAAACATCTCCAAAGAGTGACATCACAGTTATGGTATTGACATTTGCATTAACTGTTATTTTCGATTTGGTTGTTGCAATTGAGTTTGGTATGATTTTAGCCTGCTTGTTGTTTATGAAGCGTATGAGTGATGTAACAAACGTTGAAGGATGGACATACATTAGTGATGAAGATGACGTGGATGCCATTGATTTGAAGGTGGTTCCAGACAATACGTTGGTATATGAGATTAGTGGCCCGTTATTCTTTGGTGCGGCAGATAAGCTTTTGTCGATTACGATTGATGAGTCAATGAATTGTTTAATCCTTCGTATGAGAAGTGTAAATGCAATTGATGCAACAGCAGTTCATTCAATTGAACAGTTGTATGAAAAGTGTTGTAAGAGAGGTATTACATTGGTGCTTTCTCATGTAAATGAGCAGCCAGAAAGTGTACTTCGTAAATCAGGATTATACGAAAAGATTCAAGAAGAAAACATTTGTGTTCATATTGATGACGCGTTACAGCGTGCAGCGAATTTATAGAGTATGCTTGGATATTATCTCAGTTCTTGTGGGTGAAACCTATAAGAAAAAAGGTGAGTGATACAAAACAAAAATCGTTTTGGTATCACTCACCTTTTTTAATTATTAATTAGTTGCTTCATCTGTATTGTCAGTTGAATCCGTGCTGTCAGTCGTATCTGTGCTATCTGTTGTTTCGTCTGTAGATGAATCTGTTGTTGAATCTGTGTCATCAGATGATGTGGTATCTGATGGAGCGCTTGCATCTGCTGCGATTGCCCATATGTTTTTTATTTGCGAACTAAGTCGTTCAAATGGCCAGGCAATTTGACTTCTTGCGTAACTAGAAGGATCTGCAACATAGAACTTATAATCTGTATAACCAGTTATTACAACAAAGTGGTCAACACCCTTTGTAAAATCACCATTCGACATGCAACAAATAATTATCTTGCCTTCATCTAAGGCGGCTTTCATATTGCCTTCATTGATGGAAAGCTCATCGGAAGTTAAACCAAATGGTTGAATACCTTGCGACATTGCGTCCCACAGGGTTTCATTGTTCTCATTCACATAGTTGTTTGCCATGAAGGAGTCTCCAATTGTAATAGGGTTTTGAGAACCGTCACGCTTGAGATAATTATATACCATTGCCACACAAGTAGGAGCACTACCATTATATGCTAACAGGCTATCACCGTAGTCGGCGTATCCCCACTGTTCATCATATTGTGTGAAGTATGGAACATCGAAGTTTGAAACTTCCATTGTAAAATCACCATCATATACAGTATTTACTTTGGTTAAATAATCAATTGTAAATTGTTTTAATTCTGCGTTTGCTGCAAGATTCTTTAATACGCGGTCTGTGTAGACTGCAGCATTTTCGTGAATGTTTTTGATGTCTGGGTCGTTTTCGCCCTGTGTTTCTAATATTGCCAAAGCTGCATCACGGTCTGTTGGAAGCTCTTTGGCAAGAATCTCTTCGTCAACCGTAAATGCCTCTGTGGTAGGTTCTTCTGTAGGCGGATTTTTAAGGAGTTCTTCTTGCTTTTGTTTTTCCACCTTCTTGTCATGAAAATGACCGTAAATGCCGGAGATTCCTTTGACAATACCTACAATGACTAAAATAACAAGAATAAGTAATATACTACAACGAATAATCGCTTCCTGTCTTCTCTTTTTGCGACGACGTTCTCGTGCTGCCATTTTACGTCTTCTGGCAACCTCACGCTGTCTGCGTAATTCCTCTTCTGATAACTGTTCGAAATCTTCCATATATATACCTCGCTTTTGTATGATATCATATTTTACTAAGATACTTCTTTGCTTTAAAACACAAATTATAGTTATTATACCATAAAAACCATGTAAAAGTATAAATAAAATCTTAAAAAGTTGTAAAAAAGATAAAAAACAACTAAAATAACCATAATGATATTAGGAAATGGAGACAAAAAAATGGGACTCAACGAAACACCATCAGGCGACAGATTACATATTGCAATTTTGGGTAAAAGAAATGTAGGAAAATCAAGTTTATTAAATGCAATCACGAATCAGGAAATGGCAGTGGTTTCAGATTATAAGGGCACTACAACGGATCCAGTTAGAAAGACAATGGAGTTACTGCCCATTGGACCGGTGGTATTATTGGATACACCTGGTGTGGATGATGAGGGAGAACTTGGACAAAAACGTATTGCACAAACAAAGAAAGCATTGAGAGAGACTGATATTGCCCTTTATGTAGTCGATTGCGTTGAGGGAGTGTGCGAGCTAGACCAGTTATGGATAGAGGACATCAAAAAAAGAGAGATTCCGTTTTTATTAATTTATAACAAAGCGGATCTTGGTATTTCGGATGCGATGGTAAAACAGATTCAGGAAGAACAGGGAATAGCTCTTTCGACATCTGATTGTCAGGCTGTACATGAACTTCGGGAACGAATTGCAAAATTGCCACTTTTGGAAAAAGAAAAGTCAATATTATTATCAGACATTGTGAAGCCGCTTTGGCAGGTTGTATTGGTGGTTCCGATTGACGATGCGGCACCAAAGGATCGATTGATTCTTCCACAACAACAGGTGATTCGGGATATTTTGGAGTCTGGTGCTGTTTCTATGGTTGTGAGGGATACGGAGTTGGAAATGTTTTTGTTGCAAATGGAGAAAAAACCGGATTTGGTGATAACTGATAGTCAGGCATTTCAAGAGGTTGCAAAGGTGGTTCCCCAAGAAGTACCTTTAACATCGTTTTCCATTTTGATGGCACGTAAAAAAGGATATTTAAAAACAGCTGTAAGTGGCGTTCTTGCATTGGAAACACTAAAGGATGGAGATCGTATTTTGATTGCAGAAGGTTGTACACATCATAGACAATGTATGGATATTGGAACGGTCAAGCTGCCAGGTTGGATTGCTGAGTATACGAAAAAAGATATCCAGTTTGATTTTTGTTCGGGGAAAGATTATTCAGATATGCTACATCAATACAAACTGGTGATTCATTGCGGTGGCTGTATGTTAAATGAGCGGGAAGTGATGCAACGTATGAAGGATGCCGAGAAACAAGGCGTTCCATTTACAAATTATGGAATCGCCATTGCTTATATGAACGGCATTTTAAAGAGAAGTATTCAAATGTTGCCTGAGATTATGGAATGTATGAATTAGGCTTCTTTCATCAATGACATGTATCTGGCACCTACAAAATCCCAATTGATTAGATTGAACCAGTTTTCTACATAATCGCTTCTGCGATTCTGATATTGTAGATAGTAGGCATGTTCCCACACATCGATGCAAAGAAGTGGGGTTACAATAGGAGAAATCGGAGTATCCTGATTTGGAGTGGCTATGATTTCCAGTTTTTTGTCACTTAAAATGAGCCATGCGTATCCAGAACCAAATTGACTATTGGCTGCACTGGCAAATTCAGCACGAAACTGATCGAGTGAGCCAAAAGAGCTATTGATTGCTATGGCTAGCTGATCGGTTGGCATTTCACATTCTGCATGATTCATGCAGGAAAAATAGAGTTCATGATTATATACGCCACCTGCCTGGTTTTTAATTGAAGTTTTTGCTTCGTTTGGTAATTCATATGTTTCGATGAGTAACTCTGGTAATGTCATGTTTTGCAGATTAGGATAGTTTTTCAGTAGTTCATTTAACTTCATGACATAGCCAGCATAGTGCTTGTCGTGGTGATAGTGTAGAATTTCCTGATTAAGATAAGGTTCTAGTGCATCATATTCATAAGGTAATGGTTGCACTTCAAATGGGTATTGCATGGTTATCCCCTCCTTATATTATATGTGAGTGATAAGATATTCTCTCTTTTATAGTATATAAGGAAATAACAAGAAATATTCAAATGTTACAAAAAAATTGCAGAAACGTAATAATTTTGTTATAATCTCGCATGTGTGGAAAAATCAAAGCTTCAGGAGGAGAGAATCATGGAAACGATTGCTGAAAAAAGTAGAACGAAAGAGATAATCGATCGTTTGCAGGGAATTGTAAATAGTGCGTCACCGGTTCCTTTGGCTGCTGGTAAAATTTCTGTGTATAAAGATGAGGTACAGTCACTTTTAGATGAGTTGGCAATGCAGATGGATGCGGAACTGAAGACTTATCATGAGGTGAATGATCGACGTGGAAAGATTATTAACGAGGCAAAGAAGGAAGCGGAAAAGATCATTTATCAGGCAGAGCATACAGCGAGCAGAATGCGTGTCACAAAGCGTTCTACAAATGTTGCGGCGCTAGATTACACAATGCTTTCGGAGGAAGAGATATCTTCATTGACTGAGGCGAATGAAATATATGCTGCATCTCTCATTTATACGGATGAAATGTTGACTGAAGTGTCAAAAATGATAGAAGATGCATATCATAATATTCGCAGTGATTACGAAGTCGTTATGCAGGTATTTGAGGACAAATTGCAAACACTGGTAAATAATAAGAATGAGTTGATGTCAGGTTTGCAGGAGTTGGATGAGAAAGATCGCAGTCAGCAGATTTTGGAAATCGGACAGTTGTTGTCGGATGAATTGTATAATGAGAGAATGAAGCAGAGGATGAATTCTGATGAGTACGAAGATGGCAGTGTACAGCTGACATTGGATTTGCAGGTGGAGCAGGCGGAGGAAACTGCACGTCAGGCACAGGCGCAGGCACGTGAAGCTGCGCAGGCATTAGAACAGATGACTGCTGAAAGAGATGCTTTGATGGCAACTGTTAAGAAGATGGAGCAGGACAAACAGTCGGAAACAGCAATAGAAGACGATGAAGAATATGAAATCGTATATGTAACAGAAGATGAGTTAGAGGAAGGCGAAGAATACGAGATTGAATATGTAGATGAGGACGATGAAGAATTAGAATCGGAAATAGATACCAAACAACAATCTGTAGAGTCGCAAGTTGTTGCAAAAGAGCAACAGCCAGAATCAGAAGAGTCGAAAAAGATACAGAATGAAAAACAGGATTTGAAGGTGGAAGAAAACCTGAAAGTGGATTCGGAAAAAGAAAATTCGAAAGAAGAGCAAAAGGAAACTCCAAAAGAAGAAGCAAGTGCAATCGGGATTGTTGAAGTAGAAACAAAGAAAGAAGACGATCAAGCAAATGCAGAAACTGTGAAGTTAGAGACGCAGGAAGTCAAATCTGCAGTGAGTCGAAAAAAGAATAGAAATAAGAAAAAGAAAGGTTTCATCGAACGTGCGGTAGAAAATCGCGAACAGGATTCTGTTGACGTGATTATTGAGGGCGCGGAAGCAATTGTCAAAGAAAAACAGGGATATGAGATGAAGACAGATGCAGCAGGAAACCAATATGTGCAAGCAACAATGAAATTTGATGAGGACCTTGAACTTTCAGATTTCTAATAATGGAGTGAGGAATTCATATGAGTGAACAGTATAAGGCATATAGAAGAAAAATAAATTATTATGAGACGGATAAAATGCAGGTGGTACATCATTCCAACTATATTCGCTTTCTGGAAGAAAGTCGTATGGACTTTTTGCATCAAATCGGAATTGATTATAAGGCGCTAGAAGAAAGTGGTATTATGATACCGGTACTAAGTGTGACTTGCAATTATCAAAATCCTGTGCGTTTTGCAGATACCATTTGTATTGTGCCAAAGTTAGAACGTTTTCATGGTGTTAAGTTTGAATTGAGTTACAAAATCTATTCAGAGGATTTTTCGATATTACATAATGAAGCAACCAGCTCACATTGTTTTGTTGATTTTAATTTTAAGCCAGTGCGATTAAAAAAAGAGTATCCTCAATTATATAAAATTATGAGTGAATTAGCGGAAAAAGAATTCCAGATTGTATGATGAATAAGAGTAGGTTCACACCTGTTTCGGATGTGCCTGCTCTTTCTTTTTTTGTGCAAAATTGACAAAAGTTAGTAAAAATAACGACAGAAAACAAAGTAAAACGCATTAAAATATTTTGTTTTATGAAAGATATTAACAAAAAAGTCAAAATGTATGTTAAATTGCATAAAAAAACTTTTGTTTTGATGGTTTTGATGTTATAATATACCTATATTCTTGCGTAAAGGGGTGACATTATGATTAAAAAAGAAATGATAGCCATGCTTTTAGCTGGTGGACAGGGAAGTAGATTAGGTGTTTTGACGTCAAATCTTGCAAAACCTGCGGTTGCTTTTGGTGGTAAGTATAAGATTATCGATTTTCCATTAAGCAATTGTATTAATTCTGGTGTTGATACGGTGGGTGTTCTTACACAGTACAGACCTCTTCGATTGAATCAGCATATTGGAATTGGTATTCCGTGGGATTTGGATCGTAGTATAGGTGGTGTAACGGTTTTGCCGCCTTATGAGAAGAGTGAAGACAGTCAGTGGTATACAGGTACTGCGAATGCGATTTATCAGAATTTGGAATATATAGATTATTACAATCCAGAGTATGTGTTAATTTTATCAGGTGATCATATTTATAAGATGGATTACGAGGTAATGTTGGATTTCCATAAGTCAACGGAAGCAGATATTACAATTGCAACATACGAGGTTCCTATGGAAGAGGCAAGTCGTTTCGGTGTTGTTATCACAGATGAGAATAGTGTAATTCGGGAATTTGAAGAAAAACCAGAGAAACCAAGAAGTAATAAAGCTTCTATGGGTATTTACATTTTCAAATGGAGTGTTTTGAAAGATGCTTTACAGACATTGAAAGACGTTCCGTCATGTGATTTTGGTAAACACGTAATTCCTCATTGCCATGAGAATGGATGCAAGGTAGTTGCATATGATTTCAGAGGATATTGGAAGGATGTTGGAACACTTGGTTCCTATTGGGAAGCCAATATGGAATTGGTTGACATTATTCCAGAATTTAATTTATATGAAGAGTTTTGGAGAATATATACAAAGAGTGATATTCTTCCACCACAGTATATTGATGAGAGTGGTAAGGTTTCAGAGAGTATTGTAGGTGAAGGTACAGAAGTATACGGTGAAGTATCACATTGTGTAATCGGTTCTGGTGTTACGATTGGAAAGAATGCAATCGTCAAGGATTCGATTATCATGAATGGAACTGTAATTGGTGATGGTTGTGTTGTTGATAAGGCAATCATTGCTGAAAATGTACAGATTGGTAAGAATGTTGAACTTGGTGTAGGTAAAGAAGTTCCAAATAAGACGAAACCACAGATTTATTCATTTGGTCTTGTAACGATTGGAGAGAAATCTATCGTTCCAGATAATGTGAAGGTGGGTAAGAACACTGCAATATTTGGAGAAACAGAAGCAAGCGAGTATCCAGGTGGAATACTTGAGAGTGGTTCTAGTTTGATAAAGGTAGGTGACTTAGCATGAGAGCAATTGGAATAATTTTGGCAGGTGGTAATAGCAGCAGAATGGGTGAGTTATCTGCAAAGAGAGCAGTGGCAGCAATGCCGGTTGTAGGAAGTTATCGTGCGATTGATTTTTCGTTAAGTAATATGACGAATTCACACATACAAAAGGTTGCTGTATTTACACAGTATAATTCACGTTCATTGAACGAGCATTTGAATTCCTCAAAATGGTGGGATTTTGGTAGAAAACAGGGTGGTTTGTATGTATTTACCCCAACCATTACATCCACAAACAGTTATTGGTATCAGGGAACAGCAGATGCACTTTATCAGAATATTAACTTTTTAAAGGATAGTCATGAACCATATGTAGTGATTGCAAGTGGTGATGGAATCTATAAGTTAGACTATAATAAGGTATTAGAAGAACATATCAAAAAGGGTGCAGATATTACAATTGTTTGTAAAGATATTAACCCAGATGAGGATGATGTAAGCAGATTTGGTGTTGTAAAATGCAACGATGATATGCAGGTTATTGATTTCGAAGAAAAACCATTGGTAGCACAGACATCTACAGCTTCTATTGGTGTATATGTTATTCGTAGAAGACAATTAATTGAATTGTTGGAAGCTTGTGCAAAAGAAGGAAGAACAGACTTTGTAAAGGACATTTTGATTCGTTACAAGAATGTGAAGAAGATATATGCTTATAAGATGGATAGCTATTGGAGAAATATTGGTACAGTAGATTCTTACTACAAGACAAATATGGATTTCCTTAAGAAAGATATTAGGGATTATTTCTTCAGACAATATCCAGATGTATATTCAAAGGTGGATGATTTACCACCAGCAAAATACAATCCTGGTTCCGTGATCAATAATAGTTTGATTGCGAGTGGATGTATAGTAAATGGTACAGTAGAAAATTCTATTGTATTTAAGAAAGTTTATATCGGTAATAATTGTGTGATTCGTAACTCAATTATTCTGAATGATGTACACATTGGCGACAATTCTGTTATTGAGAATTGTATCGTTGAAAGTCGTGATACATTGCGTGCAAATACAATTCATACAGCAGAACCTGGACAGATTAAGGTTGTTGTTGAAAAGAATTTTAGATATGCAATTTAGTCCTTTTTTGGAGAATGTTGGTTTGTTGATATGGGGGTATTAACAGATCGTTATGGGGGAAAATGATGTGGGCTTTGTCTCATGGGGGTGAGCGAGCCTGCATAGAAAAGTATATGGATGACAAGGGGTGTTATTATGGAGATTACAGATATCAGACTTAAGAAAGTTACAAAAGAAGGCAAGATGAAAGCAATTGTTTCCATCACATTAGATAATGAGTTTGCAGTACATGATATTAAAGTGATTGAAGGCGAGAAAGGCTTATTTATCGCGATGCCAAGTCGAAAAGCTTCTGATGGGGATTACAGAGATATTGCACATCCAATTAATCAAAGTGCTAGAGAAAGAATTCAGTCTATGATTTTGGCTGAATACGAAAAGGCACTTTTAGAAGAGGATGTCGCAGTAGAATAATGATTTGATTATGGGGATAAAAGGGCTGTTGATCACTTTTTGGTGAGACAGTCCTTTTTATTTTTGTATAGTGAGAGTATGCTAAAGCTATGTCGTAAAGTTTTTGGCAATAAAAAATATAAATGTTTCTTAAAAAATACAAAAATCACTTGCATTCTTTTGTTTTGTGTTTTAATATGGTGCGTTATAAAGGATAGTGCTTTATAAGAATTGGAGGAATAAGAGTATGACGAAAGTAAAGGCTGTTATATTAGCGGCAGGTAAGGGAACAAGAATGAAGTCAGAGCTTCCTAAGGTAATTCATACTGCACTTGGGAAACCAATGGTAGAGTATTCCATTGAAGCAGCAATGGGAGCAGGCGCAGCTGAAAAAGATATTTGCTTGGTTGTTGGCCACAAAGCTGAATTAGTGAAGAAAGAAGTAAAAGAAAATGTAACTTACGTTGAGCAAAAGGAACAGCTTGGTACAGGCCATGCAGTAAAGTGTGCAGAGAAATTTATCGGAAAAGATGGTATCACTATGGTTCTTTGTGGAGATACACCACTTATTACAGGTGAGACATTGAAAAAATTAGTAGATATCCATGTAAAAGAGAAAAATGCAATCACTGTTCTTTCCGCGTATGCAGATGATCCTAGTGGATATGGAAGAATTATCAAAGATAGCTGGGGTAAGTTCATGAAAATCGTAGAGCATAAGGATGCCAGTCATGAGGAGCGTCGTGTCAATGAGATTAATTCTGGTATGTACATTTTTAATTCAGATGTATTAAGTAAGGCATTGAAAAAACTTACAAATGATAACGCGCAGGGTGAATACTACTTAACAGATACCATTCAGATTGCAAAAGAGTTGGGACTTGGTGAAGTAGAAACTGTAGAAATAGATGATATGAATGAGATTATGGGTGTAAATTCCGTAGAAGAACTTCAGGTAGCCGAGAAGGTGCTTGCGGATCGCGCATCAAGAGGATTGTAACATGAAATTAATTGTTGGGTTGGGGAATCCTACAGCACAATATGCAAACACAAGACATAATGTGGGATTTGATGTGATTGACCAGTTGGCAGAACAATATCAGATTCCGCTTGATACATTTAAACATAAGGGAGCATATGGAAAAGGAAAAATAGAGGGAGAGACAGTCATATTGTTGAAACCAATGACTTTTATGAATTTAAGTGGTGAAAGTGTGATTCAGGTTGCTCACTATTTTAAAATTGTGCCCGAAGATGTGATTGTTGTATACGATGATATCAATTTAGATGTTGGTCGTTTGAGAATTCGTGAAAAAGGAAGTGCTGGTGGACACAATGGAATCAAGAATATCATTTCTTGTTTAGGAACAGATGTGTTTGCCAGAATTCGAGTAGGAGTAGGAATGAAACCTCCCAAAATGGATTTAGCGGATTATGTATTGTCAAGATTTTCGGCAGATGAGCGTATATTAGTAGAGCAGGGCTATGACAATGCATGTAAAGCCATGAGCCTTATGGTAACTGATCAGATGGCGAAAGCTATGAATGATTTTAATGGAAAATAAAGAGGTTTGAACATGGAAACACTTAGAGCGCCGTTTCGACTTTCGGATATTACCAGTAAGTATGAAGCAGCAAAAAAGAGCGGGGAAATGCCAATCGAACTTGTTGGGTCGGATGGCTTTGCCCGCTATTATGTCATGGATTGTCTTTCTGATAATAAAACAAAGTTAATCATAACTTATAATGAAGATCGTGCAAAAGAGATTGTAGAAAACTATCGTTTTTTTGATCGGGAGGTTTTGTATTATCCTGCAAAGGATACTTTGTTTTATAGTGCAGATATTCATGGACACACCATTTTGAGACAACGTATGGAAGTGGTGAAATCAATTATAGAGAATAAAGTGTCTACAGTTGTCGTTTCGATTGATGCATTGCTCAATAAACTTGTTCCAATGGATGAGATAAAACAACACATTGTGAGATTTCGTGTTGGTGATCAATTGGATATGGAACAAATGAAAAAAGAGCTGGTGTATTACGGATACGAGAGAAATGACTGGGTAGATGGTGTAGGGCAGTTTGCGATTCGAGGAGGTATTTTAGATATCTTTCCGATGAGTAGTGAGTGCCCTTTTCGTGTTGAACTTTGGGGCGAAGAGATTGATAGCATTCGAAGTTTTGATGTAGAAAGCCAAAGAAGTATAGAAAATGCAGAGGAATTGTTGGTATATCCTGCTGCGGAAATGATATTAGATGAAAATCGCGTAGCATGTGGTATTAAGAAGATTGACAAAGAGCATAAGAAATATGCCAAGACATTAAAGGATGCATTCAAGACAGAAAGTTACGCGAGAATCAATCGTTCAATTGAAGCATTAAAAGAGGAGTTGGAATATTTTAATGGTGCAATGGGCGTTGATAGCTATATTGGATTCTTCTACGACGAGTTGGTTAGCTTTTTGTCCTATATGCCGGCTGATACACAATTTTTAGTGGATGAACCAGGGAAAGTATTGGCAAGAGCGCAGGCATGCCAATTGGAATTTCGTGAGAGTATGATTGGACGTTTGGAAGGTGGATATATGTTGCCAAGCCAGGCGGACATTTTGTTTGACTACAAAGAAATAATTGGAAAAATTGCGATAAAGGACACCGTTTTATTTAGTATTTTGGGAATCGGAGAATCTTTATTTGAGTCCAAAACTGTTTTACAGTTTGATACGAAAATGGTACCGACGTATCATCACAATTTTGAAATGTTGTTAAAGGACATTCGAAGATGGAAGAAAGAGGAATATCGTATTTTATTATTCTCGCCATCAAAAACAAGAGGAGAACGATTGGCAAAGGACTTGCAGGAACAAAATGTAAACTGTTTTTATACAGATGACCACAGTCGTGTGTTGGCAGCGTCGGAGATGATGGTGACAAACGGAAGATTGAAATCTGGTTTTTCGGTTCCAGATATTCATTTGGTAGTATTAACAGAAGGCGATTTGTTCGGACAGAAGAAGAGCAAGTCCAGACTAAAAAGAAAACCATTATATTCGGGTGAAAAAATAAAGAGTTTTGATGACTTGAATGTAGGTGATTATGTTGTGCATGAAAAACATGGCTTGGGCATTTACCAAGGTATTGAAAAGTTAGAAGTAGATTATGTCACAAAGGACTATATTGCAATTGAATATAGTGGTGGAGCGAAGTTGTTTATTTTGGCGTCTCAGCTTGACTTGATTCAAAAATATGCATCAAAGGAAAGTCGCAAACCTAAGTTGAATAAGCTTGGTGGAAATGAATGGGAAAAGACAAAATCGCGTGTAAAAGGTCAGGTGCGTGCGGTAGCACAGGAATTGGTAGATTTATATGCGATTCGCCAGTCAAAAGAGGGATATGCATATTCGGAGGATACCGTTTGGCAAAAAGAATTTGAAGAGATGTTTCCGTATGAAGAGACCGAAGATCAGTTAAAGGCAATTGAAGATACCAAAGCGGATATGGAAAGCAAAAGAATTATGGATCGTTTGGTGTGTGGAGATGTTGGATATGGTAAGACAGAGGTTGCGATTCGGGCAGCATTTAAGGCGGTGCAGGATGGAAAACAAGTCGCATATTTAGTGCCGACGACTATTTTAGCGCAACAACACTATAATACATTTAAAGAACGTATGCAGGATTTTCCGATTCAAATTGGCATGCTTTCTCGTTTTCTGTCAAAAAAAGAACAAAAAACAACATTGGATAATCTGAAAAAAGGCCAGGTGGATATTATCATCGGCACACATCGTTTACTTTCTAAGGATATGGATTATCGCAATCTTGGATTGCTGATTATTGATGAGGAACAACGATTTGGTGTTACACATAAAGAAAAAATCAAGCAGATGAAAAAAGATGTGGATGTGCTGACACTGACTGCAACGCCGATTCCGAGAACGCTTCATATGAGTTTGATTGGAATTCGTGATATGAGTTTGTTAGAGGAACCTCCAGTTGATCGAAAGGCGATTCAAACCTATGTGTTAGAATATAATCCAGAATTGGTGAAGGAAGCTGTGAGCCGAGAATTGGCGCGTGGAGGACAGGTATATTATGTCTATAATCGTGTTAATACGATATCGGATATGGCTGCTGATTTGTCAAAGCTTATGCCGGATGTGCGAATTTCTTATGCGCATGGACAGATGAATGAAAAAGAACTAGAAGATGTAATGTTTTCATTTATCAATAAAGAAATCGATGTTTTGGTAACAACAACGATTATTGAAACAGGTTTAGATATTGGAAATGCAAATACAATGATTATTCATGATGCGGAAAACTTTGGATTATCGCAGCTATATCAGCTACGAGGACGTGTGGGTCGTTCGGATAAAACGGCGTATGCATTTTTGATGTACAAACGTGATAAGATGTTAAAAGAAACTGCTGAAAAACGGTTAAAAGCGATTCGAGAATTTACGGATTTAGGTTCTGGTTTCAAAATTGCAATGCGTGATTTGGAAATACGTGGTGCAGGTAATTTGCTTGGAGAAGATCAGTCGGGACATATGGCAGCAGTAGGATATGACTTATATTGCAAGATGCTAAATGATGCTATTTTGCGCTTGAAAGGCGAAAAAACGGAAGAGGATTTTGCAACAACCATAGAACTTCCGATTGATGCATTTATTCCGGCAACGTATGTGAAAAATGAGACAGTGAAATTAGACTTATACAAACGTATTTCAGGAATCTGGACAAAAGAAGATTACGAGGATATGTTGGATGAAATAACTGATCGTTTTGGGGATCCGCCACAGGCAGTGTTGAATCTTATGACGATTGCGCAATTAAAAGCAATGGCACATGAGGCGTATATTACATCTATTACGTATAAAAATCAGAAGATTCATATCGAAATGAATTCAGGTGTGCGTGTTGATCATGAAAAATTGGAAGCTTTTATTGTAAAATATTTGAATAATATTAGAATGGTTGCAGGTGCAAAGTCGGGATTTGTGATTGATTTAGAGAAGAAGAGTGTAAAGAAGTTTGTATTTGAACTTGAGGGTGTCATTGCGGATATCAGTGAGTTGATTCAAAAGGATAAATAGGGTATACTTATGGACAAAAAAGAGGTCAAAACACAAAAAATAAATACACGAAATGTTAAGATGCGATGGATTATAGGCGGGCTTGGATGTTTGAGTGTTCTTATGATTGGACTGGTATGGGGTGTGAAACTCAAACACCGAGGTGCTGATGCTAAAAAGGCATTTCAGGTTGGCGATGAAATTGTCTACATGGATGAAGTGAATTTTTGCATTTTGCAGAATATGTTACAGCTGCAAATTGATTCAAAAGCATTATCTGTAGAGACAGAGGATGGCACATATGCCGAGGAATATTTTAAGGATGAAATCCAAAAGTCGATTACCATTTATAAAGTAGAGAGTATGTTGGCAAAAAAAGAGGGCATTACACTTTCGGAAGAAAATGAACAGTCTGTTAATGGTGATGTTGCTATGTTGATGGGAAAAATTCAGGGAAAAGCGTTTCATGAATTAGGGATTTCGACAGAGTGTATCAAAAGTGTTTTGACACAACAATATTTGGCTCGTAAGTATGAGCAGATGTGTGTAAAAGATATAGAGATTGAAAAAGAACATTATTGTACCATGTATCTTTTGTTATTTCCTAAGATAAAAGCGGATGAAAATGGCGAGTTTATTATGGAAGAGGATGGAGAGACGCCAGTCTTGTTGGACCAAAATGAGATTACAATGTGTAAAGCGCAGGCGGATGCAGCAAGAATTGCACTAGAGGCAGGTGAAGATGCTGAGGAACTTGCAAAACAATATGGCGTTGAGGCATTTTCTGGGGAGCAAAGCTGTTTGGCGGGAAGCTTCGATGAGGCATTTGTAACTTATGCAAAACAGTTAAAAAAGGGAGAGTGTAGTCCTGTTGTTGAGACTGCCAGCTGTTTTGGAATTGCGAAAATGATTTCTGAACAGGATGAAGAGATTGAGAAGCAAATATATGATACGCACAGACAGGAACTGGAGAAGGAGAAGATTGCAGAAAAAAGAAAAGAATGGTACGAACAGTTAGGTGTACAGGAAGGACTCTTACAAGAGTGGAATGCATGGAAAGAAACTTCTTTATATGATTTTGTGAAATATGTGGAGGATTAAGATATGCGAAAAGGAAAAAAACGAGTGGTAATGGCAATGTGTTTTTTATGTTTGCTATTATTGACTGCATGTAAGGATAATCAGGCAGATGAAACCAAAACAGTTGTGTACAAAATAGGAAATACATCAGTGACATATGGTGAATTTTATATTTACGCACAAACGATAAAGGAAGATTATCAAAAGACTTATGGTAATGGTGTTTGGAGTTTGGAGCTGTCTACAGATGATGGTATGAATACAGTAAAAGAAATTACAATTCAGGATTTAGTGGATGATATTAATCGTGTCAAGGTTTTAATTCATCAGGCAGAGGATTTGAAGATAGCGTTGAGTGACAACGAAAAAGAAGAGGCACAAAGTCTTGCAGATACATTTTTTAGTGGTTTGACAGAAAAGGATAAAAAAGAATCTGAAGTTACAAAAGATCTTGTTGCGCAGGTGATTGAGGAAAATATGTTGGCAGAAAAGGTGTATCATCAAAAAATTGATGAGTATGATTTTGAGATTTCAGAAGAAGAAGCACGTATGACAACATTTTATGATATGGTTTTTGAATGTTACCGTATCAAGGAGGATGGCAGCGTAGAGGAATACACAGATGAAAAGAAGGAATTGCAGTTAGAAAAGGCAAATGAGGCGCTTGCATCTCTTGCGCAGGAAGAGGATGTCACATACGATGATATTGTAAAGAAATATGCATTGGAGTATTCTGCTGAGCATACGATGTCAAAGACAGAGATGATTGAAGAGTACGGAGAAACGATTGCAAATAAATTGCTTGCTTTGACGGATGGAGAAATCAGTGTTGTCATAGAAAGTAAGTATGGATATCATGTGTTTAAAATGTTGCAGTCAAATGATGAAGAATTGACAAAGAAAAATAAGGCAGACATTATTGAGAAGAAACAGCATGAATATTTTGCATCTGTATATAAGGATTGGTTGAAAAAATACGATTCGAAATTTCATTTTGAAGAAGATGTAAATATGGAGGCGATTGCAAAATTTAAATTTGAATAATTCGTTTTTTGATTTTATGGAAGTTGGATGTACAAATGGATAGAGATGCATTAAAAAAGGAATTTCTTTGTATCAATGGAGTTGGTGCAATATTAATTCTGGTTATGATTTCAATGATTGTATTACAAAAAGCGGGTGTGTTTCCATCGTTGCCCTGTGGGATGCTTATGCTATTCCACATATATTGCCCAGGGTGTGGAGGGACACGCGCTTTCTTTGCGTTGTTGCATGGACATATTATAAAATCCCTTTTTTACAATCCTGCAGTTGTATTGGGGTGTATTGTAATCGCTTATTATGAGGTTACGGTTGGATGGACGATTTTAAAAAATAATGGAAAACGATATTATTGTAAAAAAGCAATTCCGGTATATCTTTATATTGTGGTTATTGTGATTTTCGCAGTTGTTCGAGATGTGATGCTTTGTGTACAGGGAATAGATTGGTTAGGCGACGTGTTGTAGCACATAGTTTTTGAAAATAAAAGTAAGGTAGTGTAGATGAAATGAAGAAACAGTCGAGTGCAAAAGGAAGTTTGATGTTGTTGATGGCAGCGTTCTTTTGGGGAACCACATTTGTTGCGCAAAGCGCTGCGGCAAAATGTATAGGTGCATTTACATTTAATGCAACAAGGTCCTTTGTGGGCGCTCTTTTTTTAGCAATTTTAGTGGGATTAAGACGCGCAGCGAAAAAGGGTGAACATATTGAACAAAAAGAGAATAGCGAAAAGGCAAATCCAGTCAGTGTGTGGAAAGCAGGAATTATCTGTGGTTTGGTATTATTTGCAGCGATGAATTTTCAGCAAACAGGAATTACATTGTATCCTGATGGTGTTGCGTCTTCTGGTAGGTCTGGGTTTTTAACAGCAACGTATGTCATTATTGTTGCGTTGTGTTCGAAATGGCTTGGAAAAAAGGTGCATCCGATCATTGGGGTTGCAACTGTGATTTGTATTGTCGGAATGTATTTTTTGTGTATGGCGCAAGGATTTTCTGGGGTTTATTTTGGTGATGTATTAGGAATCATATGTGCATTTTGTTTCGCTACACATATTATGGTGGTGGACCATTTTTCAGATTGTGATAGTGTTGCACTGTCATGTATTCAGTTTTTAACGAGTGGAACGCTTTCACTTGTGGCGATGTTTTTATTTGAACAACCAGCTGTTTTACAGATATGGAAAGCTGGGGTCCCGATTTTGTATGCGGGTATTTTTTCGAGTGGTGTCGCATATACACTTCAAATGGCAGGACAAAAATATGCTGCACCAGCGGTTGCGTCCATTGTGATGAGTTTGGAATCTGTGTTTGCGGTAATCGGAGGATTTATCATATTACAGGAACGATTGACGCAAAGAGAAGCGTTAGGATGTGTGCTTGTTTTTGCGGCTGTGATGATTGCACAGGTGCCAGATATGATTGGCAAAAAAATGGAACATAAATGACAGTGCGTATCTTGTTTTTTTGTATTGCAAGGCGTTTTGTATTTCAGTATAATATAGAATAATAAATTGGGAAACTAGGAGTATGGAGATGGATAGAGTGGCACAAAAGCACGCTCCAGTCTATGAGGCATTAGAGCGTTTTCGAAAACAGAGAGTGGTTCCTTTTGATGTACCAGGACACAAAAGAGGAAGAGGTAACCCAGAACTTCGAGATTTATTAGGGGAAAAGTGTGTGAATTTGGATGTGAATTCCATGAAGCCGTTAGATAACCTTTGCCATCCGATGTCGGTCATCAAAGAGGCGGAGGAGTTGGCTGCGGAAGCATTTGGTGCAGATCATGCTTTTTTTATGGTGGGAGGAACAACGTCTTCTGTACAGAGTATGGTCATGACGGCATGTCGTTCTGGAGAAAAAATTATTCTTCCCAGAAATGTGCATAAGAGTGTAATTAATGCACTGGTATTAAATGGTGCGATACCTGTATATGTAGATCCCAAGGTAGATGAAAAATTAGGTATTTCGTTGGGAATGGAATTACAGGATTTAGAACAGGCTATTTTAGACAATCCAGATGCTGTATGTGTGTTGGTAAATAATCCGACCTATTATGGTATATGCTCCGATTTAAGAGGTATTGTAAATCTTGCGCATCAGCATGATATGAAGGTGTTGGTAGATGAGGCCCATGGAACGCATTTATATTTTGGGAAAGGACTACCAGTCAATGCAATGGAGGCAGGTGCGGATATGGCATCGGTATCGATGCACAAATCAGGTGGAAGCCTAACGCAGAGCTCCTTATTGTTAGTGAATAAGACTGTGAACTGGGAGTATGTGAGTCAGATTATCAATTTGACACAAACAACGAGTGCGTCCTATTTGTTGTTGTCAAGTTTGGATATATCAAGAAGAAATCTTGCACTTAGAGGAGAAGAGTCCTTTGAGAAAGTAAAGAGCATGGCAGAGTATGCGAGAGAAGAGATTAATCAGATTGGTGGATTTTATGCATACGGCAGAGAACTTGTGAACGGAACCAGTGTGTATGATTTTGATGTAACAAAGCTGTCTGTTTATACAAGAGATATCGGTTTGGCAGGTATTGAGGTATATGATTTGTTACGAGATGAATATGATATTCAGATTGAATTTGGGGATATCACCAATATTCTTGCGTATATCTCGATTGGTGACCGTATTCAGGATATTGAGCGACTGGTGGGTGCGTTAGCGGATATCAAGCGTCTGTATTCTAAGGATCCATCGCATATGCTGTCGACGGAATACATTTCGCCAAAGGTGTGTGTGTCACCACAAAAAGCGTTTTATTCAGATAAAGAAGCGCTTCCGATTCGGGAGACGGCAGGAAAAATTTGCGCGGAATTTGTAATGTGTTATCCACCTGGAATTCCAATTTTGGCGCCTGGTGAAATGATAACAAATGAGATTATCGAGTACATCATTTACGCAAAGGAAAAGGGTTGCTCTATGCAGGGTACACAGGATCCATATGTAGAAAACTTAAATGTACTTGTAAAATAGCAGGATAGGATCCTGTAGGAGAATACCCACCCTTGCAGGTGGCGAATCACAAACTAAAATGAGTGGGAGGATCATAAAGATGGAATTATGGTTTTCGGATTATCATACAGATAAAGTAAAGCTTTCTGTAAAGGTGGAGAAGCAGTTGTTTGGTGCAGAAACAGATCTTCAAAGAATCGATGTTTTCGAATCTGCAGAATTTGGACGTTTTTTGAGTTCGGATGGAAGTATCGTTTTTTCGGAAAAAGATGAGTTTGTGTATGATGAAATGATAGTGCATGTGCCGATGGCAGTACATCCCAATGTAGAAAAGGTTTTGGTAATCGGTGGTGGTGACGGTGGTGTTGCCAGAGAGTTATCGCTTTATAATGAGATTAAGCAAATAGATGTTGTAGAAGCGGATGAGACCTTTGTGCAGGTGTGTAAGGAATTTTTCCCTGATAATGCCTGTGGGTTAGAGGATCCGCGTGTTACGGTTTATTATCGTGATGGATTGCGTTTTCTTCGTACCAAACAGGAAGAGTATGATTTGATTATCAATGATGCGATTGATCCCCTTGGTCATACAGCTGGATTATTTACAAAAGAATTTTATGGGAATTGTTATAGAGCACTTCGAGAGGATGGCATGATGGTTTATCAGCATGGAAGTCCATTTTATGATGAAGATGAGGAATCTTGTCGACTGATGCATCGAAAAGCGAGTCATAGTTTTCCGATTAGTAAGGTGTATCAGGCGCATATTCCAACCTGTTCATCTGGATATTGGTTGTTTGGATTTGCCTCTAAAAAATATCATCCATTACGTGATTTAGATGAAACGAGATGGAAGGAAAGAGGCCTTCAGACTTGGTATTATACAACGAATTTGCATAAGGGTGCATTTATGTTGCCAAAATATGTAGAGGATATGTTATTAGAAGAAGAGAATTAATTCGAATCGAAAAAATGCGTGAGACAAGTTGTCGGAAAGGAAGAAAGAATGAGCAGATTATTGATTATCGGATGTGGAGGAGTTGCTGGCGTAGCAATTCATAAATGTTGTCAAAATAGTGATGTGTTTACAGAGATTTGTATCGCAAGCCGTACAAAGGAGAAATGCGACGCAGTTAAAGCAAAGTTAGAGGGACAGACAAAAACAGTAATTACAACTGCAAAGGTGGATGCGGACAACAAGGATGAGTTGGTGGCCTTGATCAAGGATTATCAGCCAGATGCAGTGCTGAACGTAGCATTGCCATATCAGGATTTAACAATCATGGACGCTTGTTTGGAATGTAAAGTAGATTATATTGATACAGCAAATTACGAGCCAGAAGATATTGAAGATCCACAGTGGCGTGCAATTTATGATAAGCGTTGTGAGGAACTTGGATTTAGTGCGTATTTTGATTATTCATGGCAGTGGGCTTATATGGATCGTTTCAAAGAGGCAGGAATTACAGGTCTTTTAGGAACAGGATTTGATCCAGGTGTAACCAGTGTATTTACTGCGTATGCATTAAAGCATTATTTTGATGAAATAGAGACCATTGATATTTTGGATTGTAATGGTGGTGATCATGGTTATCCATTTGCGACAAACTTTAATCCGGAGATTAATCTTCGTGAGGTATCTGCACCGGGCTCATATTGGGAAAATGGTCATTGGGTAGAGATACCAGCAATGAGTATCAAGAGAGAGTATGATTTCCCACAGGTAGGAATGAAGGATATGTATCTTTTGCATCATGAGGAGATTGAGTCCCTTGCAAAGAATATTCCTGGGGTAAAGAGGATTCGTTTCTTTATGACATTTGGTCAGAGTTATCTGACACATATGAATTGCTTGGAAAATATTGGAATGCTTTCTACAACACCAATCAACTATGAGGGAAAAGAGATTGTGCCTATTCAGTTTTTAAAGGCATTGTTACCAGATCCTGCAAGTCTTGGTCCAAGAACCGTTGGAAAGACCAATATTGGATGTATTTTCACAGGTAAAAAGGATGGCAAAGAGAAGACCATTTATATTTATAATGTATGTGATCATCAAGAATGCTACAAAGAAGTTGGTTCGCAGGCAATTTCGTATACAACAGGTGTACCAGCAATGATTGGTGCTGCGTTGGTTGTTACAAAGCAGTGGGATCGTGACGGTGTATTTACGGTGGAAGAATTTGATCCGGATCCATACATGGATATGTTAAATCGGTTTGGATTGCCATGGGTAGTGGACGAGAATCCAAAGCTTGTAGATTAATTCTTTTGGATATAGGAGTTAAGAAATCCGTGTTTAGTAAGGTGAATACGCCATGTTATGTGGTGGATGAGAAAAAATTAATTGAAAATTTAGAGATATTACAGGAAGTCGAAAAGCAGAGTGGCTGTCATATTTTACTGGCACAAAAAGCATTTTCGATGTTTTCGACCTATCCGTTGATTGGGAAATATTTGAGTGGAACGACAGCGAGTGGTCTGTATGAAGCGAGATTGGGAAAAGAAGAGATGGGAAAAGAAAATCATGTGTTTGCACCAGCATATAAGGAGGAGCACGTGAAGGAATTGGTGACTATTTGTGACCATATTATTTTCAACTCGGTTGCACAATATGAACGATTTCGTGATTTGTGCCAAAATGTGAGTGTGGGATTGCGTGTCAATCCGATGTGCTCTACGCAGGAGGATCATGCCATTTATGATCCATGTGCAAAGGGTTCCCGATTAGGTGTATTAAAGGAGCAATTGCCAGATGATTTGTGTTGGGGGGAAGGCGGAATAGAAGGTCTTCATTTCCATACATTGTGTGAACAAAACTGTGATGATTTAATCACAACTGTTAAAAGTGTAGAGGCGCAGTTTGGTGAGATTTTACATAAGGTAAAATGGCTGAATATGGGTGGTGGACACCATATTACAAGAGCAGATTATCAAAGAGAGGATTTAATTGCATTAATTCGCTCGTTACGTGAAACATATGATATAGAAGTGTATTTGGAGCCAGGAGAGGCGATTGCGCTAAATGCAGGTTATCTTGTGACGGAGGTTATGGATGTAGTACACAACGATATGGATATTTTGGTGCTGGATGCATCGGCGGCATGCCATATGCCAGATGTATTGGAGATGCCATATCGTCCACCGTTACGAGATAGTTATGAGGCGGGCGAACAGCCATACACATATCGATTGTCATCACTAACATGTTTGGCTGGTGATGTAATCGGAGATTATAGCTTTACGCATCCAATTCAAATCGGAGATCGATTGGTGTTTGAAGATATGGCGATTTATTCGATGGTAAAAAATAATACGTTTAATGGGATTCCGTTGCCTGACATTTGTATGTTGAAGGAAAATGGAACCATAGAGGTTGTAAAAACATTCTCCTATGAGGATTTCAAGGGACGATTGTCGTAAGGGATTCATGATGTGCGGCACAACGTTAAGAAAGACAAGTAATCTGGGAGAAAAAATAAAATGAGAAAAGTAATAGGAGTTTTTTTTATTATGGCAGGATTTATGGGTGGTCTCTTTGGATGTGACAATGATTCCATTAAAGATCGAAATATAGATAATACAACAAAGCAGGTAACAAGTCAGAATGTGGAGGAACATGATGAGGTTTGCAGATTTCAGCAAAAAGAAGATTCTTGCATGAAGGAAATGCAAATTGAAAATCCGCTTTCTAGTGAATATTTGAAAAAATCAGATGATGTAACATATGGTGAGCTTGTTAAGACAAGTTATTATTCTACAACTTGTGAAAAAGATAGAAATGTGATTGTTTTACTTCCAGCGGGATATTCCGAGGAGAAAAAATATCCGGTTTGTTATGTGTTACATGGTATTTTTGGTGATGAAAATTCTATGATTGGTGATGGTGAAAGTGGAACGCGTATTGTCATTGGCAATATGATGCATAAGAAACAGGCGGAAGAAATGATTTTGGTATTTCCATATATGTACGCAAGTAAGACAAAAGATGTTTGTACAGCGATTGATTTGGAAAACACATTAGTTTATGACAATTTTGTCAATGATTTGGTTACAGATTTAATGCCATTTATGGAAGAAAATTATGCAGTTGCGGCTGGAAGAGAGAATACTGCTGTAATTGGTTTTTCAATGGGAGGCAGAGAATCTCTTGCCATTGGATTAGAAAAATCAGATGTGATTGGATATATTGGTGCGATTGCACCAGCACCAGGTTTGACCCCGGGAAAGGATCAGATGATGGATCATCCTGGTCAGTTTGAGGAATCACAGTTGAATTTTGAGGGAAAAGAAAAACCACTATTGTTAATGGTTTGTTCTGGTGATTCGGATAGCGTGGTAGGAACATTCCCAATGAGTTATCATAACATATTTAATACGAATGGTGTTGAACACTATTGGTGGGAGATTGCTGGCTCTGATCATGGAGATCCAGCCATAACCAATGGACTTGCGAATTTCTGGAGAACGATTTTTAAGTAATTATGGTATTATCATTTGCTGTGTTTTGGCAGATCGTGAGGTAGAATATGAGAAACAAAGAGAATGGATTAGAGGATGTTGTGGTTGCGGGTGATGAGGATACACAAATGTGTCCGATTGCAGGGATTCCTAAGGAAGATGGATATTATATGCCTGCAGAATTTGAAAAGCATGATGGATGCATTTTGATTTGGCCAGAAAGACCAGGTTCCTGGCCACATGGAGCGGTAGCTGGCAGACGTGCGTTTGCAGATGTTATTAAGGCGATTGCAAGAAGTGAACGTGTGTATTTGGCTGCAAGTAAAGCTACAATTGCCGAGGCGAGAGGTGCACTTCAAAATATCCCAAACGTTGAGATTTTTGCTGTTGAGACGGATGATTCCTGGGCAAGAGATGTGGGACCTACTTTTTTGGTTGATGGGAAAGGTGGTCGTCGATGTGTGAATTGGGAATTCAATGCATGGGGTGGTACCTTTAACGGATTGTATGCGTCTTGGGAAAAAGACAATGCATTTGCCACAACATTTGCGAAGTGGTTTTCGTGTGAATATTATGATGCGGCACCATTTGTGTTAGAGGGAGGTTCCATCCATTCTGATGGGGAAGGAACGATTTTGGTGACGGAGGCATGTTTGCTTAGTCCTGGCAGAAATCCTGACCTTGATAAAGAAGATATTGAAAAGAAACTTTGTCAGTATCTTGGTGCTGAAAAAGTGATTTGGATTCCACATGGCATTTACGGAGACGAGACGGATGAACATGTGGATAATATGTGTGCGTTTATTCGACCAGGTGAGGTTGTATTAGCCTGGACAGACAATGAGGATGATCCACAGCATCTGTATTCAAAAGCAAGTTTGGAGGCATTAGAGAATGCAGTAGATGCAAAGGGGAGAAAATTAGTCATTCACAAATTACCGATTCCTTCTCATCCAGTTTGGATTCATGAAGAAGATTTAGAGGGATATGAATTTGAAGAGGGTGAAGATGAACGTGAGATTGGAGAGCGACTTGCAGCTTCTTATGTGAATTTTTATTTCTCAAACGGTTCCGTGATTATGCCTGCGTTTGGCGGGGAAAATGTGGATAGTGATTTACAGGCTGCATTTATTATGCGCGATCTTTGTCCGGAACGCGAGATTGTACAGGTCCCTGCACGAGACATATTAGTGGGTGGGGGCAACATACACTGTATTACGCAGCAGATTCCTGCTAACCTTATCAATTAAATATTAGGCAATTGCGAAACTAGGTTTTGGTGGTTAAAAGTTGTTCAATATAAACAAATCCAAGTTGGGCCGCTTTCGCTTAGTTCTGTAAGTAACGGTACATAAGGTCACAAAATACGTGACCTAAGTACCGACATACAGAAATATCCCAACTTAGATAGTTGTTTATATTGTACAACTTTAATTTACAAATCGAAAGTTTCGCAATTGCCTAAATTAAATATTATAAAAAGGAGAAAGTAGAAATGAGAAAGGTGAAAGTCGCTGCGATTCAGATGCAGTGTAGTGTTGATCTACAGGAGAATATCGATAAGGCAGAATGTAAGGTAAGAGAAGCGGCGGGAAATGGTGCCAATATCATTTTGCTTCCTGAACTTTTTGAAAGAGAGTATTTTTGCCAGCAAAGACAATATGAGTTCTATGCATATGCATATCCAGTAATGGAGCATCCGGCAGTGCAAATGGGAATGCGTTTGGCAAAGGAATTAAGTGTTGTATTACCTGTTAGTTTTTTTGAACGCGATGGGAATGTGCTATATAATTCTCTTGCCTGTATTGATGCGGATGGTAAGTTGTTAGGTGTGTATCGTAAAACACATATTCCAGATGATCATTTCTATCAGGAGAAGTTTTACTTTACACCGGGAAATACAGGATTTCAGGTGTTTGATACTGCGTATGGGAAAATTGGAATTGGAATCTGTTGGGATCAGTGGTTTCCTGAGACTGCAAGATGTCTTGCGATAAAGGGCGCGGAATTACTGTTTTATCCAACAGCAATTGGATCTGAGCCGGTGCTTCTTTGTGACAGCATGCCACATTGGAGAAGATGCATGCAGGGACATGCAGCTGCTAATCTGATACCTGTGATTGCGGCAAATCGAATTGGAACGGAAGAAGTAAAACCATGTGAGGAAAATGCTGGACAGGAATCTTCTTTGACATTTTATGGTTCGTCTTTTATGACAGATGAAACGGGTGAATTGGTTGAAAATGCAGGAAGAGATCAGGAAGAGATTCTAATACATGAATATGATTTAGATGAGATTGGAATCAATCGTTTGTCATGGGGATTGTTTAGAGATCGAAGACCTGAAATGTATCAGGATATTGTACGATAAATATGTGAAAAAATGAATCTGAAACTGGAATTAATTAAGTTGTTGAATTGCTTATATTTGCGTGATATGTTAAAATATAATTAGTTATATGATGTGTTCTGGCGACATAGCAGCATTCATAGAATGAATCTAGCTATTAATCGAGGAGAAGAGGTGTGACTATGGGAAAGCAGATTATTATTTCCGTTGGTAGAGAGTTTGGTAGTGGTGGGCATGAGATTGCAGAACGCCTTGCAAAGCATTATGACATTCCACTCTATGACAAAGAGATTTTTGATCATATTGAAGAGAATGAATCCATTAATGCCGAGGTTGCTCAGTTTTTTGATGAAAAACCAGTTGGCCCATTGTTTTATCCGATTTTGTTGGATGGTGGGAATCTACCGTTAGAGCAAAAGGTTGCAAATCATATTTTTAATTTCATTCGAGAGAAAGGCAATGTCGAGAAAAAGTCTTTTGTGATTGTGGGACGTTGTGCTGAATATGTATTACGTGATAATCCGAATATGATTAGCTTGTTTATTCTCGGAGATGAGGCATCCAAGGTGGAAAGAGTTATGAAAAAATATGATTTGGATGAGAAAGCAGCGAAGTCACGCATGCGAAAAGAGGATAAGATGAGAAAAACATATCACAACTTCTATGCAGATGGAAAATGGGGAGATTCCAGAAGTTATGATGTTTGTGTCAATAGTTCCACACTTGGGGTTGATAGTACAATTGAAGCTTTGATTACATACATTGATAATGCAATGAAACAATTGTAAAAAGAATGAGTACGAAAAGACTGTCGCAGGGGATTAGTATAGATATACTATCATTGCGGCAGTTTTTTTGAGAAGAATACTACGAAGGTAATAGGGACTGAGTGTTTTGTAATTTCTTATATGAATAAAAGAAATAAAGGAGATCAAGATGGATAATAAAAAGGATATGAATCAGAATTTAAATGAACAAAATCCAGAGTTTGCAGCATTGCAGCAGTTCTTTGGAGAAAATGTGCAAAAAGAGGCAGACTTTATTGGTGCGCAGTTGGATGTGGATCCGGAATTGGTGCAAAAGGTGTTAGACTCCTGTGAAGAATTTTCGGCAATTGCGGAAGGAAATCCAGAGTATATTGTGGAGGAACTTGATGAGGATGGAATTCCAGTAAAAATGATTTCTGGAGATAAAATGTATGCATTTATCAGCGAGCAGACAGGTGTCGCAGAAGATTTATTAGATCAAATCTTTGATGCTGAAGTAGACTATTTTGAACAGTTTGGTTTGGTGGAGTAAATCTTGTGATAAAAGATTGATGAAATAAGGGAATTATAGTATACTAACTATGTATGTTGATTTGTAATACAATATGGAATAACAATGGTTTGTGAAAATGAATCATATGATGTATATATTATTCGAGGAGGACTGAATATGCAGATTACAGATGAAACCATCGATTATGTTGGAATTCTTGCAAAACTTGAACTTTCAGAGGAAGAAAAAGAGCAGGCAAAAAAGGATATGACCAATATGCTTGAATATGTTGGTAAGTTGAATGAGCTTGATACAGATGGTGTGGAACCAATGAGTCACACATTCTCTGTGCACAATGTGTTCCGTGAGGATGTTGTTGTAAATGGAGATGACAGAGAGAATATGCTCAAGAATGCACCAGAGCAAAAGGATGGTGCTTATAAAGTTCCTAAAACATTTGATTAAATAAAAATGACATGATATTGGTGTAATAGTGGGATTTGAACCAAAGCGGAAGTGAATGACCGTTTTATTTGTACAGATCGAAATGAAGCGAGCTGAAAGGAGATAAAGAGAACATGGATTTTAGTTTAACTGCCGTGGAACTCGGTAAGAAAATTAAGAACAAAGAGATTTCGGTTGTGGAAGCAACAAAAGCATATTTAGATAGCTTAGAGGAAAAAGAAAAGGATATTAAGGCGTTTGTAACGATTGATCGTGAGGGTGCTTTAAAACGTGCGGAAGAAGTACAAGCATTAATAGATGAGGGTAAGTTGACAGGACCATTAGCAGGTGTGCCTGTAGGAATCAAGGATAACATGTGTGTGGACGGTATGCTTACAACATGTTCTTCAAAGATTTTATCGAATTTCAAGCCAACCTTTACAGCAACTGCGGTACAGAAGTTAGAGGAAGCAGGCGCTGTTATCATTGGTAAAACAAACATGGATGAGTTTGCGATGGGTTCTACTTCAGAGACTTCGTATTATGGAGCAACAAAGAATCCATGGGATTTGGATCGTGTGCCTGGTGGTTCTTCCGGTGGTTCTGCAGCAGCAGTTGCAGCAGAGGAAGTACCTTATGCATTGGGTTCTGACACAGGTGGAAGTATTCGTCAGCCTGCAGGATTTTGTGGTGTAACTGGTATTAAGCCAACCTATGGTCGTGTGTCACGTTATGGTTTGATTGCATATGGTTCTTCGCTTGATCAGATTGGACCTTTGGCAAAGGATGTAACAGATTGTGCTACAATCTTAGAGATTATCTGTGGAAAAGATGAAAAGGACTCTACTTCTGTGAAGGAGTCTGGGGATGACTTTACAGCTGCTTTAGTAGATGATGTGAAGGGAATGAAAATTGGTATTCCAAAAGATTATTTTGGAGCAGGCTTAGACCCAGAAGTAAAGGAAGGCGTGATGGCTGCTGCAAAGGTGCTTGAGGAAAAGGGGGCAATTGTAGAGGAGTTTGATTTAAGCTTGGTTGAATACGCAATTCCAGCTTATTATATCATTGCTTCTGCAGAGGCTAGTTCTAATTTAGAGCGTTTTGATGGTGTGAAATATGGATATCGTACAGAAGAGTTTTCGGACCTTCATAACATGTACAAAAAGACGCGTTCTGAAGGATTTGGACCAGAGGTTAAGAGAAGAATTATGTTAGGTTCTTTTGTTCTTTCTTCAGGATATTTTGATGCGTACTATATGAAAGCATTACGTACAAAGGCATTGATTAAGCAGGCATTTGATAAAGCCTTTGAAAAATATGATGTGATACTTGGACCAGTTGCGCCAACGACAGCGCTTAAGATTGGTGAATCATTAAGTGATCCAATTAAAATGTATCTTGGTGATGTTTATACGGTATCTGTGAATTTGGCAGGTCTTCCAGGTATCTGTTTACCATGTGGTACAGATAGCAAGGGATTGCCAATCGGTTTACAGTTGCTTGGTAAACATTTTGATGAAAAGAGCATTATTCGTGCAGCATATGCATATGAGCAGACAAGAAGCTATGAAAGACCAGCATTTGCAACAGGAAAGGAGGCATAAAAATGAGTAAAGTTTATGAAACAGTAATCGGTTTGGAAGTACACGTAGAGTTAGCAACAAAGACAAAGATTTTCTGTGGTTGTTCGACTGCATTTGGTGGAGCTCCTAATACACATACTTGTCCAGTTTGTACTGGTATGCCTGGTTCCCTTCCTGTATTAAATAAAGAGGTTGTAAATAAAGCAATCGCTGTAGGATTGGCAACCAATTGTACCATTACACAGAATTGTAAATTTGATCGTAAGAATTATTTTTATCCAGATAATCCACAAAATTATCAGATTTCACAGCTTTACTATCCAATTTGTCGAGATGGTAAGGTAGAGATTTGTGTGGATGGCAAGAAGAAGTTTGTCGGAATTCACGAGATTCATATGGAGGAAGATGCGGGTAAGTTGATTCATGATCCATATACAGATAGTTCATTGGTAGATTTTAACCGTTCTGGTGTACCTTTGATTGAAATCGTATCAGAACCGGATATGCGTTCTGCTGAGGAAGTAATTGCATATCTTGATAAGTTACGTACAACCATTCAGTATCTTGGTGCGTCAGATTGTAAGTTGAATGAGGGTTCTATGCGTGCGGATGTGAACTTATCTATCCGTGAAGTAGGTGCAACAGAATTTGGTACACGAACAGAGATGAAGAACTTGAATTCCTTTAAGGCAATCGCAAGAGCGATTGAAAATGAGAGAGAGCGTCAGATTGACTTGTTAGAGGCAGGACAAGAGGTTGTTCAGGAAACAAGACGTTGGGATGATACAAAGGAATATTCTTATGCAATGCGTTCTAAAGAGGATGCGCAGGATTACCGTTATTTCCCAGATCCAGACCTTGTGCCAATTATCATCAGTGATGCATGGTTAGAGGAAATTCGTAACAATCAGCCAGAATTCCGTGAGGAAAAAATGACTCGTTATCAGGAAGAATTTGGACTTCCAGAATATGATGCAGAGATTTTAACTGGAACAAAGAAGTTAGCGGATATCTTTGAGGAAACAGTTGCACTCGGTGCAAATCCAAAGAAGGTTTCAAACTGGTTGATGGTTGAAACAATGCGTCTTTTGAAGGAAAAAGAGATGGATGCAGATGATATTCAGTTCTCGGCCGCAAATCTTGCTAAATTGATTCAGCTTGCTGATTCACAGGCAATTAACTCAAGTGTTGCAAAAGAAGTGTTTGAAGTGATTTTTGAGAAAGATATCGATCCAGATCAATACGTGGAAGAAAAGGGATTGAAGACTGTAAATGATGAGGGTGAATTGCGCGCTACAGTAGAAAAGGTAATCGCTGAAAATCCACAGTCCGTAGAAGATTATAGAAATGGTAAAGAGAAAGCCATTGGATTCTTGGTAGGCCAGACGATGAAGGCTATGAAGGGTAAAGCAAATCCAGGAATGGTAAATCAAATTTTAAAAGAGTTATTATAAGATATTTACGGCTGTTGTGATGTGATATTTCCAACAGCCGTTAAGAAGTTGAGGGGTGAATCCGATGGGGGAGAATACGCAAAAGATAATTCTTGCGGTGGATGATGAACCGTTGAATATTCGAATGATACAATTTGTGATGAAAGATGAACGGAATTACAAGTTGGTGTGTACAAATAGTGGTAAAGAAGCACTTTCTTTGCTCGAGGAACAAAATATTGATTTGGTGTTATTAGATGTAAAAATGCCTGAAATGGATGGTTTTGAAACGCTAGAAAAAATACAGGAAAAGTATAGTGTGCCAGTTGTGTTTTTGACTGCAGATCAAGATGCGGAAACAATTCAAAGGGCAGCAGATATGGGTGTGAAGAATTATCTTTCAAAACCATTTTTGCCTGCTGATTTAAAGAAAATTGTGAAAGCTGTTTTGGATGAATAACAGAAAAACCAGGTGGGGATTTATGGAGAAAACAAAAGAAAAGAAGGACAAATTTTATAAAAGACAATCCTTTGTTATATCATTAATTGCACTGAGTTTGTTAATGATTGGTATTTTTTTGCTAAACGTTATGATTATTAAACGTTCAGAGAATGCCAGGATGATGTCGGAAGGACAAATTCAGATGACCAGTATTACTGCTGAGGTGGAAAGTAATCTGTATCAGGCAGAATGTATGGTCGATGGTATGGCGAATTATCTCGAGCATTTATTGGAGAATAATGAGTCAAGCGATGACGAAATATGGAAATTTGTCGAAGAACAGCAAAGTAAAATTCAGGAAAAGTCAGACAATCAGTGTTTTGCAACCTATGTTGCGCATGATGAACGTTTGTATATGCAAGGGTTTACGCCAGGTGAAGATTGGGTACTTTCAGAACGTGCATGGTATATTGGTGCAAAGAAAAAAGCAGGTGGAGTCTTTATTTCTTCTCCTTATGTAGATGCGAGTACGGGAAAAATGTGTTACAGCGTATCGAAACTGTTGTCAGACGGAGAGACGATTATCAGTGTGGACTACTACATGGATCGTATCCAGAATTTCATTGAGGAAATGAATCGCGAAAATGGTGGCATCAGTTTGATTGTCAACGAGAACGGAATGATTGTAGGACATTCCAATGCAGAATATATTGGCAGGGGATATGAATCTCTTCCATACGCCGATATTGTAAAGAAAACATTTTCTTTGTATGGTGATTCTTTTGTTTACAAATCAAATGGTGTTGCCTATAACGTATTTTCGGATAAGACAATTTATGATTGGTATATGATTGTATGTGTAGAGCCTGGTAGTGTAAATTCTTCTGTGGCAAAAGAATATCATATGATTTTATTTGTCATTTTATTACTGGCAGCTTGTCTGATCGGCTTATACATTTATAACTACAGAAATAAGTATCGTTCTGAACAGCGATTGATGGTAAAGGATAATGTTTTAAATTCGATTGAGGATGAATGGCAAAAATATAAAGCGATGCTTTTGACGCAGACACATCTAGCTGACTCTGGAGACTGGGGAAGAAACAATGTGATGGAGCAGATTCAGTTGATTACGGAATCGATGTCCGGAAGATTGGGGAACTTAATTCAAAAGCCAGAAGAGGAAATTGCGTACAAAGAAGATGAGACAGAATCGATTTCGAATGGTAATCACAAATCTAAATTTTTAGTGATTGTATGTATTATTGCATTAACCAGTTTGCTTGCGTTGACGATTAATACCATCACCCAATATCGATGGGGTAATACTAAAATGCAAAATGAGATGAAGGATTACTACTATCAAACCAAAGATTGGGTAACGGAAAACAAGAAGCTGGTAAATACTTTAGCACAGACGATATCTGTAAATCCGAAGTGTGTTGAGGATTATGAAGCGTGTGTGGAATATTTAAATGACATGGTAAGTGATTATGATGATATTTCTGTAGCGTATATTGTAAATCCAGAATGGGAACACACAGTTATTATGAATAACGGATGGGAACCACCTGAGGATTGGAAGGTGGAAGAGCGCGGATGGTATCAGGAAACGATGCAGTCCAATAATGAAAATGGATTTAATGTTTCGACGCCATATTTGGACGAGCAGACTGGCTATTACTGTGTAACGCTCAGTCAAATTGTATATGATGCAAGAGGTAATCGAATTGGCTTGTTGGGTATCGATTACTATATGGATAAGTTGATTGATATTTTAGGTGAAAGTTATTCCGATGACGGTTATGCATTTTTGGTAGACATGGATTACAATGTGTTAAACCATCCAAATGATGCATATCAGATGAAACCAGATGCATCTACGAATGCAGGTGATTTGTGCTATCGAGAGGTTTTGACAAGTGACGAAGTAACAATGATTAAGGACTACGATGGAAAACATCGTTTGTGTATTAGACAGGAAGAGGATATTTCTGGATTTACTGTTATTGTAGTAAAGAGCATGTGGATTATGTATCGAAACATGTTTGTGACGGATTTATTATTCCTTTTGCTGTTTGGACTTTGTATTATCATTGTCATGGTGATTATGAACAAACTGGGTCGGATGCAACAAAAAACAAATCAGGAATTAAAAATGGCGGCGGAAAGTGCGAGTGCAGCGAGTAAGGCCAAAAGTGATTTCCTTGCACAAATGTCTCATGAAATACGAACTCCAATCAATGCGGTTTTGGGTATGAATGAGATGATTCTACGTGAGAGTACAGATGGCGAGATTATTGATTACGCAACGAATATTCAAAGTGCAGGTCGAACATTGTTAAACCTAATCAACAGTATTTTGGATTTTTCAAAAATTGAAGATGGAAAGATGGAGATTGTACCAATTGAGTACGATACTGCCTCTATGATTAATGATTTGGTGCATATGATTTCTGATCGTGCAGAGAAGAAAAATTTGTTGTTAAGCCTTGAGGTGGATTCCACAATTCCGAAAACATTGTATGGCGATGATGTTCGAATTCGACAGATTATTACCAATTTGCTGACCAATGCGGTGAAGTATACGCCAAAAGGAACGGTTACGTTGACGATTCGTTCTGAACAGGCTGAAGATGCACAGGGAATTAACTTGTATGTGGAAGTAAAGGATACTGGAATGGGTATCAAAGAGGAGGATATCGAGAAGCTGTTTATGTCCTTCCAAAGACTGGATTTAAAGAAAAATCGTAATGTGGAGGGAACCGGTCTTGGTATTTCCATTGTACAAAGATTGCTTTCTCTTATGAACAGTAGTCTTCAGGTGCATAGTGTGTATGGAAAGGGTTCTGTATTTTCATTTACTATTTATCAAAAGGTGGTGGATGGAACACCAATTGGTGATTATAAGGAACGATTGGAAAAGAGTAAGCGTGAGGCGAAAAATAATACCTTTATTTATGCGCCGGATGCAAAGATTTTAATTGTAGATGATTATCCACTGAATTTAAAAGTTGCATCAGGATTATTAAAACGTTGTGGTATTATTCCGGTTACAGCATTAAGCGGAAAGCAATGTCTGGAAACTGTGAAGGAAATGAAGTTTGATATTATCTTTTTGGATCATATGATGCCAGAGATGGATGGTATTGAAACGTTACAGGCACTTAGAGAATCAGGAGATTTGCCAGAGAAAACAAAGGTTGTGATGATGACTGCGAACGCCATTTCTGGTGCGAGAGAGGAATATATCGGTGCAGGTTTTGATGAATATTTGACAAAACCAATTGAGATTGGACAGTTAGAACGTGTGCTTAAGAATTTCTTGCCAAAAGAAAAGATATCCTTTAAGACAGAAACGCAATCACTGAGCCAAGAGGTGGCTGAAAAGGCGGAGCAGAATGGGGATATTACAGAAGAAATAGCGGAAACACAGACGAATGTCTTGAGGGAATCAGACACAAGTCAACAACAAGAAAATGAGGAAGGGTTACAGGAGGAAAATGAAATGGGAGAGGATACATTTACCCCAAGTGAATTATTAGAAATATCACAGTGCTTATCAGAACTTTCGGTAGAAGAGGGATTGTCATACTGTATGGAGTCAAAATCATTTTATTTAGAGATATTGGCAGACTATATTGACGAGGATAAGGAAACTGTTTTGGATGGTTATTTGGAGAGCGAGGATATGAAGAATTATGCCATTGTGGTACATAGCCTAAAGGGTGTATCCAAAACAATTGGATGTAATTCGTTGTATGAAAAGACGTTCGCATTACAAAAAGCATCCGAAGAAGAGGATTTAGCGTTCGTGAAAGAAAATCATGGACCAGCAATGAAGCAGTATGTTGCGTTAAAGAAAGCAATTGCAGAATATTTGAATAAATAATGGAAAATGATGCATCCTATTTTTATATGAATAAGAAAAGTGAGGTAAAAATATGGATGCAAATACGATTGAATTGTTAAAGGAATGTAGTTCAGGCTGTAAGATGGCGATTGATAGTATTTCGCAGATTCGAGACTATGTACAGGATGCAAAGCTGCGAGAACTATTGATGGCATATAATCAAAAGCATGTGGAGTTACAGACGAAGATTCGTCAATTGTTGGGACAGTGTGATGAAGAAGATAAGGATCCAAGTTTAATGGCGGAGTGGTGCTCCAAAATGAAAATCAGTATGAAAATGAATATGCATCCAGATGATCATCAGGTTGCCAAACTGATGATGGATGGCTGTAATATGGGAATTCAATCGGTTAGTGAGTATGTAAACAAATATCCAGACGCTTCACCACAGGCACAGGATGTAGCGAAGGAGTTAATTAAGGCAGAAGAAGACTTTATGATTGAGATGAAGGAATTTGTTTAATCTAGGAAATTGTGATACTCAATTTAGGTGGTTGACAGTTGTACAACATTAATCTGCATGATTGAGAGTATCACAATTACTTAAGATTAAAACAAATAAGAAAGGGATTAGCATGAATTGCGTAAATGAGAGAATAAATAAGCTACGTCAGCTTATGAAGGAACATGGAATGGATGCGTATATCATTCCAACAGAGGATTATCATAATTCGGAATATGTAGGTGAATATTTTAAAGCAAGAGAATATATGTCTGGATTTACGGGGTCTGCTGGAACGTTAGTGGTTTTAGCAGACCGTGCTGCTTTATGGACAGATGGAAGATATTTTTTGCAGGCAGAAAGCCAGCTTGAGACATCTGAGATTGTATTAATGCGTGCAGGTCAGCCTGATGTACCAAAGATTGCAGAGTATTTAAAAGAACAATTACCAGCACATGGTGTCGTCGGATTTGATGGTAGAACGGTTAGTAATCGATTTGTTCGAGAGGTTATGGAGATTGCGGGAGATAAAGCATTTTCGTTTGCAGGTGATGAAGATTTGGTGGACTTGGTATGGGAGAAACGTCCAAGTATTTCAAAAGAGCCTGTATGGAAAGTAGAAGACGAATGGGTTGGAATGAACAGAAGTCAAAAACTTGCGATGGTGCGGGAGAAAATGCAGAAAAAGAAGACAGATGTGTTATTGGTGACGGCATTAGATGATATTGCCTGGCTACTTAATTTGAGGGGAGCAGATGTTGCTTATACCCCTGTGTTTTTGGCATACATGATGATTCGATTGGAAAGCGCAACGCTTTGTGTACATGAAGAAATTTTGTCTGAGAAAATTGTAAATGAATTAAAAGAGAATGGGATTGACATCATGCCTTATGACGCAGTGGATGCTTTGGTAAAAGAAATTGCAGAGGAACAGGTGGTTTGGGTAGAGGAAGGACAGGTGAATTATCATCTGACAAACTGTATTCCTGCGTCTGTGAAAAAATATAATGCGATCAATCCGATTGTTGGCATGAAAGCAAAAAAGACAGTACAGGAGATGGAACATATTTGCGAGGCACATATCAAAGATGGTGTGGCTGTTACCAAATTTATTTACTGGTTAAAACAACAGGTAAAAACATCTAAGGTGACAGAGTGCTCGGCTGCTACGAAATTATTGGAGTTTCGAAAGCAAATGGATGGATTTCTGGATCAAAGTTTTGACCCGATTATTGCATATGGAGCGCACGGTGCGATTATTCATTATTCTGCAACGGAGCAGACAGATGCAGTTATGGAAGCAAAGGGACTTTGCCTTGCAGATACAGGTGGACATTATAAAGAGGGAACAACGGATATTACAAGAACAATTGCGTTGGGTCCTGTAACAGAAGAAGAAAAAAGGGCATTTACACTTGTATTAAAGGGAAATTTGAATCTGGGTGCTGCAGTATTTATGGAGGGCTGCTGTGGACAGAACTTGGATTATCTTGCAAGAAAACCGCTTTGGGAGCACCAGTTGGATTTTAATCATGGAACGGGACATGGTGTTGGATATATTTTAAATGTACATGAAGGCCCACAACGAATTCACTGGAGAATTACCAAGGATACCCATGCTGTGCCGTTAGAAGAGGGGATGTTGATCTCGAATGAGCCAGGATTGTATATTCCAGGGCAATTCGGCATACGTCATGAAAACTTGGTGTTATGTCGTAAGGGTGAGAAAAATGATTATGGGCAGTTTATGTATTTTGAAACAGTAACTATGGTGCCGTTTGACCGTGAGGCGATAGACTGTGATTTAATGACGAAAGAAGAACTGGAACTGTTGAATGCATATCACAAAAAGGTTTACGAAAAATTGGTGCCATATATGAACAAAGAGGAAGCTGCATGGTTGAAAGAGGCAACTTCCCCACTTAGTCTATCGAAATAATATAAAAGACTATTCCGATTGTGTCCAATGTTTTCGATAGTGGACTTTTCGATAGTTGCTAGGTGTTGTTCCCGTATGCTTATGAAAAGAACTGGCAAAATGACTGTTGTCTGAAAAGGATAGATATTGCGCGATTTCGCTGCAAGTGAATTCCGAGTACATCAACATTTGTTTTGCCGTTTCTATTTTTTTGCTTGCAATAAATTGTGAAATTGTTTGTCCCATTTCACGGTGAAATAGTTTGCTAAAATAACTGCGTTCTAATCCTAAATAATCGGCAACATCTGCTACCTGTATATTTTCGTGCAGGTGATCGTAGATGTAATCCATTGCTTTGATGCAGTGTACGGAAATGATTTGCTGTTTTTGTAGCTTTTTCATGCGTTTTGCGTAATCAAAGATGACATCATGATGAATCTTGCGGGCACCTGCTTCATCAACGCATTCATCAATGGCCTTAATATAGGA
This sequence comes from Eubacteriales bacterium, assembly GCA_030533405.1. Taxonomy (GTDB): domain Bacteria; phylum Bacillota; class Clostridia; order Lachnospirales; family Lachnospiraceae; genus CAG-590. The sequence goes on from JAUNJF010000004.1 coordinate 116,983, forward strand.
ATCGCTAAGCGCATAGCTTTCCTGTTCTGACATGCCATTTTCAATGCAAAACCGTGAAATCATTGTAATGGATACAATAATATGATACTTCAGATTTCGCAAAGGATTGTCTGACAAGATACCACGTTCTTTGCTGTTGACGGATTCATAGTCTGTACGGGCTTCTAATGCCTTGATATCACCAGCGCTAACCAACTGATAAAATGCCAACTCTGAATCGTATGTGGGATGAATGATTCCGTATTCTCGTTGAACAAACTGTTTGTTCATCAATTCTATATGCATTTGGTTGTGTTGCATAAGTACCTCCAATATAGACACGAATTTAATAATTAAACAACATATATTATATCATGTCTGTATATGAAATGATAGAATAACCTCATCAGATACGGAAAAACATATATGGAGGTAGCGAATATGAGATCATTAAAGGGTTTTCAAAAAGGTGTAAACTTAGGCGGTTGGTTGTCACAGGGTCCAAAGGATAAAGAGCATTTGGATACATTTATTGTGGAAGCGGATATTGAAAAAATTGCATCATGGGGCGTGGATCATGTTCGTTTGCCACTTGATTATGAGAATGTAGAAAATGAAGATGGAACGGAAAAAGAAAGTGGATATCAGTATGTGGATAACTGCATTGCATGGTGCCGAAAATACAATTTGAATATTGTATTGGATTTGCACAAAACCTATGGATATTCATTTGATGACTTAGAGTATTCTAGTGACTTTTTTGATGATAAAGCATTACAGGATCGCTTTATTGCATTGTGGGATCGCTTAAGTAATCGTTATGCAAAGGATGCAGATATTATGATGTTTGAATTACTCAATGAAGTAGTTCGATTTGATGTGATTGAGCAATGGAATGCGATTGCTGCACGAGCAACAGAAACCATTCGAAAAAACAGTAAAACAGCAAAGATTTTGTATGGTGGTGTGGGTTACAATGCAGTAACCTCTATCAAATATTTACTTCCAACAACAGATGAGAATATTGTTTATAATTTTCACTGCTATGAACCAATGATTTTTACACATCAGACTGCACATTGGATGGATCAGATGCCAAGTGATTTTCATATTTCGTATCCGGGAGATTTTGATGAATATATGGAAAAATCAAAGTCGATTATGGGTGCCATGACTGGCGCATTGGCTGATGAGGGAATTACATTGACCTCTCTTGGACCAGAGTTTTTTGAAGTCATGTTCAAGGATGCAATCGATGTTTCAGTTGAGAGAGATATTCCAATTTATTGTGGAGAATATGGTGTCATTGACCAGGCGAATCCAGAAGATACAGTGAAGTGGTTTCAGGATATTCATGCAGCGTTTGAAAAATTTGGTATTGGAAGAGCCGCATGGAGTTATAAACAGATGGATTTTGGGTTATCAGATGATCATTATAAGCCAGTTATTGATCAATTGATTCAATATCTATAAAGAAAAAGTCCTGTTTTGCAGGCAGATTTACAACTTGATAATCTCGAGTAATTCGTTAAATAAAGGGGCGAAAATGCATATCTATTGGGTGGGATGTTACAGGCATTTTCGTCCCCTTTTGATTGCTATTTATACAGAATATGGTATAATTAAATTTTATAAAAGCAATGGTATGATTTGGTTGTTTTGGAGGATGTTGGTATATGAAGATTTTAATTGCAGGTGATGGTAAAGTAGGAATGACACTTGCTAAAAAATTATTATTAGAAGACAATGATGTGACGCTGATTGATATCAATCAATCTGTATTAGATAGTACAGTGGAGCGAATAGATGTTATGACGCTGCAGGGAAATGCGGCTTCCATGGAAGTATTGAAGCAGGCAGGTGTTATGAACGCAGATTTACTGATTGCTGTGACAAGTGCGGATGAGATTAATCTGCTTTGTTGTATGACAGCACACATTTTAAATAAAAAGCTTCACACAATTGCCAGAATGCGTAACCCAGAGTATGGAGATCAGATTTATGAAATGCGGGACGTGTTTGGCTTATCTATGACAGTGAATCCAGAACGACAGGCTGCACTGGAGATTGAACGTTTGTTAAAGTATCCAGGTTTTCTAAAGAGAGATACCTTTGCAAAGGGAAGAGTTGAGATTGTAGAGCTTCGTATTGATGAGGAAAGTAAGCTTTGCGGCGTCCCACTTTATGATATGGGATCGATTGTAAAATGTAAGGTTTTGATTTGTGCAGTAAGTCGCGATTGTGAAGTGTTTATTCCAGGTGGTGATTATGTGTTCAAACAGGGTGATCGTATCTTTGTTACGGCAGCTTCCGATCATCTTACGACGTTGTTGCGTAATCTTGGAATTGTACAGCACAAGGTGAAAAATGTGCTTTTATGTGGTGGTGGTGGTGTCAGTTTTTATCTGGCACAACAGTTGGAAAAAAGCGGAATCAATGTGCAGTTGATTGAACAGGATGAGAAACGTTGCATAGAGCTTGCGTGCCAGTTGCCACAGATTAATGTCATTCATGGAGATGCCAGTAACCAGTTCCTTTTGGAAAGTGAAGGAATTAATGATTGCGATGCATTGGTAACCATGACTGGTTTAGATGAAATGAACATGATTATTTCTTTGTTTGGAACAAGATGTAAGGTGCCACAGATTATTACAAAGGTGGATCACACAGAGAATAATATACAAGATAGTTTACCGATTGGTAGTGTGGTGTGTCCAAAGGATTTATGTTGTACGAATATCGTGCGATATGTGCGTGCGATGCAGAATGCCGTAGGTGCTGCAATTACGATGCACACGATTGCAGATGGACAGGCAGAGGCAATGGAATTTATGGTGGATGATAATACACAACATTGTGGGGAACCGTTGAAAAATTTACCGATTCGTAAAAACGTTTTGATTGCATGTATTACTTCGGGAAGAAGAACCGATATTCCAAACGGTGATTCCACATTCCGCAAGGGTGATCGTATCATTGTTGTGTCAAGTGGCGATCAGGTGATTAAGCAATTGAATGACATTTTTGTAGGCTAGAATGGAGGCAATGACGTATGAATTATAAAATGCTGGGTCGTTTGATTTCCCAGATTTTGTTAGTGGAAGCCGTGTTTATGCTACCGGCACTATTTATCAGTTTGCATGACAGACAATGGGGTGCCTCAAAAGCATTTGCATATACGATTTTGATTATTGCGATTGTAGCAGGTGGAATGTTTGCAGTGTGCAGAAATGCACAAAAGAAGATATATGCTAGAGAGGGCTTGGTTTGTGTAGGCGTCAGTTGGATATTTATGTCCGTTTTAGGCTGTTTGCCATTTTATTTTTCAGGTGAAATTCCACATTTTATTGATGCATTATTTGAGATTGTATCTGGTTTTACAACAACAGGAGCATCTATTTTGTCTAATGTAGAGGCGCTTTCCAGAGGTATTATGTACTGGAGAAGCTTTAGTCATTGGATTGGTGGAATGGGTGTGTTGGTATTTTTGCTTGCAGTGGTTCCGGTAGCGGGACAGGGAAGTGGATTTACGATGCATTTGTTAAGAGCAGAAAGTCCGGGTCCGAATGTCGGAAAGCTGGTGCCAAGAATGGGGCAGACAGCAAAGATTTTATATATGATGTATGTATTGCTTACCATTTTGAATATCGTGTTTTTGATGTTTGGTGGTTTGCCATTGTTTGATTCTGTATGTATCGGAATTGGAACAGCCGGAACAGGTGGATTTGGCATTAAAAATGACAGTATAGCAAGCTACAGTCCGTATATTCAAAATGTATGTACAGTATTTATGATTTTGTTTGGTGTGAATTTTAGCTGTTATTATTTACTGCTCATCAAAGAGTGGAAAGCGGTGTTTAAGGATGAAGAGCTTCGCATGTACATTGGTGTGATTTTGGGTAGTGTTGCCATTATTTCGTGCAATGTTCGTGGTATGTATGCAACGTTGGAAGAAACAGTGCGTCATGTGTTTTTTCAGGTCGCAAGTATTATCACAACAACAGGTTTTGGTACGACAGACTTTGATTTGTGGCCGAGCCTGTCGAAGTCTATATTGCTATTTTTGATGGTGATTGGAGCCTGTGCAGGAAGTACAGGTGGTGGATTGAAATGCGGTCGTTTTCTTTTACTGGCGAAGAGTTTAAAGCGAAATATTCGTCAGGTGTTAGATCCGCAAAAGGTATCTGTTGTGCGTAATAACGGGCAGATGGTAAGTGAGAAGGTTTTGGATAATACCAATGCCTATTTGGTAGCGTATGCATTTATTGTGTTATTTAGTTTTGTTTTGGTATCGTTAGATGGTCAGAGTATGGAAACAAATGTGTCAGCTGTCATTGCATGCTTCAATAACATTGGACCAGGTTTTGATGCAGTAGGCGCAACCTGTAATTATAGTGTGTTTGGAACAGGAACAAAACTTGTTTTAATCATGGATATGTTAGCGGGAAGATTGGAGATTTTCCCAATCTTAATTTTGTTATCTAGACATACATGGAAGAGAAGATAAAATGCTAAGGAGTAATGGGAGGTGATTGTATGGATAAAAAGTCGATAAGGGGATATATTGGCACATTAATTATTGTGGTTGTATTTGCTTTTTTGATGGGCAATGTCTATGATAATCACTATATTCAAAATCGTCCAGGGAATACCATTGAAAAATGGGAGGTTAAACCTGAGTTAAGAGATGGAGCGTTTTATTACACGATTTTACTTCCGAAAGATGGTTTAAATGGAGAGTCTGTTGCGTTTTCTACAAGACATGTAGAAGCTGAAGTTACGATAGAGGATGAATTGGTATATCAGTTAAAGGCGGCGAATCCGAAGTTTAATAAGTCAACTGGTTATCGTTGGAATTTTGTGAAACTTAGTCAGGAGGATGAAGGTAAAACGATGACGATTTGCATCACCCCAGTTTATAAGGGCCCAAAACTAGATGAGTTTGTGTATTTTGGTGATGAATTTGATATTTATTTAAGTGTAATCGAAGAAAATGGAGTGCGCTTTGTGTTAGCATTGTTTATTTTAGTGATTGGTGTTACGCTTTGTGTTTATTCCAATTGGATTATAGAGAAAAAGAATAGGGATGCAGCATTGAGTCATTTCTCGCTGTTTTCCATTTTGTTGGCGTTGTGGTCTCTAGCAGAGTCTCCAATTTGTGAATTGATACGACTTTGGCCGATTCAGACACTTGTTATTGACCATTATGCGCTCATGGTTATGCCGATGTCGTTTGCGATGTTTTTACGAAAGTTATTTCATTTAAATAATCGAAACTGGTATATATATACGTATTTTAATATTTTGGTAATTGTAATTCGTACTGTGCTACAGGCTACCTGTATTTTGGATTTAAGAGAAACACTTTGGATGACACAGATTTCTATTATGGTATTTGCAGCGCTTGGTATGAGCTGGGCAATTTCGATATTCCGCGGCAGGAAAATGACTACGAAATTGAAAAGAAACCTCATATGGATATCTTGTCTGTTTGGAGCAACCGTATTAGAACTCTTATTATTTATTGTATTTAAAAAGAGCAATATTGTTGGTATGATTGGATTTGTATGGTATGTTTGGGTTATGGCGATTGAAATGATTAATAAATCCCGTAAGAATTTGGAACGTGCACAGGAGGCTGAGGTATATAGAAAGCTTGCATTTACTGATGACTTAACTGGAACTTATAATCGTACAGCATTCCAGCGAGATATGGATGACCAATGGACAGTCAATGAAAAAACGGGTAAGAAGATTGTGAAACAAAACACAATATTTATGTTTGATTTGAATGATTTGAAAAAATGTAATGATACATATGGACATGAATATGGTGATCAATATATTAAAATGATTTCAGAAGTATTGCTTCGGATTATTGGTGTGGATGGTCGTTGTTATCGAATTGGCGGTGACGAGTTTTGTGCCATCTTGCCAGATATTTCGCAGAATGAGGCGGATAATAAATTGATTGGTATTACAAAGGATATTCAGGAATTGGACCGTAAGGGATTTGTAGTACCTGTTAGTTTGGCGATTGGATATGCGATGTATAATCCACAATATGATGAAAGCTTAGAGGATACGATGAAACGTGCAGATATGTTGATGTATCAGAATAAGCAGCAAATGAAGAAAAAAAGACAAATGGCAAATGAATAAGTAACAGGATAATAGTCGATTGCATAGTATAATCTGAAGGAAATGGGAGCAAAGGTTATCATATGCAACCGACTATTATTATTGATGCAGGGCATGGAGGATTTGATAACGGCGCAGTTTATAATGGAAGAAGAGAAAAGGATGATAATTTGCGTCTGGCTATGTTAGTGGGTGCACGCTTAGAACAGGATGGATTTCCAGTTATATATACGCGCACAACGGATGTGTATCAACGACCGGCAGAGAAGGCAACCATCGCAAACAATAGTGGTGGAGACTATTTTGTATCGATTCACCGAAATGCGAGTCCGAATGCGAATATGTATAGTGGAATAGAGACGTTGGTGTTTAACGACAGCGGAATTCCTGCCCGTATGGCAAGAGCGGTGAATTCGGAGTTGGAGCGGGTTGGATTTACTAATTTAGGCGTATCTGTGCGACCAGAACTTGCAGTGTTAAGAAGAACAAGAATGCCAGCGATTTTAGTAGAGGCAGGATTTATTAATACCGATGCGGATAACACATTGTTGGACGCCAATTATGAGGAGACAGCAAATGCAATTGCAAGAGGAATTGAAAATGCAGTAGGAACGGGTACCAATGGTTCGGGAACACCGACACGATTTGGCGTGCAGGTTGGCTTGTTCCGTCGTTTTGAAAATGCACAGTATTTATTGAATCAGTTAGTTGACCAGGGCTATCAGGTAGATGTGCGTGACTGGAGAGATTATTATGCTGTTGTCGTTGGTGATAAGGATAGTTTATCTGGCGCACAACAGTTAGAACGTGAACTTCGAGGAAAAGGATACGACACCTTGGTTGTAAATAATTCATGATAGGATATAATTTCCATAAATGGTTAAAATTGTTACGATTAATTTAAGAAAACTTAATAATATTAGGTCTAGAATTATTGATTGAATGTGCTATACTAATAAATGTGAGCAGTTTACATAATGAATAAACTGTGGCGCTTTTGAATACGAAAGATAATGCCAAATCAAGTACCGATTTGGTTGTTGATAGATAAGAGGATAGGCAGAATGAATTTACGAAGAGAAATCAGAAGGACAAAACGTAAACTTCGAAAATGGTGGAGAACAACACATCGTCGAAGAGAGATTACAATATATGCAAGATTTGTTTTGATTGTGACGGTGATTTGCATCATTGCGCCACAATTTTTAAGTGGAAGCAAATTGAGAACCTGGATTGAGAAAGTGACGCACAAGGATTTAATTAACAAAGATATTCAATATAAAGTGGACGGAAACGATGAGGGAACTGTTGCGGCGGGAACTTTTTTGACACATTACAGAAAAATGAAATTTGGTGCAACAGACCCAGAAGATATTGATCCGAATGCACCGATGATTGCATTTACATTTGATGATGGCCCGAATTCTGAATATACGCAAAGAATCTTAAATGTTTTGGCAGAGAATTATTCTCATGCTACTTTTTTTGTGGTTGGATATAATATTGAGAAATATCCAGATATGATTAAGGCAATTTCGTTAGCAGGATGCGAGCTTGGTAATCACACCAATGATCACAAGAATTTGACGTTATTAGACAGTGATGAAGCTGAGAACCAGATTGGTAAGGTGAATCGAGCGGTAAAGAAATTGACAGGAAGCAAGACGACGATGATTCGTCCGCCAGAGGGGGCGTATAATGAATCTGTACTTTCGTTACTTGAGGAACCTGTTGTGCTTTGGAATTTGGATACAGAGGATTGGAGTAGTCGTAATGCACAGGTAATTGCGCAGAGAATATTGGATTCTGCACAAGATGGGGATATTGTGTTGATGCATGATATCTATGATTCTACTGCCGAAGCAGTAGAAATTGTAGTGCCAATGCTGAAGGAACGTGGATTTCAGATTATGTCTGTTGGAGAAATGGCGAGATATAAGGGAAAAGAATTGGAACTTGGCAAAGCTTATGGTAAAATTGTTGTAGAAAAAGAAGAAAGCAATACGGAGGAAGAGGAATGATTAACGCAAATGTACCAGTTAAGAAATTGAAGGAGAATGCAACGCTTCCTACTTATGGTTCCGCATATGCTGCAGGGGCAGATTTATATGCGTGTATCACAGAGAATGAGACGTTTGCACCAGGAGAGACAAAGTTGATTCCGACAGGACTTGCGATGGAGATTCCAGCAGGATATGCAGGTTTGATATATGCCAGAAGTGGTTTGGCATCCAAAAAGGGATTAGCACCAGCAAATAAGGTTGGTGTTGTTGATGCGGATTATCGTGGAGAGATTATGGTTGCACTTCATAATCATAGCGGAAAGGAAACTTCGATTGAACCGAATGAAAGAATTGCACAGCTTGTGATTACGCCATATTTAACAGCACATTTTGAAGAGACAGAAGTGTTGAGTGAAACGGTTCGTGGTGAAGGTGGATTTGGTTCGACAGGTAGCAAATAAAAAAAGAGTTGTTTTCGTCTGTATAGAGGAAAACAACTCTTTTTTTATATGAAAGTGTTTTACTTTTTGTTTTCATTTAGTATTTGCAATGACATATTCTGCTTCTTGACGTAAGACAAGTTCTAATTCATCGCTGGCATTTGCCAGGCGTTCCTTTGCCTCGTCAAGCGAAATGAGTTCTCTAAGCTGCACCTGATGGTTTTCTACAGGAATGTAGGAAACCTTTGATTTGTCATAAATAGAGCGTAAACCATAATAGGCAACCTGCTCGCCACCTTTTGTGGAGAGTTTAGGAAGCTCTGCAACCTGACATACGCCAAGGGTTTCGCTAAAAATGATATCCTTTTTTTCAAACATATTAAACTCTCTTTCTAATAAATGGAAAACTCTTTTGTATCGTCCCAAAGAATGACTTTGTTCTGCTCAAGAGATTCTGGAATACGTATAATTCTTTGATTCGAAGAACCTCGAAAACGTAGCGAGATATCTTTTTTCTCTAATTCAAATCTGCCATCTACCAAAACGTCGATACAAGATAACATTTCGTATGTTTCTTGCCATTTCTTTGCCATATCTTCCAAAATATTCTTTTCAAAGTCATATCCAGTATAGACCCAGATATCTTTTTGTGGAAATGTTTGTTTGATTTCCTTTAACAGTGGAAGAACACCTTGCTGATTCTTATATTCAAATGGTTCGCCACCAAGAAGTGAAAAACCGCGAATAAAAGATGGCTGTAGGGCTTCCAAAATCTCATTGATTACATCGCTGTCAAATGGTTTTCCGTAACTAAAATCCCAAGTTTCTTCGTTAAAACATCCTGGACAATGGTGTGTACAGCCGCTGACAAAAAGGCTCACGCGAACGCCAGGTCCGTTTGCTACATCGTGTTTTTTAATTGCTGCGTAATTCATAGAACATCACCTCATTACAGATGTAAAACTCTGGCTTTGATTTCTTTGGTTTTACCAACATTCCAGAAGTTCTCACCTAAGTAACCACAAGTTCTTCTTGTAACATTCATTTTTGCGTGATCTTTATTGCCGCACTGTGGGCATTCCCATTCATTATCTTCATTGATGATGATTTCACCATCATATTCACATACGTGACAATAGTCAGATTTGGTATTAAATTCTGCATACTGAATATTGTCGTAAATGAAGCGAACTACTTCAGCTAATGCATCTAAGTTGTTACGCATATTTGGAATCTCTACATAAGAGATTGCACCACCAGAAGAAATCTTCTGGAACTGACTCTCAAAACGGAATTTGCTAAATGCATCAATGGTCTCACGTACATCTACATGATAAGAGTTGGTATAATAGCCCTTGTCAGTGATATCAGGAATGCTTCCGAAACGTTCTAAGTCGATGCGCGCAAAACGATAGCAAAGAGACTCTGCTGGACTTCCGTATAATCCAAATCCAATACCAGTTTCTGCTTTCCATTTATCAGTTGCTGCACGAAGTCTGTTCATGACGCGAAGTGCAAAATCCTGTCCGTTGCTATCTGTATGACTACAGCCTTTCATTAACTTGGTTACTTCGTAAAGTCCAATATAACCAAGAGAAATGGTTGAATATCCATCTAATAATAATTTATCGATTGGCTCGCCCTTTGGAAGACGGGCAATTGCACCATATTGCCAGTGTACAGGGCTAACATCTGAAGTAACGCCCATTAAAGAGTTATGACGGCACATCAATGCTTCATAACAAAGATTTAAACGTTCTTCTAATAATTCCCAGAAGACTTCCTCGTCTCCTTTTGCTAAAATACCAATCTGTGGAAGGTTCAGGCTGACAACACCCTGATTAAAACGACCTTCAAATTTGTAGTTGCCATCAGCATCTTTCCATGGTGTGAGGAAGGAGCGGCATCCCATACAAGAGAAGACGTTGCCTTCGTAGTTTTCACGCATTTTCTTTGCTGAAATATAATCTGGATACAAACGCTTTGCAGAACATTTTACTGCAAGCTCTGTAATATAATCGTATTCGCCGCCCTTTAAGCAGTTATGTTCATCTAATACATAGATTAACTTAGGGAAGGCAGGTGTGATATAAACACCCTTCTCGTTCTTGATGCCTTCTAAACGCTGACGAAGAATTTCTTCAACAATCATGGCATTTTCTTTTAAATATTCATCATTTTTATCTAAGTTCAAAAACAATGTGACAAATGGTGACTGGCCGTTAGTAGTCATCAATGTATTAATCTGATATTGAATCGTCTGCACACCGGAACGAAGCTCATCCTGAAGACGTTCTGATACCATTTTCTCAATGACATCTTCTGGAACAGTAGAACCAAATTGTGCTGTAAATTTGGTTTTGAACTTATGGTAAGACTTGCGTAAATATTTGCCGAGATGACGAACATCTACAGACTGTCCACCGTATTGGCTACTTGCCACTGCCGCAATAACCTGTGTCATAACTGTGCAGGCAACTTGAAAGCTCTTAGGGCTTTCGATTAATTTGCCGTTCATAACTGTACCGTTATCTAACATATCTCCAATGTTGATGAGACAGCAGTTAAATATTGGCTGTAAGAAATAATCTGCATCATGAAAATGAAGGATACCTTCCTCATGTGCTTTTGAAATCTTTTCAGGAAGAAGAACACGTTTGGTTAAGTCCTTTGAAACCTCACCGGCAATCAAATCACGCTGTGTAGAGGCAACCGTAGCATTCTTGTTGGAATTCTCTTCCATAACATCTTTATTCCGATTCTGAATCAAGCTGAGAATAGAGTCGTCTGTTGTATTGGCTTTACGAACAAGTTCTCTGGAATAACGGTAAATAATGTATGTTTTAGCTAATACAAATTTCTTCTCATCCATGAGACGCTGTTCGATAATATCCTGAATGTCTTCTACTAACATTCTGGAACGATTCTTTGATTCAATGCAGGAAATAATATATTCAATGGTTTCGTCTGTTACTTTTTCTCCTGGTTCTACTTCTGCATTGGCTTTTTGTATGGCACGTTTAATCTTATTGCGGTCATAGGAAACCGTCGTGCCGTCTCGCTTGATTACTTTCATCGATCTTCTCCCTCTCATCTAAATTACCTAAAATAATAGAAATTACAATGTATCATAAACAATATAATATGTACTCTATTGATTGCATGGCATAATTTGCCTAAAGCAAAATCCATTATAGCACTCTATATAGGCAATGTAAATGGGAAAACACACAATATAGTGTATTATTTTTTGCAATATACCACAAAGCCCCTAAATATAGGGGTTTGAAGAAAATGGAATTTGAGAGGGAAAAACATGACGATTTTGTGAACTTGAAAAAATTACTTTATTTTTAAATGGGTTTATGATATAAATTATGTTATGTGTCGTGAGACAGAATATATAAATAGAAGGGAAAAGAAACATGAAGAAACAAAGATTAGGTGCTATTATTTTAACAGGTGCGCTTATGTTAGGGCTTACGAGTTGTGGTACAGCAAGTACTACAAGTGCTTATAAGAAGTATGTAACATTAGGAGATTATAAGAAGATTGAGTATACAAAGACGGTACAGGAAGTAACAGATGCAGATGTTCAGTCTCAGGTAGATTCCTTTGTAAGAGGATTGGCAGAGAAGACAGAAATCACAGATCGTGCAGTACAGGATGGTGATATTGTTAACATCGATTATGTAGGAACTAAAGATGGTGTTGCATTTGATGGTGGTACAGCAAAGGGATTTGATTTGACAATTGGTTCACACATGTTCATCGATGGTTTTGAGGAAGGATTGATTGGACATAATATCGGCGAGGAAGTTTCACTTGATTTGAAATTCCCAGAGGAATATAAGAGTGAAGAGCTTGCGGGAGCAGCTGTTAATTTTGCAGTTACAATCAATAGTATTTCAGAAAGTAAAGAACCAGAGTTGACAGACGACTTGGTAAAAGATAATACAGATTATAGTACAATTGCAGATTATAAGCAGTCAATTAAAGATAAACTTATAGAGCAGAACGAAGAAAATGCTGAAACAGGTGCAGACGCAGACATTTTCAGCCAGGTTCTTGCTAATGCAACAATCAGTGGATATGATGAGGAAGAAGTTAAGAAACTTGTAGATGATAAGTTTGAGGAGTTCAAGGGTTATACACAGCAGTATCAGTGCACATATGAAGAATTGTTGGAAGCTTTCGGATTCAAGTCAGAGGATGAGTTGATGGAAGGTATCACAGAGTATGTAAAGAAATACCTTGACGAGAAGATGGTTGTTTACTGTATCGCTGATGCAGAGGGTATCAAGGTGACAAGCGAAGATATCAAGGCTGCAGCACAGGCTGACGCCGATCTTTACGGCGCAAAGATGGAAGAAGTACTTAAGTTCAACGGTGAAGATTACTATGAGTTTAAGTTATTATCTGATCAGGTTAAGGCTTTACTTAGAGAGAATGCTGTATTAGTAGATAGTACAGAGGAGAAGGCAGAGACAACAGAAGCTGCTGAATAATATATAGATGAGAGTCTATCCCCTAAAGGCGAGATGCTTTTAGGGGATTTTTTTTGTTTTTTTGTGGAAATCTATAAATAATAGGTAGAAATTTGTCGATATATAGGAATATAGTTGACCTGAAAATCAAGAAAGAATATAATTATAATGAACTAGGAAAACATGGATGGAGTCCGAGGTGATATAGATGAAATCAGTGGGAGAAATGATTTGTTTGCTTGGGAAAAGTTCTTACAAAAGAGCAAGAAATCACAAAGGTTTTACATTGATTGAGATGGTCGTTGTTATGGCCATTTTAAGCATTTTATTAGGGTTGTCTGTAGTAGGAATGTTAGGCTGGCAGGATTGGGCAGATTTTAACCGACAAAATGAGTACGCACAGACGCTTTTTTTGGCTGCGCAAAGTCAGCTTGCTGAATATAGTGAGAGTGGACAGTTGGGCCAGTTGGAACAGATGATGAAGGATGAGCATGAGGATTATTCGAATGTCATTGATCCAACAACATTGCGTACAGAAAATGGATTATATGAATTGGATAAGGTGTGGTATCAAAGCGGTGGTGACAGTGCATATCAGACCTCTATTTGTAGCGTTTCCGCGCAAGCAGGGGATTACAGCAAGTATATGCAGGGTCAAAAGACGGCTAGTGATACTGCGCCTATTTTATTCCAAATTGTATCAGCTTATGTATATGATACCAGTGTTTTAGATGCTGCGATTTGTTTGGAATTTACACCATCAGAAGGACAGGTGTTTGCAGTTTGTTTTAGTGATAAAAATAGTTCTCTTGTATATCGCGCACCAGAAAAGGAAGGTGAGGTTGATATCACAGATCGAAGCGAGAATGTCCGTTATGATAACAAATGGGGATATTATGGTGTAGATACATTGACTGTTTCAAAGGGTGGAGAGAAGAAACAGCCAAAGCTTGTTGCCGTGCATTTAAATGATGAGGATACGCTTAATTTGTCATTTAGAGTAACAGAGGTAGATCACGCAGAACGCGAGCTGAAGTATAACATTGTTGTGACAGATTATTACAAGGATTGGGCACAGGATGATAGTCCAGAGAAAAATGAGAAAATTCTGTCATTTAATTTAGACGGAAAATACTTGCATAATTATGAACACAGAAGCATGATTTCCTGTCCTGTGATTCGATATACTTATTCTGAAACAGGCGAGGAACAGAAAGAGGAATTAGGAAATTATGATATTTTAGCATGGATGGATGAAGATAATACGATTCGTATTGTTTTAGATGCGGCAGATATTCAGGCATCAAGCTATCTTTACAAAAAGTCATTATTAGGTGGTGTGACGAAACCTGCAAATAATGGAACGAAAATTTCTGATATGGCATTCACCAAGACACTTAGTTTTCACAGATTTGGTGTTGATGCAGAGGAGATTTCCTGTGCAGTTCAGGCATTTGGAGACGACTATCGTTCTTCTATGGTAAAGGAATCTAATCAGGAACATGTTTATTTTGCAGAGCAGGCAACGAAAAAAGAAATTACATCAGATGGAACAAACCTGTTCAAGATGCAATATGCATTAAAAAATGCAAGACATTTGTACAATGTCAGATATATTGAGGATATTGAGAAGGATGTACAGTATACCTATGGTAAGACAGCATTATTAGCAGGAAAGACGGATATTCAAAATACATTTTCTATCAAGGAAGATATCGATTGGGGAACCTTTGTAGAGAACGGCAATTTGTATTTTACTAAGGTGACACCAAATTTAGATGAAGAAAATAGTGTTATTATGGGTGCGTTAAAACGACCAACTATAGTGCAAATAGAAAATGGTCTTCCTGGAACAAATGGAGCGGAAGATGAGGACCCAGACATGGGTAATCAGTCACAGAAGTATGCAAGATATGCAACAAAGGCAGATTTCCCATCTATTCGTCAGCTTCGCTATACGGATGAGATGGAAGCGAAGCAGTTGCTAGGTGAGGATAAGACGATTTCAAATATTTCTATTTCTTTAGATACCAATAACGATTGTCTTGTTTATCAGACAGCAATAGATGAAATGAATGCAAAGGATGAGGCGAACCGGCAAAAGGTTGAAAAACCGGTTGGTCTGTTTGTGATGAATTTAGGTAAGATTGAGTCGTTGCGTTTGGACAAGGTTACTGTAGAAGGTCAGAGTAAGGTTGGTGCTTTTTGTGGTACGAATGTTGGAACCTTGACAAAATTGGAAACATGGAACACCAATCGTGAGAGTGTGATTACAGGTGAAAGTCATGTCGGAGGTATTTTGGGATATCAGGCAGGCGTATTGGATGATAGTAAGATTACAGCAGATACAGATCTTTCTGTCGAATTAAAGGAATTAAAGAATCACGCAAAAGTTCAGGGAACCTGGTATGTTGGTGGTATTTTAGGAAAAATTACGATTCCAGAGGAAAAGAATAATATTAAAATGTCAGTGCTGATTGAGGAATGTGATAACTATGGTGCGCTAGAACCAGTGAATAGCGTTTCTAGAGAGGGCGATATCGAACATAAAGAACTTGAACCAAGATATATTGGTGGTATTGTTGGATTATCAGAGAATTTACAGCAGAAGAAGCAATATGTTCCGATTGAAAATGCTACGTCCAAGTTAATTATTCAGGAATGTAACAGTTCGCCATCTTATGCTACAGAAGATGTACAAGACATTTTGAAACATGATGCTGCAGCAAAAGAGAAACTCCAGAAGTATTTAAATGGTGTTTATGTTGGAGGTATTGTTGGTTTTAACTGTTATGGAGAAATCGTAGAATGTAGCACTAAGCCAGAACAGGGAAAAGTGGGTTATGTATTTGGTAATCAATATGTTGGAGGTGTTGTTGGTTTTAATCAGGGACCAGCACTTGGTGTTGAGAGTGGCATTCTTCGAAAACAGGGTGAAAATGATGCAACCGTTGTAGGTAATCAGTATGTCGGTGGTATTGTTGGTTGTAGCTCAGATGTAAATAAGAAGCAGTTGCTACAGGTAGATGCTGCATTGAAGGCAAAATATGCAAAGAATGAATCGTTAAAGGAGAGTGAATGGACACAGGTAATTGGACCAGTGATAGAGCCAGAAAAAGAACGTAACATGCATGTTGTAGTGAAAAACTGGGTTAACAAAGGTGTTGTATATGCAGCAGATTGTTATGCAGGTGGTATCACAGGATATAATGCAGGATGGGTATATCAGTGTGATAGTGAAGTAGATAATAGCGAGACTTCAGGTTATTTCCAGGAAATCTACGCAGGAGATTATGCAGGTGGTATTGCAGGATATAATAATGGCATTATTGGAAATACGGACCGCGATCAAGATGGAAAATGTAAGACAAAAGCAGATGGAACACCTGTTACAGGTGAGGAAAAGAAGGCAATTTGTAATGTCACAGGAAAGAACTATATTGGTGGTATCGTTGGATATAACGATGCAGATGCGATTATAGAAGATTATGCGCTTTCAGGTGGACATATTCTTGGTGAAGAAAATGATAGTACATTTGTCGGCGGATTTGCTGGCTTAAATGCATCTATTCTGCTATTACAGGATGAAAATGGTAAGGCAAGAACCATTTCAGCAACGCCGAATGAAGTAAGCGGACAGTACTGTGTAGGTGGAAGTATTGGTGGTAATATCATTAATACAAATGGATATAATAAAAAGGACAATTCGGGTGATGCTCCTGTTGATGAACCAACAACACAGGCGACAACACAGAAACCACCAGTAGTGAATCCGCCAGCAGGAGAGTTGAATCCGGATATTAATGTGAATGTCAAAGATAAAAAACATTATAATGGTAATTATTACGGTGATATTGATTTTTCAATAAAAAATTCAACCAATGTAAACTGGAAGAGTTGGAGTTTAGAGATTACTTTGCCGGAAACTCCAATCTTTAGTGATAATTTTTGGAATTGCAAAAAAACAATTCAAGACAATAAGATGATTATAATACCACTTGATTGGAATAAGAATATAATGGCTGGAAATACGCAAAACGGTAGTGGTTGTTATATTGGCTTTTCTTCAGAAGCTGCCTTAAATCAGTTTATTGAAAATATAAAACGCGCAAAGATTATCTACGAAGCGGATTTGGGTAGACAAGGTGCAGCTCCAGATGGTATGACAGGTGATTGCAGTGTACAATTGAAACGAACTGGTATATATGGTACAAACTCAAATGAAAATCCTACAAGTCAGTATTTATTGACTTGCAAGAATAACACTGCAACAGCAATTACAGACTGGCGTGTGGAGATTGAGATTCCAGATGGAATAGAGCTTGAATTGTTAGAGGCATGGGGTGATGGTGCCTATGAAAAGGTAAACAAAAAAATAATGATAACCCCTCCGACAAATGGGAAATCAATTCCGGCAAAGGGTTCTATTGAATTTGGTTTTAAAGTTCGTACACGTAATGTTTTGGAATGCTTTAAATTCTCGAATACAGTGGTAAGTATATATACAAATGGTATTTTGAGTGGTGTACAGGATGGTAGAAATACAGATCAGGTCGATAAGCCATACAAAATAGAACTCGTGCAAAGCAATGTATGGCAGGAGAATGGAAAATATAGAACGCAATATGAGTATAAAGTCATTAATGAAACAGATGAGCCGATTGAGGGATGGGGAATTGAAATTGAAACAGGAAATCGTGACTTTGAAGTTGTTAGTGGTTGGGTGAATCATGAAAAACAAGACGGTCTTTTGATTATTCTTCCGCATTTTGTTTATGACAGTATTATTCCAGCGCATGGTAGTGTAAGTGGTAATTTCCAAATTGTGAGTAAAAACAAAGCGGATATTGTAAATCTTGCAGGTGGTAAAACAAATACTTTTGAATATTATCACGGAAATCAGGGAAATACTGAGCCGGGTGATGATGGAATTCTTCGGATCAAAACCAATTTCCAGACAAATAACTTCCTAGGTCAGGTAAAAGGAAATGTTTGTGTTGGTGGATTTATTGGATATAACTTATTTGTTGATAGTAATGATCAGGATTTTGTGTGGAATTTGACTGATACAATGCATACAAAATTGCAGGAAACAACAACGTTAGAAACATGTAATACAGTATTAAACGCATTGAAGGAAAGCGATGCATATGGTGTTGGTGAGTATAGTGAAAGCAAGGTACAGTTCTATGTAGCGGGAAATCAGAGCAAGAGGGCAAGTAGTCTCGCGCAGGTAACAGGTGCTATTCATATTGGTGGTGTAGTTGGATATGACGATTGTGGAACCGAGTTGTACTTTGATAATATTATCAACGGAACGCCTGTGACGGCAACTGCTGCAATTGAAAATGCAGATGAACAGGATGAATACGCAGATATCATTTTTGAAAATGAGAAACCAATTAGGAAAGAGCGTATGACCTATCAGGATGAAGTGTATACATATTCTTATACTGGTGGAATTATAGGACGAGCAAATCGTAACGTTACAATCACACGTTGTAAGAACGCTGGAACTGCTGTGATTAAGACAAAGGGTACTTACATTGGCGGTCTTTGTGAAGTAAATGATGGTTTGATTAAATTGTGTGAATGTGCAGACATTGGCGCAAGCACCAAGGACTATATTGGTTCGATTTGTGGATTGAATAAATATCAGGTTGAGGATTGTAAGCTTGTCGGTAAGACCATGCATGGTAGAAATTATTTAGGCGGAATTGCTTCGGAGAATTTTGGTACTATTCAGGGTGTTACGATTGAAAATACGAAGCTTGTTGTAAGTGGAAAGGATTCGCAATCTGTTGCAGGAACATTGGCGGCATATAACGGTGGAAGAATAATTGTTTGCTCTGATTTGAAAAATGTGATGATTGACGCAAGGGGATCATATGTTGGTACAGTTGCAGGTATCAACGAGGGCACCGTTACAAAACGAGATGAATTGGAAAATGTGATGGTTACGGGATCGGTTAAAGGTAATCAATGTGTCGGTGGTGTTATTGGTGAAAATAGAAGTATAGAAAAGATATCACATTTTGTAAATCAAGCGACGGTGCATGCGGATTATGGAGAAGCAGGTGGTATTGTAGGACGTAATACATTAACTGGCGAGATTGCAGATTGTATCAATGAAGCAACTGTAACAGCAGAAAAAGATGGTAACGCTGGTGGTATTACTGCAGAGAATATCGGAACCATTTCAAATTGTATCGATTATGGTGTGATTGCTGCGCCAAAGGGTGTTTGCGGTGGTATTGCATCAGACAATGCAGAAAATGCAACGATTGTTGATTGTATGGTTACTGCAAAAAATGGAGCAAGATTACAGTTTTCATCTCTTCGTGTAACTGGTGGCGTTGTTGCATCGAACGAAGGAACCATCGAAAGATGTATTGTGGAAAACGTGGATGTAACCAATTATAAGAGTAGCAAGGTAAGTGATATTGGTGCACTTGTTGGTGTGAATGAGCAAAGTGGTAATATTGTACTGCCTGCCGGTGAGGTTGCGAAAAACTGTACAGCAGTGACATACTCTGATGGAAGTAATGTTGGTGGTTTGGTTGGAAGCAACAAAGGTGTGCTTCGTGGTCAGGTTGATAATAGTAAGAGACCAGCAACACAGGTGAAAAACAGTATTGCCAAATTACAAAAGGATTATGCTACAGTTGCCAATATTGGTGGTGCAGTAGGAAGAAATAGTGGTATCGTAGAAAATATTTCTGTAGAAGAAGAATTACAGGGTAATATGGGCGCGAAGAATGTTGGTCTTGGTGGTGTTGTTGGTGCATCCTTGAAGGAGGATGGACCTGAGTTACAGGACACAGAGGTACGCGTATCCAATTGTGAATTTAATGGAAAGTTGTCTGGTAATGGTTCTGCCGCAAAGGTATTAGCAATAGGTGGAATTGTTGGATTCAATGGTGCAGGTAGTAAGGTATCTGCATGTGCGATTGGAACCGAGAAAGAAACACAGATTTTAGCTGGTGTGAATAAGGATGGAACGCTTTTATCTAACGGAAAAGACAGTTATGTATATATGGGTGGTATTGTCGGAGATAATTATGGAACGGTTTTATCTTGTGACAATAACAATGCGGTATATCGTAACAAGAAAGCAGTTGCAATCGTCGGAGCCAAGGGCAATATTGGTGGTATCATCGGTCAAAATGAAATCGGTGGACTTGTGGCAGGCGAAAGTGAAAGTAAAGTAACTGCAACGGGTAGTAACTGGAAGATTCGTGCTGTGGATTTCTTCAATGATCAGGGTGTAGGCGGTATCATCGGATATAGCCAAAGTGGAAAGAGCATAGAGTTTGTAAGAAATTACGCATATGTTGAACTGAACAAAGCAGGCGGAAATAATAATCAAAGTGCTGGTGGTATCATTGGTCGTATTGAAAATCAGGAAACGCGTTATATGGAAATTCGCGACAGCATTAACTATGGAAAGGTTGTTGGTGCGAATCGTGTTGGCGGTTTTGTTGCGACAGTGAAGAACAAGGGTATAATGATTCTGCGCTGTGACAATTATGGAAATGTCACCTGTACAGGTGGTAACGCAGAAAGTAGCGTTACGTCTGGGTTTATTGCAACTGCTTACAATGTTCGAGGCGAAAATATTTATATGGATGAATGTAATAACTTTGGAAATATTACAGGAAATGGATATACAGCTGGTTTCTTGGCATTTAATCAGGTTAATCCATCACCGCGTTACTTTACAGAATGTATCAATGTAGGATGCATTAATACGTCAAGACAGTCTGGTTTTGCACATGCTGGTATTACAACCGCAACGCAATCTTATTTGTTTGAGTGTCAGAATTATGGTGTAACCAATGATGAAAGTGTTTTTGCTGGATTGGCATATGTACCGAATAATGGTTCGGTAGAGAAGATGACGAATTGTTTTGATGATGGAGGTTCCATCAGACCAATGGCAAAAACAAGTAATGCAAAGTTTTCATACTATTTGGCACATGACAATGTGAGTGCAATAGATGATTATACAGGAAAAGGATCTGTGACATCATCCCAAACACTTTTTGCTGATACATATCAGATTAATATGTTGAAGTTTGATTTGTTTGATGGATATATGGCGTATTCTGGTGATGTAAAAGGACTTAAGCACAATCCGGCAAATATGGAAAAGAAAAATGATTTTGCGGATTATACGGGTTCTACAATCAGAAAGCCAATATATGAAGAAGTGCATGAAAAGGTTAAACAGGCGATGATAGAGATGAACCGAGTAGAAACGCCTATTTGGGCAAGAAGAATAGATACGCCTAAAAATCCTGCATTAACAGATTCGCAGAAATGTTTCATGATGACATGGGGTAAGGTACCGAATGCATATTGTTATGAGGTGAAATATGAGGTTGTTGATGCAAATGGAAAGACGATTTATGAAAAGAAGAATACTTATGTAAAGGGCAGAGAAGTATTTGAATTTCAGATGCAAGAGGAATGGGAAGGATGTACAGTAAATGCTTATGTAAGAGCGATTGCTGCGAATGATTTAATTGGAGATGATGGCAAAATTCATCTGTTCACATGGGGAGAAAGATCTTCTGACTGGGTTATGGCATCAAAGAAGGTTAAAAAATTGTTGCCAAATCCAAAGGTACATTTGGAAATGGTAGATGTTGGACAGGTTGTTGCCATTTTGGATAACCAGGAAGACTATCGCGATTACGAAGATTGTCAGATTGTAACTGAATTGATTCATGATAATAAGGTTGCAAATCGTTTTGTGATTGATCCAAAAACTGGATACTCTGATCAGGTGCAGACCTTGTCTGAGACATTTGTGAATAATACATTCTTAACAGCACAGGCAAAACCAACAGACGAACAAAGTAGTATAGACAAATATGCAGAATCGGTAACAAGTGTCATTGAAACAACGATTTTCAATCGTAATGTATTGAACGGAACCAGCAACATTTTAGGTACACAGTTCAATGGATTTATTGGCACGATGCCAGAAGATTTGCAATATAAGATTCGATTTAAGGCAAGTTCATACAATCAATTTGTTGCAACAGACATTGAGGCATATGATGCTAAAGTTGGAGCCGATGTTGTATATGTGCATGAGGATAGTAGTCATGTGACAAAAAACGAAAGTTTTGCAATATTAACTGGATTACCAGATGATTTGGTGAAGCAGCAGACGATAACGGTTCGTGCATATCCTTGGGTGACCATGGCAAATCAGGTACATTACATGCATGAGGTTGGAGAAGCTGGCAGTGTGGATGATTTGCATAGCATGGTGGATCGAAATATGTACCAGATCAGCGGCAATTACTGTGAAAAGACAGAGCAGAGCATTTGGACTGCAGATGGCAGTTTAAAACCAGGATATATCATTTGTAAGACACAAAAAGGTCGTTATCAGGTGTTCTATAATGTGTTGTTAGCGAATACAAGAAATGGCAATTGTCAGGTGCAACAGCGTGTATATCGTTATGATGCGGAGACTTCGAAGTTTGTATATGATACTTCTGGTATTGCACAAAGGCCAGAGCCTGTATTGGCAGATACGATGGATATTCAAGACCATACTTATATCTTTAGTTGGGATAAGGAATTCCAAAATGCTTCTGCTTATGAAAATGCTGAATACGCAGTGGATCTTGTTGGAATCACAGCAAAGGATGAAGAGATACCACTGTTTACAACAAGTCAGATGGTGACAATGTCACAGTTAAAGAGCAACAATATGCAGTATGCAATTGAGGATACGCAAGGCAATTGGAAATACAGGAAAATGCGTGTTCGTATTACAAGAAAGGGTAGCGAACAGAACGGATATACAGACGTTTTACCAAACTATACTGAGAAAGAATATGACACAAAATTACCGTTGCCACAGATGGAAATGCCAGCAGTTTCGTTGGTACGCGACGGTGCGCAGATGAATCGTCATAGCACATTACATGATATTTCATGGACCGGCATTTTGAAATCGCAGGATGAATATAAGGATTTAGCGGGTTATTTGATTACCGTAAAACCGGAAGATGAGAATAAACAGGCAGATACCAAGTACTTCTACGTGAAGCTTAAGGATGTTGCAGTATCTCTTCCAAATGGTGTATACGATATCACTAATACCTATGATGATACGGATGCAAATGGCGAAGTGAAAGCAGTGATTGATTTTGCGGGATTGACATGCGATGAGAATGTATTGATTTCCGTAAAGGCAATCGCAACAGGTCTTGAAGATGCAACGTATACAGATGGTCCAGAAGGTGTACCATTAACCTATATGGTGGAGCATAGACTAGAGGTACCTGATGTGAGTGGCCTTGTGGTAACCAATGTGGCAAGTCGTCAGGCAGATGAAAAATCATTAGAGAGTGTGCAGGAGGCAGTTGTGCCGGCATTCCTCAATAATGGATTACGTTTTAAACTTGATAATCGTGCAGGTGAGAAGCTACAGCTTGCGGTTGCAATCGTTGAAAAACCAGAGGAAGCAGGTATGCATCAGGTTGCGAAAAATGGAGATTGTGTCAATGAACAAAGCGGATATTGGAATACATCTGCAACAGACAACAAAGTTGTAACATTGATTGGCAAGACTGCAACAAGTGGTAATGAAACAAATAAAAATGGTGAGTTCACATATCAGTTTGCAACAGATGGACAGATAAACTGGGCTGATTATGCAGGAAAATACTTAAAGGTTACAATTCGTGCAACTGCAGAGAATGCAATTAGTTCTGATTGGACTGATGAGGATTCTGAAGCGGGAGCAACAGTGGATTATAAGTACATTCGAATTCCGACTGTGCAGCTAGAGGATGTCACAGTTAAGGAAGAAGAGGTAATGCAATATTATCAGAATGCGGAACAGACCTGGACAATGGAGCAGGGAGCATCTGCTGAATACAGTGCAGTCTTTAAAACATTGACCTTTGATACACAGAAGTATGCAGATTGTTATAAAGTGGCCGTGATTGGTGATTTGTCAAAGCAGGGTATTCCTGCGGCATGGATTTATTTGCAAAAACAGGAAAATGGTAGCGGATATGATGTATTTGCGACGGCAGAGGCGTCACCTGAAGAGGATAAGGATGAAAACAAACAAATCCCAGCTTGTAAGGTAGATGAGACCGCTGTTTATGTAGGTGATATATTGCCAGATGCAAAGAACTTGGTATTGCCAATCGGTGTTCCAAACTTAGTGGAAGATATGCAGATTATTAAACAGAATGAAGAAGCGTTAGCAGATATTCCATATATGATTTCGCTTTCGCAGGATGGAAAATTGGTATCGTTGGTTATGCCAGATATGAAAAAAATCAGTGTGGCTGGTAAGGCGTTGAAAGATTTGAAAAAAGCATATGATGTAACTGCATATGTAAATATCTGTGCATCTTCATTACCAAATGCTTTGCAGGAGGTAAGATATGCGGATTCTGCTACATTAAAGTGGAGCCAGGATGGAAAAACAGAAAAAGAAACAAAACCATCTGAAAAAAAAGCACCAGAGATTGCTGGGCCATTCCAGTTAGCAACTGTGGCAGATGGTGATGGAGTTGCTTATCGTTTGGATGTGCAGTCGGGTGACCTGATTGCAAAGGTAATGGTAAGAGATGATAAGCAAAAGTTGTTAGGAACTTACATGTTACCATTGTCTACAGAGAAGATGGATGGAGTGACAAAGTACTATTTTGTGATAGCTGATACTTATTTTGGTAAGGAGATTGATACGAAGATTTGTTTCGCGACATGCAAAGATGGTGTAATTAGCGATTGGACAGAGGAACAATCGTTGACGGTGGAGTAAGCAGAAATTTGCGAAGTGGAATATGAAGGAGCCACTTTACAGGACGAAAAGAGATAGGAGACATTTAGCGTGAAAAGACGATTAAAAATGCGAAAATTGAATAATAGTGGTTCTGCTATGATTATGGCAATGGTAGTAGGCGTCATCATTTTGGCATTTTGTCTTTCCATGCTGATGGTCTCCTATAGTGTTATGATGAATGCAGCAAATCAAAGGATTTCATTGCAATGTAAAGAATATGCAAAATCTGTCAGTAAAGAGGTGGAAAGAAGCATATTAAATGGGGACAAAAATGATGAAATTTGGATGTTTTTGCGGTATAATATAAGACAGGAATCATGGCCATATTATAAAGCGGGAGAGGCTGATCATGAGAAGAATCAGGCATACCGTTATTTTGAACTGACGTGTGATGGGGAGGAGACTCCAAATGGTAATATCAAAGCCAAAGTCATCCTGTATTGGGAGCCTGAGGAAGGTCTGGTGGAGGATGGTGATACCGTTGCCACATTGCATGCGCAGGTGATTGCGGGTATTGGTGATGCCATTGATACGACAAAGGTGGAGAATCTTCAGGATACTTCGTATACTTTGGGAACGGTTTATGAACTTACAATCCGTAAGGAAGACCCATCAGAGAGTGATTTGGATCCTTCGGAAGACGGAGGAAGTGAGCCAGAGTTAGAGGTTTGTCCAGATGAGGAGTATAATTCATTTGGAAATAGCATTCAAGTTGATGAGATTTGGAAATGGGATTTGAAAGAGCGGGTATAAGCATGAGAAAGAATAACAAAAGAAAAAAACTGAACAATTTGGGTACAACAATGCTTGAGGTTGTAATTGGTTTTGCAGTGCTTATGGTGTTGGATGCAGGATTTCTTAAGCTGATTGCAGTGGGAAATACTATGTATTACAGAAGTGTGGATATGATGAAGGAAGCAGAGCATTTTAAGGAGCTGTTGTATCAGGATCCAGCGCAGTTAGAGGCAAAGGATTTGGGATGCACAGTGCATTTGGAATCTGTGAAAGAATCTGGTGACCCGACAGGAATTACACTTCGCATGTCAACGAAAGTAACACAATACAGAGAAAAGGAATCAACTAGTGAGGATGCGATAGAAGTTTATCGATTTCAGGAAAAATAGTATTTTGGTTTGAATGGTTAGATAAATGTGGAGGGGAATATGCCGAGGTCAAGTCATAATAAAAGAAAAAAATTGCATAATCAAGGCATGACTTTGGTCGAGATGATTGTTACCTTCGCATTGTTAAGTATATTTATGGTATGTGCAACCATGATTATATCAGCTACAGTGCAGACCTATCATCGCTCCAAAGGACTTTCGTATGGTATGCAGGTGGGCGACATGCTAGTTAGCAGAATTACAAAGGAACTAGAGAGTGCACAGTGTGATGTGACAAAAATGGAAAAGGTCGCAGGAGAAGAGGTAGAAGATGTTGCTATGTTGGTAGAGAAGAATGTGATTCAGTTTACCAACAAACAAGGAAGCCACGTATCATTTGAATTGGTGCAGCATGACGGCAGACAGTATCTGGCAGAGAAGTACTATGAGGTTCGTGATGAGGGTGGAAATGTTGCAAGTAAAGAGATTTTATGGACCTTTGATGATAAAGCATATATGGGGTATGAAGTGAAAAATATGGAATTCATCATAAAGGATGCAGACCATCCAAGTATTGTTTGTGTAGCGTTAACATTAGACAATGGAACTTATGGTCAGTATGAAATCAATGAGTATATTGAGTGTTATCAGTTTGATAATAGTGAGAAGGAAAGTTATATCAAATATTATCCAGATTAGTGTGAAGAGGGGACAGCAATGAGTAAGATTTTACAAGCACAGTCGACATATTATGTTTTGGCGGCGTTAATTCTGATTTTCGTATTTTTGATTGGAGCGACATTTTATTCGTATCTGAATGAAGTAATAATTCGATTGCCGAAAAAAGAGGATTTAACACACGGAAGAAGTAAATGTCCACATTGCGGACATGCATTTGCAATGAAGGAAGCATTGCCGATTTTTTCTCATTTGCGTTATAAGGGAAAATGCATTTATTGTTTTGAACCGTTGCCAAAGCGAAAATTGGTGATTGAAATATTGGGTGGTTGTCTGGCAGTTTTGGTTGTATGCCATTATCGAATCAGTTTAGAAGCATTACTAATGGTGTTGCTCTATGGTGTACTGACTGTCATTTCATTTATTGATGCGGATACACAGGAGATTCCGCCAGTCCTAAATGCCATTATTTTAGGCCTTGGTGTGATTCGATTGTTGTTGTTTCGACTAAGCATTGTTTCCTTTTTGGAGTCAGTGATTGGGTTCTTTTGCATTAGCCTATTGCTATATGTGATTGTAATCATTGTCCCAGATGGATTTGGTGGTGGAGACATTAAGATGATGGCTGCTGCAGGATTTTTCCTGGGCTGGAAGGCCAACGTGTTTGCGTTTTTTATTGGATTGGTAATGGGTGGTGCTTATGGGGTGTACCTATTACTTCGAAAAAAGAAGGATAAAAATGAGCATTTTGCTTTTGGCCCATTTTTAAGTATTGGAATTGCGATTTCTGCATATGCAGAGATTGGTAATATAGTAATGAATCAATATTTAGAACCATTTCGCAAGTTCTTTGAGTACATGTGAGGGGATATAGGACGGAGGAGAAAGCGTGGTACAATACAAATATAAGGCAAAAGATTCTACTGGAAAAATCGTATCTGGTACCATTTCGGCGAATGATGAAGTGGATTTACACGAGAGATTGAAGGCTGGCAATCTATATTTGATTCAGGCAAAGGAAAAGGTAGAAAAGAGAAATACAAAGCGATTAAAATCAAATGTCATATCTGAATTTTCCAGAAATATAGGAAAATTGGTCGGTGCAGGTGTTTCGCTGGTAAAAGCACTTCGAATTATATCAGAGGATGAGTCTATTAATCCAGAAGAGCGAGAAGTGTACAGTCGAGTGTTAAAACTGGTTCGTTCCGGTATGGCACTTTCTGAGGCGTTGTTAGAGCAAGGAGATGCATTTCCACCACTTTTTATCAATATGATTAAAAGTGCAGAAGCAAGTGGTAATATGGATCAGATTGCTATGCAGATGGCATCGTATTATGACAAAGAATACCGTTTGAATGGTAAAGTAAAAAGTTCCATGACATATCCTAAGATTTTGAGTGTCATGATTATTTTGGTTGTGGCTATTATTATGGGATTTGTTATGCCGCAGTTTGACAGTTTATTTGCATCTATGCCAGAGTTGCCAGTATCTACAGAAATTTTGTTGGCAATTAGTGCATTTGTGAAGACAAGATGGTATGTGTTAATTGGCGTTGCATTTGTTGGATATATTGCATTTGAATTGATTTGCTCCATTCCGAAGGTGCGATACTTAAGAGATAAAATGTTGATTAAGATGCCAAAGATTGGTGGCTTGATGAAGATTATTTATACAGCTCGATTTGCAAGAACGTTATCGAGTTTGTATTCTGCAGGTATTTCGATTATCAATTGCTTGCAAATTGCGAAAAACACCATTGGTAATGCATATATTGAACAGCAATTTGATAGTGTTATTTCCGAGATTCGCGCAGGCGGTAATCTGAGCGAAGCGATTGATAAGGTGGATGGATTTACCAAGAAACTGTCATCTTCTGTTATGGTCGGTGAGGAGACTGGTGCATTGGATACGATGTTAGTTTCCATTGCAGACCAGATGGAGTTTGACTCGGAGATGGCGCTTAATAAATTGGTTTCTTACTTGGAACCAGTCATGATTGTAATCATGGCGATAATTGTTGGTTTTATTATGATTTCTGTGATTCAGCCGATTTATGGCTCATATCAGCAGATTTCAACTTCTTACTAAGGAACAGGTGGTGATTACATATGAGTACGGTTATATATTTAGCAAATCAGCATGTGCAGGCAGTCACTGGTACTCCAGGACAGAAGAAAATTTCGGTAAAGCAATGTTATAGTGCAATCGCCCCGGAAGGCAGCTTGATTAATGGTATGGTTATGGATCCAGAAGCCTTTATTGAATTTTTGAAGGTATTTTGGGCGGAGAATCAGTTGTCAAAGAAAGACGTTACACTGGTTATTAACAGTACAAAATTCATAGGAAAAACAATTGAGATGCCGGCGCTTTCTGATAAGAAAACGTTGGAATATATTGAGCGAGAATTTGCGGATGTAAAAAAGGATGACGACATTGTTTATGGGTGGATTCCACTTGGTTCGACAGATCAGAAAATGAAGCGCTACTATGCAGAAGCTATTATACCAGAATTTATTCAAGAGTATGTTGCGATGTTTGAGGAAGCGGGGATTAAGCTTAAAAATATCTATTCTGGTGAAAGTAGTATTATCACGCTGACAGATCGTACCATTGGCAATTTCTATAAAACATTTATTTTGGAGATTGCAGATGATACATCCCTTTCGTTACTTTTGTGGGTAAATGGAAGCTTTAGTTATTTTAATGCAGTACGAAGTTTTTATGAACAGGGCACGGAAGAATATGCACAGGATGTTGCAAGGTCTATTAGTCAGATTCAGCAATTTATGCAGGCGCAGCAGATTGAAGAACCGCTAGAACGTATTGTATTGGCAGGTATGAAAGCTGAGGATGTTCGGTTATATCAACTTTCTCTGGCTGAACGAGGCATGGATATAGAAATAGAAATGTTTGAATCGGATTCTATTTCCAATGATGCGAAAGAAGCAGGTCACTATTTGTATGCAGCAAGTGGATTGTATTTGAATAATAAGTTCCATAATTATCTGGAGCTTTGTAAAAAGAAGAAGAGCAAATCTTCTGTGATGGAAAAGAATCGTACAGGGATTATCATTATAGGAATTTGTTTGATTATAATGCTTGTCGGATTAACGGTTTCTATGGTGATTAAGATAAATAAAAAGAGGCAGCTGACTGCAGTGTTGGATTATAATGATAATCCGGTAACGATGATGGAGGTTGCGGAATATGATATGGCAGTGGAACGAAGCAATTTTTTGAATGCACAGATGCGTGCCATTCAGGATATTGATGATAATATTGTCAGTTATCCTGTATGTGATAATGGTATTTTGAAGGTACTTGATCAATGTGCAGGGAATAATGCAGTTGTTGTTTTCCAATCCTTTGATGCAGATGCTGGTGTGGTTCGTGTGATTGCGACTTCGGATACGGTTGACCATATCAATGCGTTCATTAAGCAGTTGAATCAGCAGGAGATTTTCAATGAAATTGATTATACAGGATATTCCTATGACGAAGGTCGTGATTTATGGGATATTCATGTGAGTTGTACTTTGGCAGAAGCAGCGGGAAGGTAGGTGAGAGGCTATGAAGTATGAAATGTCAGAAAGAGATAAAAAGCTTCTAATTATGCTTTCCGTATTTGTTATTGTAGTTGGAATTGGATATTGGGGCATTTTCCCGCAGATTAAGTCGATTCGGGAAATGGATGAACAATTGAAAAAAGAAAAACAGATTCAACAAAAGACGGAATTAAAGCTTGCAGAATTACCGATGCTACTTGCTGATGTGGAGGACATGGAGCAATCGATTTTGGATGCACGTAAGAATTATTATCAAATGATGACAAGCAATGAGGTAGATCGTTATTTTACCAATATGGTGCTTGATTATGGTTTGTATTCTTATGATTTGGATATTGGAATGCCTCATGAAACCACAAAGCTGGAACCATACCAATTTTCGGCAAAAGCATTAGGAATGGTGGAGGAGCCAGAAGAGGTTGAAGTAGAGGAAAAAAGTGCTTTGGAAAAGGTAGATGAGGCCGCAGGCATTGAAGCGGATGATGAGGAAGACGCAGAAGCCTTATTTGAAGAGGAAGAAGTGGATAACGGCATTTATGCTGTGCATGTTAGTATGCGTCTTGGCGGTGAGATGGACAGATTGAAAAAGTTAGTGGATGATTTATCGAATACAGATGATAAGCTGAGAGTGTGTTCTTATTCGTATTCACAGATTACTGACAGTCGTCAAAATGAGAATGGGGAAATGGAGATTGTTGGTAAGAATATTTTGCAA
This sequence comes from Eubacteriales bacterium, assembly GCA_030533405.1. Taxonomy (GTDB): domain Bacteria; phylum Bacillota; class Clostridia; order Lachnospirales; family Lachnospiraceae; genus CAG-590. The sequence goes on from JAUNJF010000004.1 coordinate 147,926, forward strand.
TTGACGTTAGAAATCTATATGTGTGAGGAATAGCCTATGCAGATAATGAGTAACAAAAATATTAGAATTGGTGATGTACTAAAAGAATTCGGCTATATCAATGATGATGACGTAACGAAAGCGTTAGAGTACCAGAAGGAAAATAAGGGTGTTCGTTTGGGTGGTGCGTTGATTGCGCTTGGATTTATCACAGAAAAACAGATGTTAGAGGCGCTAGCAAAGCGCTTGGATTACAGTATGGTCAATGTGTCTGATGTTACGGTTGAGGAGAAGGCATTGGATATTGTACCAAAGGTATTGGCTGAAAAATATTGTATGATGCCTTATAAAATTGTAGATAATATGCTTTACATTTTGGTAAATGACCCATTGAATTTCTATGGAATTGAGGATATTCGACAGGTCGCCGGAATGGAGCTTAATATTGCACTTTGTGAGCAGGTTGCGCTTGAAAATTCTATTCATTACCACTACTCTGAGGTGGCAGCGAGACAGGCGGCACAAAAGGCGGCTGCAAAGAGTGCGCAGGTGACGGAAACGGTAGAAATCAACATCGAAGAGGGTGATGATGACACACCGATTATCAACCTGTTTAACAGTATTTTGATTCGAGCTTATAACTCCAATGTATCCGATATTCATATTGAACCATTTGAACATCAGACAAGTGTGCGAATGAGAATGGACGGTGTTATTTGTGATTTCATGACATTGCAGAAAAACGTACATAATCCGTTGATTGCCAGAATTAAAATTTTGGGTGATTTGGATATTGCGGAGCGTAGAATTCCCCAGGATGGACATTTCCGAATCAACATTGAGGGTGTGAATTTGAATGTCCGTGTGTCAGTCATTCCAACGGTGTTTGGCGAAAAAGCCGTACTTCGTTTGTTGGCAAGTGCAAGTAATGTGGATCATGTCGGAACATTTGGTATGACAGAGAAGAATTATCAGCTGGTTATGAAAATGCTACAGTCGCCAAATGGTATCATTTACATGACAGGACCAACGGGTTCTGGTAAGTCCACTACGTTATATATGATTTTGGAGGAATTGTCGAAGCGAAGTGTAAACATTTCGACAATCGAAGATCCTGTAGAAAAAAATGTGGCAAAATTGAATCAGATGCAGGTAAATAATACCGCTGGACTGACCTTTGAAGTAGGTCTTCGTGCACTGCTTCGTCAGGATCCGGATATTATCATGGTTGGTGAGACCCGTGATGCTGAGACTGCTTCGATTTCTGTCCGTGCGGCGATTACAGGACATTTGGTATTGTCTACCTTGCATACCAATGATGCAGCATCTTCTGTTGTGCGTTTGGCAGATATGGGCGTTGAGCCGTATATGATTGCCAGCTCACTGGTTGGTATTGTGGCACAGCGTTTGGTGCGTAAGGTGTGCCCTGCCTGTGCAGTCATGGAAGAAATGACAGATAATGAGGAGAGTATTGTAGGACAGAGATTAGAACGTGTGGCGCATGCAAGAGGCTGTCGTCAGTGTAACAATTCTGGATATAAGGGACGTATTTCGATTCATGAGATTTTAATGATAGATAAAGAAATTAAATCGATGATTACCAAGGGAGCATCGGTTGAGGAAATCAAGCAATATGCTATTCGAGAGCAGGGCATGAGTACCCTGAAGCAGAGTGCATTGGAATTGGTTCGGGAAGGCATCACGACAGTGGATGAATTATTGAAGGTGGCGTACACTGATTGAACTGGAAAGGCTTCTAAAGAGCCTTCTGGTAACCAATCCACGGACGAACTGAATAATGAATTAACAGATGATCAGGTTGCAGCTTTGTTCGCACAGACCCAGCAGATGTTTGAGGAGACGCCGAAGATAGAAATTGAGCAAGCAATTCCGATGGAATTAGAAGTCGATGTGGTGGAAGAGCGAGATGCAGTGGATATGAGCGTTACAGAAGAGATTTCGATGGAAAATAATGGTATCGGATCTTCAGAAGAAGATTTTGATAAACCAGAACAAGCTGAGATACCTGTGATTGAAGTAGCTGGAGACATACCAGTTGTTGAGGTGGTTAGCGAAAGACCGCGAGAAACGATAATTGCGACAAATGTTGTGAGAAAACCGAATGACGAAGGAGGTAGGGAACTTATGATAGATCGTTTGATTTTAAAGGCAAGAGCAATGGGGTGCTCAGATATGCATATTACAGTGGGAATGCCACTGATGTTCCGTATTAATGGTAAATTGCAGATTATTCCAGATGCACCAAATGATGCGGAAACAGAAGCAATGTTACTTGAAATGTTAGATGAAAAACAGCGTAAAAAGATTGAAGAAAGTATTGACTTGGACTTTGCGATTAAGTCATCCGATGGCAATCGTCAACGTGTTAATATTTTTAAGCAGGAAGGTAATTTGGCTGCAACTATTCGTTTGTTAAATAGCGATATTCCATCGTTACAGATGTTGGGACTTCCAAATGTTTTAAGTGAGCTGGCTGACCGTCCAAGAGGACTGATTTTGGTAACAGGTCCAACCGGTTCTGGTAAGTCTACCACATTGGCTGCAATGATTGATCATATTAACAGTACAAGACCAGAGCATATTATTACAATTGAGGATCCAATCGAGTATAAATACCAAAGAAAGATGTCATTGATTCACCAAAGAGAAGTGGGACGTGACGTGGGCGACTTTGCAGCTGCACTTCGAAGTGCATTGCGTGAAGACCCAGATATCATTCTTGTTGGAGAGATGCGTGATTATGAGACGATTTCGGCTGCATTGACTGCTGCTGAGACAGGACATTTGGTTATGTCTACCTTACATACAACTGGTGCGGCACAGACGATTGATCGTATCATTGATGCATGTCCTGCATCCATTCAGAATCAGATTCGTACGCAGTTAGCAGGCGTATTAAATGGTGTAATCACACAGTGTTTGGTACCAAATGCAAAAGGAACAGGTCGTCTTGCTGCAACAGAGATTTTGGTTGGAACAGATGCCGTATGTAACTTGATTCGCGAGAATAAATGTCATCAGATGAACTCCTTGATGCAGAGTGGATATAATGTTGGAATGCACACATTAAATAGCGATTTATCGCGCCTGGTTAACAGTGGAATGATTACCATGGAGAACGCAATCCGCTACTCAAATGACCCTGCAGAATTAGAACAATATTTCTAAAAAATAATAGAGGAAAAATTACTAAATAATCTAAAAATTTTTTGGTTATTTCCGATATATAAAATAGAGCGAAAAGTCTTTAAAAATATAGCAAAAAATGGTATAATTAGACATCGCTTAAAAAGCAAATACAGACAGGAAAAAAGAGGAGGGACACTGTTATGAAGAATGAGAAGAATTTACAGAGTAACAAAGGTTTCACATTGGTTGAGTTGATTGTTGTATTGGTTATTTTAGCAATTTTAGCGGCAATTTTAGTACCTGCATTATTGGGTTATATCGATAGAGCCAAGGGACAACAGATTGTATTGAATGCGAAGTCATGTTTGACAGCAGCACAGGCAGAGATGTCAAGTTTATATGCAGCAACATCGGATACTAGTAATCCGTTAAGTTCAATTGGTGCATCATCTACAAAAAGAATTTTAGACACAGCTGATGTTCCTGCTGATGAGTTGATTGTTGGAGTTAAGAAGGGAAGCAAGCATGAGAATTTTACAATAGTATATGTGAAATATACAGAAGGTGATCAATCTATTTATCTTGATCCAACAACAAAACAGTGGGTTGAGGAGGCGGTGTCAGTATCGTCATCTGATTACACATTGTATACATTGAAGACCAAATCAAAGTAAGTATTACGTTTAAAAGACGGCTGAATATCAGCCGTCTTTTTCTATGCCATCATTTACCATAACTTGTCTTGGCAGAATATAGAAAGTGATACATATTTTCATAGTCATTTACTCATCTTTGTGTTATAATAAAAAACAATAGTGGGAAAAGGCTGGTCGGTGCATGACCGATAGAATGTGTTGGGGAGATAATCAAATAGAGAATCATTTCAAAGCGAGGGTTTACATGAAACGAAGGATAGCGTTATTCGCAAATGGATGGGGTTGCGAGTATTTAAGAGAGGTCGCAGCTGGAGTGGTAGAGGAAGCAAAGGAAGAGAATTGTGATGTCTTTTCGTTTGTTAACTTTTCTATTCTCTCAGGGGACTTAGAACATAATCATGGAGAATTTAATATTTTTCGGTTGCCGCAGATGAAGGATTTTGATGGGGCTATTTTGCTGACAAATTCTTTTAATATGGAGGAAGAACGTGCTTATCTTCATGAAAAGGTTATGGAGGCAGGGATTCCTGCGATTTCAGTAGGAGGAGATTTAGAGGGGATTGTTTCCCTCAACACGGATAATTATTATGGAATGTATGAATTGGCATCCCATGTGATTCGGGATCATGGGGCAAGAAAGATTGTTTACCTGGGTGGCCCCAAGGAACATGATGAGAATCAGATTCGATTGAAGGCTGTTAAAGATGTTGCGGAGGAAATGGGATTTTCTATTCCCGAAGATAATATTCTTTATGGTGATTGGGCTAGAACAAAATCAAAGATTTTAATTGCAGACTGGATAGAACAGCACAAGGAATTGCCAGATGCTATTATTTGTGCAAATGATGTATCAGCGATTGGTGTGTGTGATTTGTTAAAAAAACATGGATATATGATACCAGAGGATATAATTGTGACAGGATATGACTGTACGAAGATGGGACAGGAATATCAGCCTGCGATTTCGTCAGTGAGTCATGAATGGTATCGTATGGGGATTCAGGCAATGAAGTTGTTGGCTGAGGAGATGCGTGGACATGAAGTGGTTTCACCAACTCCGACAAAAACACGATTTGTAAGAGGTGGAAGCTGTGGTTGTGTATTTAGTCGATATGAGGCACAGGCACAGATTGAGATTGGTAAAAGCCATAATCATGAAATTATTCAGGGATCGTTATGTGACTCGCATTTTCGACATATTTACTTGACTATCAGTGAGTGTAAGGATGCAGATAATTTACATCGGAATTTAACGAGATTATTAGCAAAAGAGCATTGGATGGAAGGCGATGATTTTCTTCTTTGTGTGGAACCAGATTTGTTCCGTGTGGATGACGATAATTTATTATGCAAGGAAGGATATAGTTGGGAAATGGATGCTGTGTGTGTCGTGCAGAAGGAAAATGTTAGACCGCATCAAAGACTAAATGTGAAGGATTCGTTATTTATGTTTTCTGAAGGCAGACAGGAGCCACAACATTATATTGTTGTGCCATTATGTAATAGAGAGCAGGTATACGGTTTTGCGGTGCTGAATCGACGTATTGACCTTGTACTGGATAATTATTTATACAGTTGGACTAGACACATGGATATGTATATTGACCAGATGCGCCGTAATATCAAACTTGCGGAATTGACAAGAAGATTGCAGGTTTCCTCTGTAACAGATGTGCTTACTGGCGTTTATAATCGAGCAGGATGTGAGGAAATTGCTTATCCAATGCTGAAGGAGTATCATAAAGCTGGTAAAAATGGTGTTGTTATGATTGTTGATATTGATCATATGAAACAGATCAATGATTCGTATGGTCATGCAAATGGAGATTTGGCGGTTAAGACGGTTGCAACGGTATTAAAAAATGAAGTTCCGCGAGGATGGGTTGTTTCTCGTTTTGGCGGAGATGAGTTTTTAGTTGGTGGCTTGGTTACAGATTCCATTCAGATGGATGATATGGCGATAGCGATTACAGAACGATTAAAAAGAGAAGTGGAACGTCAACATATCTCATTTAAATTAACAATTAGTATTGGATATAAAGTAATCGATCCAAATGAAGAATTTAATATAGAAAAGCATTTGAAGGAAGCGGATGCATCTATGTACTTTGTGAAGAAGTGTCATCACGAAGAGATGGAGCATGTATAACGTAAAGTGGTTGATTGCTACTACCAGAGATATTGTAAATGAAATAGATAGCCTGAAAATACTTGAAATAAGATAGAAATGGGGGTGCCATATGAAAAAGAAAATAGCTGTGTTTGCGAATGGATGGGGCGATGAGTATTTGCGCGAAATCGTCAGTGGCGCCTTTGAGATTGCAGAACCAGCCAATTGTGATCTGTTTTGTTTTGTGAATTTTTCGGTTATGGTTGACCAAGAGAAAAATAAGGGAGAGGGAACTATTTTTCGCCTGCCTGATTTAAAGGATTTTAATGGTGCGATATTGATGCCGAACTCTTATAACTGTGAAAGTGAGAGAACATATTTGCATGAAGCAGTTCTTGCGTCAGGAATTCCGGCAATTAGTTTGGAGTATGATTTGGATGGAATGATATCTATTCATACAGATAATTATTATGGAATGAAAGAATTGTCCGAGCACATTATTGTGGAACATGGTGCAAAGGAAATCGTGTTTATTGGTGGACCAGAGGAGCATCCAGAATGTCAGATTCGATTGCAAGCATTAAAGGATGTTGCAACGGAACATGGTATTTCGATTCCAGAAGAAAACATTATGTTTAGCGATTGGGCGAAAAATTATGCAAAAACCCTGATTGGTCAGTGGGTGGAATCTCACCAAGGTTTGCCGGATGCCGTAGTTTGTGCTAATGATATTATGGCGATGGGTGTTTGTGACTGGATGAAGGAGCATGATTATCGTGTACCAGAGGATGTTATTATCACAGGATATGATTTTACGCAGCGCGCGCAGGAATATGTTCCGTCTATTTCTTCTGTCAGCCATGAATGGGTTAGTATGGGTGTGAAGGCAATGGAGTTGTTGCTTGATTTGATAGAAGGAAAAGCATGTGAAGAGATCGAACCAATGCGGACTCGATTTTTTTGTGCTGAGAGTTGTTGTTCGGACATGAATTTGATGAATACGCGTATTACAGTGAATCGCAAACGGAGTAGTCGCCATCAAAAAATGGAAGGAACAGAGTGTGATTCGCATTTTCGTCATATTTTTGGCGCGGCAAATCAGTGTGAAAATATGGACCAGTTATACTATGAATATGGCGAGTTGTTCCGTACGGATCATTGGATGGAAGGAAACGATTTCATTTTATGTTTAGAGGAAGAGCCGTTTCAGGATGAAGTTCAGGGGATTAACAATAGGGAGACGTTTAGCGATGTCATGGATATGGTTTGCTATATGAGGAATGGGGAAATTATGCCTCGTGCCAAGATTCGTAGTAAGGAAGCGATATTTTTGATTTCTGATCAAAAAACAGAACCTGCTGTTTATATATTTGTTCCGCTAGCAGCGGTAGATAACTTGTTTGGTTTTGCGATGTTAGTACGAGATATTGATATTGTGTTGGAGAATTATTTGTATAGCTGGACGAGACATATGAATCAGGATTTGGAGCATTTTCGACGCAATCTTATTATTTCGCAATTGACAAATAAATTAAGACGAATTTCTGTAACAGATAATTTAACGGGTGTTTATAATCGTGCGGGTTGTGAGGAAATTGCGTATCCGATGCTTCGTAACTACAAGAAAGCTGGAGAAACAGGTGTTTTAATGATTGCGGATATTGATCGCATGAAGGCAATTAATGATTTGTATGGTCATGCAAATGGCGATTTGGCGTTAAAAACAATTGCTTCTGTGTTGAAATCGCAAGTTCCAGAGGATTGGATTGTTTCTCGTTTTGGTGGAGATGAATTCTTTGTTGCGGGTAAATTAAATGCGACTATGGATTTGGATGCAATGGTGCAGTCTATGATGGATCGTTTAAAGGAAGAGATTCGGGAACGAGAGATTACATTTTCATTATCAATGAGTGTTGGTTATGCGAAAATTGAGCCAAATGATAATTTGGATATTGAGAAGAGTTTGCGTGAGGCAGATAAACTGATGTATTTAGTGAAAAAGGTGCATCATGAACAACAGGACCGAAAGTAGCGAACAACGTGGTTTTTGCGTTGACATGTTACATTTCGTCATGTATAATCAAAAAATGAATGCGAAGATTTCGCGTTATAATTATTATGAAATAGAGAGGCGAGTCGAATGGCAGAGAAAAAGAACCTTCTGACCGATAAAGGTCTTAAAAAATTAGAGGACGAGTTACAGGAGTTACGTGTTGTAAAACGTAAAGAGGTTGCCCAGAAGATTAAGGAAGCAAGAGAACAGGGTGACTTGTCAGAGAATGCTGAGTATGATGCTGCGAAGGATGAGCAGAAAGATATCGAGGCAAGAATTGAAGAGTTAGAGGCGATTCTTAAAAATGTTGAAGTCATTTATACAGACGAAGTTGACAAAGAGAAAGTTAACGTTGGTTGTGTTGTTACAATCAAGGATCTTTCGAATGACAATGTTCAGATTTTTAAGTTAGTAGGTTCAACAGAGACTGACATTTTGAATAATAAAATTTCGAATGAGTCACCAATTGGTGCAGCATTGATGGGTTCAAAGGTTGGAGAGAAGGTTGATGTAGAAGCTCCAGCTGGTACATTCCAGTTTGAAATCTTAGAGATTAGCTTGGATGAAGAATAATCATAAACGTAGATGAGGGAATGGGGATGCACTATTCCCTTTCTTTTTCATTTGTTCCTTATGATAGAAAAATAAAAGATTTAAGGAATAGCGCATTATTATATTAGATAAAAGAGAGTAAATAATAGGAAAGTGAGATAGAGAAATGGCTGAGAATAATCAGGAAAAGCAGCAACAGACACAGGACATTAACCAGTTGTTAAAGGTTCGTAGAGAGAAGTTTGAGAACCTTCAGGCAGAGGGTAAGGATCCATTTACAATTACAAAGTATGATGTAACACATCACTCAGAGGATGTTAAGAATTTGTACATTCCACACGAAGAGAAATTATTAGCTGGACGTGCAGAAGTAGATGTAACAGGAATGGATGAGCAGGAAGCTCGTATGGCAAAGAAGAATGACTACAATGAGCGTCGTGAGATTATGGATGCACAGCCAATCGATGTTTGTGTAGCTGGTCGTATGATGTTAAAGCGTGTTATGGGTAAGGCTTCTTTTGCTACACTTCGTGATTTAAAGGGTGATATCCAGATTTATGTTTCAAGAGATGCTGTTGGTGAAGATGCTTATGCTATCTTTAAAAAGGCCGATATCGGTGATATTTATGGTGTAAAGGGTTTTGCATTTAGAACAATGACAGGTGAGATTTCTATCCACGCGCATGAGATTACAATGCTTTCTAAGTCTTTACAGATTTTACCAGAGAAGTTCCACGGTATTACAAATGTTGATCAGAGATACCGTCAGAGATATGTTGACTTAATCATGAATCCAGAAGTTAAGGATACATTTGTTAAGCGTTCTAAGATTCTTAGCACAATCCGTAAGTTCTTGGATGCGCAGGGATTTATGGAGGTTGAGACTCCAATGTTAGTTGCAAATCCAGGTGGAGCTGCTGCCAGACCATTTGAGACTCATTTCAACGCATTAGATGAGGATTTGAAATTACGTATTTCTCTTGAGTTATACTTGAAGAGATTGATTGTTGGTGGTTTGGAGAGAGTATACGAGATTGGTCGTGTGTTCCGTAATGAAGGTCTTGATACAAGACATAACCCAGAGTTTACTTTGATGGAGTTATATCAGGCATATACAGATTACAACGGAATGATGGACTTAACTGAGAATATGTATCGTACTATCGCGCAGGAGGTTCTTGGAACCACTAAGATTACTTACCAGGGAATCGAGATGGATCTTGGTAAGCCGTTTGAACGTATTACTATGATTGATGCGGTTAAGAAGTATGCAGGTGTTGATTTCAATGAGATTGCTGACACAGATGCTGCTAAGGCAATCGCAAAGGAAAAGGGAATTGAGTTCGAGGATTGGCATACAAAGGGTCATATCTTGAACCTCTTCTTCGAGGAGTTCGTTGAGGAGCATTTGATTCAGCCTACATTCGTTATGGATCACCCAATTGAGATTTCTCCACTTACAAAGAAGAAACCAGAAGATCCTAACTATGTTGAGCGTTTCGAGATGTTCATGAATGGATGGGAGATGTGTAATGCATACTCAGAGTTAAATGATCCAATCGATCAGAGAGAGCGTTTCGAGCTTCAGGATGCAAATGCTGCAGCTGGTGATGAGGAAGCTGAGCACTGTGATGATGATTTCTTGAATGCATTGGAGATTGGTATGCCTCCAACAGGTGGTATCGGATATGGTATCGACAGACTTTGTATGTTGATGACAGATAGTCCTGCTATTAGGGATGTGTTGTTGTTCCCAACGATGAAGTCATTGGACAAGTAAGATGGCTTATGTTAGGGCTTTCAAAGCCTTATAAACACTGAGTTTTGACCAATTTTGACCAATTCAAAAAATGGCGAAAATCAGCTTACTAACAGAAGTACTAACATAAATTTCGAGTTTATTAGTCCTTAATTTACCTTCAATGTGTTGGATAGAACCTAGTATTTTAGGGTATTTGAGAGAAAATTCGTATAAATGTTAGTGCATACGAAAAATGTTAGTGATTAGAAAGTAAATATAGATTTGTACCTACAAGGGACATTTTCCTAGATGAAAATCTAAGAAGATGTCCCTTTTTACGTTTCGGGGACAACCTGAGCAGTTATGGTCGAATTCACAGCGTTAAGTGCACCGGTTGCAATCTGATATTTGATAGAAGGAGGCGGCGGAGTAGCATGTTAAAAATCAGATTAATGGGTACCAAGAACGATATAAAGTGGTTTGTAAAAATCATACAGAGGTGTCCAAAAGTAGAAACTAGAGAAGTTTCAGAATTTTACAGAAACAAAGGAACAGACAGATATTATCGAGTTTATGTAGAAATAGGTAAAGCGAATACAAAGAACAGTTAATGGAGGTATAACCATGGCGAAAGCAATTGCAATCGGAAATAATAAGGGTGGAATTGGAAAAACAACAACAGCGACAAATCTAGCTACAGGACTTGCGAGAAAAGGGAAAAAAGTACTGGCAATAGATAATGATCCCCAGGGGCATTTATCAAAAAGCTTAGGAGTAGAAAGCCCAGCAAGTCTTGAATATACATTAGATGATGTTATGAAGAATCTTGTAAATGACATCGATATCGAGCCAGGTGATGGCATTATAAAGACTGCAGAAGGTGTGGATCTGATGCCAACGAATTTAAAGTATTCGGGAATGGAACTGGTGCTTTTCAGCGCTATAAACAGAGAACAGATATTAAAAGATTATGTAACAATGATGAGACCATTTTATGACTATATCATAATAGATTGTCAACCCACACTTGGTCTTTTAACAGTAAATGCTTTTACAGCTGCTGACAGTATTCTTATACCGGTAACACCGGAAGCACTTCCAGTAGATGGACTTCAGCAGTTATTTCAGACGATAGGAATGATTAAGAGGAAGCTTAATCCAGGATTAGAGATAGAAGGAATTCTTTTTACTATCGTTGATAACCGTACCAGAGATGCAAGGGAAGTAATGCAGGCTGTAAGGGAAGCATTTGAAAATAATGTGCATTTTTATGAAAAGGTCATTCCAGCATCCGTAAGAGCAAAGGAGTGTCCTGCAACAGGCTATAGTATATTTGAGTATGATCCTAAGGGAACAGTAGCAAATGGCTATGCATCCCTGGTTGAGGAGGTGCTTGATAATGAGTAAGCCTAAGGTACAGAAGAAACCTATTAAATTTGATTCTTACGAGGCCTTACTTGGTCTTGAGAATATAGATGATGATACTTCTGGACACAGTGTCCAGAGTAACTATCCGGTACTTGAAATTAATCTTGATGAATTAAAGGAATTCCCGGAGCATCCCTTTAAGGTTTTGGATGATGAACAGATGAAAGAACTTGTTGAGAGTATCAGCGAGTATGGTCTGTTCCATCCAGGACTTGCTATTAAAGATTCTGAGGGTGGTTATTTCATTGTATCGGGACACAGAAGAGCAAGAGCCAGCAGACTGGCAGGAAAGGATGCAATGCCTTTTCGAATATTAGATACAGATATGGAGACAGCGAGAATTATGATGGTGGATTCGAATTTTCAACAGCGTGACGAGCTGCTTCCTTCTGAAAAGGCAAAAGCATATAGGCAGAAATATGATGCTATCAAGCGTCAAGGTAAGAGAGGGCTTGGAAGCAGTTTCGATGAAGTAGGAGAAGCTGCAGGAGAAAGTGGCAGAACAGTTCAGAGATTTATCAGACTTTCGTATTTATCAGATGAACTTCTTGAACTGGTTGATGCAGGGAAGCTTGGAGTAGTACAGGGAGTAGATATTTCTTTCTTGGATGATGAAAAGCAATCTATTGTATGTGATGCAATTATTGAGACAGGCATCAGTATGAGCAAAGAGCAGGCTGCAAAGATTAAGGAATATGGAACAAAGGGAAATCTGATTCCTGAAATGGTAATGCTTATTCTTACTGATAAGAAACCAAAGAAAAGACAGTTTTCATTAAAGGCTGATAAGCTGAGCGAGTACTTTTCAGATGATGTCAGTGAAGATGAAATTGAGCAGGTAATATTGGAATTATTAGATAATTGGAAGAAAGGAAGGTGAGATGCATGGAGTTCTTTTCCACCGGTATAGAAGCCGTAGACAGAATCGGACATATCAATATATCCGGTGATGTTAAGCCAAGAATATGGCATAAGACAATCGTAAATGAACAGGGAAAGCCACAGCGTCTTGCCATGGATATTCTTTCTGAAATTGTTTACTGGTACAGACCACAGGAAGTCCGTGATGAAAGAACTGGTGAAGTAATTGGATGGAAGAAAAGATTTGCCGGCGATATGCTTCAGAAGGATTATAACTATTTCGTGGACAATTACGGAGAAAGCGAAAAGACTATTTCCAGAGCGTTGGCATTTCTTGAGGACCTGGGAGTAATCATAAGACACAGAAAATCAATCAGATTAAAAAGTGGAACTATTGCTCATAATGTTCTCTTCATTGAGCTTGTGGCAGACAGATTATATGAACTGACTTATCCACAAAAGGAAGATGTGGCAACTAAAGGCACTGGAAATATTTCAGAAGAATATGAAATTATAGCAGATGAAGATGACGAAAATGCTGATAAAATGGGCGTTTCCACCGGACGGTCAAATTTGTCCAACTACTCAGACAAAATGAAGTGCTATAATAAAGTTGTAACAGGAGTGGCTAATAAGATATAATAAAA
>JAUNJF010000075.1 GCA_030533405.1 Eubacteriales bacterium
ATAATACAATATCAATAATCCTCTTTATGTATTTCTGATATACTCCGCCACCCCTCATGGCTGATTCCGCACTGCCACGACTCTTACCGCCGCTCTCAGAATCACCTTTTTGCTTTTCCATCGGTATGCCCATCATGCTAACCTCTCATTATTTCTTTCTCTATTTTTTGCTTTGCTGCTTCCGCCTTTCTTTCTGCTTCCAGAACACTATCTGCCGTTGCCACAACATAACCCATTCCATCTAAGTTTGTGTGGTACTCCTGTATATAATCGCCTACATGCATATGATGCTGAACCTCTACACCGAATTCTTTCTCTATGTGTGAGATGTTTGGGAGCTTTTGTATTTTTCCTGGAGTCAAGGCAAGAAGTCTTGTCGCAACGCATTTGGGGCTGACAACAGCAGAAAAATCCACAGGATCATTCACAGTTGCTCTAATAAGATTTGCCAAATAGTCTGTTCCGCTTCCAAGAACAACTATATGAGAACCAATCAGGTTACCACCCATTCTTGCTCCGACATCGACAATATGAACCTTTCCTTTCTCTGTGACTAGCAAGTCCATATTGACAGCACCAAAGTTGATTTTTAATGTTTTGATTGCTTTTTCTACGCAACGCTTTATGTAGTGCTCGGTTTTTTCTGGTAATCCAGATGGAATGGCATGACCCAATTCTGCATAGTATGGTGGATTTGTCATCAACTTTTTCATTACAGCCATTACATGAATTGTTCCATTTACAACAAGACTTTCTACGCCATATTCATCTCCCTCTATGAACCTTTCAATTTCCGCTCGGTTGGAAACCGAACTGTTGATAGCAAATTCACATGCAGCAGATAGTTCCGCAGCACTTTCAACACGGCTCGCTCCGCGGCTTCCAGAGCCATCGCATGGCTTCACCATTACTGGATATGAAATAATGGCAGACAGCTTTTCAATATCTGTCCCTTCGTGGACTTCGTAGGATTCTCCGGTGTCATCAACTTTATTTTCATAAAAACATTTCCTGACAAGATATTTGTTTTTAACGAGTTCAGCTGATTCATAATTCAAACCGGGCAACCCCAGTTTCTGAGCAATATAGGATGCCGTAAGTACACCAAAATCTGTAGCTGCTGTCATCACACCATCCACTTGGTTACTTTCTGCATATTCAAGGCAGGCTTTTTCATTCTTTATATCAAGACATAAATATTGATCCGCATATGCAAATCCATCAGCCTGTGGATTTCCATCAACAGTCAAAACATAATATCCAAGTTCCTTTGCTTTTTTTATAACGAACGTTTGCAAAAAACCCGCACCGATTATCAGTATTTTTTTAGTAGACATTATCGTCCCCCATGTATACAGTCCAATTATCATAATCCAACAAATCAATATCCCCCTGATAGGCTAATATCCTACCGCCGAAATATCGTACAGGCGCACGATTGATGAAACCTTTCCTCTCCAACGTCGAATGAAGCGGCGTATTTATACCCGCCCAAGTGGTTAATTTCTCACAGCCTTGTTCCACAGCTAATGAAATATAATAATCAACCATTTTTTTAAGCATTTGAACATTGTCACCATAGTGCATCTCAGTAATATTCATTTCAGTACCATAAACATGATGAATAGCCCAGCATCGCTCATCAAAATTAGATAGCACATATTTATTGGTCTTATGATTTCTATATCTCCATATTAGGTATTTATTTTCCTTAAATATTGTCACACCTTCCGACTCACTCTCATCTACTCCTACTCTTTGCCAATTTCCTATATCCGGGTGGACATCACATCTGCATGTTTCATTACTAACATCATGCAATCTAAGTTCCATTGTAGGGATTTCATAGATATCTTTCCATCCCAGCTTTGCACAGAAAATCCCGTTTGACAAATTATTGGGGAACCCACAAACCATTGCATACCCCAAAGTATCCATATAGTCATACAACGAGCTCGCTAACCTTACAAATAGTCCCTTCCCTTCATATTGTGGATGTGTCATTGTATTCAAAGAAAGGGCAGCCTTATGTATTTCCCCATTAACGCAGATTTTTATGGGCACCACTGAATAGTTTGCAACAATTCTTCCTTCATCCTCGGCAATACACATCAATAAATCTTCGTATGGATTTTCAATATATCTCTGTCGAATAATTCCTGGATTAGCCTGAGCTGTAAAACAAATATGGGACAAGTCACAAAACTCATTTATTCTTCTTTCTAAATCTTTCCTGTTATAAAATTTTATTTCCAAGCTTCATTTTCTCCCTACAATAAACACATAATTTGTCGTAGCGCTTCCACCGATGTTTAGCATCATGGCGTTCTCGGCATTTTTCACCTGATACGCCCCCGCCTTGCCGCTGACCTGCTTATACAGGTCAAGGAAC
>JAUNJF010000076.1 GCA_030533405.1 Eubacteriales bacterium
ATATTGCACTCATAAAGCTTTGCAAGGAAGTGTTAGAGGCAGGTATTGATTTACTTGGATTTGAAGCGCCTGAGAGAATGTAAGAAAAAGTTTTTTTGATAAACGTTAATCTAAAATCAAACTAAAACTTAATACAAATTCACACATATATAAACAAGCGAGGAATTGAAAAAAACTAATCGAAATAACAAGACCTGCATTGGCAATGGCCAATGCAGGTCGAGTCTGTGAAATAAAGTCTGTAAATAGACATTCTATGATAAGTGATGGAGCTGTAAGTTTATGAAATGAGCTTGCAGCTCTTGTTTATATAACTAGCATATAAAAATACCCATGTCAAGGACGCCCGTTTTATAACGGGCGTATATTTATCCTTGATATTGGGTATTTTTTATGCTATTCAGGCAAACGGCCTTCGTACATAATGCTCAGTTCTCCATACACCTGAGCCCAGTTTCTTAAGGTCGTTGTCCATTTCTTCGTTGCTTCAAAGGTTGAAAGGTACAGTGCTTTCAGCAATGCCTTATCACTTGGAAATACACTTCTCTGACGATTAAGTTTCCTGTATGTTGAATTTAAACTTTCAATGGCATTGGTTGTATATATTACTTTTCGTACAGTATCTGAAAATTTAAAAATAGGCGATATCACATCCCAGTTGTCCTTCCATCTTTTCATGGAGTTCGGATACTTCGGAGTCCATTTCTCAGTTACCATCTCTAATGCTTCGAGAGCCTTTTCTTCATTAACTGCCTGATATATTGTCTTAAGGTCTTTCGCAAAGGCTTTTCTGTCTTTGTCGGGTACATATTTAAGAGTATTTCTCACCTGATGAACTATGCACCTTTGATATTCTGTGTTTGGGAAAGCTGCCGATATGGCTTCCTTTATGCCACTTAAACCATCGGCACATATAACAAGAATGTCTTTTACACCTCGGTTTTTTAATTCATTCAATACAGACAACCAGTATTTAGAGCTTTCATTATCTCCAACACTTATGCTTAATACATCCTTTTTTCCATCCACTGTAATTCCAAGAATTACATAAGCAGCAAGTTTTCTTATTATTCCCTCATCCCTTACAGAATAATGAATGGCATCAATGTAAACAACAGGATAAACGTCATCTAATGGTCGGTTTTGCCAGTCCTCGATTTGTGGCATTATTTTATCAGTCACATCAGAAATAAATCCTTCTGATGTTTCAAATCCATAAATATCCTCAATTGTGTCGGAAATCTGTCGTGTTGTCATTCCCTTTGCGTACATTGAGATTATTTTCTGGTCAATGTCTGAAATGTCTTTCTGACGTTTCTTTACAATCTGTGGTTCAAAAGTAGAACGACGGTCCTGCGGAACATCGATTTCCATGGAACCATAACTGCTGTTGACACGTTTTGACTTGTAGCCATTTCGATAATCATCGGATTCTGAACGTTGTGATTTTGAATAACCTAAATGGTCATCCATTTCAGCTTCCATCATTTCCTTGATTGTGCCTCCAAGAAGATCTTTTAATGCATCCTGGATGTCTTCAGCTGTCTGAATGTCATATTCATCCAATAGCTGGTGGATGATGGCACGTTTGCCATCGGTCATTTGTACCTTGTGTACTTTTTTTCTCTCTCTTGCCATAATTAAGGCCTCCTATAATAATAAATTTTATCATAGAAAGCCTATTAATTATATTTAAATATTTAATTTACAGAAAAACTTTCACACTCTCTAGTACTATTAGATTATCTAATGTTGGCATTGCTGCACCATTTTGCCGTTTGTATATCACATTAGGATTTTGTCCTAATGACATTTAATCTTTCTTACAGTTCATACTTCAACACTTATACTTTGTCATTCTTCTATTAGTAGAAACTTGTTTGGTTTACTTTGTGTCAAATATATCTTTTAAAAAAGTGTACAATGTCTAAAAAGGGTTTTCCTTCTTTCAGGAAAACCCTTAATTTCTCTAGTATTTCAGCATTTTTGTTAAGCGATTTCGTCGTCGTGACGATTAAGACAAAACTAGCCAAAGTCATCGCTTATATTATAAGCAGTACTTTTTTATTCTGCTCCATCTAAAAGATTAGTATCATCAATTGAAAATCTCTTTATATTACCATCCTTATCAAAATGGAATTCGGCAAGGAACATACCCTCCTTATTAACATCATATGTTGCCGCATTTGTTGTTTCTTGATATTTATCTGCATCAAAATAAAATGATAACATAAAGTTTATATCGCCAGTTTCTTCTACAAATGCTTTATCTGAAAGTGTTAATTCTAAAATCGAATCCAAAGCAAC
>JAUNJF010000077.1 GCA_030533405.1 Eubacteriales bacterium
TAAATCTGCGGTAAAGGTGCCGTAGGTGGGAACTATAATTCGACGCCTGACATTATGAGAATATTAAGAAGTATATAAAAATTTTAAAAAATGTGATTGGTATTTTTAAAGAAGGTACAGAAAATTGATATTTAATACATTTAATCAAGATAAGCAACATGTGGTTGTTTCAACAGAGACGCCATATATTTGTCAAATGCACATAAAAGAGAAGAATAAAAATTGTCAAAATTTCTATAAAAAAATATGTGCTAACGAAAAAAAGCAGGAGGTTTTTGTTTGTCCATATGGTTTATGCGCATACAAGACAGAAAATGCTATATATACATGCCTTAATATATTTGGAAAAGCAGATTTGACAAAAATAGTACCCAATTTAAAAAGGCATAAACAAGATATTCGACAGTTTACTCAATATTCATTAAGTCAAATTGTAAAGATAGTTACAGAATTTGAAAAAATGGATCACGAAGTTCAAGTTCGTAGACTGACCATTCATGATATTAAAAACGCAACAAAACATTTTATTGATTTGATTGACGATGTGAAAAATGATGAAGAAGTTATAAAAATTGCAGAAGCAAATGATAAACTATTTTCTTCTGTGGAGGGATATAATCTGATTCAGTATCTTTTGGCGTATCATGATAAACTGTTAAATTATGAAGACTGTAAGGTTGAAATGGCATATATCAACTTTCATCAGGCAATCAAAAAATTATCAAAGCTTTTGATGTATAGAGGAATGAAAAAAGATGTTCGGATTAAGTTTAAAGGGGCATGTAGACGTTCGTTTAGTGCTAATAAAGACTTGTATTTAATGTATTTTATTCTGCTCGAGAATGCATTGAAATTCTCATTGGAACGCACAGAGATAGATGTGGTTTTTTCTTTTACGGAAGAACAAGAATTAAAAATAGAAATTAGTAATGAATGCCATACCATAGCGTTAGAGGAAATAGATTATATTTTTAATCCTGGATTTAGAAGTGAGTCTGCTGTGAATTCCACGAAAGGAAGTGGATTGGGCTTAACATTAGCAAAAAAAATTGCCACTATTTCAAGTGTACAATTAGAATGTAGATACGAAGCAATATCAGATAAGACGGGAAGATTTATTATGGAATGCATACATAAAAGATAATAGTTGTCTTGTTGTGATAACAGATCTATGGTAACAGTAGCTAGGATAGTCCATATTATTTGGACAACTGGAATCAAAATAAGTGTTTAATTGGTTCTTTCCACACTTAGTTGAATTTAATGTGAAAAAGTTCTCCAAATAACACTTTAGCTTTCAATAATTCAGAACTGTTGCGGCCATACATTATTCGTTTTATAACTTTGATTTTATTTACCCTTCCTTCTGCCAATCCATTATTGTAGGAATATATAATTCCATTTTTTACAGCTGTTAAGTCCTTTTTTATGTCGTTTATAAATGTTTGAAGGTAAGCGCTTAGATTTTGGGTATCTTTACTATCTGCGTTTCTGAACTCATAATGATGATAGTAAATAGATTTTTACTACACTCCGCTTGATAGGAGATGATAATTCACTACATTTGGAGGCATTATTTATGAGTAACAAACGTGCTCCAGGACGATCCCTGGAGGAATGGATGGATCTGGTAACCGAATGCAGGAAAAGCGGCCTGACAGATGCTGCATGGTGTAATGAGCACGGGATATCTCCCAGCTGTTTTTACAATGCAGTTTCACGTCTCCGCAAAAAAGCCTGTCAGATACCGAATCCAGTCGGAAAAGCCAGCACCCTTGATCTTACATCTCACAAACAGGATGTGATCCGGATCGCTATAGAACCGGAGCATCCTCCTGCAGAACTGATCTCGGATCATGAAAACTGTTCCATGCACCCTGACAATTCACATACGATTGAAATTGAAGCAAACGGCTTGCTTATACGCATGAGCAATGAAATGAAACCAGCGCTTCTGAAGATACTCATGGATATGCTGAAGGAGTCATTATGTTAGCGGATATCTCAAGTGTTGATGCGATCTATATTGTCTGTGGCAGAACAGATATGCGCAAGTCCATTGATGGACTATGCGCGATCATCCGGGAACAGTTTTCGATGGAGATCGACCATGCACTCTTTCTTTTCTGTGGCCGCAAATGTGACAGGATCAAAGCCATTTTAAAAGAACCGGATGGGATCGTCATGATCTACAAAAGACTGACTGCCCAGGGATCTTACCGATGGCCCAGAAATAAATCCGAAGTCCGGAACCTTACATGGCGGGAATTCGACTGGCTGATGTCAGGTATCGATATTGAGC